>CACCPC010000001.1:0-105890 GCA_902547785.1 uncultured Pelagibacteraceae bacterium
ACCATAACTAACAGTTTTCTCAAGTCCAAATGGAACCACAACAACCTTTTCTTTGAAATTAAATTTATTGTCGACTCCTAAAAATCCATTTTTATTTGATAAATATTTCAATTTTTACTCAAAAATTTTTGTGAATTTTTTCTTATCCCTATTTTTCCACTCACCTCTGTGATAAGCGTCGCTAGCTATTAGGGGTAATACACTAGTGGCTTCAGCAAATACCATTTGTTCTTTTGTGACATCAACTTTACCCCATGAACTTGCTTCCTTTAATGTTGAACTACTGCATGCACCGTCTCTAGAGTCGGCAACTGTGATTTGCACCGCATATTTATGCATGTCAACCTCCTTGCCTAATAGTTCAGCGCAAATTACGGTGTCTTGAATAAAATTTTTTGGAACACCACCACCAATCATAAATAAACCTGATCCCTTCGAGCGTATTTTAATTTCAGTCAATTCTCTAAATTCTCTTATAGAGTCAATTGTCATATGCTTTTTTGGATTTTTTTCTTGATGTATAACTAAACCAAATCCAGCACTGGAGTCGGTGAAAGCAGGGCAAAAAATTGGAACATCATTATCGTATGCTGTTTCAATCAAAGAGTCTTTTTTAATAGAATTTTTTTTTAAATATTTACCCATTTCTTTAATAAATTCTCTGGATGTATAGCTTTTAGGTTCCAAGGTATCCGCGATTTCACATATTTTTTTATCACAAATCTGTAACTCATCTTCGTCTATGTATGTGTCGTAAATTCTATCGATATAATTTTTTCTTAATTCAGTATCATCTTGGAATTGAGACCCTTGATAGTGTTTAAAACCAAGAGCTTCAAAAAAATCCATGTCAATTATTGAGGCGCCAGTCGCCACTATTGCATCTACCATATTATACTTAACTAAATCTTTATAAATATTCATACAACCGGCAGCAGATGTTGAACCAGCTAATGTTAAAAAAATTGTACATTCTTTGTCTTTCAACATTTCATTATAAATATTGGCTGCGTTTGCTGTTTCTCTTGAAACAAAAGACATTTTTTCCATGGAAGAGATAATTTTTCTAGAATCGAAAGATGTAATATCAATATGCTCTACAGGTTTTTTTAAGAAATCTTTTTTACTGTTGTGACCAAGATTTTTATTTTCTGACATTAAGCAACTAGAGTAGCTTTGTCTGAATTCTTATCATACATAGACATTATTGGTTTATCCTCAACTTCATAAATCTCATTAGAGTAATAACCATTAAATTGAGTTCTAAAAGTTAAACCATATGACCCTAATTGACCAAGTTCAATGTAATCATTTTCTTTAATATTATTAGGAAGTAGGAAGGGACCTTTCATATAATCCATACTGTCACATGTTGGTCCATAAAAATCAAATGCAGTCATTTTCTTGGAAATAATCTTACTTGAATTTTCTTTAATTAATTTTGATGGAAAAACTATATTAGGTGTTCCAGCATCAAAAAGTGTACCGTAAGTACCATCATTAATATAAAGTTTTTGTTTTTTTCTCAAATTAACTCTTACGATTGTTGATCCACTTTCTGCAACCAAAGCTCTCCCAGGTTCACAAATTATTTGAGGCATACTTTTTAGATTTAAATTTTCTAAACTTTTTTTAATTTCCTCCATATAACTTTCCAAAGATAGAGGCACAAGATCAGGATAAATTGTCGGGAAGCCTCCACCGATATTAATATAATCTGGAATTATTTTAGTTTTTTTAATTATATTTCCCACTTCATTAATTCCTTTAGAGTATGAAATTGGATGCATACATTGGGAACCAACATGAAAACTTAAGCCAATTTTTTTTGAATGAAGTTTTGCAAGTCTTAACAGTCCTGAAGCTTCGGAATTCAAAGCACCGAATTTTTTTGATAAATCTATTTCAGCATGCTCATTAGAAACAGCAACTCTAATAAATAATTCTAAATCTTTAGCATTGTCTGTTGTTTCGATAATTTTTATTAATTCATCTTTAGTATCTAAAGCGAAAGTTTTTACTCCAAAATTGTAATAAGCTTCCTTTATGCTTTCTCTACTTTTAACAGTATGCATAAAAGAACATTTTGCAGTATTATCGAATTTCCTCACTGCTTTGATTTCTTCGATAGACGCAACATCAAATTGATTAATTCCACTTCTTATCAAAGTTTTGATAACTTCAGGATGGGGATTAGTTTTTACAGCATATAGTATTTTTCCTGGAAATTTCTTCTGAAAGAATTTTGAAGCAGAAAGAATAGAATTCTTCCTTATACAATAGACAGGTTTTTCCGGTTTCAGTTGATTTACTAATTCCTCAACTGACTTAAATTTTTGCATTTTAAATGCCCCCCAAAAAAAATTTAACAAAAAAAAAGTCTTTTATTTAAAAAAAACTTTAATATTCGAGCAATTAATTGAATAGTTATTCAATGTAAAGCAAATAATGGCCTATTGAATTGTGGAAAAAAATATCCATATTTAGATCATGAAAAATGAAGCTCCATTACAAAATCTGGCTGATTTTGACAATAAATCCTTATTAATAGTGGATGATGACAATCCTTTTAGGGAGAGATTGGCGAGAGCGATGGAAAAAAAGGGGTTTGAGGTTTTACAAGCTGAGAGTGTGCAAAAAGGTAAAGACATGGTTAAAGTGAAAAAACCAGGTTTTGCGGTAGTTGACCTTAGGTTAAATGATGGAAATGGATTAGAGGTTGTAAAAGAAATTCAATCATCAAACTCACTAAGTCGAATCATAATGCTAACTGGATACGGAAATATTCCAACTGCTGTAGCTGCAATCAAAGAGGGTGCTATTGACTATTTAGCTAAACCAGCAGATGCAGACGATGTAGAAAAAGCGTTATTAGCAGATCCATCGAAAAAAGCTGCACCTCCTGAAAATCCAATGTCAGCAGATCGGGTTAAATGGGAACATATTCACAGAGTATTTGAATTATGTAATAGAAATGTTTCTGAGACTGCAAGAAGACTTAAAATGCACAGAAGAACTCTTCAAAGAATATTATCTAAAAGATCGCCTAAATAAATTTTCTAAATTTTATAATTTTTTTTGCTATTAAAGTAAGTAGACAAATTTTGAAAATTTCAGCAACTAAAAAAGGCAATACACCTAATTTTAAAATAGGTTTATCCCAACCAATTAATGTACCTAGCCATAGAATACCTAGAATATAAATTGTTGAAACTGAAAATATTAATTTAAAAAAAATTAAAAAATAATTATCATCATTTTTTATGAATGAGGCTAAAAAACACGCTGATAGAAATCCAATTAAATACCCCATTGTTGGACCTGTAAAATAAGCCAAACCAATTCCTCTTTCAGGAGAATTAGAAAATACTGGTAAACCCAATATACCTTCTAATAAGTATAAACTTACAGTTGCTAGAGCTATTTTATATCCGAAGCTAATACCTAAAAATAAAACTATGAATGTTTGCATAGTCATTGGGACTGGATAAAAAGGTATCTTGATTTTAGCGGAAATTGTAAGAATTATTGAACCTATAAAGATAATCAATAATGATTTTACAAGCTGGTTTTGAGTATTTTGCTTTATAAGTTCCATAAAAAATAATACTCTTATTTTTATCTTTAATCTATATTAAATTTTAATGAATAAGATTCAAAAAACAGATCATTTTTATCTAATTGATGGATCAGGTTATATATTTAGAGCATATTATGCTTTACCACCATTAACTCGAAAAAGTGATGGATTACCGACTGGTGCAGTAAGTGGTTTTTGCAGTATGTTGTTTAAACTTCTTGAAGACTCAAAATCAAATGAAAATCTTCAGAAACCAACTCATTTTGCTGTTATTTTTGACTCAGCAAGAAAGACTTTTAGAAATGAAATCTATAGTGATTACAAAGCCAATCGGTCTGAGGCACCAGATGACTTAGCACCACAATTTGAATATATAAGAAAATCGGTTTTAGCCTTTAATTTACCCTCTGTTGAATTAGTTAATTATGAAGCAGACGATTTAATTGCAACTTATGTTGATCAGATTTTAAAAAAAGGGGCAAAGGTAACAATAGTTTCATCAGATAAAGATTTAATGCAATTATATAGAAAAGATGTTCGTATTTTTGATCCAATGAAAAATAAGTTCATCTCTAATGAGGATGTAAAAAACAAATTTGGAGTAGATCCAGATAAAGTTATAGATGTTCAGGCTCTAGCTGGGGATAGCAGTGATAACGTTCCTGGTGTTCCTGGAATTGGTGTAAAAACTGCAGCAGAATTAATTAATAAGTATGGTGATTTAGAGACACTTTTAAGATCAGCAGATGAAATCAAACAAAATAAGAGAAGAGAGACTTTACTAAACAACAAAGATAAAGCTTTAATAAGTAAAAAATTAGTAACATTAAAGCACGATGCTCCAATTGAAATGAAACTCAATGATTTTGAATTAAAAAGAATTGATAAAGATAAACTTTATAAATTTCTAAGAGAAATGGAATTTAATAGGTTACTTAGCTCTGCTATTTCTGCTTATGGGGAACCAGATTTTAGTGGTGAAAAAAAAGATATTCGATTAAAGGAAAAAAAAGTTGAAATTGATAAAAAAAATTATTTTCTAATAACAGAGCACAGTAAAATTGATGAATGGATTAAGGAGGCTGAAGAAATAGGAGAAGTTGCAGTTGATACAGAAACAAATTCTTTAGATCCTCATCAAGCTGATTTAGTTGGAGTATCTTTGAGTTCTAAGATTGGAAAAGCTTGTTATATACCAATAGGACATAATTCAAATGAGTGCATTGATAAAGACATAGTGCTTAAAAAATTAAAACCTTTACTTGAAGATCCAAGTATCAAAAAAATAGGTCAGAACATTAAATTTGATTTTATTGTATTTTTTAATCATGGGATAACGCTATCAGCGATGGAGGATACCATGCTTATGTCTTATGTGCTTGATGCTGGAAAAAATAGACACAACATGGATACGTTATCTGAAATTCACCTGAGTCATAAAACAATAAAATACAAAGAATTAGTTGGTTCTGGAAAGAAACAGATAAATTTTAGTGAAGTCGATTTAGAAAAAGCAAAAGATTATGCCGCCGAGGACGCTGACATAACTTATAGACTATATAAAAAATTCTATAAAAGTTTGAAAGAGGAAAAAATGATTAATATTTATGAAATTTTTGAAAAGCCATTACTTAGAATTTTAGCTGATATGGAAATACACGGTATTAAAGTTGATAAAAAGTTTCTCAAAACATTATCTACTAAATTTGAAAAAAAGATCGAAAAAATTCAGAAAGAAGTTTTTAAACTCTCCAAGAAAGAGTTTAATATTGCTTCTCCAAAACAACTCGGTGAAATTCTATATAATGATCTTAAGATTGCAGACTTAAAAAAAACTAAAAAGGGAAGTTTTGCAACAAGTGCCTTAGTATTAGAAGATCTCGCTTTTAAAGGTCATAAATTTCCACAATTAGTCCTGGACTGGCGGCAAGTTTCAAAACTAAAAAATACCTATTCAGACTCATTACCCGAACATATTAATCCTGATACAAAAAAAGTTCATACTTCTTTTTTATTAGCAGCAACGACTACAGGACGATTAGCTTCAAGTGATCCTAACTTGCAAAATATTCCAATTAAATCAGAAGATGGTAGAGATATTCGTAAAGCTTTTGTTGCTGACAAGGATAATATTTTGATTTCTGCAGACTATAATCAAATTGAAATGAGAATTTTAGCTGATTTGGCTGATGTTAAAGAATTAAAAAAAGCTTTTCAAAATAATGAGGATATACACTCTCTAACTGCTAGCCAAATTTTTAATATTGATATCAATAAGGTGAATCAAGAACAAAGAAGAAAGGCTAAAGCCATAAACTTTGGAATAATTTATGGAATTTCGCAGTATGGATTAGCGAAGCAAATAAATGTCTCTAATTTTGAAGCTGAAGAGTTTTTAAATTCATATTTCTCAAAGTTCCCTGAAATAAAAGTTTATATGGATCGAACAATTAAATTTTGTAGAAAAAGTGGTTATGTAAGTAATATTTTTGGAAGAAGATCTCATTTTATAAATATAAATGATAAAAACTATAATGTGAGAAATTTTCAAGAACGTGCAGCAATTAATGCTCCAATACAAGGGTCGGCTGCTGAAATAATGAGATTAGCAATGATAAGAATTGATAAAAAATTAAAAGAGCAAAAACTCAACAAAACAAAGATGTTACTTCAAATCCATGATGAACTAATTTTTGAAAGTCCAAAAAATGAAGTAAAAAAAATATCCAAAGTGATAATTGAAGAAATGTCTAGCGTTGCTGAGAGTGATCAACATTCTTTCTCAATACCTCTTACAGTAGATTTAAACACGGGAGAAAATTGGGGTACATTACATTAATTTATTTGCCCAAATTAGAACAATTTAGTATTTTTATAATTAAGTATGCAAAAACAAACAATTGCCTTAGTAGATGATGATAGAAATATTCTAACCAGCTTAAGCATTGCTCTTGAAAAAGAAGGTTTTAAAGTTCAGACTTATATTGATGGAGAGAGTGCATTAATTGGATTAACTAGGACACCGCCAGATCTAGCTATTGTTGATATAAAAATGCCAAAAATGGACGGTGAGGAATTACTCAAGAAATTGAGAAAAAAAACCTCATTACCAGTTATTTTTTTGACTTCTAAAGATGATGAAATTGACGAATTACTAGGACTCAAATTAGGTGCTGATGATTTCGTAAAAAAATCAGGTGGTTTTTCAATTAAAGTTTTAATTGAAAGAATTAGAGTTCAACTTAGAAAAAAAGATTCCAAAGAAACTCTTGAGGAAAATAAAAGTATTATATCGCACGGAAAATTGAAACTTGATCCATCCCAATTAGAGTGCGAATGGAACGGGAAACAATTGCCTGATAAATTGACTACCACAGAATTTTTACTTGTAAAAGAGCTAGCCAAAAGACCAGGAATTATAAAAGAGAGAGCTCAATTAATGGACATAGCTTATAGAGAAGATACAGATATTGAGGATAGAACAATTGATAGTCACGTTAAAAGAATCAGAAAAAAATTCAAAAAAGTTGATCCTGAATTTTCAGCTATAGAAACTAGATATGGAAGCGGATATAGATGGAATGTTAGTTAATGCTCAGCAATTTTCTTAAGAACTTATCAATTTTAAAAAAATTTTTATTCATAAATTCTATTTTTTTTACAATAATAGGTCTGTTCACATTCGTTTATTTGAAAAATGTCCAACCAAATTTAATTAAAAAAAAATCCTCAAATCATATTGAAGTTATCAATAATACAATTGATAATCTAACAAGATTAAATGTAAAATTTGTTGAAAAAGATATTAGAAAATTTTTGTTTTCAACGAGATTTCTTTTTCAGAACTTGGATAGAGTAATATTTTTTGATAATAAACTTAATCTGATAGGAGACACTGATACATTAGACTTAGATCCAAGATCATTTTCACAAAGGTTGGATACTATTGAGTTAGAGGTGTTGGACTCAACAACAACAAAAAAAATCACTGAAGAAAAAAATATTGATATTGGAAATGAAAATAATGTGTCTTTAAATGATGTTCTTTTAAATTACGCAACGTCTAAAAATTTCGGAATCCCTTTTACATTTACCGAGGAAGAATTTAATAAATTTAAATTGACTACCATCAAAAACGTGATGAAGGATGGAGAAAATATAGGGTATTTAGCAATAACAGAAAATGCCAATGATATAAAAGCTGCCATAGATGAAAGAAAAACTTTTGTAATTAGAACTGCAATTGCGGTTGGTATTGTAATATTGATTTTTTCGTTTGTTTTAAATAGATATTTTTTAAAACCAATTAAAAATTTAGTCAGTTATACCAAAATCATAAAAAATAAAGATACAAAAAAAACAAATATAGATACATTAAAATTAAGAAATGATGAACTTGGTTTACTCTCTAATTCTTTGGATGATATGACTTTAGAATTACAAAAAAGAATTTCACATGCAGAAAATTTTTCGACTGATCTTGTACACGAAATTCGTAATCCATTAGCATCATTAAAAAGCGCATCAGAAATTTTACATGATGCACAAGACACTGAACAAAGACTTAAATTGATTAATATTTTAAGCCACGATGTACAAAGAATTGAAAGATTGATTACTGATTACTCGCAAATGTTAAAAGATGAAGTTGCATTAAGTAAAGAAAAAATAAAAAAAATAGATATTGAGCCAATAATTAAGTCAGTAGTAGATGATTTTAATAATATTTATAAAGTAAAAAGAGGGATTAATATTTCTTATAAAAATGATGGTAAAAATAAATATTTAATTTATGGAATCGAAAACAGAATTGAACAAATCATTGCAAACCTTTTAGATAATGCGATTTCTTTTAGTGATGATGACAAAGATGTAATTGTGCAAGTTTCGAAATCAGAGGATAATAAAGTATACATAAAGATATTAGATGAGGGACAGGGTTTTAAAGAAAAAGACACAAATAAAATATTTAAAAGATTCTACAGTAACAGACCAGACAAATTTGGACAGCATTCTGGTCTAGGGTTAAATATAGTAAAAAATTTAGTTGATTTACATAATGCCACAATCAAAGCAACTAATAGACAAGATAAAAAAGGAGCGAGTATGGAAATAGAATTTCCAAAAGTATAAAGAGTTTTATTGATTAATTAATTTTTAATTGTTAGAAGAGCCACGATGGAAGATTATAAAGTAAGAGATTTATCACAAGCAGAATTTGGACGAAAAGAAATTTCAATTGCTGAAAGTGAAATGCCAGGACTTATGGCTTTAAGGGAGGAGTATGCTGGAAAATCTCCTTTAAAAGGTGCAAAAATTATAGGTTGTTTGCATATGACAATACAAACTGCAGTATTAATTGAAACCTTAGTAGATCTAGGTGCAGAAGTAAGATGGTCATCTTGTAACATTTTTTCTACTCAAGACCATGCAGCTGCAGCAATAGCAAAAGCTGGTATTCCAGTTTATGCGTGGAAGGGAGAAACAGAGGAGGAATATGTTTGGTGCATAAAACAAACCATTGAAGGCAAGAAAAGTTGGAAACCTAATATGCTTTTAGATGATGGTGGGGATTTAACAGCAATGATGCACAATGAATATAAAGATTTATTAAAAGATGTTAAAGGAGTTTCGGAAGAGACAACTACAGGGATAAAAGCTTTGAATAAAATGGAAAAAGAAAATTCTTTGTTGGTTCCAGCAATAAATGTGAATGATTCTGTTACCAAATCAAAATTTGATAACTTATATGGGTGTAGAGAAAGTTTAGTTGATGGAATAAGAAGAGCCACTGATGTAATGATGTCAGGAAAAATTGCGATTGTTGCAGGCTTTGGTGATGTTGGGAAAGGAAGTGCTGCATCATTAAGGCAGAGTGGGGCTCGTGTGTTAGTTACTGAAGCAGATCCAATATGCGCATTGCAAGCTGCAATGGAAGGTTACGAAGTTGTTTTAATGGATGAAGCAATTAGTAAAGCAGATATAGTTGTAACTGCGACTGGTAATAAAGATATTGTTACAGCTGATCATATGAGAGATATGAAGGATAGAGCAATCTTATGTAATATCGGACATTTCGATAATGAAATCCAGGTTGAAGCTTTGAAAAATTACAAATGGACTGAAGTAAAACCCCAAGTGCATGAAATTGAACTACCTAGCAAAAAAAGAATAATTTTATTGGCAGAGGGTAGATTAGTAAATTTGGGTTGTGCTACAGGGCATCCAAGTTTTGTAATGAGCGCTTCTTTCACAAATCAAGTTATTGCTCAAATAGAACTATGGAATAATCATAAAAATTATGAAAACAAAGTTTATGTTTTACCAAAACATTTAGATGAGAAAGTAGCTACACTTCATCTTAAAAAGGTTGGTGCTAAATTAACTAAACTTTCTAAAGATCAAGCAGATTATATCAGTGTAGGGGTAGAGGGACCTTTTAAACCTAATGCCTATCGCTACTAAAAGTGATTTTATCAATTTATCTTCAGAAAAAAAAACAGAGGAACTAGCTGAGAAGATTTCAAAGAAATTGAAATTAGGACATGTAGTTTTTTTTGTGGGTGAGATGGGTGTCGGAAAAACTACTTTTATTAGATATCTAATCAATAATTTTCAAAAACAAAACGGACTTAAAATAACTGAAGTAACAAGTCCTACATTCAATTTATTAAATGAGTATCAAATTAAACAAATCAAAATTAATCATTATGATTTATTTAGAATAAATAGTTTAGATGAAATTCACAATCTAGGATTATTTGATGATATAACTAATGCTATTACATTAATTGAATGGCCACAAAAAATAAAACCAAAACCAAAAAATTTGATAGAATTAAATTTTGAATATGGAAATGATTACAAAAAACGAATATTAAAAATTAAGGGTTTAAATTTGTAATTATAGATAAATGCAAAATCTTAAAAAATTAAAAGGAGACGCGTCACATAGAAAGTTTTTTAGAAAAAAATCCAATTATGGTAATTCTATTGTTATTCAAGCAAAAAAGGACAAATTTAAAAATCTTCTTGTTTATGATGCAATTAGTAAGATTTTAAATAAAAACAAAGTTCTAGCTCCAAAATTATATCTAGAGAATTATAAGAATAATTATATTGAAGTTGAGGATTTTGGAAATAAGACAATTTTTCAAATTTTAAAGAAAAGTAAAAATAAAAAATTATTATATTTTAAAAATATAATAAAATTGCTTAATCAAATACAGTCAATAAAAGATAAAAAAATAAGAAATTTTAGAAATAAATATTATCGAATACCTGATTATAAAAATGAAATATTAATTGAGGAAGCTAATTTATTTTGCGATTGGTATGTGAAAAAAAATTTGTCAAAAAATAAGAGACAAGACTTTAATAAAAAGTTTAAAAAAATAATTAAAACTTTATCTTTATGTCTTAAGATGAAAAAAAATGTATTTGTTCATAGGGATTTTCATGTATCAAATTTAATGCTTGTTAATAACAGAATAGGTGTAATTGATAGTCAAGATGCTTTAATAGGAAATAGAGCATATGATTTAGCTTCTTTAGTCGATGATGTAAGATTAAGAACCTCAAAAGCTCTAAAAAAAAAGATTTTTAATTTTTATATTGGTAATCAAAAAAAAATCGATAAGAAAAAAATAAAAAATGATTTTGAAATTTTATCTATTTTAAGAAACCTGAAAATAATTGGAATATTTACACGTCTGGCAATCCGAGATAAAAAAAAAGGTTATCTTAAATTTATACCTTATGCGTGGAAATTGATTTCTTTAAGAATCAATGAAAATGAAATTTTCTTAGATTTAAAAAAATTACTAAATAATAATTTTAAAAAAAATTTATGAAAATTAACAACGCCTTTATTCTCTGTGCTGGATTTGGCAAAAGACTAAATCCTTTAACACTTGAAAAACCCAAACCATTACTTCAAATCAAAAATCAAACAATTTTAGAGGATTGTATTAATACTGTAATAAAACTGAAAGTCGAAAATATTTTTTTAAATACTTTTTATTTAAGTGAGCAAATTATTGACTTTTTCAAAAATAAAAATTTTTCAGTAAAAATAAAAATTATAGAGGACGGTAAAGAAATTTTAGATACTGGTGGAGGAATTTTAAATTTGATCAATCACTCAGATTGTGAGGATTTTTTTGTTTTTAATCCTGATACTATTTGGAATGAAAATTATGTGGGTGAAATTAATGATATGCAAAAATATTATTTTCAAAATAAATTGAATAATATTCTTTTATTAGTTAATAAAAAACTAAGTTTTGATAATAACCTAGAGGGTGATTTTGATTTAGAAGATAATATAATTAAACAAAGTTTTGAAAAAAACTTTATATATACTGGTTGTCAAATTTTGAATAAAAACTTATTTAATGAATATAAAGTAGAAAACTTCTCAGTTGCTAAAATTTGGAATAAATTATTAATGAAACAACAGTTAAATGGATTTGAGAGCATCAATAAATTTCACCATTTAACAAATTTAGAAATTTTTAAAAAACTAAAAGGTTCTTAGATCTCTCTTTATCAAGATATTTACACTCATTTATTTTCAAATTTTCACCGAAATTGATTATTAAGGGATTTCCTGTTGGAATTTCTAAATTTGTGATTTGATTGTTATCTAAATTGAACAGATATTTACATAAAGCTCTTATGGAGTTTCCGTGTGCTGTAATTAATATATTTTTATCTATTAGTTTAGGGTGTATTTCTTTTTTGAAATACTCCAAAACTCTGTTGTATGTATCTTTTAAAGATTCTGTATCAGGAATGAGCTCTTTAGGGATTTTCTCATATGTTTTAATATTTAGGGGATGATAAGAGCTTTCTCTACTTAGTTTTCCAGGTTTTATATCCCAAGATCTTCGAAATTCAAAAACTTTATCTTCACCAATTTTTTTTGCAGTCTCAATCTTATTCAATCCTGTAAGCTCACCATAGTGTCTTTCGTTTAATTGCCACGCTCTTACAAAATCCTTTTTTGATTTTAATACTTTTTGTATTATTTTAAGAGTATGGTTTGCCCTCACTTGAAACGAGGAATAATAAAAATCTATATTTATATTTTGATTTTTGATAAGTAAACCAGCTTTCTCAGCTTCTATTTTACCTTGATCTGTAAGATCTACATCAACCCAACCGGTGAATCTTTTTTCAAGATTCCAAATACTCTGACCATGTCTTACTAATATCAAAAAACTCATATTGTTATATCTAAAAATTATTTATAAAAAAATCATTTAACTAAATGTCAAAATTTTTTTCTACATATAAAGTAATATTTTATATAATTAATATCCTTTTAATTATTTTATATCTATATCCTGGAAGTCTATTAGGCTGGATAATTTATGACAATAAAAGTATACAACCTCAAATAACACCAGATTTTGTTATATCATCAAATCATTTTTATGTATTTGTATTAGTTTCAATTATTGGTTTTTTAACTTTTGCTAATTCTGAAAAAAATATCTTATTACTATTATATTTAATTTTTCTTTCTATCACGCTTGAAATTTTTCACCTATTTATACCTGAAAGAACTTTTCAATGGTCTGATTTATTTGGAAATTTATTTGGTGTTATTGTTGTAATTCTTCTTAATAATTTTATAAATAAATATGGCAGATTTAAAAAATAAATTATTAATTTTTATTTATTTTTTTACGATCGGCTGCTCATCAATTCCGTCAAACACTTCTAACAGTTGTTCAATTTTTAGTGAAAGATATCTATGGTATAAACATACAAAAAAAGTTGAGCAAAAGTGGGGCACACCAATCTATATTCAATTAGCAATAATAAAAGTGGAGTCTGATTTTGATTGGCTTGCTAAACCGGCAAGACAAAAAATTTTTAAAGTGATACCTTATAAACGACCTTCTAGTTCTTTTGGTTATTCACAAGCAGTTAAAGGAACTTGGGAGCAATATAAAAAAGAAACTGGTAATAAATTAGCAACAAGAGCAAGATTTAAAGACAGTGTTGACTTCATTGGATGGTATACAAATAAATCAGAAAATATTTTAAAGATATCAAAGAAAGATGCTTTCAAACAGTATCTTGCATATCACGAAGGATGGGGAAATTATAAAAATTATAAAAAAAATAAAAAAGTAATTGGACTAGCTAAAAAAGTTGAGAGACAATCTAATAAATATAAAAATCAATTATTGAAATGTAAAAGTAAATTAAATAGAAAAAAATATATTATTTTTTAGACAATTCTTTTTTTAGTTCTAAGTCAACTATATCAATCCTTTTAGTATTTTTTGCTAATGCGAGATACATTGAAGGAGTGACATATAAAGTAAAGAAAGTTGAAATAATCATTCCTCCTAATATTGTAGAACCAACTGCTAATCTTGAACCCTCTCCTGCACCTGGGCCAAAATTTCCAATCACTAAAGGCATCATTGCAATCATCGTACTTAGTGATGTCATTATAATTGGTCTAAACCGAACAGCGCACGCTTCTTTAACAGCTAATTCAATAGTTTTTCCACTAGATCTAATTTGGTTTGCGTAATCTACAATTAAAATACTATTCTTAGTTGAGATACCTATTAGTATAATTAATGCAATTTGAGAAAAAATATTTACTGAGCTATTTAAAAATAAAATAAACACTAATCCTCCAAAAATAGCCAAAGGCACTGTTAAGATTATAACAAATGGATGAACAAATGAGTTGAATGTTGCAGCCATAACCAAATAAGCAGTTAGTAAAGCTAAAGCAAAAATTATAAATAATTCATTACTTGTTTCTTTAATTTCCTCTGATTTTCCTTTCCAAGTAATTTGGTTCTCTGGTGCTAAATCAACCATCACATTTTCGAAGTATTTAATTGCTTCTGTTAATGTATACCCCTCACTAATATTTGCAGAAATTGTTACAGCCCGTTGTCTATTATATCTAGCAAGTTCTTTTGCTGAACCTTCTTCCTTAAAACTAACAAGATTTGCTAAAGATATTAATTTTCCATTAGTTTCAGAGCGAACAAATATTTTTGAAACACCCTCTTTATTTCGTCGATCAGATAAATATTGTTGGACAATTATTGGATATTCTTTGCCTAGTTTATTAAAAGTCGTTATTTTTTTTCCCCCATAAAGTGTTTCAAGTGTTTCACCAATTGATTTAGTTGAGACACCTAGATCTTTGGCTTTATTTTTGTTTATTATTAATTTTACCTCTGGTTTGTTTCGATTGTAATCAGACTCAATTCTTGAGAGATTTTTATTAGATCTGAGTGTTCGTATAACTTTTTTTTGTATCGCCTCAAGTTCCTCATAAGTATTTCCATAAATGACCATTTGAACTGGTTTGTTGTAATTTGATACTCTTATAGATTGAGGAGATATAGGAAAAGCTAGGGCTTGGGGTAAAGTCACTATTTTCCCAATTGCTTCTCTAAGAACAACTTGTTGACCTTTTTTACGATTTTTCCAATCATCAAGGAGAGCGATTATTATAAAACTATTATATGAATTAGCTGAATTTCCAAATCCTGGAACACGCATTATAAATCTTGAATATGGACTATCCTCAGCTTGTAGCAAAGGAATAAGTCTTGCCTCTACTTTTTGGGCTTGTTCTTGAGTATATTCAAAAGAACTTCCTTCATCAGTTGAGCCAATTATTAGATATGCTCCTCGATCCTCCATAGGCAAAAGTTCTTTTTTTGAGAAACTAAATAAAAGCACTGAAGCAATTATTATAAAAACAATAAAAAAACTTACAGTTTTAGTTTTATTAATAACGTTCACTAAAGTTTCCTCATAAAATTTTGCGAAATTGGAAAAAATTTTTTCAAATTTTTGAATAAAAACTTTTTTTGATTTTTTTTTGTATAAAAATTTACTTGCAAGCATTGGTGACAAAGTTAATGCAACAAAAGAAGAAACTACAATTGAAAAAGATAATGCAATCGCTGTTTCTCTAAATAATGTTCCAGAAATTCCTTCGATAAATATTAACGGTAAGAAAACTGCTACTAAAATTAGTGTTGTAGCAACGATAGCAAAAGAAATTTGTTTAGAGCCTTTATAAGCTGCAACGAGTGGGGTCTCACCATTCTCTATTCGTCTGTATATTGCATCTGTCATAATTACTGAGTCGTCTGTGATTATACCAATCGCTAAAATAAAACTTAAAAGGACAAAAATATTAATAGAAAGACCAAATATGTATAAGCCTAGAAAGGATGCAATTAAACTCACGGGTAGTGCAATAGCAGGTACGATGACTGCCTTTAAATTCCCTAAAAATAAATAAATTATCAATACAACTAAGATAAACGCAATGACCAAAGTTTTATATACCTCTTCAATTGCAGCCTCAACATAGTTAGCCCTATTGAACGAAACCCTTAAATCCAATTCTTCTGGTAAAGATTTTTTTACTTCAACAATTTTTTTTTTGATATCATTTGAAAGTTCTACCGTTGAAGCACCACTTCTTGCATAGATACCTATTCCTACGGTTTTCAAATTTATTTGATCTTTAGTCTGAGCTTTAAAAAGAGTTTTCTCTGATACTGGACCGAATTCAACGTTTGCTACGTCTGATAACTGAATTACACGATTACTAGTTTTTTTGATGGGTATTTGCTTTATAGTTTCAATATCGTTGTATGATTTATCTAGATTTAGTGTTAAGTCGATATTATCTGCTTCTAAAGTTCCTGCAGGCAAACTTACATTTTCTCCACGAATTGCAAATTCAACTTCTTTAATGGTTAAATCATTAGCTGCAAGTTTAATAGGATCAATCCAAACTCTAATGCTTAATTCCCTTAATCCACCAACCCTTATTCTTCCAACATTTTTAACACTTGAAAATTGGTCTACAAGATATCTCTCCGCGTAATCTCCTAACTCAAGGTCGCTCCATGAAGATGAGGATAATGACAGCCACATTGTTGTTGTAAACCCTGCAGCTCGTTTAAGTATTTGTGGTGGATCTGACTCTGTTGGCAAGTTATCCACAACTCTTGCAACTCTTTCTCTTATATCATTGGCAGCATTATCTAGATCAATACTCGTATCAAACTCGACATTAATTGTACTTCTTCCATTTTCAGATTTGGAGTCTATATTTTTTATACCCTCTGCCCCACCAATAACATCTTCAACAACTTGTGTGACCTCTTGATCTACTATTGAGGCTGATGCAGACTTGTAGTCTACTTGAACTTGAACAACAGGTGGTTGAATTCCATTTGGCAATTCTCTAACGGGCAATTTCCAAAAAACAAATAAACCAAATATGATCAGTATCAGTGACATAACCCAAGATACCGTTGGTCTTTTAATACTTAATTCAGTAATAAACATTATTTATTAATAGGTTTTATTTTTCCACGAGGTCTTACCTTTTTTAGACCCTCAGCTACAATTATATCACCCGCAGTCAAGCCCGAAATTATTTCAATGTTACTATCGCCTCTAAGGCCAGTTTTTACCTCAGTTTTATTTGCAATATTTTCTGCATTGATTTTGTAAACATATGATTTATCGCCCTCTATCATCACGCTCGTATCGGGTACACTTAAAGAATTTCTCAAATCAAATTTAACTTTTACCTCTAAAAGTGAACCTGAAATTAATTCTAAATTTTCATTTTTCACTTTTATTCTTGATAATAAACTTCTGGTGTCTGCATTTATTCTGCTTGAAACAAAATCTATTTCACCTGAAAAAGTTTTATCTTTAAAACTAGATAAGGTAACTTCAACCGGCAGACCTTTTTTTATAAATGTAGAATAACTTTCTGGAATTTTAATATCTGAGTAAATTACTGAGTTATCATCAAGTGTAATAATAAATATGTTATTTGAAACAAGAATGTCTTCAGTTAAACCTGTGTAGCCAAGAACACCACTATACGGAGCCAATATATTTCCACTTTTTAATTTAATTAAAACGTCTCCTTTTTTAACAAAATTTTTAAGTTTTAAATCCTCAAAAAGATCATCTTTTTTAATCTTAAAAGTTTTTGATTTTTTAGAAATTGCTGTACCGTAAGTTTCTATTTGTTCAGAGAATTCTTTTTCGATAACCTCAGTTACAATTATTCCTGGTGGTGGTCTTTTACTGAATTTTTTTTTAAAATGATTGCCAATCATTGATCTTCCAACAATTACAATTGTAATTATTAAAAAAAATACAAATATTATTGAAATCGTTTTCGTAGATCTTTTCATATAAAATTTAAATTAATCCGTATTCGGCCCAGGAACCATCATATATACAAGGAAGATATTTATCATTAATTAAAGAATAAGCTAGTGCCAAAACACACGCTGTAACACCTGAACCACATGAAAAAACAATCTTTTTTTGCTCTAAATTTTCAATGCTTGTTTTAAAAATTTTTTTAAGGTGATCTATATTTTTAAAAGTTTTATCGTCATTTAGACAGTCATTAAATGGTATACAAAAAGAGTTTTTTATACATCCGCTTCTAAGACCTTTCCTGGGCTCAGGGATCTTACCTTCAAATCTTTCTCTACTTCGAGCATCAATTAATGTGAATATTTTTTCGTCTATATTTTGATTAATTTCTTGTTTACTCTTAACAAGATCTTTTCTCTCGCTACCTTTATAATCTGATTTATCTATATTTGAAATTTCATCAGTCACTTTCTTTTTTTCTTTAAGCCATTTTCTTAAACCACCATTTAAAACATTTATTAATTTTGGATCATGTCCGTAATAGATAAAATTAAACCAACCACGACATGAGCTTATAACATCTGAATTATCGTAAATGACTATTTCATCATTTTTTTTAATCCCCATATTTGAAATAATTTTATCCCAACTCATTTGGTCAACTAACATATGTGGTAAAGCAGTATCTTTTCTTGAATTTTCATCTATATCAAAAAAAATTGCGCCAGGTATATGAAGAGATTTATATTCCTCGAAACCATTTCTTTGTGTTTGAGGCATATGCCAAGAGCAGTCAATAATTTTCACCTTAGTAAGGTTTTTTTCTAACCAATCAGTTTCAACCAAAGACATGTTATCTCTTTTCCAAGTATTTTTGATGATATTCCTCAGCTGGACAGTAATTTTTTAGTAAAGATATTTTTGTTACAACTTTTCCAGATAAACGTTCATTCACTTCATTTAATACCTTCTCAGCTATCATTTTTTGATTGTCATTAAGATAAAATATTTCACTTCTATACTGGGTTCCAAAATCTGGCCCTTGAGAATTTAAAGTAGTTGGATCATGAATTTGAAAAAATATTTTTAAAATTTTTTCGTATGTGATAATTTTTTCATCAAAATCTAACTTTACCACTTCAGCATGATTTGTATTGCCAGTGCAAACTTCTTTATAAGTGGTGATTGAGCTATTACCTCCACAGTAGCCAACTTCTGTTTTGATTATGCCATCTATTTTACTGAATTTAATTTCAGGTCCCCAAAAACATCCAAGTGCTAAAACAGCTATTTCCATTGAATAAGATTTAATTTAATTTACAAATTATTCATATGCTAAGTAAAAATCAATTGGGATTTTTGTACATGTTTTTGTCCATTTGTGCATTTTCATTAATGGATTTAATTGTAAAGTGGTCTGTAGATTATCCTATTGGGCAGGTTTTGTTTTTTAGAGGTTTTTTTGGAATAATCTTTTATTTTTTTATAATTCCAAAAGAAAGATTTCATAATTTTTACAAAACTCAACGACCAGGTTTACATGCTTTAAGATGTGGCTCAGGATTAATAGCTCTAATTGCAATATTTATTGCTTTAAGGCAGCTGCCATTAGCAACTGTTGTAAGCATTTCTTTTGCCGCTCCAATATTTACAACAATATTATCTATTTTTCTATTAAATGAAAAAGTTGGAATTTTTAGGTGGTTAGCAGTGATCATAGGCTTTGTTGGAATTCTTATAATTACAGAACCTGGGATCACTGAATTAAATATTTATTATATTTTTCCGATTATATTTTGTTTAGGTCTATCCTATGTAGCCATAACTATTAGACAACTGTCAACAACCGAACCAGTGTGGTTAATTTCTTTTTATTTTTCGTTAGCAATTACACTATTAAGTTTTTTAACTATCCCACAGGGCTGGGTAATGCCTACTTTAAATCATTTTATACTTTTATCTTTGATAGGTATTTTTGGAGGTGTTGCAAACTTGTGGTTAAGTCAATCATATAAATTTTCAGAGGTTTCTCTGGTAACTCCCCTTAAATATTTAGCTTTAGTTTTCGCTATTATATTTGGATATTTCATTTGGAACGAGATACCTACGTTTAAAACGCTAATGGGGGCTTTATTGGTAATTGTTTCAACGCTTATAATTTTTAGAAGGGAGATTTATAAGAAAAAAATTATAACATCTAGGTCAATTAATGAATAAGGTACCTAAATATTGGAACAAGGCAAAAAAATATTTATCTAAAAAAGATCAAACTCTTTCTAAGTTAATCAAAAGTTACGAAAGTCCTTCAGAAACTATTTTAACTTCAAGGCGAGATATTTTTTTTTCGTTATGCAAAAGTATAATTGGACAACAAATAAGTGTTGCAGCAGCAAATTCTGTCTTTTTAAAATTTAAAAAAAAATGTAAAAATAAAATTAATGCAAAAACAGTATCTAAACTGACTTTTACTCAATTGAAAAGCTGTGGATTAAGCAGACAGAAAGTATTAGGCATAAAGAGTTTAGCGAAGCAAACAATAAAAAAAACTTTTAATCCTAAACTGATTAATAAAATGTCAGATGAGGAGGCTATTAATTATTTATCACAATTAAGACAAATAGGGAGATGGTCAGCTGAAATGATTTTATTATTTACATATAACAGATCAAATATTTGGCCAATTCAGGATATCGGCCTTCTAAGAGCTATTTCAAAAAATTATAAAAAAAAATATTTACCACCTGATAAATTTGTATCATTATTAAAAAAAAGGTTTAGTCCTTATTGCTCTGTAGCCACGTGGTATTTATGGAGAAGCATAGATCCTGAGCCTATTCAGTACTAAACCCCTCAACTACTTGCATATGTCTTTTTGTAGTTTTTTTTGCTACTGCCCAACTATCTTGATATTCTTTAGAGGAGTGACATTCTAATGCTTTGGCATAACTTGGAAATTCCCACACAACAGTCCTACTAAAATCATCACCACTAAAAGTGTCATGCTTGCCACCTCTAATTAATGGCACACCGCCATAACTTTTGATAACGGGTGTAGCTAATTCTGAATATTTTTTCAGATTTTCTTGATTTTCTATTTTAAAATATAAACTAACCCAATATCCTTTTTTCATATTAATCAATCCATTGTTTATAATCATTTAAGTTATCTTGCAAAAACTTTGGCAACTTGTCTGATGGATATTTCTCAAGTTTGCTACCGTCACCAATTTTGTTTACTCTTTTATCAACTTTTAGATCATAAATAGCTTGTTTGTTTTTTATTAAATCGTTTATTTCCTCAACAGATAAAGGATTTTCATCAAATTCTCTATGATGGAGATATGATTTAAGTTTAAATTCAATTTCAGAGGCAGTTTTTAAGTTAGAAAAGTGCCATCCACCATTAGATATTATTTTGATGTTGACATATTTTGTATCAGAAAAAAAAGTATCTAATCTGTAAAAGGGGTATTTTCTATCTTTTATATTTCTCAACCATTGAGGAGATTTAAGAAATTTTTTTTTACATCCTTTTGTACCAGTCCAATCAAGATTTGGTAATTTAAGATTAAACTTATAATAAAACATGTCCTGTTTAAAAAGAATGATTTTTTCATGGATTTTCGATAGTTCTAAATTTTCTAAATTTGGAATTTCATCGACATCAGAAATTAAAATCATGTCATCATTGTTTGCTAAATCTAATCCTTTTAAGATATAATTCCTTTGACCATTTTCTCTTAAGATAGCATTCTCAATATATTTAAATGATTTTATAGCCTCATTGTCTTTTTCATTGATTAGGTTTTTTCTTATTTCTGACGGTTCTTCATCATAAGTAATATAGATTAATTTATCTTTGAATTTTTTGAATTTTTGATGATTAAATTTTAAATCTCTTTTATCACCTTTGTGGGTAAAAGAACTCTCTACAATCACAAAATAATCTACATATTTATCTAAAATGTTCAGCCTTAATTCTAAAACTGTTTCTTCATCAAAATACATAAAACAATCAAAAATTTTCATAACAACTTTTTAATCTTTTTTAATTTTTTTTATATGATAAAAAAATCTATGGCAGATAAATTAATAGTTAGTTTTGAAGAATATATCAAAATAGTTGAAAAATTAGCTATTGAAATTCATAATAATTACAAACCTACAGTTTTAGTTGGAATAATGAGAGGAGCAGCACCTATAATTGATATTCTCTCACGGATACTAAAACTCCCAATAGCTTACATTGTTATTCAAAGTTACACAGGAAAAGGATTAGAAGACCAACAAGGCCAACTAATGTTTGCTAGAGAAATAAGCTCTTTAGCTAAAGAAGAAGATTTTGAAAAAATCCTTTTAATTGATGATTTATCAGATACAGGATTAACACTAAATAAAAGTATTGAATGGCTAAAAGGTTATGAACCAACAAAAAAATTTATTAAAGAGATTAAAACCGCTTGTTTATGGAAAAAAAAATCATCCTCTTTTGAGCCAGATTTTTGTCCTATTAAATTAGATTCGGATCCTTGGATTGTTCAACCTACAGAACATTATGAGGAACTTTCTATTGAAGAAATTATAAAAAGAAACTAATTAACGGAGCTAGAAAACTAGCCCCGTTAAATTTAATTTAGCTTACAGCAAAACTTACAACACTAAGTATTGCCACAACCCATATTGCTGGAGACGTACTTGAGAATTTTCCAGTGAATATTTTTATCAAAGCATAGGAAACAAATGCCAAAGCAATTCCATTACTGATACTATAAGTTAAGGGCATAGCAATCATGGCTAAAATTGCGGGAGCTGACTCTGAAATGTCATTCCATTCTATATCAGTAATATTTCTAATAAATAAAACAGAAACAAAGAGTAAAGCGGCACCGTCAATTTGTTTAGGCAAACTAGTTGCAAGAGGCGCAAAAAATATACATGCTAAAAACAATATACCTATTACAAGGGAAGTCATCCCAGTTTTACCACCAGCTTTTACACCAGCTCCTGACTCCACATAACTAGTAACAGTTGTTGTTCCCATCATAGCACCTGCAACAGTTCCAACGCTATCAGACAACATTGCTTTATTAATGTCCTGAACTTTTCCTTGTTTATCAACTTTACCTGCGACGTTGGCTACAGAAGTTAATGTTCCAGCTGTATCAAAGAAATCTATGAATAATAAAGTAAATATTACTGTAGACATTCCAGCAGTCATAGCAGCGGACAAGTCAAATTCGAAAAGGTATGTCATCGGAGGAGGCGCACTTGCTAATCCATTAAATTTAGCCAGACCAGTTGCCCAAGCAACAACACTAAAAAATAAAATACCTATAATAATATTTCCTTTTACATTCATTTTCTCAAGTACAATAATTGCAATAAAAGTTGCACATCCAAGAAGAACTAATGGGTCACTTAAGTTTCCAAGCTGTACTAGTGTTACAGGATTATCAACTACAACTTCCATAATTTGTAGTCCAATAATTGCAAGAAATAATCCAATACCCGCACCAATTCCAAGTTTTAAACTTTTTGGAATTGAGTTAATCAACCAGGCTCTTATCGGTGTAAGTGAGATTATTAAGAACAATACCCCTGCAACCAAAACTGCACCAAGAGCTTGTTGTGGTGTATAACCCATGCCAGCACAAACTCCAAAAGCAACAAATGCATTTATACCCATACCTGGGGCTAGTCCAATTGGCCATGTTTTTCCGTAAAAAGCCATTATAAAACAAGCTAAAGCTGTTGCCAAAATAGTTGCTGTGTACACTGCGCCGAAATCAAAGAAACCTTTTTCAGGACCGGCGAACTCCCCTGATAAGATGAATGGATTTAAAAACATTATATAAGCCATTGTTAAGAACGTAGTTGTTCCAGCAATTACTTCAGTTTTAAAATCAGTTTTATGTTTTTTATATTCAAAATATTTTTCAAGCATTTATCCTCCTATAAATTGCAAAATATTTGATTCTTTCCTGTATTACCCGTCAAAACTAATTCTTATTAACAATTTTCAACCCACAAGTTTATATTTATGCCATAATTAGGTTGTTATTATAAAATTATGAAAAAAATTAAGATCTCAATTCTAAGTGTATTTATAATATTTTCTTTGTTGGGTTGTCAGACAATTAAGCAAAAAACTGATGCTATTGTTGAGAAGGAAAATAAAAAATTAAGTGCATTTATAGGTAAGTCCTCTCAGGATTTAAAAAGCAGTTTAGGTAGTCCAGATGAAGATTTTAAAAATGAAAAAGGAAATTTAGTTTTAGTTTATAACACAAAAAAATACGGAATACCTTGCGAAAGAAGGTTTGAAGTAAACGCAAAATTGATTGTTATTGGATTTATTTCTAATGGTTGCTTTTGATTACCTGCGGAGAATCTATCTCCGCAAGCAAGGTGTACTTATTTAATTTCAATAAGTTTTCTTTTTTTATGCTCAGGAACAATTCTTTCACAAGATATTGTTAAAAGACCATCTTTTAACTCAGCACCATTAACTTTCACATCGTCAGCTATAGTAAATGATCTGGCAAATTGTCTTTGAGAAATACCTTTGTGAATTATTTCTCCATCAGCATTATTACTTTCAGATTTATTAACTTGTTTAGTTCTTACAGTTAATAAATTATCTTCAAACTCAACTTCAACATCGTTTTTATTAAAACCAGCTAAAGCAACTTCGATTGCATAATTATCCTTATCAGTTTTTCTGATGTTATAAGGTGGGTAGTTTGACTGCATAGTCAAAGAACCATTACCAAGCATGTTTTCAAATTGGTCAAACATATCGTCAAAACCAATTGAAAAAGGTCTTAGTGAGTTGAATATAGATAAATCCTTACTTGTCATAATATCCTCCTTTGTTAAGCAAGTTTATTTATTGTTAGCCCCATTTGGCGACCAACAATGTTAATATGGGAATTATTTATTTTTTTTCAAGATATCAAATTTAAATTTTTTTAGAGATCTTTAAAATAAATGCGTAGTCAAAAGCTATTTCTTCTATGGCACCATCTCTACCTGACTTACCTCCGTGGCCTGCGTTCATCTCGGTTTTTAACAAAAGCAAGTTATTATCTGTTTTTAGATCTCTAAGTTTGGCTGTAAATTTTGCTGGTTCATCGAATAACACTCTATTATCACTTAAGCTTGTAGTAATTAACATGTGAGGGTAATCCATTTTTTTAATATTATTATATGGAGCATAAGAATAAATATAATCAAAATGGTCTTTTTTATCTTTTGCATTTCCGAATTCATCAAATTCTCCAACAGTAAGCGGCAAAGAATGATCCAAGTTAGTTGTTAATGAGTCAACAAACGGTACTGCCATAACAATTCCAAGAAATAATTCTGGGGATTGATTAACCACTGCTCCCATTAATAAACCACCAGCTGACCCACCCATCCCAATAATTTTTCCTTTCGATGAATATCCTTTTTCAATCAAAAACTTTGCTACGTGTATGTAATCCTCAAATGTATTTTTTTTATTAAGAAGTTTTCCTTCTTTCCACCATTTCATTCCTTTTTCCATTCCTCCTCTAATATGTGCAGTTACCCAAATAATATCTCTGTCAATTAAACTCAATCTAGTTGAGGAAAAATCTGGAGTCATTGAACTTCCATATGACCCATAGCCATATAAAAGTAAATTTGCTGAACCATTAATTTTTGTTTTTTTGTGCCTAGTAATTGTAAGTGGAACTAATCTTCCATCATGAGAAGGGCACTCCAATCTTTCGACTATATAATCATCTGGATTATGACCAGATGGGATTTCTTGTTCTTTTACTAATTTTTTTTCTTTGGTTTTTAAATTGTATAAATAAGTTTTACCTGGTGTTTTTGGGGACGAATATGACAAGTAAACTGAGTCAGTATTTTTATTTCTTTGTATCAACGAAACACTGGGAACAATCACAGATTCGTCAGTAAATTTTAATTCTTCCTCAATTCCTGTTTGTTTATTTCTTACAAATAATTTTCCTAATGCATTTGATTTTTCACCTCTGATAATCCAATCATTTAAAAATATTAATCCTCCGATTAAAACTTCTTCTTTAGCAGCTATATAAATTTCCCACTTTTGATTTGATAAATCATCACATTTTTCGATTTTGAAATCCTCTGCATCATCATTAGTATGACAATAAAAATATCCACCCCAGGAATTGACTGAATAAATTACACCCTTTTTTCTTTTTATAATTAATTTTGGCTTTGGGTTTTTTTCTGTTACTTCAAAGTAATATTGTTCGGAAGTATTATGATCTGATGTTGTTATAAAAAAATATTTTTCATCTGAACTCAAACTTATGCCGACAGTAAATGCTTCACTTTTCTCTTCAAAAATAAGTTCATCATCTTTGATTGATGATCCAATTTTGTGTCTAAATATTTTTCTTGGTCTATGAAATTCATCAAGCTTTGAATAAAAAAAATATTGATCGTCCAAACTAAAAGTAATACTTCCACTTGTTTCTTCTATTTTTTCAGTAACTAATTTTTGTGAGTCAATATTTCTTATGTAAATTGTATAATATTCTGATCCTTTTAAGTCTAAAGAATAACCTAAAAGTTTGTCATTATAACTTACCTCTAAATCACCTACACCGAAATATTCAGTTTTTAATTTCTCTTTTTCTTCATCACCGTTCCAAAATTCTTCAACTTTATCACTCCCAATTTTCTTTCTTAGTTTTATCGAATAATTTCCTACTGCAGTTGTTTTAGTCCAATATTCATATTCTTTGTCTTTAAATTTTAATGATTCATCATCTAACTTTATTCTACCTTTAATTTCATCAAATAAGATTTTCTGATATTTTTTTGTGTCTTTTAAATTATGTTCTGTAAAATCATTTTCTTCTTCAAGATATTTCCTAACATCTGGAAGTAGCTTTGAACTATCTTTTAAAACCTCAAGAATATTATCTTGATGGATCCAACTATAATTATCCTCCCACGTGGTATTGTGACAAGATTTAAGCTCTGGTTTTTTTTTAAGTTGTGGTATTTTCATTAAATCAAAAATATATGAATATAATAATTTATACAGTGGTTATATTAACCATTTTTTATTTTCTACTACGTTTAATAACCAACATTTCATCTAGGAAAATTTCAAAAGGCCTAAGATTTTTAATTATATTAGGATTAATTGCTTTAGCAGTTTTGTTTGCTATTGGTGGAAAATTTTTATTAACCTTACCTCTTACTTTGGCAAGTTTAGCTTTATTAAAATTAAAAGGTTTATCTATTTTTCAATTAATTTCTCTTTTTAGACTTATTCAGACATTAAGAAGATCTGGTCGCTTTTCTTTTAACCAAGCAGGTACCAATAACGTTTCGTCAATATCAGTTTCTGAGGCATACAAAATTTTAAATTTAGATATGAATAAAAAAGTTACCAAAGAAGATGTTAATAAAGCATATATAAAAATCCAAAAAAAGATTCATCCCGATATATCTCCTGAAACTTCAAGATTATCCTCAATTGTTAATGAGGCTAAAGATATTGTATTAAGCGATATTTCTTAAACAATAATTTCTAAAAATCTCTCAAAAATTCTTTGTGGATCAATTTTATCTTTACCTAAAGTATTATGTGTTACTGTGTTTTCTCCGTCTGGAATTATTGGAAACATTTTTGAGCTATAATTTCCATAAATTAATGGAGTATCAGCCATTAAAGTAATTGTTTTAATACCTAAAGCTGAGGATAAATGACTAAAGCTCGAATCATTACAAATGGATACATTACAATTCTTAATTAATGGTAAAATTTCTTTAATGGTTAAATTATCTAAACGAGTACAAAAATTCTGAAATTTAGATTGCAAAATTTCGTTTAATACTTCCTGTTCCTCATTTGCCTTACCTGTTGCAAGAAAAAATCTGCAATTTTTCATATTTGATATCTTATCAATTACGCTTAAGAAAGTTTTTGCAGGAATTCTTTTTGTAGGTCCAGAACCACCTATGCCTAAGAGAATATTTGTAGTATTTTTATCTATTTGAAATTTTTGTGCTGCGTTAGAAATTAAATTACTATCGATTTGTACTTCAGGATCCTCATTAATGTCTAAATCTAAATTTTTTTTTAAAAATTTTTTAGGAGCCTCAATTATATGTTGTTTGTTTTTTGCGAACAATGGATATTGGTAAATTTGTGGAATACCAGATATCTTAGCAACTAAGTTAAATCTCAGAGATGAATTAAAAATAAAAATTTTATCAAATTTATATTTTTTTAAATCTTTTGCTAATTTAAAAATACCAAAAAAACCACCATGTCTATTATTTGTTTTATTATCTCTTTCTAAAGTAAGAATTTTATCAATATATTTTGTCTGGTGTAAATATTGATTGGCTTTAGAGTTTTCTTTTACCAATATACTAATTGGTGAATTAAATTTTTTGGACAAAGCCTTTATAAATGGTAAGAAAATTACGGTATCACCAATACCCATTCTGCTCTGAACTGCTAATATTTTCATATAGTATTTATAAACTTTACTGAGTATATTTTTATATAAATTTTTATTATGACAAAAATAAGTGGAATTTTTGCTGCTTCAATGTCAGTGCTTAACAATGATTTAAGCCTGAATGTTGAAAAAACAATAATGCATGCTGAGAAACTAATCGATCAAGGTTGTCATGGCACTGTAATCTTTGGCAGCACAGGTCAGTCTCAATTAATACCTATTTCAGAAAAAATTGACTTACTTAACAATCTCTCAAAAAGCAAATATCAAGATAAACATATAATTGGCACAGGTCTTAACTCTTTAGGTGAAACAATAAATTTTATGAGGATAGCAATTTCATTGAATCTAAATAAATTTTTAATTATGCCTCCCGCTTATTATAATTATGGTGATACAGAGGTTTTGGATTTTTATTCTAGAATAATTAATTCAGTACCAGATTGTAAAATTATTCTTTATAATTTTGAAAAACTTAGTGGTTATAAATTTAGTTTGAAGTGTGTAGAGACACTTGTTAATAAATTTCCAAAACAAATAGTTGGGGTAAAAGATAGCTCTTACAATTTATATGAAAATTTAAAACTTAAAAATTTTTCAATTTTACCCGGTTCAGAAATTAAATTATTAAAAGGATTGGAATTAGGATGTTCTGGTATAATAACTGCAACTTGCAACATTACAGCAGAATTATCTAGGCAAGTTTATGATGATTTTTTTGCAGGAAAAAAACAATTATATAATGATAAGTTATGCGATGTGAGAAGCACCTTTGATAAATATAATCTAATTTCTAGTTTACATACTTTCTGTGCACAAAACGACAATATGTACAAAAATATTTTACCACCACTAAGTCTCTTAAATAAAAATGATGAAGAGGAATTAATGAATAGATTAAAAGATTTAAAATTTTATAACAAACCAACCCTGGCAGCATAAAATGCAATTAGCAAGATTTCTTAACAAAGTTTTTAAAAAAGGTGGTTTTGTATTAACTGATGCTAATTCTAAAGACTATATTATTGGAGAACCAGACAATAACCCTATTAGACTAAAAATTTTAAATAAAAATCTTCATTATAAATTATTATTTCATCCTGATTTATATTTTGGCGAAGCATATACCAACGGCGAAATTGTAATTGAAAACGGCACACTTACAGATTTTTTAGATCTTGCCTTAATGAATTTTGGAAGGGGGGAATTAAACTTTTTCAGTTATTTAATTAATAAATTAAGGGGATCATATAGATATTTAACTAACTTTAATTTTATTAAAAAATCCAAAATGAATGTGTCTCACCATTATGATATTAAGGACGACTTGTATGACTTATTTTTAGATCCAAAAAGACAGTATTCTTGTGCATATTTTAAAAATGAGAATGACAGTTTGGAAACAGCTCAAAATAATAAAATTCAACACATAATTAAAAAATTAAATATAAAACCCAATCAAAAAGTTTTAGATATTGGATGTGGCTGGGGTTCACTTGCAATCGATATAGCCAAAAGTGCTCAATGTGAAGTAACTGGTATTACTTTATCAAAGAACCAACTTAATTATTGTACCCAAAAAGCTAAAGAATTGAATTTAGAAAACCAAGTTAAGTTTAAACTAATGGATTATAGAGAGTTAAATGAAAAATTTGATAGAATTGTAAGTGTTGGGATGTTCGAACATGTTGGAAGGAAATTTTATAAAAAATTTTTCAAACAAATCGAAAAAATGTTGAAAGAAGACGGGGTTTCACTGATACACACTATTGGATCTGTAAATCCTCCAAGAGATCCTCATCCATGGATTACGAAATATATTTTTCCTGGTGGTTATACTCCAAGTTTAAGTGAAGTAACCAACCCTATTGAAAAAGCTGGCTTAATAGTAACAGATATTGAGGTTTTAAGGCTTCATTACGCACACACGTTGAGACACTGGAAAGAAAATTGCTTAAAAAATAAAGATAAAATTATCCAAATGTTTGATGAAAAATTTTTTAGAATGTGGGAGTTTTATCTTGCTGGTTGTGAAATGGCATTCAAGTGGGGAGATCAAGTTGTATATCAATTTCAACTTACTAAAAATTATAGTTCAACACCTGTGACTAGAGACTATATTTATCAATAAATTATTGATAGGGTCATTTTTTCTTAGAAATGAAAAAAAAACAGAAAAAATTAAAAAAAAAGACAAAAACTAAAAAGAAAAATAAAGCTAAGAGAGCTAAAAGAAAAATAAATAAAATTAGAAAAAGCTCAAAAAAACAAAGAAAAAATAAGTTAATTAAAAAAAAGAAAAAAAATAAGTCTAAAAAACCAAAAAAAGTCAATTACCAATCAAAAATAAAAAAAAAACAGAAAGATAGCCTAGTCTTAAAACTAGTTAAATTTCAATTATCTCTCAAACCACAATTTAATTTCAATTTTAATTTTGGTTTGGAAAAAAGCATTCAGAGTTTTTTTGACAAGATTTCAGAAACAATTTCTAATTACAAGATATTAAAAACTGATGAAAAAAGAAGAATAAAAATAGAAAAAATTGAAAGAGAAAGAAAGGAAAAAATCGAAGAAGCAGAGAAGAAGAAAAAAGAAGAAAATTTAAGATTAAAGTTGAGGGAGCAAACGCTAAGAGAAGAGGAAAGATTAGAAAAACAGAGAACGAAAGATATAAAATTATTTTTAAGAAAAGAACAAGCGCTTTTAAGAATCGAACAAGCAGAAAAGCAAAAACAATTTTTAAAACAATTAAGATTAGATAAACAAATTGAAAAATTCAGAATAAGAGAAGTTAAAGAACTAGAAAAACTTGAGAAAATTTCCCTAAAAGAAAAAAGAGAAGATTATTCTGGGCTACAAGAGAGAATCGACAAACTTAAAGAAAAATACAGATTACTAAGAGATCAAAAAATCAAAGAAAGAGTTGAGGCGCTAGGTGTTAAACTTCAAGGTGACGAAGACAGAGAAACCTTATTAGAAAAAGAAAAAGAATATACATTAGCAAGACAAAAAGTTGAATTTGCACTTGAAAGTTTTTACAGAAGCGCAAGTAGTTTAGTATTTCAACTCAATAAAAGACATATTACACGAGATATGTCTATTTTTCGATGTATAGATAGACGATTTGAAACTGGAGAAGTTTTTATTAAATGGGACGAGTCATCAGATGATGAGTGGTTATTATTAATTTACATCAAAAATAACTCTCCAGATGAAGGAATTGTCATTGAAGATAAAACAAACCCTGAAAAAAATCTTTCCCATGAGTTTAGAAATGTAGACATCTTTAAAGCTTCAGACACCATGGTAGATTCTTTAACACAGCTTATTGCAAGGAAAAGAGCCAAAAATAATAATTAAACATTTATATTTAATTAGATATTATCTTATATGATTTTAGGATCTGCCTTTTTAATAATTTTATATTTAGTTTTCAGATACATTATTGCGTGGATCACATATTATAATAATTTAGACCCAAGACTTGGTGAAAGTACGTGGCGATTTACTTATGATTATCCAGTAGTTGGTGAGAGAGACATTTCTGATCTGGATGATAAGGATTTTGTTAGATTAAGAAGAAAAAAAAATAAAATTATATTACTAATGTATTCAATAGTCTTAGTAATGTTTGTGTCCTCCATGTCTTTATTAAGTAAATTTTTATTATTTTTCACAAGTTAGATTTTTTTAGTTGCTTTTTATTTTTTAAGTAAAGAAAAAAGGCTACTATTTCATATACAACTGAAAATATATTAAAGATGATTGGTAATTTAAAAAATTTATAGAGAAATTTATATTTTGGCATTTTTTTCCATAATAATAAAAATGCCTCTGCACCTCCTAAAACTTTCTCACCATCTTTGATATGAAGCCTTCTTAAAAGTTGTTTACTGTCTTTAGAAGTTTCCTTTTCAGCCAACTCATTATCTGTAATATCAACCCAATCGATTTCATCTATTTTTTCTTTTTTATAAAGATCAATTTCGGCCTTACAAATTTTACAAGAATTATTAAAATAAACTTTCATAATAAGTGAATTTATTACTAATTTGTCTCAGATATGTACATGCGTAAAATACTCTAGTTGAAAATTTTATGAAACAATCTATTTAATGTCTCATATGAGTAATTTCTTTGAAAAATCTGATGTATCTAGAAAAGAGGCTGAAAGTATTATTTCTGACACTTTGCAAAAATGTGATGATGGCGAATTGTATCTGGAAAATTCAAAATCTGAGACGATACTATTAGATGATAACAAAATTAAAAATTCTAGTTATAATTCAGATTTAGGATTTGGTTTTAGAGCTATATCTGATGAAGTGGTCGCTTATTCTCATTCTAATGAGATTTCTAAGAACTCTTTAAAACAATCTTCAGAAAATTTAAAGTCAACTTTAAAATCTGTCAAAGGTACTTACAATCATGAAATTCCTAAATCAAATAAAAAGTATTATGACAATATTAATCCTATTGAGCAAAAATCTCTTAATGAAAAAATAAAAACATTGAACGATGTAAATGATTATTTACGATCTAAAGGTGATAAGGTTAAACAAGTTACAGCTAATTTTTTGGGAGAGCAAAAGTCTGTAGAAATAATTAGATCTGGTGGAGAGACTTTGTCAGATGTCCGTCCTTTAGTAAGATTTAATGTGTCAGTTATGGTGGAGAAAGATGGCAGAAAAGAAACAGGCGTATACGGTGTTGGTGGAAGACAATCTTATGACTCATATTTAAAAGATGAAAATTGGAAAAGTGTTTGTGACGAAGCTTTAAGGATAGCATCAGTAAATTTAGAGAGTAAACCTGCGCCAGCAGGAGAGATGAAGGTTGTACTCGGACCTGGGTGGCCAGCAATATTAATTCATGAGGCTGTTGGTCATGGTTTAGAAGGAGATTTCAATAGAAAGAAAACTTCAGCATTTCATAATCTGATGGGCCAAAAAGTTGCAAGTGAGGGAGTTACAATTATTGACGACGGTACCATTGATAATAGAAGAGGTAGTCTTACAATTGACGATGAGGGAACACCAACAGAAAAAACTGTTTTAATTGAAAATGGAATTTTAAAAAATTTTATGCAAGACAGGCTCAATGCACGTTTGATGAAAACAAGATCTACTGGTAGCGGAAGAAGAGAAAACTATAGACATATAGTTCTACCAAGAATGAGAAATACGATGATGCTAAGCGGTAGGCAAACCCAAGAAGAAATGATTAAGGCAGTCGACAAAGGTATTTTTGCAGTAAGTTTTGGTGGTGGACAAGTTGATATTACATCTGGAAAATTTGTATTTAATTGCACTGAAGCTTATGAAATTGTTAATGGCAAAATTGGATCACCAATTAAGGGTGCAACATTAATTGGAGACGGTCCTTCAATTTTAAAAGAAGTTTCTATGGTAGGCAATGATATGATGATGGACCCTGGAATTGGAACATGTGGTAAAGCTGGACAGGGTGTTCCCGTAGGTGTAGCACAGCCATCTATATTAATAAATAAGATGACTGTGGGTGGTACGAAACTTTAAATGGTTAAAGATCAAGAATTTTTAGAAACAAAAGCATCATATTGTTTAGGTTTAGCAAAGAAATTAGGTGCAACAGACTCAAGTGTGATTGTAAAAAACTCGATTTCTGAAACTGTAAATTTTAGAAATAAAAAATTAGATGAGTCTAATAGATCAGATGATCTAGGCCTAAGCATCACTACGTATATTGGTAAAAAAAAATCATCAATATCTTCCTCTAATTTGCTTAATGACAATTTAAGTATTTTGATTGAAAAATGTATTGAGACTACAAAAAATACACCTGAGGATGAATTTAATTCTTTACCGGATAGAGATTTATTTGCAAAAGAAGTTAAAGACCTAAATCTTTATGATGAAACTCATATAGAAAATAATCAAAAAATAGATTATCTAAAAAAATTAGAAGCTGCAGCTTCCAACGATAAAAAAATTGTTAATACTGAGTCTAGTTTTACTCAAAATAAATCTAATTTTGTTTTAGCTAACAGCGAAGGTTTTTGTGATGGTTACAAAACATCTTCATTTACAGCTTCAAGTGTAACAGTTGCAAAAGATGAAAAAAGCATGGAAAGAGATTATGAATACTCTAGTAAATGTTTTCTTAAAGACCTAGATGATGCAGATGAATTAGGCAATTTAGCTGCTAATCAAACCATTAGAAAATTAAGTCCAAAAAAAATTGGGAGTGAGAAAATTGCTATAATTTTTGATAAAAGAATAGCTAAGGGAGTATTAAGTACTTTTGCAAGCGCTATTTCCTCATCAGCAATATCAAGAGGAACTTCTTTTTTAAAGGATAAAGTTAATCAAAAAATATTCTTAGATAAAATTAATGTATTTGACAAACCTGATATGCTCAAAGGATTAGGCTCAAGAAATTTTGATAGTGAAGGGGTAAAAACCGACACACTTAAATTAGTGGATCAAGGAATTTTGAAACATTATCTGATTGATACTTACAATGGAAAAAAATTAAATCTTAAATCTAATGGAAGATGTGGAGGAACAAGTAATCTTTATTTTGAGAATGGAAATATTAATTTTAAAGATTTACTGAATTCACATTCAAAAAGTCTTTATATTACCGAAACCATAGGACATGGAAGTAATATTGTGACCGGAGATTATTCAGTTGGAGCAACCGGGTTTTTAATTGAAAATGGTGAGTTTAAATACCCAATAAATGAAATTACTATAGCAGGTAATTTTAAAGACATGTTTCAAAATATTACCTTAGCAAATGATTTAGAGTTCAAATATGCAACTAACTCACCAACCATGTTAATAGAGGGAATGGTTGTTGCTGGTAAATGAGTGAATTTTGTATAATTGGTTCTGGAATATCTGGATCCACAATTGCAAATCTTCTTAATAAAAAATATTCAGTAATTTTGTTCGATAAAGCAAGAGGCCCTGGGGGTCGTGCATCCTTTAAAAGAATAAAAGGCAAAACAGGCTTTGATCATGGCACTCAGTATATTTCACCAAAAACTAAGGAATTTAAAAAATTTACTAAAGATTTAATAAAAAAAAGAATTTTAAAAGTATGGAGAGGCAAACATGTTTTTCTTAATTCAAAAAAAAAAGAGGATAAAAAACATTTAAAAGTAATTGGTAAAAATGGAAATAATGATATTAGCAAACATTTGCTAAAGAAAATTAATTGCAACTATCACAGTGAATTAAAAAAAATTTATTATAAAAATAAACTCTGGTATTTGTTATTTGACGATGGAAAATTAAGATCCTTTAAAAACTTAATTTTGACTTGTCCTTTTCCACAATTAAAAAAACTTTCTAAGAAATTTATTAATAACTCTTTTTTAAGAAAATCAATAAAAATGGATGCAAATATTACTACTATGATTGCAATAAAAAAAAACAAGAATTCAAATAGTAGCTATCTTTTTGAAGACTCAATTTTGGGCTGGGCAGGAAATGAGAACTCAAAAAAAAGATTTAAATCAAAATATGATTTATGGACTCTTCAAAGTACATTTAAATGGGCAAATAAAAAGATTAATAAAAATAATAATAACAAAAAAGAAAATTCACAAATTATGATCGATAAATTTTTTAAACTTTCAAATATCAAAAAAACAAAGATTTATTATTCACTTAATCACGGTTGGCGGTATTCTTCAAATTCGAGACCATTTAAAATTAAAAGTTTTTGGGATTCTAGGAAAAGATTGGGTGTTTGTGCTGATTGGTTTGTAGGACCTAGATTAGAATCAGGATGGATAAGTGCACATGATTTATTTAGAAAAATCTCAAGAGAAATTAATTAAAATACTTTAATTTATATTCCCAGTTACCCATTCTTGAATAGGATACTTTTAATATCATTAAATTTTTACGATCATACCAAATGTCAAAATCTAATCTTTTATCTTTCGGTATACTCATGTCTTTAGATTTCAGTGTAAAATGATCAACATCATAAACTTTTCCATAAAGATCTATTTTTTCTTTACCTAAAAAAGTTACAACTTGATCCTTAATACTTCCTGAGATAGGACTTATTTGAGAACTCGCTTGTAAAATTTTGTGATTCCACCAATTTCCAATCACGTTATCAGTTGAGGCTTTTCCATTATATGAAGAGCCTTTGATATTAAATTTTTTATTTTTTTGATCAAATGTTAAATTAACAAACTTCTTTTTGTCATTTTGTAAAGTTTTAGAATTATAAGAAACTAATTGATCTTTGAAATATTTTTCCTCGCTATAACCCTCAACTTGGAAAACTGTTGCTCCCAAAAGTTTAACTACAAACTTAATTTGATTAGTAACAATAGTTTCTGATCCATTTCTATTGAAAAAATAATGATTATAGCCAATAAGCTCACCATTTCGAAAAATCTCCATCTCAATTTTGTTATATTTAATGTAATGTCCAATATGAGCAATTGAATTTGTTGGATAAATAAAAAGAAATAAAATGACTATAATTTTTTTCATTTAACAACTAGTTTAATAGACTTTATTAACAATAGAAATAACTTATTAAAATGTTTTTAAAAATTAAGAAAATACCAAGGGTCAATTGGAGTTCAGATAAGCCTTATAACTTTAAACCAAAATTTTCTACATTCTTTTTTTTATGTTTTGGCTTGATGTTATTTGGTCTTGGAGAAGGTCTATTAATTGTATCTTTTACTGGTGCTTCTCCATGGAGTGTTTTAGCTCAAGGTATTTCTTTAAATGTTAACTTGAGTATAGGAACAATAACATTTTTGATTAGTGTTGCAGTTTTAATTTTGTGGATACCGCTTGGTCAAAAACCAGGGATGGGAACAATGCTTAATGCAATCATTATTGCATTGATGATTGATCTTTGTATAAAATTTGTTCCAACCCCATCTAATTACTTTTATCAATTAATTCTGGCAATAATTTCAGTAATAACCGTTGGGATTGGTGGAGGTATTTATCTAGTATCTAATCTTGGAGCTGGACCAAGAGATGGTTTGATGATTGGTCTCCAAAAAAAAACAAATTTACCAGTTGCTGCCGTAAGAGCATTCTTAGAAATTTCTGTTGTAAGTATCGGTTGGTACCTAGGTGGAACTGTGGGTGTGGGAACTTTATTATTTGCCTTTGGAATCGGTCCTTGTGTTGCTTTAGGCCTGTATTTAGTTGATAAAATTTTCGATTAGGCTGCAGCGCCTGATTTTTCACTTCTTTTTCTTTCGTGCGGATCGAGAATGGCTTTTCTCAATCTACAAGAGTCTGGAGTGATTTCCAAAGCCTCATCAGTATTTAACATGCTTAATTGTTCTGCGATGGACATTTTTCTTACTGGTGTTAAAACGACATTTTCATCTGTACCTTGTGTTCTCATATTAGTTAATTTTTTGCCCTTCATAACATTAATAATCATATCTCCAGGTTTAGGAGATAATCCCACAATCATACCTGGATAAACAGGATCATTGTGAGTTACAAACATCTCTCCTCTAGCCTGTAAATTAAATATTGCAAATGCAACTGCTTTTCCTTGTTCCATTGAAATAAGTGCACCATTTCTTCTACCTTCCATTTCACCCTCAAATGGTCCATATGCATGAAAAATTCTGTTTATCACGCCATTACCTTTTGTAAGTGTTAGAAACCGGCTTGTGTATCCCATTAATCCTCTTGTTGGTGCATGAAAGATTAATCTTTTTTTATTTTTACCAGTATCTTTTAATTCTATTAATTTGCCTTTTCTTCTATTCATGGAGTCAATAATTTTTGATGAATGTTCTTCATCTAGGTCCATAGTTATTTCTTCTATTGGCTCAAGTTTGCTACCATTTTCATCTTTTTTATAGAGAACTTTTGGGGGACTAACTGTCATTTCAAAACCTTCTCTTCTCATCTGAGTGAGTAATATTTCTAACATTAATTCACCTCGACCGCTTACAACAAAAGAATCGTTACCTTCATTTTCTGTAAAAGTAATTCCAACATTATTCTGCGCTTCTTGAAGCAACCTATCTCTTATTTGAGTACTTGTAAGTTTTTTACCCTCAGTTCCTGCAAGAGGAGATGTGTTTACGGTAATGGTAATAGACATTGTTGGTGGATCGATTGGAGTAGCTTTGATAGGATCATATACCTCAAGATCACAAATTGTGTCAGCAACATTTGCTTTTTCTAAACCAGCGACAACTACAATATCTCCCGCTTCACCGATTTCGATTGGTACTTTTTTTGTGCCCTCATATCTAAAAATTTTAGTAAGTCTTCCTTCATCTACTTTTTCACCCTTTAGATTTATTGCCTTGATCGATTGATTAGCTTTTGCAGTTCCTTGAGCAATTCTTCCGACTAAGCTTCTACCTAAGAAATTGTCCGCATAAAGAAGAGTAGACAGCATCGCAAAAGGTTTTGTTTTATCAAGTTTAGCTGGTTTTACATGATCAATAATTTGATCTAATAAAGGATTTAAATTTTCTCTCGGACCATCAATTTCTTTATCAGCCCAACCGGATCTTCCACTTGCATATAAAACAGGAAAGTCTAGTTGATCTTCATTTGCATCTAAACTTACAAATAAATCAAAAGTCTCATCTAAAACTTCATTGGCTCTTTGATCTGATTTGTCTAATTTATTTATTACAACAATCGGTTTTAAGCCTTGTTTTAAAGCTTTAGATAACACGAATTTTGTTTGAGGCATAACTCCTTCAGCAGAATCTATTAAAAGTAATGCGCCATCTGCCATGCTTAAAACTCTTTCAACTTCTGCTGCAAAATCTCGGTGACCTGGGGTATCAATAATATTTATTCTTGAATCCTTCCAATTTATAGATGCAGGTTTTGCTAAAATTGTTATTCCTCTTTCTTTCTCAAGTTCACCTGAATCCATTAATCTTTCGTCAACAACTTCATTTTCCCTGAATGAACCACTCTGTTTCATTAGATTATCAATTAAGGTAGTTTTTCCGTGATCAACGTGTGCGATTATGGTGATGTTTCTAATATCTTTGCTCATAAATCCTGGCTCTTATACCTTAAAAATTTTTTTTGAAAACTTTAAAAAAGTCAATAAATATTGGGATTTTGATCAAAAAATGTCGTTATTTTGTTTTTTTTGCCTTTTCTCTTTTTAATCTTCTTTTTTCTTTTAGAGTAAATTTTGGTTTTTTATTAAGACTAGAGTCCTTGAACGATTTCCCGCTGTATCTTTTTGACATTAAATTATTTTAATATTTCTAAAAAAAAAGGCCATCAAAAGATGGCCTTTAAATTCTTTATATTTGAGATTGGGTTACATTCCCATTCCACCCATTCCTCCCATGCCGCCCATGCCGCCCATTCCTCCAGGCATTCCAGCAGGAGCTGCATCTTTTTCTTCAGGTTTATCAGCTATCATAGCTTCAGTTGTTACTAATAATCCTGAGATAGATGCTGCGTCTTGTAAAGCAGTTCTAACAACTTTCACAGGATCAATGATACCTTTAGCGAACATATCACAATACTCCTCGTTTTGTGCATCATATCCATGTGTCTTTTTATTTTGTTCTAAAAGTTTGCCTACAACTACTGATCCATCCACACCAGCATTTTTTGTAATTTGTCTTATAGGAGCTTCTAATGCTCTTCTCACTAAATCAACACCAGCTTTTTGGTCCTCACCTTTTGCTTTAACTTTTTCAAGTTCTTGAGCAGCATATAATAATGCACAACCACCGCCAGTAACGATACCTTCCTCAACAGCAGCTCTTGTTGCATTTAAAGCATCTTCGACTCTGTCTTTTCTTTCTTTAACTTCGACTTCTGTTGCACCACCAACTTTAATTACTGCAACACCACCAGCTAATTTAGCCAACCTCTCTTGCAGTTTTTCTTTATCGTAGTCTGAAGTTGTCTCATCGATTTGTTGTTTAATTGAAGAACATCTTGCTTCTATGTCTGATTTTTTACCCGAACCATTAACTATAGTACTGTTATCTTTATCAACCTTAATTTTTTTACAAGAACCAAGATCATCAAGTTTAACATTTTCAAGTTTAATTCCTAAGTCCTCAGAAATAACTGAACCACCAGTAAGAATTGCGATATCTTCAAGCATAGCTTTTCTTCTGTCACCAAATCCTGGTGCTTTTACAGCCACAACTTTTAAACCACCTCTTAGTTTATTTACTACTAAAGTAGCTAATGCTTCACCTTCAACATCCTCAGAAATAATCATTAATGGTCGTCCAGCTTGAACAACTGCCTCTAAAAGTGGAACCATCGGTTGTAGGTTTGTTAATTTTTTTTCGTGTAACAGAATAAAAGGATTTTCTAATTCAGTTGTCATCTTATCACTATTTGTGATAAAATATGGAGATAAATATCCTCTATCAAACTGCATACCTTCAACAACGTCTAATTCTGTTTCAATTCCTTTGTTTTCTTCAACTGTGATAACACCTTCGTTACCAACTTTTTGCATTGCTTTAGAAATCATAGTACCAATTTCTTTATCACCATTTGCAGAAATTGTTCCAACTTGAGCTATCTCGTCACTATCTTTTACTTTTTTAGCTGAGGATACAAGATTTTGTTTAACTACATCTACTGCAGCATCAATTCCTCTTTTTACATCCATAGGGTTCATCCCTGCTGTTACGTATTTGACACCTTCTTTTACAATTGCCTGTGCAAGTATAGTTGCAGTTGTTGTTCCATCACCAGCCTCATCATTTGTTTTGCTGGCAACTTCTTTAACCATTTGAGCACCCATGTTTTCAAATTTATCTTCGAGATCAATTTCTTTAGCAACAGAAACACCATCTTTTGTAATTCTTGGAGCACCATAAGATTTGTCCATAACCACATTTCTTCCTTTTGGTCCTAGTGTTACTTTGACTGTATCAGCTAGGATATTAACTCCTCTAATCATTGCTGCTCTTGCTTCTGCATCAAATTTTACTATTTTTGCCATTTTATTTTCTCCTTTAAATTAAATTATTTGCTTGAAATTCCCATAATGTCTGACTCTTTCATTATGCTGTATTCTTTGCCATCAATTTTAACTTCAGTTCCTGACCATTTGCCAAATAAAACTTTATCTCCAACTTTTACATCCATTGGTATCGTTTTTCCGTCCTCAGTTTTTGCGCCACCACCAACTGCAACTACTTTGCCCTCTTGAGGTTTTTCCTGTGCTGTATCAGGTATGATTATTCCACCAGCAGTTTTTTCACTGCTATCTAAAACTTCTATTAAAACTCTATCGTGTAACGGTCTAAATTTCATAAATTCTCCTTATTAATATGGTCCTCATATAGAGATTGGCTTTACTATTTCAAGATATACTTAAAAATTAGTTAGTTAAAAAATAAAGGAATTTGAGGGTTTTATGGTTTATAGATTAATTCGATGACTAAAAATTTAGATAATGAAGGTCTAAGTTCTATTGCAGACAATTATCAGCTATTTTATGTTGACTTATGGGGAGTGGTCCATAATGGGGTTACACTTCACCTTGAAGCGATAAAAGCTCTTAAAGAAATTAATAAAAAAAAAAAGGACTATATTTTACTCACAAATGCACCCAGACCTAACCATGCAGTTAAATCTTTTTTAGAAAAACTAGGCATGGAAAAAGAAATTAGAGACCATGTTTTTACCTCTGGCGAGGCAGCTCTCATTTATTTAAAGAAAAATTTAATAGATAAAAATTTTTTTCACGTTGGTCCACCAAGAGATTTTGATTTATTTAAAGACTTTGAAAAAATGAAAATAGATAATATTGAAAAAAGTGAATATATTTTATGCACTGGATTGTTTGATGATCATAATGATGACTTAAATTATTATAAAGAACTGTTTGAAAAAAATATAAAAAAAAAAATGATTTGCACAAATCCTGATTTAATTGTGTACAGAGGAAACACTAGAGAGTTTTGTGCTGGTTCTGTTGCAATGGTTTTTGAAAAAATGGGTGGAGAAGTTGTTTACTTTGGAAAACCTTATCCTGAAGTTTACAATCAATCTACTGACAATAAGAATAAAAAGATTCTATCCATAGGTGATAATTTAAATACCGATATAAAAGGAGCAAACCTTTTAAATTATGATTCTTTGATAATATCAAATGGAATCCACAAAGATGAGATCAAAGAAAAAGGAATTGAAAAAGTTGCAAAATCTTACGAGGCAATTTGTAATTATGTTCAATCAGAATTGAAATGGTAAAATCCAAAAAAATATATAAAAATTTTAATATCAATCCAAGATATAAAAACTCAATTATATTAATCGGTAACTTTGATGGAGTTCACAAAGGACATCAAAAATTATTCTCATTAGCTAAGAAATATAAAAAAAAATATTCCTCAAAAATTGGTGTGCTGACTTTTGAGCCAATGCCAAAAATGTTTTTTAATAAGAATTTAGATAATTTTAGAATCTCTAATTTGCAGCAAAAAATTGATAATCTCAAAAATCTAAATGTAGATTTTTTGATAATAAAAAAATTTGATCGAAAATTTTCAAAAATAAAATCAATAACTTTCATTAAAGAAATATTAGGTAAAAAGTTAAAACCAAAATTCATTTTTGTAAGCAATAATTTTAGATTTGGGAATAAAAGAGAAGGTAATGTTAGACAGTTAATTAAATTTGAGAGTATGTGTGGTTACAAGGTAATTAAACCACAACCACTGTTAACCAATAAGAAAATAGCATCTTCATCTTTGGTAAGAAAACTTTTACAAAAAGGAAAATTAGAAAAAGCTAATAAAATTTTGAATAGAAATTGGTCAATTATTGGAAAGGTTCAAAAAGGAAGACAGCTAGGAAAAAAAATCGGTTTCCCAACGGCAAACATAGATATAAAAGATTATATTTTAGCCTGCCCAGGTGTATATGCAGTAAAAGCAAAAAGATATGGCAAAAATAATTTCATAAAAGGGATTGCAAATTTAGGCTATCGACCAACATTTAATGGGAAAAAAATATTATTGGAAGTTCATTTATTTAATTTTTCTGGAAATCTTTATAATAAGTATTTAACAGTAGAATTTAAAAAATTTATTAGAAAAGAAAAAAAATTTAAAAATGTCGACCAACTTAGAAAACAAATTAGAACTGACTTATTAATAGCAAAAAAATAAAATGAGCAAATCTCAAATAAATCTTCCTAAAACTGCTTTTTCGATGAAAGCAAATTTACCAACCCGAGAACCTGAAATTTTGAAATTTTGGCAGAACATAAAACTTTATGATGAATTGAGAAAATCGAGAAAAGGAGAAGAAAAATTTGTTCTTCATGATGGTCCTCCATATGCAAATGGCAATATACACATGGGAACAGCTTTAAATAAAATTTTAAAAGATATAATTGTTAGATTTCATCAAATGGATGGAAAAGACTCAGTCTATGTTCCAGGATGGGATTGTCATGGATTGCCAATAGAATGGAAAATTGAAGAACAATACAAAAAAAATAAAAAAAACAAAAATGAAGTTCCAATTGTTGAGTTTAGAAAAGAATGCAGAGCCTTTGCAGAAAAATGGATAGATATTCATAAAGATCAATTTAAAAGGTTAGGAGTTGTAGGAGATTGGGATAATTATTACTCTACAATGAGTTTTGATGCTGAAGCTCAAATAGTAAGAGAATTAGGTAAATTTTTAAAAGAAGGAAGTTTGTATAGAGGCTTTAAACCTGTTTTATGGTCTACTGTTGAAAAAACAGCTTTAGCAGATGCAGAAGTTGAGTATCAAGATCATAGGTCAGATACTATCTATGCATCTTTTCCAGTTAAATCATCAAATATAAAAGAATTAAATGACAGTGAAATAGTAATTTGGACAACTACCCCATGGACTATTCCAGCTAACAAAGCCTTGGCTTACAATGAAAGTCTAGATTATTTATTAATTGAAGTAAATGACGATGGAGACTTTAAAAATAAAAAAATTGTTATTGCAGATGCATTAATAGATACAGTTGTAAAGGATACCAAAATTCAAAGTTTCAAAAAGTTAAAAAATTTCAAAGGTAGAGATTTAAAAGGAACAATATGCAATCATCCTTTTTTTAAACTTGGTTATGAATATGATATACCTATGTTGGAAGCACGTTTTGTTACTACAGAACAAGGCACAGGAATTGTTCATTGTGCGCCAAGCCATGGTCCTGATGATTTTAATTTGTGTATGAATAATGGAATTAAAGCAATTGAAACAGTTGATGGCGATGGAAGATATACCAAAAATGTAGCACTTTTTGAAGGTATGCATATTTTTAAATCTAATTCAATTGTGATTGAAAAATTAAAAGATCAAAAAAAATTATTATCAAATGGTGAACTTGTTCACTCTTATCCTCATTCATGGAGGTCCAAAGCACCATTAGTTCACAGAGCAACTCCTCAGTGGTTTATTTCTATGGATAGTCATAAGCTTAGAAATAAAGCTTTAAAAGCGATTGATGAAACAAACTTTTATCCTAGCAAAGGAAAAGAAAGATTAAAATCGATGATTGAAACAAGACCTGATTGGTGTGTCTCAAGACAAAGGGTATGGGGAGTTCCATTACCTATTTTTATTAACAAGAAGACAAGTGAGATTTTAGTTGATGATGAGGTTTTTGATAATATTGCGAAAATTTATGAAAAAGAGGGATCTGATTGTTGGTTTTCGGATAATCCACAAAAATTTCTTGGAAAAAAATATAAAGCTGAGGATTTTGAAAAGTTAAGTGATATCGTAGAGGTATGGTTTGATAGTGGATCTACACATTCATTTGTGTTGGAAAAAAGAAAAGATTTAAAGTGGCCTGCATCTATGTATCTTGAGGGCTCTGACCAACATAGGGGCTGGTTTCATTCATCTCTTTTAGAGTCTTGCGGAACAAGAGATCGTGCACCTTTTGAGTCTATTCTATCTCATGGTTTTGTAGTTGATGGTAAAGGTTTAAAAATGTCAAAATCTTTGGGAAATGTAATTGCGCCCGAAGATATCTTAAAAAAATATGGAGCTGATATACTTAGAATTTGGGTTGCTTCCTCAAATTATGCTGAGGATCTTCGAATAGACTATTCAATACTAGATCAGCATGCAGAGTCTTATAGAAAAATAAGAAATACATTTAGATATTTGCTTGGAAATCTTAATGATAATTTTGAACAAATAGATTTAGAAAAAATTAAAATTGAGGATTTACCCGAATTAGAGCAATTTATGCTTCATAAAATTTATGATTTAAACTCTAAATTTAACAAGTATTTCAAAGATTATGATTTTCATAATTTGTATAAAGAATTATTGAATTTTTGTACCGTAGATTTATCTGCTTTTTATTTTGATATAAGAAAAGATACTTTGTACTGTGATCCAATAAATTCCAAAAAAAGAAAATCTACACTTATATTGTTAAATGTTATTCTTAATTCTTTAATAAGATGGTTTGCACCAATACTGTCTTTTACAACTGAAGAGATTTATCAGCTTATTTCAAAAAACAAAAAGAGTATTCATCTTGAAAATTTTTTAAATGTTCCTGAAAAATTTAATAATTTAAACCTTAACTCTAAATGGGAACAATTAATCAAAATAAGGGATATTTGTAATCTGAGTATTGAGCAAAAACGAGCGAGTAAAGATATAGGATCTAGTTTAGAGGCAGCTTTAATTGTAAAATTAAATAATGAGAACCAGAAATTTTTGAAAAATATTGATCTTTCAGAACTTTGCATAACTTCTTCAGTCAAAATTGAGAATAGTGATACAAATGAGATAATTGTAGAAACAAGCAAAGCAAAAGGTGAAAAATGTCCAATATGTTGGAAAATCAGAAGCGCACCATGTGAAAGACCGAATTGCAAATAGAATGTTAAAAAAACATTTAGTAGATCTTTCAATTATTATTTTTATTTTTTTAATCGATAGAGTTAGTAAATTATTGATCATTAATTCTCCAGAGACTTATGAACAATATGGCATTAGTGTTACATCTTTTTTAAATTTTAATTTGATTTGGAATGAAGGTATTGCTTTTGGTTTATTTTCTTTTGATGAAAAATTATATTATAATTTGTTGACAATCTTTATTTGTCTAATAACTGTCGTTATTATTTGGTTAATGTTTAGATCTAGTAGATTTGAGAAGATAAGTTATATCATGATTATAGGAGGCTCTTTTGGAAATATCTTTGATAGAATATTTTACTCCGCAGTACCAGATTTTATAGATTTTCATATTAACAATTTTCATTGGTTTATATTTAATGTTGCTGATATATTCATTACTATAGGTATAATTTTTTTAATAAGTTTTGAAATATTTGGTAAAAAAAATTAAATGAGATTTATTAATAATATTTTAATAATTTTGACAGTATCATTATTTTTGTTTTCTTGCGAAGGCTTTAAGCTGAAAAAAAAAGCTGACTCAGGTGAGGAATTTTTAATAGAAAAAAAGGATCCACTAGTTTTGCCTCCAGACTTTTCCGAATTACCAAAACCTAATGAGCAACCCGAAACTGTTGATGAAGAGGTTAATATCAAATCTGTATTTGATGTAGAACAAAGTGGTACTGAGGAAGATAACAATCAAAACTCCTCAAAATCTATTATTAAAAAAAGTATTTCCAATAAAATTCAAAAACAGTAATGCTGACAAAGAATCTCACTTTTGAAAACTTTGTAAATAAAAAAATAAACTTAAAATTAAAAAGTTATTTGAAAGAACTAATTTCTTCAAAAAATGAAGTTATTAATTCTTTATCAAAAGGTTATAAATACAGTTACACCAAAAAATCAATCAAAAAATTAAAAGGATATAAGGATATTAGAATTTTTGGTATGGGTGGATCTTCTTTAGGAGCAATGGCAATTTATGATTTCTTAAGACATAAAATAAATAAAAATTTTTATTTTCTTGCAAATTTAAATCAAAAAATAAAATTTCCAAAAAAAAAATATCTTAACTTAGTAATTTCAAAATCTGGAAATACATTGGAAACAATCGTTAATAGCAATTTATATATTAATAAAAACGATAAAAATGTTTTAGTTTCAGATAAAAAAGAGAGTATTTTAAGAGAGATAAGCATGAAGTTAAAATCAGATATTATTGATCATAATAACTTTATTGGTGGAAGATATTCAGTTTTATCAGAAGTTGGTATGTTGCCAGCAGAATTAATGGGGTTGGACTCAAGGAAATTTAAAAAATTTGATAATTTAGTAGCTAATAAGAAATTTTTAAATTCACTAATAATCAATGTTTCAAATATTTTAGAATTAATTAAGAGAAAAAAATTTAACTCGGTAATTCTAAATTATGATGAAACCACTGAAAATTTTTTAAAATGGTATCAACAATTAGTAGCAGAAAGTTTAGGCAAAAAAGGAAACGGCATTTTTCCAATAATATCAAATATGCCTAAAGATAATCATAGTTTAATGCAATTATATCTAGATGGTCAAAAAAATAATTTTTACACATTTTTTTATACAAAAGATCAAAATTACAAAAAGTTAAATCAAGATACCATTCCTGGCTCTTTAAAATTCTTAAAAAAAAAGAATTTGGGGGATATTCTTCATTCTAAGATTCTAGCAACAAAAAAAGTTTTTCAAAAAAAAAAGATACCTTTTAGAAGTTTTTATTTAAAATCAAAAAATGAGGAAGTGCTTGGTGAATTATTTACATATTTTATTTTAGAAACAATTCTTCTAGCCAAAGCTTTAAAAATCAATCCTTATGATCAACCGGCTGTTGAACTAATTAAAATAGAAACAAAAAAAATTTTAAAAAGTTCTTAATTTGCAAAATATACTTTAGAGGTTCCATAAGTTCGAGTATCAAGAATATTAATTTTTTCGGTAATTATTATTTTATCTTTTTTATGTCTGTGAATGATTAAAATACCACCTTTTTTAAGAAGTTTTCTATAAATAATTTTTTCAATTAATATATTAATTTTCATTTCTTTGTATGGGGGGTCAATAAAGATTATATCAAATTTTTTATCAATTTTTTTGTCGGAGTCAAAATATTCAAAACAATTATCTTTAAATATTTGAAATTTTTTTTCATTTTTAAAAAGAAGAAGATTTTTTTCTAATATTTTAATTGCCTCAAAATAATTTTCAAAAAAATACACACACCCAGATCCTCTTGATAAACATTCTATTCCAAAAGATCCACAGCCAGAAAATAAATCTAAAATTGTAGAACCTTTTAAATTTACATTTATTTTTTTTGAATGTTCTAGAAGATTAAAAATTGACTCCTTTACTAAATCTTTTAACGGTCTAGTATTTTTATCTTTAGGTAATAATAACTTTTTTCCTTTAAATCTCCCAGAAATTATTCTCATCATGATATAATTTTATAACCAATATCTTTTCTAAAATATCCATTTTGCCAATTTAATTTTTTAATTAAACTTATGGCTTGATCTCTACCAATTTTTAAATTGTCTGATTTAATTACAAAATTTAATACTCTCCCACCATTAGAGTGTATTTTTGAATTATTTATTTTAGTTCCGGCGTGAAAAATGTATTCATTATTCTGAAGCTCAATTTCTTTAAGACCATTTATTTCTAAATTATTTTTATATTCATCTGGGTATCCTTTTGAAGCTAGAACAATGCAAATACTCTTTTCTTCAAACCATTCTAAATTTATATCTTTTAAATTTTCATTTACAGTAGCAATTACAATGTCTAAAAAATCAGTTTTGAGTCTTGGAAGTATTGTTTGACATTCAGGATCACCCATTCTTACATTGTATTCAATCAAAAAAGGCTCATCATCTATAATCATTAATCCCGCATATAGAAAACCTTTAAATTTGTTATTTATATCTTTTAAGCCTTTTAATGTTGGTTCTATTATTTTCTCTATTATCTTTTTTTCCAGTTTTTTACTTTCCAATCGAGAAGGTGAGTAAGCTCCCATTCCTCCCGTGTTTTTACCTTTATCTCCCTCTAAGGCTCGCTTGTGATCTTGAGCAGTTCCAAAAATTTTATAATTGATGCCGTCAGAAATTATAAAAAAACTCATTTCTTCACCTTTTAAAAATTCCTCAATTAAAATTTGTTTTGCTTCTCCAAACTTCCCTTTAAAAATTTCCTCAACTGCTTTCTTTGATTGATCTTTGGTTTCACAAATATAGACACCTTTTCCTGCTGCTAAACCATCAGCCTTTACAACTATAGGAAATTTACACTCATTTAAGAATGAAAGACTGTCTTGAATGCTATTGAAGACACCAAATTTAGCAGTGGGGATATTATATTTTTTGCATAAATTTTTCGTGAAAATTTTTGAACCTTCAAGCTGTGAAGAAATACGATCTGGACCAAATACTTTTATTTTGTTTTGTGTTAAGAAATCGACTATTCCATCTACTAGTGGTTTTTCAGGACCTATTATTATTATGTCTATACCAAGTTCTTTAATAACTCTTTTTAATTCCTCAAAATTATTTAGTTCTATTTCAATATTTTCAGCAATAAAGCTAGTACCTGCATTTCCTGGAAAACAGTAAATTTTGTCAATATTTTTTGACTTTTTCAAAGATATACAAATGGCATGCTCTCTTCCACCACTTCCTATTACTCCAACTTTCATATAATTATGTATAAACTATAAATCATGAAAAAATTAGCTAAATTAAAATATTTACCAAATAATTTCAAAATAATTGAAAATGGTGACCATGTTCTATGTGCAGTCTCAGGTAAAAAAATTTCTTTAGATAATTTAAATTATTGGAATGTGGAAACTCAAGAAGCCTATTTTTCCTATAAAGAAGCTCATCAAAAAAGAGAATCAGAAACCTAAATTATTATAATTTCCACCTATTATGTGTCCAAATCCATTGTTTTGAGTTCGTGATAATCATTTTTTCTAAAATCTTATTTAGTTCCAGTGTAATTTTTTCAACAGAATCATTTTTAGAAAATTGAATATTATCAAAAATTTTGATTTTAAAATTATCATCTATTGATCTTTCTATATTTATAGGAACCACTTCGGCATCAAATTTTTTGATGAACTGAGCTGGAATTGTGGTTGTTAGAGCCTCTTCTCCAAAAAAATCACATTTTATTCCTTCGGACACTCTTTGATCAATCATTAATGCAATAGATGTTCCATTTTTGAATTCTCTAAGTAACTCTTTTGTACCTGAAATCCCTTTTTGAATTTGTTTTTTACAAATATAATTTTTTCTTATGTTTTCCATTACTGGATTTAAAAATTTATTATTCAAAGGTCTATAAATTGCAGCTAAATCAATACCAGACTTTTCAATATGCATTGCCATTAATTCAAAATTATCAAAATGTCCTGATATAAAGATTACCGGTGTATTTTTTTGTTTTACTTTATCTAGCCCTTTTTGATTTTCTATAATAATTTTTTTTGAAAATTTGGGAGATCGTCTAAAATCTTTTATAAAAATATATTCAGCAAAGATTTTACCATAAGAGGCCCACATGTCATTTATAATTTTATTTTTCTCACTTTCATCCAATCCAGGAAAAGCTATGCTTAAATTAGAACTTGAAATCTTTTTTGATCTAAAATGAGGTCCAATTGTCTTGAAAATAAAACTTGAAAAAGATTTTGATAATTTAAGTCCTAAAATCTTAAATAATAAAAATAAAAAGATAATAAAAATAAACTGTATAAAATATTTAATTAATTTCATTTATTTTGGTTTTTAAAAATTTAATAAGCTTATTTTCATCTTTAATTTTGATATTAATTTCTAAAAAACTAATTTTTTCTCTAAAATTTTGAGGAATTCTATTGAAATCTTTTTCAGTTGTAATGATTTCTGCATTATGAGAATTTGCTTTATTTATAATTTCTGAGATATCTTTATCTTGATAATTATAATGATCTGGAAAAGTAATTTCTTCAATTATTTTAAATTTATTTTTAAGTAGTAACTTTTTGAAACTATCAGGATTTCCAATTCCTGAAAAAATAACATAATTTTTGTCAATATTAAATTTATTGATATTTTTTATTTCAATATTTGTCTCAAAAATTTCAATATTCGGATTTATATTTCTGATCCTATTAAAAATATAATCTAAATTTGAGTCCTCATTAACTGTTTTTAAAAATATTCCATGATAGTTTTTTATAGTATTTATTTTTTCTCTTAGTGGCCCAGAGGGTATTAAATGACCGTTTCCAATCCATTTCTCACTATCAAAACAAGCAAACTTTATATCATAGTCTATCCATTTTTCTTGAAGTCCATCATCAAAAATTATCATGTCAAATTTCATCTCAATAGCTTTTTTGACTATTTTTTTTCTGTTACTTAATGAGATAAAATTAGAGTTATCTTCAAGAAGTTTTTGTTCGTCCATTTGATTATTGTAAAATTTTTTTGCAGTTACCGGATTAATATTCATTTTTTTTAAAAGATTATATAAAAATAATGAAGTTGGAGTTTTTCCAGTACCTCCAACATATAAATTCCCAACACATAAAGTCTTTATTTCAGTGAATTTTTTTTTTGGTATAAGACTGGAGATAATATTATTAATTTCAACAAATATCGTAAAAGGATAAAGTAAATACGTAAAAAAATTTGGTTTTTTAAAGTCCCAAAATTTTGGTTTTTTAAATATCATTTATTAATTTCTTTATAGGTTTTATTTAAAATATTTATTCCTATCAAATGTAAATTTTTAACTATTTTTTTAGAGTTATTTTTTGAATTAAAATATTTGACAATATTATTAATTAGTTGATCTTGATTAGTTATTTTTCTTGATATTTTTTTTTTATCTAGAAATCTATAAATTTCTTTAAAATTTGAAACATTTGGACCATGTAAAACTTTACAACCATATCTAGTTGCTTCTAATGGATTTTGACCTCCATGCATAATTAATGATCCTCCTAAAAAAATATTTTTACAAACTTTGTAGAACAATTTTGTTTTTCCATAAGAATTTACCAGATAAATGTCTGTATTAGGGTCAATTTTCTTTTGAGGTTTATCTAAATGAACTTTAAGGTTTAAGTTATTAAGTTCTGTCTTAATTGAATTTATTCTATTAATGTGCCTTGGAATAATTATCGTTAACAGCTTCTTAAATTTTTTTTTCAATTTTATATGTGCTACTCCACAAAACTTTTCTTCATTATAGTGAGTACTGGATGCACACCATGTTTTCCTTGAGTTTATAAAATTTAAAAGATCTTTATTTAAGTTGATTTTTTCATTTTCCGATTGACTGAATTTTAAGTTGCCAATTATTTTTATTTTTTTAGCACCTAGTTTTTTCAAAAATTTTTTGGTTTCAATATTTGATGAAAGACATAAATCAAACTTACTAAAGATTGATTTTGCAAAGGAAGAAAAAACTTTCCAACGATTAAATGATTTATTTGTAATACGTCCATTTAAAAGAAATATTGGTATATTTCTTTTGTATAAATTATTTATAGTATTCGGCCAAATTTCAGAGTCTATAAAAAAAGCTTTTGAAGGTTTCCAATAACTTAAAAATTTTTTGGAAACAAAATTGCAATCAATTGGAAAAAATTGATGTAACGTTTTTTTTAATTTTAAATTTTGAATTATAAATGATGAACTTACAGTATTTGATGTAATTAATATTTGATGAATTTCTTTATTTTTTTCAAATCTTTCTACTAGTGGAATAATACTTTGTATCTCACCAACACTAGCTCCATGAAACCAAATTAAATTTCCTTTATTTCTTTTTTTTGAAAAAAAACCTATTTTTTCTTTAAATCTTATTTTGTCTTCTTTACCTTTGAATATTCGAAAAATTATTATCAATGGCGAAAAAAAAAATACTAAATTTATTAAAATTTTATAAATAAAAAACATTAAGATTTTAATTGTTTATCATAAAAATTTTTATAAATAGATGAAGTATTTAATAGTTCATTATGATTTCCCTCTGCAACTACGTTTCCAGAGTCAATTACGTAAATTTTGTCTGAATTTAAAACTGTAGATAATCTATGAGCAATTACAATTGTTGTTTTATTTTTTGTGAGGTAATTAATCGCTTTTTGAATTTTATCCTCTGTTTCTGCGTCTAAAGAAGAGGTGGCTTCATCTAATAGAATTATTTTACTTTTTTTAAGTATTGCTCTTGCAATCGATAATCTTTGTTTTTCTCCACCGGATAACCGCACACCATTTTCACCTATCACAGTTTCGTATCCGTTTGGCATACTCATTACAAAATCATCGCAATTTGATAACTTCGCTGCCTCAATGATTTCTTCATCTGAGGCTGTAAGTCTTGAGTATTTGATATTATTTTTTATTGTATCATCAAAAAGAGATATATCCTGACTTACTAATGAAATATTTTCTCTTAAAGATGATATTGAGTGCTCATCAATTGGCTGATTATCCACATATATTTTTCCACTCAGTGGCTCATAAAATCTTGGTATAAAATTAAGTAAAGTAGATTTCCCCGCTCCACTATGACCGACTAATGCAGTCATTTGACCACTTTGAAATTCTAAATTTACTTTATTTAAAACATTTTTTGGACTTTCAGAATATTTAAAACTTACATCTTTAAAATTTATGTTTCCTTGATCTATTTTTAGATGATTATTGAAATTTTTGTCAGTATTATCCTCATCGATAATTGGTATTAATCTTTTGGCAGCTGATAACCCTTGATGAATACCCATATTTAAAGTCGCTAAAGATCTCACAGGTTGATAGGCCAACATCATTGCCGCCAAGAATGAAAAAAAATTATTTAATTCTAACTCACCTTTTACAATTAAGTTACCTGAGTAATAAATTAATCCTCCAATCATCAAACCTGTTAGAGTTTCCATAATAGGAGTTGCTCTTGTCATAACTGTTTGAATTTTCACAACTTTATTTTTAAAAGTATCAATAATTTTAGTTAGTCTTTTATTTTCGTATTCCTCAGTTTGAAAAATTTTAATAATTTTATGATTTTTAATAATTTCAATAAAAAATGAACTTAAAAAACCAGCAATTTCTTGTGATTCTGTTGAAACTTTACCAATTCTTTTACCTAAAGATTTTGCAGCAATAGACGCCAAAGGTATCATAACAATTGCAAATATTGCTAATTTCCAATTTTGATAAAACATAACACCTATAAGACCAATCAACGTCAAACTATCTTTTGTGAATAATAAAATTGTATCTGTTACTAGTTTCATTACCATACCAGAGTCGTAATTGATGTGAGAAAGAAATTTACCTGAATGTTTTTTATTCATTTTCTCAACATTTGATTTTAAAATTGATTGCATAATTTGTAATTGAAGAATTTTTTGAACTTCACCACCGACTTGAATAAGTAAAGTTTTAGCTAAATAGAGAGAGGTACCCTTAATCGCAAATGTAATTAAGATAATAAAAGGAATTATAATCATAAGTTTTTGATTTTTTTCAATAAAAATCTTCTCTATAGCTGGATCAAGTAGGTAGGCGATCATCGCAGTGCTACCTGCCACTAATACAGAAAAGAATACAGAGAGAAAAATTTTTTTGATATGTTTTTTTGTATATCTTTTATAAAGATCAATCAAAATTTGTGAATTAGTCATTTAATTTAATTTACCGATAAGAATACAAATTAATATTATTAATCCCAAAACGTTATTGCCTTTAAAAATTTCCAAACACTTTTCCTTATTTTCTTTATTGAAACTCATAATTTGAATAACCAATAAATGAAATAAAACTGCCATAGCTCCTATAAAAAAATAATAATTAAAATTTAATTTGATACCAGTGATAACAAAAAATGAGGTGAAAATTAAATAACATATAGATAAAAATATTTTTGGATTTTGTTTAAACTTTATTGATGTTGATTTAACTCCTATAATTTCGTCATCTTCAATATCTTGAAACCCGTATATTGTGTCGTAACCCAATGTCCAAAATATGGCGCCAAGATAAAGTATTATGGGAATAAGACTTATTTCCCCGTTAATAGATGTCCATCCTAACAGCAATCCATAATTAAAAGTTACACCTAAAAATAGTTGAGGCCAATAGGTAAACCTTTTCATTAATGGATAAGTGAAGGCTAGGGGCATAGATGCTAAAGCGATAATAATTGTAAATAAATTAAAATTGATTAGCACCAAAAAAGCAATCAAACATAGAATTACTGAATATAGTAGGGCAAGCTTGACTGATACTTTTCCTGAGGCTATTGGTCTATCCTTAGTTCTAAATACTTTTTGATCAAATTTTCTATCATGAATATCATTTACTATACATCCAGCAGATCTCATTAAAACAGATCCCAAAAAAAATAGTAATAAGTAAAAAAAATAAATATTTAAATCCGATGAAAAATCATACGCTAGTGTAAGACCCCATGAACAAGGCCAAAATAATAGCATGTATCCAATCGGTTTTTTAAGTCTGGTAAGTTCTATAAAAAGATTTAATTGGTTCATAAGATTTTACTTGTAAATAACAAAGCCAAGATTGATAATCAAACTGATTCGTATGAATATTGATTATACTGTAACTGCATTAATGTTTCCCGCAATACCATTAATGATGGCAGTTTATAGTAATAGATTTCATTCATTAAGTATCCTTATTAGACAACTTCACGATGAACATGTGTATGAAAAGCACATACCACCTGAGTGGAAAAAACAATTCATAAATTTAAGTGGCAGGATAACTCTTTTAAGATGGACAATTTTATTTGCATCCTTTGGCTTTCTGTTTAACATGTTAACTGTATTTGCCCTTTACTTTAATGAGGTTTTTATAGCGAGGATTATTTTTGGGTCATGTTGTTTGTCGATGATAATTTCAATACTATTTTTTATTAGAGAAATTCATATTTCAACGAACGCTCTTAAGTTACATATGTCTGATATGGACGTAAATGTTGATTAAGGAATAATGACTGCTGGACCAGTTAATATTCTTGCTTCTAGATCTTTATGAGCTTGAGCAACATCCTGAAGTGAATACTTCTTTGAAATTTCAACATTAAATTTCTTTGATAAAACTGCGTCAAAAACTTTTTTTGCAGATTCGACTAGCTCCTCTCTTTCTATGGTGTAATGAGCAATAGATGGTCGTGTAAAAAAAAGACCTTTTGCATTTATATCTTTTTTAACATCTATGGTGTCAACATAACCTGACGCATTCCCAAAAGCTACCATCATACCTCTAATCTTTAATGTTTCGATAGATCCTTTGAAAGTTTTGATGCCGACACCATCGTAAACAACGTCAATACCATTTTTACCAACAATTTTTTCAACTTCTTCAACAAAATTTTTTTCAGAATAATTAATTACATGATGGCAACCATTTTTTTTAGCAATCTCCTCTTTGGCTTTTGAACCCACAGTTCCAATAACTTCAGCACCTAATGCATTAGCCCATGAACATAAAATCTGGCCAAGTCCACCTGCTGCAGCATGATATAAAACTCTATCACCCTTTTTTATCGAATATGCTCTGTGTAACAAGTATTCCGCAGTAATTCCTTTTAATGTAATGCAAGATGCTACCTCGTCAGAGACTCCATTTGGAACAGATACTAATTTCTCCTCAGGCATTATTTGCTTTTCTGAATAAGCACCAATAGGCATCGATGCATGAGTAACTCTATCACCAACTTTAAATAATTTTACTTCAGATCCAACTTCTTCAATTACTCCACAAGCTTCAAGTCCAATACCGCTAGGTAATGGGATAGGATAAAGGCCTGTTCGATGATAAATATCTATAAAATTTAAACCAATTGATAAATTTTTAATCAACACCTCTTTTGGTCCAGGCTTCCCTAATTCTACATCTTTAATAACCAAAACTTCTGGTCCACCAAATTTATCTATTTGAACTGATTTCATTATCTACTTTACAAATGTACCATTATGATAATCTTGAACAGCTTGCAAGATTTCTGCTTTAGTGTTCATTACAAATGGTCCACCTCTAGCTATTTCCTCATTAATAGGTTTGCCTGAAATAACTAAGAATTTTGCATCAGATTGTGCACTGATTTTTAAATCCTCACCTCTCGATAGTAAGATCAAAGTACTATCCTTGACTTTTTCATGTTCTTTTTCACCAATTTTGATCTCACCTTTTATGAGATAGATAAATGTATTGTGTGAAGAGGGAAGACTAAATTTAAAATTTTTGTTTTTATTTAATTCAACATCAAAATAAATGGGTTCAACATTATGTCCTTTAACTGGACCTTCAGCTTTTTCAAATTTACCCGCAATAACTTTTACTTGCTTATCATTATCTTTGTGAACACTCATTTTATCTGCATCAATATAAATATATTCTGGTTTACTCATTTTTAATTTTGCTGGCATATTTATCCATAATTGAAATCCATGAAGTTTTCCCTCTTTCATGGCAGGCATTTCAGAATGAATAATTCCACTTCCTGTTTTCATCCATTGAACATCACCAGCAGTCATTCTGCCTTTTCCGCCAGTACTGTCTTCATGCTCAAAGTCACCAGCAAGCATATAAGTGACAGTTTCAATTCCTCTATGTGGATGTGGAGGAAATCCTGCAATATAATCTTCACTATTTTCTGAACCAAATTCATCTAGCATTAAAAAAGGATCAAAATAATTTGGTTCCACACCAATACTTCTTTTTAATTTAACTCCAGCTCCATCTGATGCTGGAATAGGATCAATGATTTTATTTACTTCAATATTTTTCATCAGATTAAAATAGTTGTTCTGTCTCGATTTGCAATATTACTTTTTGTTATGTGAGCCATCACAAAAAGGTTGATCGTTTGTTTGTTTGCATACACAAAAGAACACTTTTTTTGTTAATTCAGCTTTATAAGCCAAGGGTTTGAATTCTGTTCCTTTATGCGAACCATCACAAAATGGCTGCTTAGAACTTTTACCACAGCTACACCAGTAATAAGATTTCCCCTGTTCGACTTCTATAGCTAATGCGCTATTCCCAGCTCTTTGTCCTTTATTCATATTATCTGCATTTTAATTTAAATTAAATTAACAAGCTCGCTTAAATTTTTAACTTGATTTTTGGGTTTGTAATCAAGATTGTCAAAGATATTATTATTACGGTTTACCCAAATAGAATGATAACCATAATTTCCACCTCCTGAAACATCCCAAGTGTTTGCACTTAAGAAAGTTATTTCGTTGCTTTTAATTTTGTATTTTTTGATAGGCAATTCATAAACTTTAGAGTCTGGTTTATAAATTCCAACTTCCTCTATTGAAAATAAATCATCGAATAGATTATCTAAATTATTACTCTCAACTAACTCTTTTAAAAGAGACGGGGTTCCATTTGAAAGTATAGCTAATTTAAAATTCTTTTCTTTTAATTTTTTAAGAGTTTCTGGAACCTCCTTAAAAGGTGAAAGAACTTTATATAAATTCAATAATTCACTTTTCATTGAAGAGTCAATATCAAAAGTTTTCATTGATTTATCTAAACTATCCTCTGTAATTTGCCAAAAATCCTTGTGTCTTCCCATAAGACTTCTAAGCCAGGTGTATTCTAGCTGAGTTGTTCTCCAAAAATTTGCAAAACCTTCCCACTTAGCTCCAATCTTGTCTTTACATTTTTCAGCAGCTGAATTGACATCAAACAATGTGCCATAAGCATCAAAAATTATTGCTTTAATATTTTTCATAAATTAACTTAACACAAATGAGTAATATTAGATTATTTTTTTCAGATACTTTATCAGCAAACATGATTGATAAACTCGATAAGAATCAATCACATTATTTAAGTAAAGTAATGAGAGTAAAAGAAAATGAGGTTTTCTCATTATTTAATAATGAGGGAGAGTGGGAGGCAAAAGTTTTAGGAATATTCAAAAATATTGTCGAATTTAAAATAATAAAACAACTAAGACAAAAAGAGACAATCAAAGAATTATGGTTAGCATTTTCTCCTATAAAATCAAACTATCAGAATTTTATGCTGCAAAAAGCAACAGAGCTTGGAGTTACAAAATTTTTACCAATTATTTTTGATAGAACAGTGGTTAGAAAAATTAATAAAGATCGCATCGAAAAAATTGTAATTGAGGCCAGTGAACAATCAAACCGTATCAATGTACCAACAATTGAAGAGGCTCAAGATTTAAATGGCTTTCTCAAAAAAAATTCGATGAATCTAATTTTTACAGATTTAAATTCAAATATTAAAAAAATTGATAAATCAAAATTTACAGATAAGCCTGTTTGTATAATCATAGGTCCTGAGGGAGATTTTTCAGAGACTGAAAGAGAGAAGATTCTCTCTTTTAAGGGCGTTCAACCTATTAAAATTAATGAGAATATTTTAAGGTCAGAAACCGCGGTCATATCTGCAATTTCGATCGTAAATTATGTGATTAATTGATAAATTGTCGCGAAAACTAAAGTGTAATTTTTATAAAAGAGCTTTATATAGCTATTAAAAATGAAGAAATTTTTATTTATATTTTCGTCGCTTTTTATATCGCAAAATGCTTTTGCTAACCAACCAGTTGACTGGCAATTAGGTTTTCAAAAAGCAGCTTCGGAATCAATGAGAGAGATAGTTGCTTTTCATGATTATCTATTATTACCAATAATAATCGCAATTAGTGTATTTGTTTTATTTTTAATGTTGTATGCGTGCATAAGATTTAGAGCTTCAGCAAACCCTAATCCATCTAAAAGAACACACAACGTTGCAGTTGAAGTTTTATGGACACTAATACCATGTTTAATTTTAATTGTAATTGCAGTTCCCTCATTTAAAATTTTATATAAACAAGATGCAATACCAAAAGCAGATTTAACAATTAAAGCAATCGGTTATCAGTGGTATTGGGGATATGAATATCCTGATGAAAATATTATTTTTGAGTCTTACATGGTAGAAGATAAAGATTTACGACCAGATCAACCTAGACTTCTAGCGGTAGATAACGAAGTTGTTGTGCCAGTTAACAAAGTTGTAAAGGTTTTAATCACTGCAAACGATGTATTACATGCTTGGGCTTTACCATCGTTTGGTGTAAAAAGAGATGCTGTTCCTGGAAGAATTAACGAGACATGGTTCAAAGCTGAAAAAGTAGGAACCTATTATGGTCAGTGCTCTGAACTTTGCGGTATTAAACATGCATTTATGCCCATCACCGTTAAAGTTGTAACTGATGAGGAATATGAGGATTGGTTATCTGAGGCAAAAGAAAAATTTGCAAAAGAGGAAATAGAAAATAATAATCTTAAATTAGTGAGTAAATAAATATGTATACACAAACAGCTTCGCACGACGATCATCATACACCAACAGGTTGGAAACGTTGGGCTTATTCTACAAATCATAAAGACATCGGAACAATGTATCTAATTTTTGCAATTGTTGCTGGAGTTATTGGAACTGCATTTTCAGTTATAATGAGAATGGAGTTAATGCATCCGGGCGATGGAATTTTGGGTGGAAACTATCATTTGTATAATGTGTTAGTGACAGGTCATGGATTGATAATGATTTTCTTTATGGTAATGCCAGCCATGATAGGTGGTTTTGGTAATTGGTTTGTTCCAATTATGATTGGTGCACCTGATATGGCATTCCCGCGGATGAATAATATTTCTTTTTGGTTATTACCCGTTTCATTAACGTTATTAATATTGTCAATTTTTGCCGATGGTCCTCCAGGACAAACTGGAGTTGGAGGTGGATGGACAATATATCCTCCTTTATCTTCAAAAGCTGGACAACCTGGTCCTGCAATGGATTTAGCGATTTTAAGTTTACACTTGGCTGGTGCTTCATCAATTTTAGGAGCAGTTAATTTTATCACAACAATTCTTAATATGAGAACTCCTGGAATGACTTTACACAAGATGCCATTATTTGCTTGGTCAATTTTAGTAACAGCTTTTTTATTGTTATTGTCTTTACCAGTTCTAGCAGGAGCGATAACAATGCTATTAACTGATAGGAACTTTGGAACCGCCTTTTTTGAAGCTCAAACTGGAGGAGACCCAGTGTTGTTTCAACATTTATTCTGGTTCTTTGGCCATCCAGAAGTTTATATTTTAATTCTACCAGGATTTGGAATGATTAGTCATATTGTTTCAACATTTTCTAGAAAACCAGTTTTTGGCTATTTAGGTATGGCTTATGCGATGGTCGCAATCGGAATAGTTGGCTTCGTAGTTTGGGCTCACCATATGTATACTGTTGGATTAAGTACAGATACAAAAGCTTATTTCTTAGCAGCCACTATGATTATTGCTGTTCCTACTGGAATAAAAATCTTTTCTTGGATAGCAACTATGTGGGGAGGATCGATCTCATTTAAGACTCCAATGATGTGGGCACTAGGTTTTATCTTTATGTTTACAGTTGGCGGAGTGACAGGTGTAGTTTTAGCAAACGCAGGAGTAGATACTGCAATGCACGATACTTATTATGTAGTAGCTCACTTTCATTATGTTCTCTCACTAGGCGCTGTATTTGCGATATTTGCTGGTTTCTATTATTGGTTTTCAAAAATGTCTGGTTACGAATATTCAGAGTGGCTAGGTCAATTACATTTTTGGTTAACTTTTATTGGTGTAAATTTGATTTTCTTTCCACAGCATTTTTTAGGATTAGCAGGTATGCCTAGAAGATATACTGATTATCCAGATGCATTTGCAGGTTGGAATTACATTTCTTCAATAGGATCCTATATAGCAGTTGCTGGCTTAGCTGTATTTTTTGTGAATTTGATTTATGCTTTTGCAAAAAAGAAAGCTGCAGCACAGAATCCTTGGGGAGAAGGAGCAACAACTTTAGAGTGGACCGTTCCATCTCCACCAAATTTCCACACTTTTGAAGAATTACCAAAGTTTGTAGATGATCAAGAGACCGGGAAATCTCATAGCTAGGAATAAAAGCTTTAAAATTGATGAGTAGTTCAAAATTAAAAAAAGATAATTTGTCTCAAGAAGACTTACTAAATTTTTCTGAATTATTTAAATTGATGAAACCAAGAGTAATGTCGCTTGTGATATTTACTTGTGCGGTTGGATTATTAACAGCCCCAACTACGGTTTTAACTCAAGATGCAATAATTGGAATATTACTAGTTTCAATGGGCGCAGGAGCAGCAGGAGCATTAAACATGTGGTATGAGTCTGATCTTGATGCTTTAATGAGTAGAACTTGCATAAGACCAATACCAACAGGTAAAGTTAATAAAAATCAGGCACTTATATTTGGAATAACTTTATCGCTTATTTCAGTAGTTGCACTAGATTATTTTACAAATCGAGTATCTGCAGGAATATTACTTTTTACTATTATATTTTATGTTTTAATTTATACAATTTGGCTGAAAAAAAGAACCTCACAGAATATTGTTATTGGTGGTGCGGCTGGAGCTCTTCCTCCTGTTATAGGCTGGACTATTGCTACAGGATCTTTATCTCTTGAACCTCTTGTATTTTTTTTAATTATTTTCTTTTGGACTCCGTCACATTTTTGGGCATTAAGCTTATATAAATCAGAAGATTATAAAAAAGCTAATATACCCATGCTTCCTCTAACAAATGGGATAGAGAGCACTAAAGTAAATATTTTTGTCTACTCTTTGATAATGCTTCCAGTTATAATTTTTCCATATGTAATCAACTTTGTAGGACTTGTTTTTCTTATTCCATCATTGTTATTAACTATTTATTATAATTATCTATGTTTCGATCTTTATAAATTTAAAAAAAATAAATTTAGTGCAAAAAAAGCTAAATCAATATTTGGCTATTCTATTTTATATTTATTTTTGGTTTTTGTGCTTTTTCTGATAGATAAGATTTTATGATTATACCAGATAAAAAAACTAAGAAAAAAAATATCAAGACAGCATTAGCGATTATTGCCTTCATGATTTTTCTTTTTTTATTTACATTATATAATACTGGAGTTTTTGATAGAGCAATATGATACAAAAAAAAAATCTTACACCATTAGTTCTTATAGGGATATTTGTATTTATGTTGGGTTTATCTTACGCTGCAGTACCTTTATATGATTTATTTTGTAGAGTAACGGGTTTTGGAGGTACTACTCAAATTTCAAACAGTGCTCCTAAAATAGTTCTTAATAAAGTAGTAAGTGTTAGATTTGATACTAATGTGAATAATCTACCTTGGGATTTTAAGGCAAAATCGAATGTTATAGATGTGAAAGTTGGCCAAGTTAACAAAATAGAATTTGAAGTTGAAAATTATAGTAGCGAACCAACTGCCGGTGTAGCAAGTTTTAACGTATCACCAGCAAGTTTTGGAAAATATTATAGTAAACTTGGCTGTTTTTGTTTTGAAAAACAAGAACTAAAAGCAGGAGAAAAAGCCACCTATGTAATGACTTTTTATTTAGACCCTGAAATGATTAATGATCCAAGTGTCAAAAACCTAGAAGATGTAACTATGTCGTATACTTTTTTCTCGACAGATTATTATAAACAATCATAATTCAAAAAAATGTCAGCTGAAAAAAAACATGATTATCACTTAGTAGATCCAAGTCCTTGGCCTATTTACGTTTCGTTTTCTTGCTTAGTGTTAGCTATAGGTGCTGTGTATTACATGCATTCAGATGTTTCATGGGGAATGTATCTTGGATTAGCTCTTTTAATTTATGGCGCATATATGTGGTTCAGAGATGTGGTCATTGAAGCAGAACATCAAGGTCATCATACCCCAGTAGTCCAAATTCATCACCGTTATGGAATGACTTTATTTATCGCATCTGAGGTAATGTTTTTTGTAGCTTGGTTTTGGGCTTACTTTGACGTTAGTCTTTTCCCAAATGATTTTGTAGGAAACGTATGGCCACCTAAAGATATTGTGACTTTTGATCCTTGGGATATACCTTTGATTAACACATTAGTTTTACTATTATCAGGTACAACAGTCACTTGGTCTCACCATTCATTATTAGAAGGTGACAGAAAAGGTTTTATACAAGGATTAGTGCTAACAGTAATTCTTGGAGCATTTTTTACAGCACTTCAAGCATATGAATATCATCATGCTACATTTGCTTTTTCAGATCATATTTATGGTTCTGTTTTTTACATGGCAACAGGCTTTCATGGCTTCCATGTTATAGTTGGAACAATTTTTTTAGCAGTATGTTTATGGAGGGGAAAATTAGGTCATTTTACCAAAGACCATCATTTTGGTTTTGAAGCAGCTGCATGGTACTGGCATTTTGTTGACGTTGTTTGGTTATTTTTGTTTGCTGCAATATATATTTGGGGAAGTTAACTTGATCCTTGAAAAATAAGTTTTTATTTTCCGTCTTTATAATTTTCTTTATTTTTGTTTTTATTGGACTAGGTACGTGGCAAATTATCCGTCTAAATTGGAAAAATAATTTAATTTTAGAAATTGAAAATTCATTAAAAAATCCTCCGGTGGAATTAGCTCAATCAAAAAAAGAAAATTTTCTAAAAATTAAAACTTCAGGGTCTATAGATTTTGATAAGCAAATTTATTTATACAATTTAAATGAGTCTGGTACTCCTGGATTTGAAGTAATAAATCCAATTACGATTGGGGATGAAAATTTTTTGATAAATAGAGGTTGGATACCATTTGAAAAGAAGGGTACTCAAGAAATAAACGTATTTGATCAAAAAAATATTATCGGAACCCTAAGATCACAAGGTAGAAAAAATATCTTTAAGCCAGATAATGATTTAGATGAAAATTACTGGTTTAGTTTAAATAGAGAAGATATCTTAAAATTTACAGGTAAAAATTTTTCTAAATATATTATTTATTTAGATGGAAATTATCAGTTACCCAGGCCAAAAAAAATTACTGCAAATATTTCTAATAATCATCAAAAATACGCTATTACTTGGTTTTCATTAGCGCTTTCAATTCTTTTGCTATATTTATATTTTAGAAAAAAGAATTATTAAATGAATTACATTAGTACAAGAAATAATCAAAAAAACTTTTCTTTTAAAGATGTTTTCCTCAAAGGATTAGCGGACGATGGAGGGCTTTTTGTTCCTAAATCAATTAAACAATTCCAAAAGGGAGAATTAGATAATCTAAAAAATCTTGGTTACAATGATTTAGCTGCTGAAATAATTTATCCATTTATAGGAGATTTCATGTCTAAAGATGATCTAATCTCTATGATTTCAAAATCATATTCAAATTTTAGATCTGACGATGTTGTTAAAATTTCAAGTCTAGGAGATTTAAAAGTATTAGAACTATTTCATGGACCCACACTTGCTTTCAAAGATATCGCAATGCAATTGATTGGTAATTTTTATCAATATCATTTAGACCGTGATCAAAAAAAAATTAATATAATAGTAGCAACCTCAGGTGATACAGGTGCAGCTGCCATAGACGCTTTGAAGGGAAAAAATAATTTAAATGTTTTTGTATTACACCCCAATAATAAAATTTCACCTGTACAAAGAAGGTTAATGACAATACATGAGGAGAATAACGTATTTAATATTGCAGTAGAGGGCAACTTTGATGACTGTCAAAATCTAGTAAAAGCAATGTTCAATGACGAAAAATTTTCTAAATCAATTAATATGTCAGGGGTAAATTCAATTAATTGGGCAAGAATTATTGCTCAATCAGTGTATTATTTTTACGCTTTCTTTAAAGTTGGAAATGGTCGGCCTTTATCCTTTTCTGTTCCAACAGGAAACTTTGGTGATATTTATGCTGGATACTTAGCAAAAAAATTAGGCCTTCCAATTGATAAGCTAATCGTAGCTACAAATAAAAATGACATACTTCATAGAGCCATATCAGGCGGCGACTATAGTCAAAAAAAAGTTGAGGAAACAAATACTCCAAGTATGGATATACAAATAGCAAGTAATTTTGAGAGGCTTTTATATGATGTAAAAGATTGCAACTCAGAAGTTACAAAAGGTGTAATGGCTGAAATAAAAAATAATACCTATAAAATTGATAAAAACGATTTAGATAAAATCAAAAAGAATTTTGTATCTGAGATGCTTGATGAAAACGAAACTGTTAAAATGATAAAAACTATCAATGATGAACACCAGATGGTAGTTGATCCGCATACTGCAGTAGGCATTGGTGCTGTTAGAAAATTAGGGTTGGAAAAAAATTGCGTTGTATTATCAACTGCACACCCGTGTAAATTTCCAAAGGCAATAGAAGATGCAATATCAAAAACTGAAAATTTACCAGAAAGTCTTAAATATGTTTATGACAGAAAAGAAAAATTTGAACTTCTTTCAAATGATATTGAAAAAGTTAAAAAATATGTAATGAATTCGATATGAAAATTAAAATAAAAGATCAACTTCCAGACACAGAGATTTTTCAACTTATTGATGGAGAGCCTCAAAAAAGTAACTTAAGAGAAGTCATAGGTAATGGAAAAATTGTTTTGTTTGGTTTACCTGGAGCATTTACATCAACTTGCTCCAAACTTCACTTACCAGGTTTTGTAACTAATGCAGATAAAATCAAATCAAAAGGAATAGAAAATATATTTTGTTTATCAGTCAATGACCCTTATGTAATGAATGGCTGGGGAGAGATTAATAATACTGGAGATAAAATTAAAATGTTATCTGACCCATATTTAATATTTACGAAAGCAATCGGTGCGGAGGTTGATAGAAATGCAAAAGGAATGGGAATTAGATCAAATCGTTATTTGATGGTTATTGAAAATTTTACAGTTATTAAAATTCATAAAGAAGAAGAGACTAAAGAATGCGGCTTAACTTCTGCAGAAAACTTATTGAACAATCTACTATAAATTTGCAGCATCTCTAGCAAGTAAATCCACTTCGTTATTTAATTTATCTGTTGAATGCGCTTTTACCCAGTTCCAATTTATTTCAAATTCACTATTTAGTTGGTCCAATTCCGTCCAAAGTTCTTTATTACTCACCTCTTTTTTATTTGCAGTTTTCCATCCATTTTTTTTCCAATTGTTTATCCACTCTGTTATTCCAGACTTAACATATTTAGAGTCAGTGAAAATTTGAACTTTGCTTCCTTTTGGAATCTTTTTAAGCGCCTCTATAGGTGCTAATAATTCCATTTGATTATTTGTAGTATCTTTTTTACTTCCTTTTATTTCAGTTTTTTTCCCCTCATCTAATATTATTGCTGCCCAGCCACCTTGGCCCGGATTGCCAATGCATGAACCATCAGTGTATATTTTAATCATTAATTCAAATAATCTTTATAAGTTCTTAAATTATTGTGTATTACAAGCTTTTGATAATATTCTCTTGGATCTTTTATCTTAATTAATGCTGTCTTAGGAGTATTTGAATAGTCATAAAGTCTAGTCATAAAATATCTAATTGCAGCACCACGACATAAAATATTTAATGATTTCCTTTCTTTAACTGAGATTTTCCTAATTTTTTCATAACCTTTTATTAAATTTTTGACTTTCTTTTTGTTCAACACAAACTTTGATTTTTTTTTATCAAAACATAATGCATTTACACAAATTGCAATTTCATACATAAAATAGTCATTAGCTGCAAAATAAAAATCGATTACCCCTGACAATTTATTATTTTTAAAAAAGATATTATCGATAAACAAATCTCCATGAATTACCCCGTTCGGTAAATTTTTAGGCCATTTCGTTTTAATATCTTTAAAATTATTTTTTAAAAATTTTTCTACATTAATAAATTTTTTTGACTTAAATCTTATACTTTTCAGTAATGGATTTAGATTTTTAACACCCATAGAGTTTTTTCTAGTAAGATTCATTTTTTTTGTAGATTGGTGCATTTCAGCAATCATTTTGCCAATGTCATAACAGTTTTTAAAATTAAGTGATTTTTTATCTTTTCCATTGAGAAAGGAAACTATACATGCAGCTTTATTTTTTAAATTAATTAAATACCCACCAACTTTTTTTGTTTGTGGTTTCGGGCAATTTATTTTTGATTTATTCAATTTATCCATCAAATTCATAAAAAAAGGCAATTCTTTTTTTGATACTCTTTTTTCGAAAATTGTTAGTATAAATTTTTTATTCTTTGATTTTAGTAAATAGTTTGTATTTTCAATTCCTTGTTTTATACCTTTAAATTCTAAAATTTTTTCTATATCAAATTTTCTATTAATATAAGAAATGTCTTTTTTACTTATTTTCGTATAAACAGCCATTTTAGTTTAATTTTTTCGGTGCTTTGAAAACAACATTTTCTTTGATTATTTCTACTTCATCTATACTGACTGTAAATTTATTTTTAAGCTCATCTATAAAATTATTGACCAAAATTTCTGGTGCGGAAGCCCCAGAGGAAATTCCAATTATATTTGAGTTTTTGATTAAATCGAATGGTATTTCACTTTGTGAATGAATTAATAGCGAGTTAGAGCAGCCAGATTTTTTTGCGACCTCTACTAATCTAACTGAATTAGATGAATTTCTACTACCAATTACAAAAAATAAATCACATTTTTTTGCAATATTTTTTACAGCCAATTGTCTATTCGTTGTGGCGTAACAAATATCTTCTTTCATTGGTTCTTTTATATTAGGAAATCTATCTTTCAAGATTTGAATTATATCTTTTGTATCATCTACTGATAGCGTTGTTTGGGTTACATATGAAATTTTTTTGTTGTTGTGAGGTTTATATTTTTTGGCCTCATCCTCATTTTGAACAAGATCAATTGATCCTTCTGGTAATTGACCCATGGTACCGATTACTTCAGGGTGATTTTGATGTCCTATCAAAATTAAATGATACCCTGCTTTATGTAAATTTTCCGCTTCTCTATGTACTTTGGATACCAATGGACATGTAGCATCTATATAAGTCATGTTATAGTTTTTAGCATCTTCCGGTATTTTTTTTGGAACACCATGTGCAGAAAAAATAACTGGCCTTGTTTTATCTTCTATCTCCTCGAGCTCCTCAACAAAGATGGCACCCTTATTTTTTAAATCGTCGACAACATATTTATTATGCACAATTTCATGGCGAACATAAACTGGAGCACCAAATTTTTTGATTGATTTTTCTACAATTTCTATAGCTCTCTCAACGCCTGCACAGAAACCTCTTGGTGCAGAAAGTAATATTTTCAAATGTTTATTTTTCATTTTTTTCAATCAAATACTCAAGCAATATATGTGGAAAGGTCAAAGACGCCAAACCTATAAATATAATTTTAAGAATTGAACTTTCTAAATTGTAAGTATTATTTAGTAAATAAAGGCCAATTGCACAAAAAATAGCTGTAATAATTGTAAGTGGTAAAGCCTTTTTTACAAAGATTTTAAATCCATTACCAAGGTCATCCCTGTCTAATTCAGACATTAACGAGATACTATGTCTTACAGAGTGTAAAAAGCAGAAATAAATTGTAAAAGCTACTAATGGAGAAAAATAATAATTTATTATTATAATTGAAAAATAATCTAAAAATATTGTGAATTTTTTTAGCTCAAAATTTTTTGTAAATAGTAGAATGTTTGCTAAAGTTGATAGAATAATACAATATAATAATATTTTTTTCGACTCTATTAAATCTAAAAAATTATAGAAATTTTCATTTTCAATAAATAGTAATTTGAATATTGATATTGTCTCATTGAAATGGAAATACATTGGTGCAAAAATTACCAAAGAACCTTTTAACAAAAATAAAAATTGATTGTAATAAGAGTTTTCAACTATTAAAAACTGAGTATCTTCTTTTCCAAAATGATATGAGGCAACCGTCAAAAAAATGATTAAAGAAACATATGGTATGAGTATCCACAAAATTATAACTATGATGGCTATTAAAATATATGCCAAGTAAAAAATATAAAATTTTTTAATTTCAAAAATTTGAAAAAGTTTTCTTCCTTTTACATTGTCAAGTGATCCATGAGATATACCGATACTTAAAATTAATAACAAACAAATAAATGGTGAAATTGACAAAGTGTTAAAATTAAAAGCTATCAATGAAAAAATATTACAAACTAAAAAAAAAATGAAAGAATGATTGAAATTTATTTTTTTTGATCTGTTATTCATTTTAAAATTCTACTAATAAAATAACGCTTTTATAAAAGTCAATTTAGGCATTCTTAAAATAATAGACAAATCTTCGAAAAAATTGCTTTTATTGGACAAAAATTTTATAACAGTCTTTGGTGAAGCCTTAAACATTTTAAAGAATATATCGGACATTTTTTCTGGATGTTTTTCAAGAACTCTTAAAAATATTTCATCTAAAAATTGATATTTGGTGCTTATTTTATATTTTTTAACATTAGCAATATTTTCAATATTTTCTCTAATATATTTACTATGTTCTTGAATATTAAGAAAAGTATAACCTGTGCTTAATCTAGTCATACCACCGGCAGTTCCAATATTAATTTTATTTTTTTCATTCTTATTGGCTGGGTAAAATAAAGGTATCGCACCTTCCTCTTTATAAATTATCTTGTAATCTTTCAAATTTAGATGATTTTCAATGTAGTCTTTTATCTGTTTATCATAATCTTTTTGAGAATTGTCATTAATTTTAGACAACCAGGTGGTTTCAACTAAAGCAGTATTTTTTGAGTAGGGTAAGGTATAAAAAAAATGAACACTTTCTCTTTGATCACAATCAAAATCCATAAGGTTAAAAATTTCATCATCAAAAAAATCATTTTTAGTTTTAATTTCCACTCCACAAAAATGTTGCCAAAGATTTCGATAATCTTTTTTAATGAATGGTACACTATTAAAAATAAAAGAATTTTTTAAACTAATTTCACTGACATCTTTAAAGTAGGAAATATTTTTATTTTCATTTAGTTTGTTGTTAATTTTTTCATAGAATAAACCACTGTCAATACTTTGATATGGAGAATTTTTACACTGCAAATAGTTAGTTTTTTTAGGAATATTAATTGAAAAATTTTCCCAATTTTTTTTTACACAATCATCAAAATTGTGAGATGTTACTTTCCAAAAAGACCAGGTTTTGTCTCTTTTGTATTCATTTCTTGGCTCTATGATCGCCAAAGTTTTATCTTTAAGCTTTTCATGAATTTCCAATTCATATGCTAAAGATAAACCAGCACAGCCTCCACCAATAATGACATAGTCAAATTCTCTCATCTAGATTTATTTCCTCGTTAATTAAAAAATGATCATGTTGAATCTGATTTTCTTTAATATTGGTTAGGGATAACTTTATAAGATCAAAAATTGCAAAAAAAGTCTCTATACTCTTTTCAATATTGGATACATAGATTTTTCCTGAATTTTTATAATTTTCAAAAGTTTTTTTATTTAGAATATTATAGCCTATTTTTCGGTAGATCCTTCTTGCAACTAAAATTGAAAATCTAAAACTTATTGGAATATCTTTCATAGAATAAAAGGAATTCTTATAAAAGGTATCTGCAAGATCTATAGTCGATGTAATTTCCTCAAAATCTTTATTTATATAAAATCTATTTATTTTTGAATCTTCAATCACATCTCTTGATATATTTGTAAGTTGCATTGCGATACCGAGATCAATAGCTGACTTAAGTGAGCTTTTTTTATTAACTTTTAAAATTTTTGCCATCATTAAACCAACAGTTCCAGCAACTCTGTAGGAATAAATTAAAAGGTCTTTTTTTGAGTTTAATATCACCTTATCTTTTATATCTGAATTTATACCATCTAATAGATCTTCGATAATTTTTACTGAAATTTTAAATTCATCAATAAGGTCCCACATATTTTTAACAATTTGATTATCAAAATTCTTTTGAACAAAATCTTTTTTAAATTGTTTGAATTTAATTTCTTTAACTTCTAATTTTTCTTCATCGTCTGCAATATTGTCGGCAACTCTACAAAAATCATACAACGCAGAGCATTTTTCATATGTTTTTTTAGGTAAAAAAAAACCCGCCCAATTAAAAGATTTTGCATAAACTGACAAGTAATTTTTATCAGACATCATAAAATCTTCTCTAATACCTTAGCTGACGAAAGCACTCCAGGTACACCTGCTCCAGGATGGGTTCCTGCACCGACAAAATAAAGTCCTTTGTATATCTCAGACTTATTGTGAAACCTAAAATATGCAGATTGAGAAAATTTTGGTTGGATTGAAAAACCTGAACCATATTTTGTATTTAAATCTCTTTCAAAGTAATCAGGGGTTAAATAAAAATCTTCTACAATATTATTTTTGAGATCTGGCATTAAATCATTTTGCATTTTATCAATAACCAAATTTTTCATTTTTTCTCCCTCAACAGACCAATCAATTTTTGATTGATTATTTGGTACTGGGACTAAAACATAAAAGCAATCGTTGCCTTCGGGAGCCATAGTTTTATCGGTTGCAGAAGGTCTGTGAAGATAATAACTAATATCGTTGTTCAATTTTTTGTTATTGAAAATGTCATCTAGATGTTCTTTATATTTGTTACCAAACTTAATAGTATGGTGCTCAACATTATCGTATTTTTTTTTGGTACCAAAGTAATAGACAAATAATCCCATTGAATATTCCATTCGGTTTTTTTTCCATCTAAAAAGAAATGAATTACTTGTATTCCCATTTAACATTTTCTCGTAAACAGCAGGAGGATCAGCGTTACAAATTACATTGCTAGACTCTATTATTGTTTGATCATCTAATTGGATACTGGTAATTTTTTTTTTGTTTGAAATAATTTTGATAACTTCGTGACCTTTAATTATTTTAATCCCGACTTCATCCATTAATTTTTCAAAACCCTTGATTATATTTCCTGTTCCACCCATTGAGTAATGAATACCCCATTTTTTTTCTAGGTATAAGATTAATCCATAAATTGAAGTTGTAGTAAAAGGATTTCCCCCAACTAATAATGGGTGCATACTAAGCATTCTCCTTAATTTTTCATTTTCTATATATGAGGAGACTAAAGAATAAACAGATTTATAACTCTTTAGTTTTAGTAGTGCTGGCAATTGCTGCATCATTACAAATGGTTTATCAAAGGGTACATCAGCAAGCTCCGTGAAACCTTTGTCAAAAATTTTTTTTGTAAAATTGACTAATTTTTCATAACCCTTAACATCTTTTTCATTTATCTCTTTTATTTGTTTTTTCATCTCTAGCTCGTCCCCAGAGTAATTAAATTTTGATTTATCCTCAAAAATGAATTGATACCAAACTTTCAGTGGAGTGAGTTTTATATAATCTTCTGGTTTTTTTTGAAATAATTCAAATAATTCATTTATCAAATATGGAGCAGTTATTACTGTTGGTCCACCATCGTAAATGAAGCCATTTTTTTGAAATACTCTAGCTCTTCCTCCAAGATCTCGATGTTTTTCGATTAAAGTAACTTTATGTCCTTTAGCTTTAAGACGTAAAGCTGCAGCTATCCCTCCAAATCCTGAACCTATAACAATGGAATTCATCTTTATAATTTATAGTCTTTTTTGTAAAATTGTAAGAGTATTATGAGTTGATTTTTTTTAACTCTTCTTTTGTTTCATCCAAATTTTTTTGAAACAAGTTATCAAGCTTGGACTTATCAACCGATGTTGTAATTATCTTTTTAACTGAATCTACCGCGACTTTAATTGAAGCATCTTTTATTTCTTTTATTGCCGCGTCTTTCATTTGATTGATCTTATTTTCTGTTGAATTTTTTTTAATTTCTGAAGATTTATGAAATTTATCGTTTAATTCAATAATAAGATTATCACTGTCTTTTTTAGCTTGAGCCAATATTTCCTTACTGACTGATTGAGCTGTATCGAGTTTTTTTTGAGCATTATCCAATAAAGTTTTAGCTTCTGTTCTAAGCTTTTCACTTTCATCAATCTCATTTTTGATATCTGAAATTAATTTGTTTAGTAATTCATTTATTTTTTGCGGAACCTTAAGATATATTAAGCCTCCAAAGAAAATAATAAACGATATAGCTACCCAAAATGTTGCATCAATTGCCATAATATTTATCCCCGTTTCTTTTAGATAAATCATCAACGATTGCGGAAATACTACTATTATTAACTTCCGTACCGATTAATTTCACTAGTAACTCTGAAGTAGTTTCGATTGCAATTTTATTAATTTTATCTGAAGCACCTTTTCTTAGTAAATTTATCTCTTGCTCAACTTTCTTTATTTCCTCATCAATTTGTTTATCTAAAGTCTCCTTTTTTGCATTTATTTCTTTGAGCACATTTTCTCTAGCCTTTTTAAAAATGTTATTAGCCTCTAATTTACTTTTTGAAATAATATCATCGTACTCTTTAAGCTTGGCTTCACTACTTTCTCTCTGTTTTTCTGCTGCCTCAATATTTTCTTGTATTTGTGATTTTCTTAATTCAAGATTTACACTTATCTTAGGTAGTATCAGTTTAGATAATACAATGTACAGAATACCAAAAGTAAGTGTTAACCAAAAAATTTGTGAAATCCAAAATTCTGGATTTAATTGAGGCATACCCCCACTTTCAGCTGCAAAAACCTCCTTTAAAAAAAAGAGATTAAAAAATATTAACTGAAAAAATATTTTTTTAACCATCTATTTAAAATGCAAAAAGAATGATTAACGCTACAACTAATCCAAACAACCCAGTTGCCTCTGCTAGGGCGAACCCTAAAAGCAAATTAGGAAACTGTTTCTGAGCTGCAGACGGGTTTCTCATCGCACCTGATAGATAATTACCAAAAATTATACCTATACCAACACCGGCACCAGCTAGGGCTATAGCCGCTAAACCTGCTCCGATCATTTTTGCTGCTTCTAATTCCATTATATCCTCCTCTGTTAATTAATGGTGTAAGTTTAATGCATCATTCAAATAGATGCAGGTTAAAATTGCAAAAACATATGCTTGAAGAAAAGCAACTAATATCTCCAGGCCAGTTAAAGCAACCGAAAAACTCAGTGGAAGCCATCCACCGACTACCCCAAGACTTATTACAAAGCCTCCGAATACTTTCATCATTGTGTGACCCGCCATCATGTTAGCAAAGAGCCTGACGGATAAACTGATAGGTCTACTTAAATATGAGATAATCTCAATAACTACAATTAATGGTAATAGCACTATAGGAACTCCACTCGGTACAAATAATTTAAGATAGCCTATACCGTGTTTTATAAAACCAATTATTGTTACACCGATAAAAATAAAAGCTGCTAACACAAAAGTAACAATAATATGACTTGTAACTGTAAAGGTATAAGGAATCATGCCAAACATGTTACAAAAAAGGACAAACATAAATAAAGAGAATATAAAAGAAAAATAAGGTTTAGCTTTAGAGCCTGCCGTATCACTAATCATTTTTGAAACAAATGTATAACTTAATTCAGCTAACAACTGAATTTTGTTTGGTAGTAATGAATTTTTTTTTGATCCAAGGTTAAATATAACCAAAATAGCTAGTGAACTAATGACCATAAACAAACTGGCGTTTGTAAATGAAATGTCAAAGGCACCTACTTTAATTTCAGGACCAATTCTATAGACTTCGAATTGTGTCATTGGATTTGCAGCCATATTTTTTTCGATCTATTTTTGCATTTTTTTCGCAGATTTAATTACATTCATTATTCCAGCAATTACACCTACAAAAAAAAATATTAAAATTAACCAGGGTTTAGTACCAAAGGTCTTGTCTAAAATAAACCCAATAATTGTCCCTACAGCTACTGCAGAAACCAGCTCAGTGCTTAGTTTAAAAGCATTACCAATTGGAGAGGGATTATGTTTTTTCTTACTTTCTTTCTCAAAAGCCTTTTTTTTTGCAATTTCTAAGCGAGTTTTAAATGGATCTTTAGACATTTGAAATCAGCTTTATTAGGCAACCATACTTTCTGCTTTTTGAAGATCAACAGCTACAAGTTGGCTAACACCTTTCTCGGGCATTGTAACTCCATATAGTCTGTTCATTTTAGACATTGTTAAAGCATGGTGTGTAACAATTATAAATTTCGTGTCAGTAATTTTTGTAAGTTCATCAAGCAAATTACAAAATCTTGTGACATTTGCATCATCAAGAGGTGCATCTACTTCATCTAATACACAAATTGGAGATGGATTAGTTAAGAAAACGGCAAAAATTAATGAAAGCGCGGTTAGCGCTTGTTCTCCACCCGATAATAAAGTTATTGATTGGAGACGTTTACCAGGAGGACTCACCAACAACTCTAGTCCTGCCTCTAGTGGATCATCAGCATCTACTAATTCAAGTTTGGCGCTTCCACCATTAAATAGTTTTGTGTAAACCTCGTTAAATTTTCTATCAACTTTATCAAAAGCCTCAATTAATCTTTCCCTTCCTTTTTGATTAAGCTCATTGATACTTTCTTTTAATTTTATTATTGCTGTAACTAAATCGACCCGATCGCTCTCCATTTTTTTAATTTCAGTTTCATACTTATTTGTTTCTTCATCTGCTTTTAAGTTCACCGAACCTAGTTTTTCTCTTTCTTGTTTTTTTTTGTCTAGCAAGTCCTCTTGATTTACAGCATCGGGCAGTTCCTCAACTCCAAAAAGATTTGAATTTTCTAAAATATTTTCCTCAGATAAATTTAATTCAGAATTAATTCTATCAATTAAATCATTTTTTCTTTTTTTTAGTCCCTCAACTGTTGCACCTGAACTTGCTTTTCTTTCTCTAATCTGAATTGATTGCTCTTGAATTTCATTCAATTGTGATCTTAAATTTTCTATCTTTTCATCTGTTGAATTAATAATCTCCTCATTTTCTTTTTTTTCTTCTTCAGAAATTCTTAACCCTTCAGTTATTTGACCTTTTTTTTCTGCCTGTAATTTTGGTTGATTATCTAATTTACTTAATTGATCATTTAATCTACTTCTTCTTTCGGTAAGCTGGGAAACCATTTTTTCAGAATTTAATAATAGGTTCTTCCAACTTTCTATTTCTTTATCAATTACTTTAATTCTTTCATTTCTCTTTACAGACTCTTTTTTTATATTTTCATTTTTACTATAACTCCCGGCATATGCTTCAATTAACAGCTTACAATTATCAAGTACTGAAATAGCTTCTTGATTTTTTTGTGAATTAATAAGTTCTTTAACTTTTTCAATTTCACTTTGTAATTTATCTTTAGAGGTGTTCAAATCATTATCAGACTGTTTTTCAGTTTCATAATATTTGGAGTCAATTTCTATTAACTCATTTTTTTCTTCTTTTAATCTTTTTTCATTTGAGTTCGCATCGATTACTATTCCTTTTTCTCTACCGATATCTTCCTCAAATGTTTGAAGTGTTTTTTTTATATTTTCAATTTCATCTTGTATCCTTGTGTTTTCTTCGTCCAAACTTTTTAGCTCAAGATTAAGTCTCTGTATTTTAGATAAATTTTCAATATTTTTTTCCCTTAATGGTGTGACTTTTTCAGTTTCAGTCTTTATTAAATTTTCAAGATCTGCGATCTTATTATTAAAGTCTGTTACTTCAGTATCTGCTTCAACATTAATCTCATTTTCTATTTTTATTTCTTTATCAATTTCTAATAATTTTAAATAATATAAGCCTGCCTCTATCTTTTTTATCTCTTCAGACATATTTTTATATCTAGCTGCCTCTTCAGCTTGTTTTTGAAGATTAACAAGTTGCCTTTCTTGTTGACGCCTTAATTCATCTGCTCTTTTAAGATTATTTTCTGCAGCGTTTAGTCGTAATTCAGCTTCATGCCTTCTTACATGTAATCCTGAAATTCCTGCAGCTTCTTCTAAGATTGCCCTTCTATCGGCTGGTTTAGCTGTAACGATTGCACCTATACGACCTTGGCTTATCATCGATGGAGAATGTGCTCCAGTTGATAGATCTGCAAAAAACATATGAGCATCACGGGCTCTAACTTCTTTATCATTTATATAAAATTTTGAGCCTTTATCTTTTTCTATTTTTCTTCTTACGTTTACTTCATCCAATTCTCTATATTGAATTGGCCCCTCATTTTTTTCATTAGTTACAGTAACAGATACCTCTGCAATGTTCTTGGATGCTTTGTTAGATGTTCCAGAAAATATTACATCCTCCATTCCTGATCCTCGCATACTTTTTGCTGATGTTTCTCCCATGACCCATCTTAAGGACTCAACAATATTTGATTTTCCACATCCATTAGGACCAACTATCCCAGTTAAACCATTTTCAATTAAGAAATTAGTTTTATCAGCGAAAGATTTAAATCCGTTTAATTGGATTTTTTTAAACTCCATTAGGAGTTTATATCAGTTTTTCTATCGATTTTTTTAAATTTTTATAATTAAGGGGTTTCTCAAACTTTTTGTTATTAATAATAATCGTAGGAGTAGCATTAACCTTAAATTTTTTGGTACCTTCGATTCGATCGTTTAACACATAATCCTCTATTTTTTTATCATTTATACATTTTTCAAAATCTAAATCGAAACCTTGATTTTTAATGAATGTTTTTAAATTATCATTAATTTCCTCCACATTTTTCCCTCTGACCCATGCTTGTTGATTTGAATAAAGGCTATTTAAAATTTTCAAACTTTCATTGCTTTTACATTGAGAAATTTTTGATGCATTAAAAGCGGCTACATCTAGAGGAAAGTGCCTAAATTCAATTTTGACTAAACCAGTATCTATATAATCTTTTTTGAGTTGAGGATATACGTTTTTATGAAAATCTGCGCAATGACTACATGTTAAAGATTCATAAGCGATTATTGTAATCTTCGCATCCTTATTTCCTGCAATGATTCTATTTCCTTCAGCATTTAAAATACTTATCGACCCAAAAAATAAGAATAATATTAAAAATATTTTTTTCATTTTGTTTTAAACACTTTTGATAACTTTATTAAAGATTTCTTTATTTTTTCATTTTTAACACTATTTATCTTTTTTTGATAATTATGATTTGTCACATTATATGAGCTTTCATCATTTGTAGAGGGGTTAATTTTTTCATCATCAAAACTTGTTAGTTTAATTTTTTCAACAACAGAATAACCAAATAAATTATTTAATTTTTCTAATATATCTTTTCTTGAATATTCCAGTTCAACTTCATGCCCCCTTTTAACGTTGATTAACAAAGTGCTAAAACCTGACTTATTAGAATTTTTAAAAGACTTGGGGTAGCAAACTTTAAATAAATTTTCTCCAACAATATATTTCCAATTATTGATAGTTTCAGAGTACACGTGCCCTTTCTTATTGATGACTTTTTTGATATTTTTTGGCAAAGTGTCTTTAAAGGATCTTAAGCCTTGAATGCTATTTCTCTGCTTAGTATATTTTTTGAATTGCATATGAAAGATCAAATAATAACAAAAAAAATTCTTAATTGGTATGATTTAAATAAGAGAACATTACCGTGGCGAAAAAATGTTTCACAATCAAAAAAACATTATTATACATTGGTAAGTGAATTCATGTTGCAGCAGACACAAGTTGTGACTGTAATTCCTTATTTTAATAGATTTATAAATAAAATTCCAAATCTTAAAAAACTTTCTAAAATCCCAGATAGAGAATTGATAAAACTTTGGGAGGGTCTTGGATATTATTCAAGAGTAAAAAATCTAAAAAAAACTGCTAAAATCATAATTAGTAAATATCATGGAGAAATTCCAAATAATTATGAGGATTTAATATCTCTACCCGGTATCGGCAATTACACTGCTAATGCAATTTTAGCTATTGCCTTTAATAAATCCTATATTCCTTTAGATGGAAACATTGAAAGGGTTTTAAAAAGGTATCTTTATTTAAAAAAAGATAAGGAAATACAAAAAGAGAATCTAATAGAAAAAAAATCCATTTTTGGAATTTCATCAAGAGCAAGCGATTATGCTCAAGCTTTAATGGAATTAGGAGCAATGATATGTAAACCAAAAAATCCTGAATGTAGCAAGTGTCCTATCTCAAAAAATTGTAAATCTTATAAGAAGAAAGATTTTGATTTAGCTAAAATTACAAAAAAGAATAAAGAAAAATATTTTATTCTTAAAGTTTATAAAAAAAATCAAAAATACTTGTTAGTAAAAAATACAAGATTTAACTTTCTAAAAAATTTAGCAATTTTTCCGATGGAAGAGCTTTCTAACCCAAAAAATTTTAATGAAAATCTAAATTTTAAAATGTCAAATATGAATATGAACATAAAAATTGAATATCTCAAAAATGCAAAAAGATTTCCCTCATCTTATTGGTTTGATAAAAGGAAATTAGACAATTATATGCTTCCAACATTCACTAAGAAAGTTGTTAAATATTTAGAAAAAAAATAATGAAAAAAGTAGCTGTAATTGGTGCTGGTATTTCAGGGCTATTCATTGCGAATTTATTCAAGAGAAATGAAAAGTATCAAGTAACTATCTTTGAGAGAAATAGCTTAATCGATTTAAAAGAAGGTTACGGAATTCAATTATCTGTCAACAGTATCAAACTTTTAAATAAAATTCAGTTTGATAAATTAGAAAATAATAAAAAATTTAATCCAGACAAAATCAATTTTTACTCAGTTAAAAATTCTAATAAGATATGTGAGTTAAATATATCAGATTTTAATACTGAAAATTGTAAATATACTACTCTTAAAAGATCATCACTTATTGATTTTTTAAAAAAGGATTTAGAGAAAGAAATAAAATTTAACCACACTATTTCAACGATAGAACAACAAGATCAAATCATTAAAATCGCTTTTGAAAATAATCAAGCTTATGAATTTGACTATTTAATTATTTCAGATGGTGTCTTTTCAAAGAGTAAAAAACTGTTATCAAAAAATCAAATTCAGCCAAAATATGATAATACGTTAGCCATAAGAGGAATAATACCAAGCTCTTCAAATATAACTGATAAAAAAAACATCTCATTGTTTTTAGGTTCAAATTTTCACTATGTTATTTATCCAGTATCTCCTGATGGAGATTTAAACTTTATAGCTGTAATGAAGTATAAACTTTCAGAGGATGAGCAAAAAAATTTCTCGTTATTTAAAGATGACAACTTTATTAAAAAGATTTTAGAAAAAGTTCCGCAATTAAGTATGGAATTTTTTGATAATATTAATGATTTAAAGATATACCCTGTATTTGTGAGTCATGATTTTTTTGAGTTTAATAATAATAATATTCATCTAGTAGGAGATGCTTTTTTTGCTTTTTCACCATCATTTGCTCAAGGCGCATCACAATCAATAGAAGGTGCATATGAATTATTTGAGAATATAGAGAATAATACTAAGAGTAATTTTTTTAGAAATAGAGTTGATAAAATAAAGATGGTAAATAATCGCTCAAAATTTAATCAATTTACTTTTCATTTAACTAATCCTTTAACTACATTTTTAAGAAATATTTTTTTGAAAAGATTAGTAAAAAACAAAAAATTTTTAGAGGGCTACCTAGGGAAAATATATAAAAACTAACTATTAGAAATCAACCTTTGTCTCAAATAATCGATAGGAACTGCGTTTCCATTTAAGTTATAATGCCAATAGGTCCATCCATTACAGCTTTCAGCACCTAAAATTGCAGCTGCTACTTTATGGATTGAGCCTTCAGTTTGAGCATGTTTGATACTGCCATCAGCCATAATTTTTGCACTGATTTTCTTTTTATTATCAAAAATAGTGGTGCCTGGTTTAATTATTCCTAATTCAACCAATGATCCAAAAGGTATTCTCGGCTTAGATCTACCATTTTGCAAAGTATCTAAATAATGATCTTCTATAGGTTTTGCTTTCTTTAATCTTTGTTCGGCAGCTTTAAAATAGGTTTTTTCTTTTTCAATCCCATAATAATTTCTACCCAGTTTTTTTGCAACTGTTGCTGTTGTTCCTGATCCTAAAAAAGGGTCTAAAACTAAATCATTTTTATTTGATGTTGCTAATAAAATTCTGTGAAGTAGAGCCTCAGGTTTTTGAGTAGAATGGACTTTTTTACCATTCTTTTTTAGTCTTTCGGAACCATTACAAATTGGTAATTCCCAATTAGATCTCATTTGAAGATCGTCATTTAAACATTTTAAGGATTGATAATTAAAAGTGTATTTTGATTTTTCAGACTTTGATGCCCAAATTAAAGTTTCGTGGGCGTTCGTAAAACGTGTTCCTCTAAAATTTGGCATCGGGTTTTTTTTATTCCAAATGACGTCATTTAAAATCCAAAAACCTAAATTTTGAATAGCTGTTCCAACTCTAAAAATGTTATGGTAACTACCAATTACCCAAATAGCTCCATTTTTTTTTAAAATTCTTTTACATTCACTTAACCATGAATAGGTAAATTCATCATACTTTTTAAAATTTTCAAATTGATCCCATTTATCATTTACTGCATTTACTTTAGATCTATCTGGTCTTGTTAATTCACTTTTTAATTGTAGGTTGTAAGGAGGGTCAGCAAAAATTAAATCAAAAGTCTCATTAGGAATTTTTTTTAGCTCCTGGAGGCTATCTCCGTTAATTAATTTATTTTTAAAATCTAAATTCATTTTGAAATAATAAATTAGACTCCAAAAAGATTCTTGGGTCAACCTATGATTGAATTATTTAGACTCGTTTTGTATGACTTATCATGGCGATAACTACATATTGTGTTTTTACGTGAAAACTATTTTAATCTATTTATTGGAGAAAAGTTTTTCCTGTGGTGTTTTGTAATCCCTAAAACTTTTATGGCTCTTAAATGTTGACTAGTACCATATCCAAAATTTTTTTGCCAACTATAGCCTTTAAACTTTTTACTTAAATTTGAGATCATTTTATCACGTGTAACTTTAGCAATAATTGATGCTGCAGAAATAGATGGAATTTTTTGGTCACCCTTAATAATAGATTTAAGTTTGTAATTTTTTAATTCAGGCAATTTATTTCCATCAATTAATACGTGTGAAGGTTTTTTCTTAAGTTTTTTGATTGCTCTTTTCATTGCTAATAAACTGGCATTTAAAATATTTAATTGTTCAATTTCTTTCAATGATGCCTTTCCAATTGCCCATATTGAATTTTTTTTAATATGGCTAAATAAGACTTTGCGTTTAGAGCTCGATATACTTTTTGAGTCTTTTAGTAATTTTGTATTTATAGATTTTTTTAAAATAACTGCAGCTGCATAGACTGGTCCAACCAAACTTCCTCGACCGACTTCATCTACACCAGCAATTATTTTCATTAAATTATAATGTTTAAATCTTCTACTTTTTTTCTTATTTTTTTTAGGTCCTCCCATGAGAATTTTTTTTTATCTGGATACCTAATTAAATAAGATGGATTAAAAGTGATAATTACGGGAATTGTTTTGTTTCCAATTATGATTTCTTTCCAATTTCCTCTTTCGTTTGAGATTTGATTACCAAGACCCGTTACTGCCTCCATTGCTGTGGTACCCATCAATATCAAAATTTTAGGATCTATAATTGAAATATGTTCTTTTAGAAAAATTGAATATCGCTTTATCTCTTGAGTAGTTGGCTTTCTATCATTTGGCGGTCTAAAATTTATTGAGTAAGTAGAGTACACTTTCTCTCTTTTAATTTTAATTGCTAAAAGCATCTTGTTTAAAAGTACGCCAACATCTCCACAAAATGTTTTAGCTTGCAAGTCTTCTTTTTCATCAGGAGCTTCTCCAATTAACATTATAGGACTATTGATGTCACCATCTCCCATAACTAGATTTTTAGAATTATTTCTTAAATTACAATCTTCAATTGAATTGATTTTTTTCTTTAGTCTTAATATTCTCTCTTCTTTCCCGTTTTTATTTTGGACGCTATTTTCCTTTACAATTTTAAGTCTATTTATTGGCTTATTATTAAATTCAAATTTTGGCTCTACTTTATCTAAAAATCTTTGATCATATTTGGCATTTTGATTTAACATCTTTTTAGTCATAAAGTGCAATTATGTTTGTCAAAAATTTAAAATTTTTATTGATATTATTTTTACTTTATCAAAATCCCTTGCATTCTAAAAGTGCTAGTTTTGATGATTTTGACTCCAGAAACTTATCAAAATATTTTTCAGGAATTGTAGCATTTGAAAATAAAAATAACTCAAAGGCGTTAAATTTTTTTAATACTTCCAAGATTTTATTAAATAAACATGAGCCTTATTTAAAGAGATATGTTTACTCTCTAGTCTTAGAAAATAAAGTAAATCAAGCTATAAATATTGTTAAACAAAATAAAAATAAATCAGAATTTTTTGAAAAATACTTATTATTAACAATAGACAGTATAAGACGAGAGGATTTTCCAAAGGCATTGGATTACATATCTAAGTCTAAAAAAAACATTAAACTTAACCGATTTAACTCAGCAATTTTAGATAATTTGAGAGACTACATTTTTGTATTCAAAGAAAAAAGATTGCCCAATGACATAAAAAATTACGGAAATCTATCAATAATTTCAACAACCTTTCAAATGTGTTATTTAGGAGATGCAAAAACCAAAACTTTTTTCTCTAAGCTGGTTGGTAATGACGATGCAGACTTAACTAGGTACACTTTTTTTTACTTAGCATATTTAATTGAAAACAATCAAATAGAGGAAGCAAAAAAAATAACTGATAACATTAAATTTATCAATACCTCTTTACTTTTGTCTCAAGGAAAAAGTTGGATTGAAAAAGGTAATGAAAGAAAAATGAACTCCATTTTTTCATGCAAAAACCATAATGACTTAATAAGTGAATTTTTATTTTTAATATCTAATTTACATTCTGCTCAAGACGATTTTATAAATTCTAACTTTTATTCATATTTATCTAATTATTTAAATCCAAAATTTCATTATAATTTATCATTAGTCGCTGAAAATCTATATTCAAATGAAGAATTTGATCAAGTTAAAAAAATTTTACAAGAATTTGAAAAAGAAGATGATTTCTATTATTGGTATAGATTAAAAAAAGAAGCTCAAATTATCTCAAAAGAAAGTAGCACAAAAGATTCATTAAAATTTATTAAGTCTAATTTTGAAAAAATTGAAAAACCAAATGAAAAAATCTTATTTGATATTGCTAATTTTTATAAAAATGCAAAAGAGTACGAACAAGCTATAAAATATTACACAATAGTTCTAGGAATAGTCAGCGATGATTTAGAAATTAAATCAGATTTGTTTTATAGAAGAGGAGCGAGCAATGAACGAATGAGAAATTATGAAGAAGCAGATAGAGACATGCTTTCTTCTTTAGAAATTGATCCTGATGATGCTTATGTTCTTAATTATTTAGCATACTCTTGGTTGGAGAGAGATTACAAAATTGAAGAGGCAATGGAAATGTTAGAGAAAGCATATTCTTTAACTGAGAATGATCCATATATAATAGACTCAATTGGTTGGGCTTATTATTTAACAAAAGACTACGTAAAAGCAGAAACATATTTAAAAAGAGCTGTAGAATTAATGCCAGATGATGCGATAGTAAATGATCACTATGGAGATATTCTTTGGATGTTGGGTAGAAAAATTCAAGCAAGGTATTTTTGGAAAAGTGTATTTAAAATGGAGGATGTAGATGAGGAATTATTACAAAAAATAAATTCAAAAATAATTAAAGGGCTCTAAGATGGGCTATTCCAGGATAAAGTCATTTGCTAAAATTAATTTAGCCCTTAACGTTACTGGAAAAAACTCAAGACTACACAAGATTGAGAGTATCGTAGGTTTTGTCTCGTTATACGATGTTATTCTTATTAAACAAATTCAATCTAAAAAACATATTATTTCATTTAAAGGAAAATATTCAAAAAATATTCACAAGAACAATACAATTTCAAAGTTATTAAATATTCTAGAGAAAAAAAAATTAATTACAGGTCACAAGTTTGAGATAAAAGTTAACAAACATATTCCATCAAAATCTGGATTAGGAGGTGGATCAATGAATGCGGCAAATATATTAAAATATTTGATTAAGAAAAAGTTTATTAATCCCAGTAGAGGACAATTAAGTTCAATTTGTAAATCAGTAGGTTCAGATGTAGCTCTGGGTCTTAATTCTACTTTTACAATTCTTAAATCTAATAATCAGATTAAAGAGTTTAAAAACTGTAAAAAGCTTTATGCACTTATTGTTAAACCTAGTTTTGGGTGTTCGACAAAAGATATATATTCGAGTGTAAAAAAATTCACAAAACCCAGATTTAATAAACCCTCTAAGAAAATGTTTAACTTTGATAATTTGAAAAAACTCAATAATTCTCTTGAGTCGATTTCTCTATCTAAGTTTCCCAAATTAAAAAATATCAAAAATTTTCTTGAAAAATCCTCAAATAAGAGTTTTGTAAGAATGACAGGATCAGGTTCTGCAATTGTCGCATATTTTAAATCTAAAAAATTATGCGATGATGTTAAAAAAAAATTTAGTAGAAAATATAAAAATTGCTGGTGTAAAGTTGCAAAAACTATATAAATTCTTTTTTTTGTGTTATACGAAATTAGATTGGGGCGTAGCCAAGCGGTAAGGCACGGGTTTTTGGTACCTGCATCCTAGGTTCGAATCCTAGCGCCCCAGCCAAATATGAAAAACTTTTTAAATAAAATTTTCTCGAGCTCAAAAAACCTTTACTCATTTAAGAATAATATCAAAAAACTTTCATTAACAACACCTGTGAAAAAAATTTTTGAGACTATAAATTCTCACTCATCTGAAAGTGAGATTAGATACGTGGGAGGTTGTTTAAGAAAAATATTAAATAATGAGAAAGTTGATGATATAGATTTAGCAACAAATTTAAATCCTTTAGAAGTCACTGAAATCTTAAAAAAAAATAATATTAATTTTTATGAGTCAGGAATTGAACATGGAACAATTACAGCAATCATAGATGATCATAAGTATGAGATAACATCTCTAAGAGAAGATATTTTTACTGATGGTAGACACGCTAAAGTAAAATTCTCCAAAGATTGGAAAAAAGATGCTGCGAGAAGGGATTTTACTATTAACTCTATTTATGCTGATTTGGATGGAAATTTATTCGATCCTTATAATGGAAAAAAAGATATTGAAATAGGTCAGGTTAGCTTTATTGGGAACCCTGAAAAAAGAATTAAAGAGGATTATTTAAGGATATTAAGATACTTAAGATTTTTTTTAAATTACTCAAAGCAGCCACACAAAGAGGAAATAATTAAAGTAATAAAAATCAATATAAGTGGTATTTCTATTATATCTAAAGAGAGACTATTAGATGAGTTAAAAAAATTATTAAAATCAAATAAATTAGAAAATTTATCAAAAGATAAATTCAGCATCGACCTAATATTGTTAATTTTTCCAGAGCTAAAGAATATCAAAAGTATTATTGATGCAATCAAAGTAAAGAGAGAACTATTTGTTGATCTGGATTTTATGTTTACTTTATTTTTAATGATAATAGATGAAACAGACAATTTAGAATACTTCTTGTATAAATATAATATCTCAAAAAAAGATCAAAAAAGAGCTTATGCTATTAGTAACTTTTATAATGAGAAGAACGGGTCAAAAACTTTAAATGAAGTGAACTTAAATAAAGTTTTATATTATGATGGAAAGCAAGCAGTATTAGATATTATAAATTTTAAGATTATAAAAACAAAGAAATTAGATAAGAAATTGTTGAGCTTACTAGAATTATATAAAAATAAGATTACGCCAAGTTTGCCTGTTGGAGCTAATTTATTAATGACTAGATACAAAATACCAGAGGGAAGACAGTTGGGAAGTATGCTGAAATTGATCGAGGAGGAATGGATCAGGAATAATTTCAAAATTTCTGACAAACAAATCGATAGTATTGTAAAAGGTTAAAGATATTTGACGTCTTTAATTTCAAAGTTTTTTAATCCAGCGGGAGTATTTATTTCCACAAGATCATTTTTATTTTTTCCAATGAGACCTTTACCTATTGGCGATTGAAAATATAACAGTTTTTTTTTTAAATCTGCTTCATCTTTTCCGACTATTTTATAATCTATCTTTTCACCTGTATCTAAATTTTCCAAAAATACTGTGGCGCCAAAAATTACTTTGCCGTCATTGTTTATTTTAGTAACATCAATGACGTTTGCTCTTGCAATAATATCATTTATTTCTGTTATCCTACCTTCGTTGTGAGACTGCTCTTCTTTTGCTGCATGATACTCAGCGTTTTCTTTTAAATCTCCGTGTGATCTTGCTTCAGCAATTGCGGCAACTATTTCTGGTCTTTTTTTTTCTTTTAAAAAAATTAATTCTTCTTTTAGTTTATTTAGGCCATTCAAGGTAATTGGTTCTTTATCCATATCATTTCCATTTTGCATGAGGAGGTAATGACATTAATATTCCTTCAACATTACCACCTGTTTGTAATCCAAATTTTGTACCCCTGTCATATAGTAAATTGAATTCTGCATATCTTCCTCTTTTAATATATTGATTTTCTTTATCTTTAGAAGTCCATTTTTTTTTAATTTTTTTATTTATAATTTTTTGAAAAATAGTCTCAAAGGTAATACCAACATCTCTGACAAATTTGAAATTTTTTTCAAAATTGTTTTTTTTATAATCAAAAAAAATACCACCTATTCCACGGGGCTCTTTTCTATGAGGTAGATAAAAATATTCATCACACCATTTTTTATATTTTCTATAATAATTTTTGTCATGTCGATTGCACATATCTCTAAGAGTTTTGTGAAACTGTTCTTTTTCTTTATTATCTTTTTTTGATGGAGTAACATCAATACCTCCACCAAACCAATCAAAAGTCGTACAAATATATCTAGTATTAAAATGCATCGCAGGAATTAAAGGATTTTTCATATGCATTACAACAGATATCCCTGATGCCCAGAACCTAGGATCTTTTTGAGCGCCAGGTATATTTTGTTGAAATTTTTTTGGAAATTTTCCATAAACTTTTGAAAAATTAACACCTACTTTATCAAAAATTTTTCCATCTTTTAAGATTCTATATTCACCACCACCTTCATCTTTTTTTGAATTTCTCTTCCATGAAGTCGACTTAAAACTGATCTTGTTTTTTTCAAAATCACTAATAGTTTTGCAGAACATTTCCTGCAAAGATTTAAACCAATTACTTGTCAATTTTTGTTTTATTTCTAGATCCATTTAAATTAATTTATTTTGTTTTAAACACTCGGCCAATATTATAGCAACAGAAGAAGAAATATTTAAAGAACGCTTATTATTTCGCATCGGAATTTTTAACCTATTATTTATCATTTTATGCACAAATTCAGGCACTCCCGCGCTTTCTCTTCCAAATAAAATTGTATCATTTTTTTTAAACTTAAATTCTGTATATGGGCTAGAAGCTTTTGTAGTCATAAGTATAATTCTTTGATTCTGTTTCTCATCAAAAAATTGATCAGAGCTTTTATAATATCTAATCTCTTTTTCATCCATATAATCCATCACAACTCTTTTAAATCTCTTATCGTTTAATAAAAATCCACAAGGCTCTATTATTTCTAATTTCGCCCCCAAACAGGCGCAAGTTCTTATGATCGCAGCAGTATTTTGAGGGATATCAGGTTCAAATAGTGCAATTTTTGGCCCATCATTAATTAGATTATGTGTCATTCTATCAGTAGAAAAATAATACTTTTTTATTATATGTAATCATATATTAACTACCTAAATCAACATATAGAATTATAAGAACCTATAAACAGTGGAAAAGAAAACTAAAAGAAGAGATTTTTTATTTACAGCTACATATGCGGTTGGAGCAGTTGGGGCGGGTGCAGTGATTTGGCCTATGATAGATCAAATGAACCCAGATGCTTCTGTAAAAGCGTTAGCAAGCACTGAGGTTGATGTGAGCGCAGTCAATCCAGGAAAAACCATAACTGTGTTATGGAGAGGAAAGCCAGTTTTTATTAGAAGAAGAACTCAAGAGGAAATAGCTGAAGCCAAATCTGTTAAGTTGGAAGATTTAAAGCATCCTGAAAAAGATGAAGATCGTGCAAAAAATCCAGAGTGGCTTGTTATGCTTGGAGTATGCACGCACTTAGGTTGTGTGCCTTTGGATCAAAAAGGTGATTACAATGGATGGTTCTGCCCATGTCATGGTTCTCATTATGATACTTCTGGAAGAATTAGAAAAGGTCCAGCTCCAACAAATATGGAAATTCCAGAATACAAATTTGTTGATGCTAACACAATTAAGATTGGATAATTTTTTATGAGTGAACACGAATACACACCAAAATCAAAAGTTGGAAAATGGTTTAACGACAGATTACCTCTTTTAACTTTGGCAAACCATTTGACCGATTATCCAACACCAAAAAATTTAAATTATTGGTGGACTTTTGGTGGTATTCTTACTTTTTGTTTGATTACTCAAATTGTAACCGGATTAGTTTTAGCGATGCACTATATCGCACATGCTGACATGGCGTTCCAAAGTGTTGAGCACATAATGAGAGATGTGAACTATGGATGGTTGATAAGATATATACATGCAAACGGAGCTTCAATGTTTTTCTTAGCAGTATATATTCATATTTTTAGATCTTTATTTTATGGCTCTTATAAATCACCTAGAGAAGTTATATGGATTATCGGAATAATAATTTATCTGCTTATGATGGCAGCAGCTTTCCTAGGCTATGTTTTACCATGGGGGCAAATGAGTTTTTGGGGAGCTACAGTTATTACAAATTTATTTAGTGCAATTCCTTTGGTAGGTGAGGGAATAGTAACATGGTTATGGGGAGGGTATTCGGTTGATAACCCAACACTTACAAGATTTTTTACTCTACACTACTTAATTCCTTTTTTAATTTTAGGTTTAGTTGTTTTACATATTTGGGCTCTTCATGTGCCTGGAAATAATAATCCAATTGGAATTGATATAAAAAAACCTTCAAAAGACACAGTCCCATTTCATCCTTACATAGTTATCAAGGATGGTTTTGCGTTGTTGATGTTTATGATTGTTTTCGCTTTTTTTGTTTTCTATACACCAAATATTTTAGGCCATGCTGATAATTATATTGAAGCAAATCCTCTTGTAACACCAGCTCATATTGTTCCTGAATGGTATCTGTTACCTTTTTATGCAATTCTGAGATCAGTTCCGGATAAACTTCTAGGTGTTATAGCGATGTTGTCTGCTATTTTAATATTAGCTGCGCTTCCTTGGTTAGATACTTCAAAAATTAGATCCGCAGTCTTTAGGCCTTTATATAAGCAGTTCTATTGGATCTTAGTGGCTGATGTTTTAATTTTAGGATATGTCGGAGCTATGCCGGCTGAGGGTCTTTACTTATTAATTGCTAGGATTGCAACAGCATATTACTTCCTTCATTTTTTAGTTGTATTGCCAGTTTTAGGATTCAAAGAGAGGACCACACCTGTTCCTTTAAGTATTACCGAACCAATTTTGGGGGGATCACCTAATCTTGCAGCAGTGAAAAAAAAGGATAGTTTTAAAGATCAGTGAAAAATTTTTTTAGAATATCGTTTTTAATAGCTTTATTTTTTGGATTTCAATTTAACTCTAATGCAGCTGAGAAAGTTGAATATTTAAAAACTGATTGGAGTTTTAAGGGTCCCTTCGGAAAGTTTGACAGAGCTGCACTTCAAAGAGGATATCAAGTCTACCAAGAAGTTTGTTCTTCTTGCCATTCAATGAAATATCTAAGTTATAGAAATTTAGTGGAAGAGGGTGGACCTGAATTTTCAGTGGAACAAGCAAAAGCCATTGCAGCATCTTTCGAAGTAAAAGATGGACCAAATGCAGATGGTGAAATGTTTATGAGACCAGGAAGATTGTCGGATAAATTTGTGATGCCTTATGAAAATGAAAAAGCTGCTCAAGCTGCAAACGGGGGAGCATACCCTCCCGATATGACTGTTTTAGTAAAAGCGAGAGGTGGAGGAGTTGATTACATCTATTCACTCCTTCAAGGATATGAAGATCCACCAGCTGGAGTGACTTTAGATGATGGTGTTTACTATAATAAATACATGTATGGAAATAAGATTAAAATGTCCAATCAACTTTCTGATGGTTTAGTAGAATACTCAGATGGTACTAATGCTTCTGTAGAACAAATGGCAAAAGATGTTACAACTTTTTTAATGTGGACTGCAGAACCTCATTTAGAAACACGTCATAAAATGGGTTTTAAAGCAATAGTTTATTTAATTATATTAACAGTTTTAGTTTATTTTAGTATGAAGAGAATCTGGTCACGTATTGAAACGAAAGTTTAAAACGTCACCGTCTTTAACAATATAGTCTTTACCTTCTAATCTCATTTTTCCATTTGTTTTAGAATTTACCCATCCATCATTTTCAACAAAATCATTATAAGAAATAGTCTCAGCTCTAATAAATCCTTTTTCAAAATCAGTATGTATTTCACCAGCAGCTTTTGGAGCTAAACAATTTTTCTGAATAGTCCAGGCTCTTGTTTCCTCAGGACCTGAGGTAAAAAAAGTGTCTAATTCTAAAATCTTATAACCTTTTTGTATCAACATATCTAAGCCAGTGTCCTTTAAACCAATCATTTCCATGTAGTTTTTTCTTTCTTCACTATCTAACTCATTGATTTGATTTTCAATATCAGCCGATACAATCAAAGTGTTTTCTAAACCAAATTTTTCTAAAAATGATTTAGTGTAACCGTTTCCATTTTGGACACTTTTTTCATCAACATTACAAACAAATATTTTGGGCTTCAAAGACAATAAACCACTTAAATTTAGTTGTTTTTTGGTAAATTCTGATTTTAAACTTGCTAAATCTTGATCATTATTAATTAAGTCTAAACAACTTTGAAGAATTTTAATTTGATCCTCATCAATATTTTTTTTGTTATTTTTCTCAAGTCTTTTTTGAATGGACTCTAAATCTGCAAGCTTCATTTCTGTCTCTATTATTTCAAGATCTCTAACAGGGTCAACTGTAGGATTTACATTTTGAATATCACTAGAGTCAAAACATCTAATCATATGTATTACAGCATCTACTTCTCTGATATGAGATAAAAATTTATTTCCTAAACCTTCACCTTTAGATGCACCTTTTACAAGACCGGCTATGTCAACAAAAGAAATAGTAGTAGGTATAATTTTTTTTGATTTAGAAATTTTGGCTAAATTTTCTAATCGATAATCAGGCACACTAACTACACCAATATTTGGATCAATTGTACAGAATGGAAAGTTAGCTGCTTGAGCTTTATTTGAATTGGTTAATGCATTGAAGAGAGTAGATTTACCTACGTTTGGTAAACCAACGATCCCACACTTGAAGCTCATTATTTATTATTTACTGTACTAGAAAAAAGATCTAATTTTTTTTCAACAAGAAAAGAAATTGAGTCATTTATGTGGTTTGATATTTTTTCAATACCTAAAGACTCATCTTCATCAAAATTTTGTAAAACGTAGTCTGCAACCTCGATGTTTCCTTTGGGTTTACCAATACCTATTCGCACTCTAGAATAGTCTTTGCCAATAAACTTATCAATTGAAGCAATTCCATTGTGTCCCGCGCTTGATCCTCCAAACTTAGCTTTGATTTTTCCAAATTCCACATCTAGATCATCATGAAAAACTATTACATCTTGAGCATCAATTTTAAAATATTCAATAAGCTCTCTAATACAAATTCCTGAATTATTCATAAAGGTCAAAGGTTTGATGGCATAAACTTTAACATTTCCTATATTGCCAGTTGTTAATAGGCCTTTAAATTTTGGTTTTTGTTTTGATAAACTAAATTTTTTGTTTATAGCGTCTATAATTTTAAACCCAACATTATGTCGATTATTTTCGCTGTCTGGTGTTGGATTACCCAATCCTACAAATAAAAGCATGATCTATTGATTAATTTTCAATTTAGTTGATTATTTTTTTTCTTCAGGAGGTTTTTTGTCAGCAGGTTTTTTATCATCACTTTCTTTTTTATCTCCCTTATCAGCCTCAGGAGCAGCTTTATCCCCATCGGCCGCTACAGCAGTTGCACCCTCTGCACCTTCTTCACCCTCTGCGGCTTCTGCTTCAGCAGGTTTTTCAGGTTCTTTCATAACTGTTGGAGCTGCTAATGTTGCTATTACAAAATCTCTTCCTTGAATTGTTGGAACAACTTCTGGATCTAATTTAACTGAAGAGATTTTAAAACTCTCACCAATATCAACACCATCTAAGTCTAATGTTAAATTTTCAGGTATCTTTTCACTTGGACATTTTAATTCTACTTTTCTTCTCACAATGTTTAGCACCCCACCTTTTTTAAGACCGGGAGATTTTTCGTGATTGATAAAATTTACTGGAATTTCTATTTTTATTTTTACACCTGGTAGCACTCTTAAAAAATCTACATGAATTGGTTCATCGGTTAAAATATGATATTTTATTTCTCTTGGTAATACATTTTGATTACTACCATCTACCTTCAGAGTAATTATGTTTGAGAAGAAATTTTCTTTCTCTATAAAAGTTTTAAGTAATTTTTTAGAAATAGATATCTTTTGATTTTTATCTTTACCACCGTAGATAATAGCTGGAACATTTCCACTATTTCTTATAGCGTTTAACTGCCCTTTAGTGGAATTATCTCTAATGTTAGCTTCTATTGAATTCATAAAACAGAGTTTTTTAACTCATGTTTACAAATAATCAAGAAATTTATTTAAATAAATCTGATACGGATGTTGAATTTGAAATTCTCTTTATTGCTTCACCCATAAGACCTGATATGGGTAAAACCTCAATATTTTTAACATTTTTAGTTTTATGAACATTGTCTATTGTATCGGTTATAACTAAATTTTTAATTACTGAACTTTTAATTTTTTTAATTGCATCTCCACTTAAAACCCCATGAGTAATGTAAACATAAACATCTTTTGCTCCTCGAGATTTCAAAGCTTTCGCCGCATTAACAATTGTGCCACCTGAATCAATTATATCATCAACTAAAATACAAGTTTGTCCTTTTACATCACCAATGATATTCATAACCTCTGATTGCCCAGGCTTTGGTCTTCTTTTGTCAACAATAGCTAGTCCTACATTTAGAAGTTTTCCAAGTGCTCTAGCTCTTTCCGTTCCTCCTACGTCAGGTGCAACACAAATAATTTTTTTACTTTTAATTTTCTTTCTAGCGTGTCTTGCAAATATTGGAGTAGAAAATAAGTTATCAACGGGAATATCAAAGAAACCTTGAATTTGACCAGCATGTAAATCTACGGTTACCACTCTATCAGCACCAGCTTGAGTTATTAAATTAGAGACAAGTTTTGCAGATATGGAAGTTCTTGGAACAACCTTTCTATCTTGTCTTGCATATCCAAAATAAGGTATTACCGCTGTAATATTTTTTGCTGATGACCTCTTTAAAGCATCGATACATAACAATAATTCCATTAAATTATCATTAGCTGGAGAAGAGATAGATTGAACAATAAAAATACTGTTTCCTCTTATATTTTCATTTATTTCAATATATATTTCACCATCAGCAAATTTTCTAATACTTGAATTGACAAGTTTTGTTTTTAAGTATTTAGCAATGTTTTTACTTAAAAATTTATTGCTGTTTCCAGTTAATAATTTCATTGAGAAACTCTAATTAATCATAATTAATGAAATATTTCTACCATAATCATCATGATTTAAATGCAAAGACCTTCTTGCACTAAAAAAATTATTTTTTTTGGGAAAAGTATCAATATTTATCGTCTCTATATTTGCGATTTTCATTAATTTGAGTTGTAATTTAACATATTTTGATAAATCAAAATAAATTAAGTTTTTTCTTTTTTTAAAAAAAACTTTATTTTTTTTATCTTTTTTTAAGAATTTTCTTTTAAAATCTTCTTTTACGTTATAGCTTTTTTGAGCAATACAAGGACCTATAACAGTAATCATATTCTTTGTTTCACAGCCCTTTTTAATCATGAAATTTATAACTTTTGAAATAATTCCTTTAAATGCACCTTTCCATCCAGCATGAATAGCAGCTACCATCTTTTTTTGGTTATCAAAAATTAATATTGGTGCACAATCAGCTGTAAGAATTCCAATAGGTAATCTTGGAATGTCAGTAATTACTGCATCTGCTTTCTTTTTTTTTAGGTACTTAGAATATTTATTGATGAAAACAAATTTATTACTATGTATTTGATGGAGTAAAAAAATATTTTTTGAATTTTTATCGATTTTCTTTTTTACAATTCTCAAATTTTTGATAATTTTTGTTTTGTAGTCGTTAGAGCCTGGTCCACAATTTAAGCTTTTATAAATACCTCTTGAACATCCACCTTTTTTATTAAAAAAACCATGACTGATCTCTTTAAATTTAGATAATTTTTTTGAAACTATCAATTAAACCCCAACTTATATTTATTGCTTTTGTTTTTGATAAACATTACCTTAAATAAATTTCCCATTTCTTTCTCATCTATGAGTTTTTTTAATCTAAAATAAATATCTGCTTTTTTTGAAAAGCTTTGATTTTGCGATATTATCTCGGCTCTATTTTTTATTCCTAATTTTACTAAAAAGCTTCCTTGAGTTGTTATTAAGTCTTTTAAACCACCTAATTGATTGATTATTTTCTTAAATAAGAAAAAATTGATATTATGAGTAATATCTGAAGTACCGATATTTTTTAAAACATTGTTGTGTTTATGATTTGAAATCGATTTAAGAGTATTTTTCATCCTCTTTTCCATATACCCGTAATCTATCATTAGAAGACCGCCATTATTTTTTTTAACTATTCCAGCAACTTTTTTTAAATAATCCGCTCCAACTAAGGAGTATTCAATAAATTTTTGGTCTTTTGAAATATTGTAATTAATTTCTTTTTCAAATTTTTTCATATTAAACTTTCTTTCACAAAAAAAAGGCTTTTTTTGATTTTTAAAATTTACATATCTTTCAAACCAAAGATCTTTTTTTTTAATAAATTGTTTTATTGCTATTGCATCAAAAAACTCGTTTGCAATGAAAATAGTTGGAAATTTTTTTATTTGTTTTAGATCAGAAATCCAAATAACTTTTTCTTTGTTTAATTTATTTTTTTGAATTTTTTTTAATTTTAGACTTTTTTCATGAATTAAAATATTGCATGAGCTTAAAAACGCTGGAAATTTTTTAAAAGTTTCTAAAAATATTTTCATCATTTCACCGTTTCCTGCACCAAGTTCCACTAAATTAATTTTTTTTGGGGTTCCTAAATTTTCCCAAAAACCTAAAATCCATACAGCTATCATTTCAGAAAACATTCTAGAAATATTTGGTGCAGTTATAAAATCGCCCTTTAACCCGAAAGGGTTTTTTTGCATATAATATCCTTTTTTTTTATCATATAGAGCAAAATTGATAAATTTATCTAAAGAGATTTCAAAATTATTTTTGATGGTCATATTTTTTTAAAGTCAAATAAGAACCAAATATAAAAAAAACTAAACATAAAATTTGCCCCATACTCAATTTAAATAGAACGTAACCTAATTGTTCATCTGGCATTCTTAAAAATTCTATAAAAAATCTGAAGACAGAGTAAAATATTAAAAATACTCCAGATAAGAAACCAGGATTTTTAGCTGAGGACGCTTTTCGAAAATATATCAATATAAAAAATAATAACAGTCCCTCAAAAAAAGCCTCATAAAGTTGGGATGGATGACGATATATTTCATCAATTTTTTCAAATTTAATTCCCCATGGTAAAGTTGTTTCTTTGCCATAAAGCTCTGAATTTATAAAATTTGCAATACGTCCAAAAAAAATTCCTATTGGCGCAACTGACGAAACAATATCAAGATAAATATAAGAATTATGATTATGTTTTTTTGCAAACCATACGCTCATCACAATTACACCCAATAGTCCACCATGGAATGACATTCCTCCATTCCAAATTTTAAATATTTCAAAAATATTCTCCAAATAGTAATCTAAATTATAAAATATTACGTAACCTAATCTTCCACCAATTATAATACCTAAAATTATATAAGTAATGTAGTCGTCAAATTTCTCTTTTAAATTATCATCTTTTATGAAAATTCTTTTTGCCAAAACCCATCCAGCAAGAATTCCAAATATATATGATAAAGAATACCATCTAAATTCTAATGAAAATAAACTAAATGCAACTGGGTCAAAATTATTAATGAACATTTTTAATTATAATAATAGATTAAAGATATAATAACTAATTTAATAAATATATGAAAAATTCAAAATTTGTTTTTGATAAATTTACTAAACTTCTAGAACAAGGTTTAGTCTCATCTAGAGACTTAAAAAATGAGATAGTAAACATTTTAAAATCAAAAAGAGATGAAATCGTATTCAAAATGAAATTAACGAGTAAGGATGAATTTGATATCCTTGCTAAAAGAGTAGAAAATTTAGAGAAAGAACTTGAAAAAAAAAAGGTTTTAAAAAAAAAGATTAAACGGGTAAAAAAATCTTAACTTCAAGTCCATTCAAATTGGATTTATTCAACTTTATATTACCACCGTGAGAACGTACAATGTCAGATGCAATTGACAGACCAAGCCCTACACTTGATTTGGAGTCTGCTCTTCCTTTGTCTATTTTGTAGAAAGGTTTAAATACATTATCATATTCACTTTCTGCTATTCCTGGACCATCATCTTCAACTTTTATTATTATGCTTGTTTTCTTTTTTTGAAGATCAATATTTATTTTATTCCCATATTTAATTGAATTCTCTAATAGATTATTAAGACATCTTTTAATTAGATTTTTTCGACCATTTAGATAAACCTCTGGTAATATTTCTTTTGTAATGTTTTTATTATTATACTTAGCTATAATCTCATCTATTAAATCGCTTAGATTAAACAACTCGTCCTTTTCCATAAATGAGGAACTTGTAAACTGCAAATATTCATTAAGCATTTTTTCCATTTCATTTATATCCTCGGTTAACTTCTTAGCTATGGATTTATCTTTTATAAACTCGGTTTGTAATTTCATTCTTGTTAAGGGTGTTCTCAAATCATGACTAATCCCAGATAGCATTTCAGATCTTTGATTTAGATGTCTCATAATTCTTTTTCTCATTCTATCGAATTCATAACCTGCTTGACGTATCTCAGCTGCACCAGAGGGCTTAAATTCATCTACATTTTCCCCTCTTCCAAATTTTTCGGCAGCTTTAGCTAAAGCTGTGATTGGTCTTGTTTGATTTTTTAAAAATATAAGCGAAATAATTACTACTACGAATGCAGGTACAGTTATCCATAATCCGAACAGTCTTGCAGAAGTGCTTGTCAGTCTATCCTTAGGGACTATAAATTTAAAGAAACCATTTTGATATTTAATTCTTAAATCAACTAACTCTTTATAACTTGTAGTATCAAACCAAAATATTTCTAATCCAAATTTAGATTTTAATTCTCTTCTCAGTGTTCTGTCTATTGGACTAAACCATCTTTCATTGTAAGAAAAATTAAAATTTTCATCCTCAACAAATTCGATATTCAAATCTTGATATAATGAAAAAATGTTTTTTATTTCATCTTTTTCATAATTATCATTACTATAAACCTCGATAAAAGTTTGTATTTCACTAACCAATGCTCTTGTCATTCCTTTGTTAGTTTTTATCCAAAGGCTATCAAAAAAAACTATTGTAATTATTAATTGAATTAAAATTACCGGGATAGCAACTATTAGCAAAGCTCTGTAAAATAATCTTTTTGGTAATAAATTTTTTACAAATTTATTCAATCCATAAAACATAGCCAGCTCCTCTTATAGTCTGAAGAAATTTTGGATTTTTTGGATCTATTTCAATTTTTTTCCTCAATCTAGTTATGATAACATCAATTGATCTTTCTTTATCTAAGTCAATTAATCTACCAATTTCTTCCCGTTCAAAAACTTTTCCTGGGTTATTAATCATTTTCTCTAATATTGTTTTCTCGGTGTTATTTATTTTAAATTCTGAATTACCATGTAAAATTATCTGCTTACTTAAATCTATTTTTACATTTTCAAATTCTATTATTTTCTTAGAATTATTTTTTTTTATTTTGTTAATTATGTTTTTAATCCTAAGATCAAGTTCCTTGGGCTCGAAGGGTTTAGGTAAATAATCATCTGCTCCCACTTCTAATCCCTCTATTCTTTCATTTGGCTCACCTTTAGCAGTTAATAATATAATTGGAGTATCAATATATTCTTTATGTTCTCTTAAAAAATCAAGCCCGCTTTTTCCAGGCATCATGATATCTAAAATTATTAAATCAAACTTAATAACCTTTATTTTTTCAGATGCATTTTCTGCGCTATCAGCTGTGGTAACTAAATATTTTTTTTCATTTAAATATTTTTTAACTAAAGATCTTATCCCCTCATCATCGTCAACCACTAAAATATGAGCTAGAAAATTATCCATTAATTATTCTTTTTAAAACCTCATCAAAATTTAGAACCTCTTGAGAACTTGAATTAAGCAATGCATTGTAAATTCTTTTTTTTTGTATTTCAAAAATCTCTTTAAAAATTTTTTCTCCTTTTTCATTGAGGAAGATGTGTTTAATTCTTGTGTCAGTCTCATCTTTATTAAAAAAAATCATCTCAAGCTTGATCAAATCTTTTAAAACTCTATTAAGGCTTTGTTTAGATACTTTAAGTTTTCTCATAAGCTCTGAGATTGATATTCCCTCATACATTGATATTAAGTGAATAGTTTTTTGATGAGCTAGGCCAATATGATATTTATTGAGAATTTTTTTTGAGTCTGAAAAAGTTTCTCTATAACTTATAAATAATTTTTCGATTAAATGTTTTAATTGATCATCTTTTAAATATAAAAGCTCTTTCATCACAGGTAAGTTATATTGACATATTATATATACATAGATATTTTTCAGTAATAATTTTATATTTCATAGATGATACCTTACGATAAAAGATCTGGTAAAATATGGTACAACGGCGAGTTAGTTGATTGGTCCAACGTTAAGGTGCATGTTTTAAGCCATGGATTACACTACGCTAGTTGTGTTTTTGAGGGAGAGAGAGTTTATGATGGTTCAATCTTCAAATTAGAGGAACATACCTCAAGATTTTTTCACTCAGCAAGACGAATGGGTTTTGAAATTCCTTACACTGAAACGGAAATAAACGCTGCTTCAAATACTATAATTAAAAATCAAAAAGTTGAAAATGGTTACGTAAGACCAGTTGCCTGGAGGGGCAGTGAAATGATGGCGATCTCAGCTCAACAAACAAAAATTCATGTTGCAATAGCAACATGGGAATGGGGATCCTATTTTGATCCAAAATTAAAAGTTGAAGGGATCAGATTAAATATTTCTAATTGGAGAAGACCAGCTCCTAATACAATACCATGGGATACGAAAGCTTCAGGTCTTTATATGATATGCACTCTTTCAAAACATGAGGCAGAAAAAAATGGTTATACAGATTCTTTAATGCTAGATCATGAAGGTAATATTGCTGAAGCTACTGGTGCAAATATTTTTTTTAAAGATTCGAATGGTGAATTACACACACCGTTACCAGACTCTTTTCTAGATGGAATTACTAGAAGAACAGTAATTGAAATTGCAAAATCAAAAAATATTAAAGTTCATGAAAGAAAAATAAACCCCTTAGAATTAAAGAATTTTGTTGGATGTTTTTTAACTGGAACTGCAGCAGAGGTAACTCCGGTATCTTGTATCGCAGAAAATGAATTTAAAGTTTGTGATTTAATTATTAGTCTTAATGAAAGTTATCAGAAACTAGTTAGAAAGAAAAAAGCAGCTTAATCTCTATTATCCTCTGAGATTGCGTGGTCAATTCCTTTTCTTATATATTCATAACCTGTAAACAAAGTTAAAGCAGCCGAAAGCCATAAAAGAATTATTCCAATAGTTTGAGCATTATAATCTTGGAAATTAATAATTTTGTTTCCAGTTTCACCTGAAAGTAAAAGTGCAATAGCAACCATTTGCAATACAGTTTTTAATTTTGCTAGATTTGAAACTGGTAGTTTAATTTTACCCTTTGCCAAAAATTCCCTTAATCCAGATATCAAAATTTCTCGAGTCAGGATAATGATTGCTGCTATTACCTCGTAATTTCTTATAGTTCCGTCCATTACCAAAAGTATTAAAGCAGTTGCAACGATTATTTTATCTGCAATAGGATCAAGTAATTCTCCAAGTTTAGACTCTTCCCCAAGAAATCTTGCTAGCATCCCATCTAAAAAATCTGTGAAAGATGCAACTATGAATAAAATTAACGCTGTCAAATCTCCATAAAAACCTGGCAAGTAAAATGCTAACACAAAAAAAGGAACAATTAAAATTCTTCCTATAGTTAAAATATTTGGTATTTTTTTAAGCATAATTTTTTTTATTCATGAAAAAAGTTATATATTTTTTTTGCAACTTTTTCTTCAACCCCTTCCACAGATTTAATTTCATCTAGACTTGCAGACTCAACTGCCCTAGCTGATCCAAAATGGTTTAATAAAGCTCTTTTTCTTATTGAACCTATCCCGTCAATTTGGTCTAACAGCGATCTACTAATACCCTTCTTCCTTTTTGCTCTATGAGCACTAATTGCAAAACGATGAGATTCATCTCTTATTCTCTGAAGAAAGAATAAAGTAGGATCATTTTTAATGAATTTAAATTCCTTTCCATTATGAAAGAAAGTCTCATTTCCACTATTTCTATATTTACCTTTAGCAATTGCAATTATCGGAATATCATGAAGCCCAAGTTCATTGAGAGTTTCTCTAGCTACTGAATATTGTCCTTTTCCTCCATCTACTATTACTAGATCAGGAAAAGTTAAATAGTTATCTTTTTCTTGTATTGCTCTTTTAAATCTTCTATTCAAAACTTCTTTCATCATTCCATAATCATCTTGTTCATTCTTTTTTAGTTTGATGTTAAATTTTCTATATCTTTTTTTAATAAATCCATCATCACCATAAGCTATCAATGCACCTACACTGTTTGTTCCCTGTATATGACTGTTATCATAAACCTCAATCAGATTAATATTGGTCTCTAGATTAAATTTACTTGCCACAGCTTCAAATAATTCCTTATTATTTTGACTTTCATAAAGCTTTCTATTTAAACTCTCTTTAGCATTTTTTATTGCTTGATTAATTACTTTTAATTTTGACCCTTTTTTAGCTATAGATATAGTAACTTGTTTTTTTTCTTTAAGAGAGAGTGTTTTTTCGATTAAAACTTTTTCTTTTATCTCTTCAGATAATATTATTGAGGAGGGTACACTTTTATTTTCATAAAATTGTGTGACAAAAGAATTAATTATATTGCTTAAATTCTCATCGGGATCATGTTTTGGAAAAAAAGATTGATTACCCCAGTTTTGTTTTGACCTATAAAAAAAAACCTGAATACAAGCTTTGCCTGACTCCTTATAACCAGCGATTACATCAGCCTCTATAAGATTAGCCTCATTAATTCTTTGTGATGATTGAATAATATTCAATGACTTAATTCGATCTCTTAAAATTACCGCTTTTTCAAAATCTAAATTTTCGCTAGCTTTTTCCATCTGCTCCGAGAGGCTTTTTTGTATTTTCCTTGATTTACCGGAAACAAACTCAATAGCATCATCAACAGTCTTTTTATATTCCTCACTTTCTATGTAACCAACGCATGGGCCAGAGCATCTTTTAATTTGGTATAAAATACATGGTCGTTCTCTGTTTTTGAACACAGTATCATCACAAACTCTAAGATGAAATATTTTTTGGATCATTTTAATTGTCCAGTTAGCAGATCCAGCAGATGCAAAAGGTCCAAAATAAAAACCTTCAGTAATTTTTTTTCCTCTGTGTCTTTTTATTTGTGGCCATTTATCTTTGTTGCCAATGAATATAAAAGGAAAAGATTTATCATCTCTTAGTAAAATATTAAATTTTGGTTTATATTTTTTGATTAAATTTGCTTCCAGAAGTAAAGCTTCACTTTCATTAGATGTAGTTGTGATCTCCAATTTTCTAGTTTGTGACAACATTCTTTCGGTTCTAATGATATGGTTTTTTTCAGCTACATAACTTTTGAGTCTATTGGGTAAATTTTTGGCTTTACCAACATAAAGAATTTCCTCTTTTTCATTCAACATCCTATAAACACCAGGAAGTTTTGGGATTAAGGGTAGTTCTTTTTTTATTATTTCTTTTCCAATATCAGAACTTATCATGACTTCTCTTTTTGGTAATTTGAATACCAACAGATGAGCATTCTTTTAAAATCTCTAATTTTTCAATTTTGAGCATTATCTTAGCAATTCTTTTATCTTTAAATAATTCGTCAAAGACAGCCTCTGCAAGAGTTTCTAAAAAGTTATAATGTTTTTTCTTAACCAGTTTTCTTATCAGTTTAACAATAGTTCCATAATTAACTATTGATTTTAAATCTTTATCATTTGACGGCTTTTTATCTTGATAATCTATTTCAAGGCTAAATTTTACTTTTTGAGCATTTTCTCTTTCAAAATCATAATATCCAAGTTTTAAATCTAGTATTAACTCGTTTATAAGGATCTTTTTTTCGTAATTGAAAAGGGATTTTCCTTTATCAATTTTAACAATTTTAAAATTATTTTTTTTCATTCCTTTCCTAGAACATCCGGTGTTTGCCAGTTTAAACTTTGGCCACTATCAATTGCCAGCACTTGACCAGTAATAGATCTGCTTTTTATAAAAAAGTCAACAGCATTACAAATCTCATTAACATCAACCTGTCTTTTTAAAGGAGTAGCAAGATATTGTTTTTTAAAATGTTTTTCAGTCTGCCTTTGATTTCTGATAGTAGGTCCTGGGGCAATACCATTTACCCTTATTTTAGGAGAAAGGCTCATAGCACTTGTTTTTGTCAAAGTATAAAGACCGGATTTACTAATAGTGTAAGAAAAGAAATATGGAGTTAGTTTAAAAATTCTTTGATCAATAATGTTAATAATATTGTTATTATTTCCTCTAATATTTTTAGAAAATTCTTTAGTTAAAAGTGCAGGTGCTTTTAAATTGGTCGATATATGTTTCTCCCAACTTTTATTATTAAAATTTGCTAATTTATCATTCTCAAATAACGAAGCATTATTAACAAGACAGTCAAAATATTTTAATTTAGATTTTGCTAATTTGATAATTTTGATAATATCTTTTTCTTTACTTAAATCACCTTTGATTAAATAAACTCTAGTTCCATTGCCTTCTAGCTTTTTTTTGAGAATTAGTGCTTTAGATTTTGATTTATTAAAATGAAGAATTAACTCTTTATTTGGACCTGAAAGTTTTTTTGCAATTGCAGCACCTATTCTTGTTGCTCCACCTGTGATGATTATTTTGCGTGCTTCCATTTTTTATCTTTTTTTTTGGTAACTTTTGTACCAGGCATACCCATAGTGGATCTTCCTTTGGGATAAAGTTTATTTTTAACATCATACTGTCTTATTTTTGGATTTAATGTTATTTCTAGTTCAGTACTCTCTAATTTTCTTATTTCATCTCTGATTTTTGCTGCTTCCTCAAACTCAAGATTGGAGGCTGCTTCTT
>CACCPC010000002.1:0-98354 GCA_902547785.1 uncultured Pelagibacteraceae bacterium
TCAAGCTTTGACTTTCGATGTTGAAGATGGTCCCAAGGGTCCTTCAGCAGTTAACTTAAAAACTGCATAATTTTCATTACATAGATTATTGGCTATAAGATTTACAATTTGATGATATTTGTATATTTGTAGCCAATAAGAAAAATTTAAATCAATAAAATATTAGTAGAATGATTGGAATTTTAGGTGGTATGGGCACACAAGCTGGCCTAGACTTTTGTAACAAACTTGCAATCCTTTATCGAGGAAAAATTGATCAAGAATATCCATTATTTCTCCTTTTCAACAAATCGAATATTCCTGGAAGACCAGAGTCAATAGGTGTTCAAACTAAGAATTTATCAAATCGGAAAAAAAATAAAAAAATTGAAAGAAAATACTCATTGGTATTAAAAAGTTTGTTACACGGATGTAATATACTTAAAAAAAGTAAATGTAAGTTCATTGTTATTCCATGTAATACAGCACACTATTGGTATGATGATTTAAGAAAAAGAATAAAATTACCAATTATAAACATGCCAAAAGAGGTATTTATTCACACAAAAAAAACATGTAAGAAAAATTCATCAATTGGACTACTAGCAACAGAGGGTACTTTAAACACTGGCGTTTACAATAAATTTTTCGATAAGAATTACAATCTTGTTTTTCCAAATATTTCCTTACAAAAAAATTCCGTGAATAAAGCAATAAAATTTGTAAAAATGGGAAATGTAAAAGCTGCCAGCAAAATTATTAAGCCAGCCATAAATTATTTGATTAAAAAAAAATGTAAAAAGATAATTTTAGGGTGTACCGAATTACCGATAGCCATATTCGCATTTAAATCTTTTAAAAAGGTAAAGACTTCAAAAATTTTTTTAGATCCAAATTTGATATTAGCCAATGCGGCAATGAAAAAATATCGTAAATAATGAAATCAAAAGATAAACCATATATTTTATATGTAGCTGAAAAAATATATTTAGAGGTTTCAGAAATTAAAAAAAAAAATAATGGTTTTTCTAATATAGATGCCATAGATGGTTTTATTGGATCTGAAACTTATAAAGAAGTAAGTAGTGGTAAATTTCATGACAATTGGTTTGAGGAATTAAAGAAAAAAAATGAAAAAATTCCTGAGGAGACAATGAGATTGCTGAAAATACAAAGAGAAATGATGATCAAACAATTAATTCAATACCCGGAACTTTATTACACTAAAAGTCATTTTCCTCTAGAAATTTCTCAACGTGCGTTTGATCACTTATGGAGAATGTGTGAAAGTTACGAATTGTGGTGTAAAGAAACTAACCAAAAAAAATTGATACTTTTAAATCTTACTGATTAATTTTTTGTTGTATTAATTTATTGTGAGTCAATTTCACTCTTTTTTCAACTAATAGTTTAAAATCTTTTATTACTTTTGCCTCGTTATTTTGATCAACTAATTTTTGGTGTGCTATTTTTACTCTTTTTTCTATTAAGTCTTTAAAATCTTTATTAAAGCGGTTTTCTTTATTATTTTTAGATACCTCCTCAGTTATGTAGTTAAGAGAACTTTTACCTGTTTTTTTTTTAAATTCATTATCAAACACCAATTGAGCAGTTGCTTTAACCAAATTTCCTGAAGTAGCTACTGTGATTGCAGGACCCAGCACTGCAGGTAAAGGGACGAAACCCGTCAAAAATAAAAATGAGGTAAGAAAAAAACTAAGTTTAAAAAATTTTAAATTCACCAGTTAAATTTATTTGATTTAATCAAAGGCTACAATTAATAGATTGTCCAAAATAAGCTTAAATATGGATAAAATATTGTGGTAATTCATCTTGTTTTACGTCATTTTTTAATATGATAAAAATTTTCCCTTTTGTTTTTATTATCCTTTGGTCATCCGCATTTATTACTACTAAACCGATCATCGATAATAGTGATCCATTTGCTGCCTTGGCTTTTCGTTTTTTTTTTGTGGCAGTTGGGTTTTTGTTGTTCTCACTTTATTCTAAATATTCAATTATTATAAAAAGAAAAAATTTAATTGAGTCAGTCCTTAGTGGTATTCTATTCCACGGTCTGTATTTAGGGGGAGTTTTTTATTCAATTTCTATTGGCATGCCCACAAGTATTGCAGCATTAATTGTAACTCTTCAACCAATTTTGACAAATATCCTTAGTGGGCCAATATTAAATGAAAAGGTGACTTTAAAACAATGGATTGGTGTTTTGCTTGGATTTCTTGGAGCAACACTAGTTTTGGGTTTAGATTTAGGATCGAAGATCCCATTGCTGGGATTAGTTGCCACTTTAATAGCGCTAATTTCAATAACAGCATCAACAATCTGGCAAAAAAAATTAAGTAATAATTTACCTCTGTCAGTTAGTAATTTTTATCAAGCTATAGGAGGATGTTTTTTTCATATTCTTGTTGTCATATTTTTTGCAAAACCATATATAGCCTTCACAAAAACATTTCTTCTTTCAATGGGACATCAAATATTTCTTGTGTCTTTTGGTGCTTTTACAATTTTAATGTTCTTAATTAAAAAAAATTCTGCAAGTAAGACTGTTTCAATTTTTTTTCTAATTCCCGCGACATCTGCTTTAATGGCTTGGTTCTTTTTAAAAGAAAGTTTAACAGCAATTGATCTTTTAGGTTTTTTGATAACGTCAATAGGGGTTTATATAGCTACTAGAGATTAATATAGCTATTTATTTTCGTAACCAAACTCTAATGCTGCATCAGTAATAGAATGGTATAACGACTCTCCAAAACTTCTTAACGTGAATAACCTTACTTTAAATGGTTTGTCATTTAGTAAGTCTACTGTGAATGCAATATTATTATAAAGAGAATTTATCGAATTATTTTTCTTTAATTCATCAAAATTAAATGGTGATCCTTTCTTTAAAACTTCTATTACATAATTGCCCTTTATATCAATTACAGCTCTTGAGTGGGATAAATCAGTAATTGCAAAATCTATTTCTTTACATGTTGAAGAAATATCATTGATTAAATCTTTTTTGGAAGAGACCAATAACCAATTTTTTGGACCATTCCATAAAATTCTTGTGTTATCATTAAAACTCACATTTAAAGGAGTATCTTTCAGTTTTAAACCGTCAATATCTATACTTTCAATCGGAATATTAGAATTTTTGAATTGTACAATTTGTACAATTAACAAATTTTTTTTCTCTGAGATTTTTAAAAGGTCGTCCCCTTTTTTGTCCTCAAAGTCTCCAAATTGTCCTTGATAGTGAACATTGGCTAGTGCAGAAATTGAACTCATGATCTAACTCGCTCACCTTTTGGGTCAACATAATGTGAAGACACTATCTCGACTGGGATTACTTTATTTTTTAGAGGAGACATAACGAACAACTTTTTTCCTATCATATTCTTACCATCCTTTAGAATTGCTAAAGAAAATGGATTATCATGTTCAACACTCCAGCATGAAGCTGAAATATAACCTAATTTTGGGTTTGGAAGTGGTGCGTTTGAATCTTTAACTAAATGAGATCCCTCTGGGATGCTTGTTTTTTTATCTAATGGGACAACACCAACAATTTTTTGTCTATCTTCAGCTGCAAAAGCTTTTCTTGATAAAGATCTTTTTCCAATAAAATCTTTCTTTTTGCTCAATAGTCCCTCAAGTGAATTGTCATATGGAATAGTTCTACCATCAAGCTCTGAACCTGCAACATGCCCCATCTCAATTCTTAAGGTTGATAGTGCCTCTGTTCCATATGGTTGAATTCCAAACTCTTCTCCAACTTCTATTATTTTTTCCCACATAAAATATCCATTGTCTGATTCAACATTCACTTCGTATGCAAGTTCACCAGAAAATGAAATTCTAAAAATTTTTGCTTTTACTCCAAATAAATCAGCTTCCATGTAACCCATAAAAGGAAGACCCTCATTCGAAACATCAGACATTGGAAAAAGTTTTTTTAATACCTCTCTTGATTTTGGTCCAGCAATCGCTGCTCCCGCCCACTGTTCTGTCGTTGAAACTACATTTACATTTAATTCTGGCCAAACAAGTTGTAGATAATATTCTATATGCGATAGAACATTAGCAGCTTGAGCAGTTGTTGTGGTCATATGGTAATGATTTTCTGATATTCTTGTTGTTGTTCCATCATCCATAACAATTCCATCTTCTCTCAACATCACGCCATATCTTGCTTTGCCAACCGGTAATTTTAACCATGCATTTGTGTAAACCCTATTTAGAAGCTCTGCCGCATCTGGTCCTTTAATGTCAATTTTGCCTAAAGTGGTTACATCACAAACACCAACATTAGTTCTAACATTTCTAGCCTCTCTCTTTGACGCCTCAAATAAATTCTCCTCACCGCGTTTGTAATACCTTGGTCTTAACCATACACCTGCATCAACAAAAACTGCATTATTTTTTTCATGCCATGAATGCATTGGAGATTTTCTTGTTGGTTTTGAATGTTTTCCTACTTCCCTTCCAACAATTGCTCCAATAGAAACTGGTGAGTAAGGTGGTCTAAAGGTTGTGTGCCCAACTGCTGGTACAACTTTATTTTCAATTTTTGACACTAGTTGTAAACCATTAAGATTACTTGTCTTACCTTGGTCAGTGGCCATACCAAGTGTAGTATATCTTTTTACATGTTCAATAGATCTATACCCTTCTTTAAGAGCTATCTCTATGTCAGAAACTGCAACATCATTTTGGAAATCTAAAAATCTTTTGTAGTTTTTTCCCTTTGGTAAGGGTACACACCAAAATTTATCATGTACTGTAGATTTCTTTTCAACAACATTAGGAAAAGAAATCTTATTCTCATTATTTGTTATTTTTTTTGATAATAGGTTTCCTTTTTCAAATGAGTCTTTTAATGTCTCCTCTAAAGTGTAAATTCCGTTTGCAGCCCCTAAAGTTTTTTCATTTTGTTTAGGTATGCTGGGAACAAATGCATCAATATCTTCATTGAATTTTGTTTTATTTCCAGATTGTGATGCCAAATGAATTGTAGGTGTCCAAAACCCAGAAACACAAATACAATCACACTCAATATTTTCAATTGATCCGAGTTCTTCTTTATTATCAGAAATTTTAGCTACGTCAGCTGATTTTACTTTTTTATATCCTTGAGCAGCTACAACTACATATGAATTTTTAATATTGATATTCATATTTTTTGCATCTTCGATAATCTCTGATTGAGGCTCTTTTCTTGTATCTAAAATTATTGGATCAATACCATTCTTTTTAAATTCAATTGCTGTTTCATAACCACTATCATTATTTGTAAAAACAAGCGGTTTTTTTCCAACTAATACCCCATACACTTTCAAGTATTCCTTAGCAGCTGAAGACAACATTACGCCTGGAGTATCATTGTTACCAAATACAATGGGTCGCTCTATTGATCCAGATGAGATTAATACTTCCTTTGCTCTAATATACCAAAGTCTCTGCTTTGGATGAAATTTTTTGGTTTTTGGTAAATGGTCACTAATTCTCTCAGACATTACTAACATGTTATGATCGTAATAACCAAAAACTTGAGATCTGTTTTTTACAGTAACATTAGGCATTTCTTTTAGCTCTGAAATGATACTATCTGCCCACTCTTTACCTGGTTGATTCCCTATATTTACTTCACTAGTTAATAAAGTTCCTCCAAATCGTGATTTGTCTTCAGCAAGAATAACTTTTGCACCATTTTTTGCGGCTGAGTAAGCACTTGCTAATCCCGAAGGACCTGAGCCTGTTATTAACAAATCACAATATTCATATTTATGTTCATATCTTTCTTTGTCATGTTTTATAGAAGCTGTACCCAAACCAGCAGCTCTTCTGATAAATGGCTCATAAATTTTATACCAAAAACTTTTTGGCCACATAAAAGTCTTGTAATAGAAACCAGCTGGGAGAAATATTTTTAAAAAATTATTTATAGCTCCCACATCAAAATTCACACTTGGCCAACAATTTACACTTTTTGCCTCTAAACCCTCAAAAAGTTCCTGTTCAGTAGCTTTTATATTTGGTTCTGTTTCACCATTTCTATATAATTGAACTATCGCATAAGGCTCATCAACTCCGGCACCAAAGAAACCTCTGGGTCTATGATATTTAAAGCTTCTTCCAATAAGATGAACTCCATTAGCAATTAATGCAGAAGCAAGGGTATCGCCCTCATAACCAAAATAATTTTTACCATTGAATTTAAAAGAAATTTTTTTATCTCTATTTATTAATCCACCACTTTCTAATCTAAAGCTTTGTGTCATTATGAAATTTCTTCGTTTGCTTTTAGAGTTTTAAAAATTTCATGAGTAGCTGTATCTCTCTGAACTTTTATCCACTGTCTACAACCTGATAAATGTTGCCATAGCTCCCAATGTTTCCCTCTTAAACTTTTCCTATTATAAACAAAATTATCCCAATCTTGATCGGATATTTCTTTTCCTAATTCTGGCCGTTTGACAGTTGCATCGCCACCATATGAAAATTCATTCTGTGATCTCATTCCACAATGTGGACATTTTATATGAAGCATTTATGAAATCCAGGTTTTGGTACCAAGTCCCTTTTCGTCAAGTAAGTGACCAGTATTAAATCTATTTAAACTATAGCCAGCATTTAATTCATGAACTCTATCTTGCGCGATCGTATGTGCAAATGTCCAACCAGATGCAGGTGTTGCTTTAAATCCACCATAGCACCAACCACAATTTAAATACAAACCTTCAATATGAGTTTTGTCTATTATTGGTGAGCCGTCCATAGACATATCCATTATTCCACCCCAAGTTCTAAGCATTTTCAATTTACTTAGGAAAGGCATCATTGCAATTCCTTCGGTTAGAACGTGTTGAAGAGTTGGAAGATTACCTCTTTGTGCATAACTATTGTAGCCATCAAGATCACCACCCATAACCATTTCACCTTTGTCAGACTGGCTTATATAAAAATGTCCAGCACCAAAAGTAACTACTTTATCTAAAACTGGTTTTACTGGCTCAGATACACATGCTTGTAGTAGATGAGTCTCAATTGGCAATGTCATATTTAATTTTTCAGCTAAAATATTAGTACTACCTGCAACACATAATCCAATTTTTTTTGCTTTAATGTCTCCACGAGAAGTTCTCACTCCATTAATTTTTCCTGCAGACACATCAAATCCAATTACTTCACAATTTTGAATTATGTCTACACCCATATCGTCTGCCTGACGTGCATAACCCCAAGCTACAGCGTCGTGTCTAGCTGTTCCCGCGCTAGGTTGCATTAATCCCCCAAAGATTGGAAATCGCACATTCTCAGAAAAATCAGCCATAGGAATAATTTCTCTTACTTCTTCCCTATTTAAGAGAACTGCATCGATACCGTTTAATCTCATTGAATTTCCTCTTCGAGCATAAGTATTCATTTGTGCATCTGAGTGAGCAAGATTTATTATTCCTCTTGGAGAAAACATCACATTGTAATTCAAATCTTGACTCATTCTTCTCCAAAGATCCATTCCAAATTCACTGAATAATGCATTGTCATCATGCATATAATTTGATCTAATTATTGTAGTGTTTCGACCAACATTACCTCCACCAATCCAACCTTTTTCGATTATAGCAACATTGGTAATATTGTGTTCTTTAGCTAGATAATATGCTGTTGCTAAACCATGTCCACCACCACCGATGATAACAACATCATATTCTTTTTTAGGAGTTGGATCTTTCCAAGCTAAGTCCCAATTTTCGTGATTTGAAAGGGCATTTTTAACAAGACTAAAAACTGAATATTTTTGCATGATTAAATTTTATAATAATGATTATAAATAGTTCATATTTTTTTTATATATAATTTTTAGATATTTCCAAAGGCTTTAAAAAGAGATACTAATCGACCAGTTTTTTATTATTTTTTATAAAATTCAATGAGCGACATAAAATCAGATATTCAAATTGCTCGTGAAGCAAAAATGCTTCCAATAAAGGAAATCTTAGCAAAAGTAAATGTTCCAGACGAAAGTTCAGCTTTTAGCCCGATGGGCAGACATATTGCAAAAATAAACTTGGAATACTTAGATACATTAAAAGATAAGCCAGACGGTAAATTAATTTTAGTTACGGCAATAACTCCAACTCCTGCTGGAGAAGGTAAAACAACCACTTCTGTTGGATTAAACGATGGACTAAATAAAATTGGAAAAAAATCTGTTGTATGTTTGAGGGAACCAAGTCTAGGTCCATCCTTTGGTATGAAAGGTGGTGCTGCAGGAGGAGGATATGCTCAAGTAGTTCCGATGGAACAAATTAATCTTCACTTTACTGGAGATTTTCACGCAATAACATCAGCTCATAATCTTTTATCTGCTTTAATTGATAATCATATCTACTGGGGAAATAAATTAAACATAGATGTCAGAAGAATTGTTTGGAAAAGAGTTATGGATATGAACGACAGAGCTTTAAGATCAATTAATATTAATCTTGGCGGTGTTGCTAATGGTTTTCCAAGAGAAGATGGTTTTGATATCACAGTTGCTTCTGAGATAATGGCTATCTTTTGTCTCGCTAATAATCTTGAAGATTTAGAAAAAAGAATTGGAAATATTACAGTAGCATACACTCGAGAAAAAAAACCGATCTATGCTAAAGATTTAAATGCTCATGGACCAATGACTGTTTTACTTAAAGAGGCAATCAGACCTAATATTACACAAACACTGGAAAATAATCCTGCGATAATTCATGGTGGACCATTTGCAAATATTGCACATGGATGTAATTCTGTAATTGCAACTAAAGCTGGATTAAAACTCGCTGATTATGTTGTGACTGAAGCTGGTTTTGGTGCAGATTTAGGAGCTGAAAAATTTTTAGATATTAAATGTAGGAAATCAAATTTAAAACCAAGTTGCGTTGTTATAGTAGCAACTGTTAGAGCTTTGAAGATGCATGGTGGTGTTGCAAAAGATGATTTGAAGAATGAGAATGTAGATGCACTAAAAAAAGGATTGATAAATCTTGAAAGACATATTGAAAATGTGAAAAAGTTTGGTTTACCTGTAGCAGTAGCTATAAATCATTTTATAAAAGACACTGATAAAGAAGTGAATGCTTTAGTAGAATTTTGTAAAAAGCTAGAGGTTAAGGCTAGTATTTGTAAGCATTGGGCTGATGGTGGTGAAGGAACAAAGGATTTAGCTAAACATGTAACAGATTTATGTGAAAAGAATGAAGCTAAATTTAAATTTTTATATGAAAGTAAAACTCCACTTTTCAAAAAAATAGAAACCATTGCAAAAGAGATTTATAGAGCTAATGAAGTTATTGCAGATACTAAAATCAGAGATCAACTAAAAAACTTTGAGGAAGCTGGTTATAGTGAATTACCTATATGTGTTGCAAAAACTCAATATAGTTTCTCAACAGATCCAAGTCTGAAGGGTGCTCCGACTGGTCATTCATTACCAATTAGAGAGGTTAGGCTATCATCTGGTGCGGAGTTTATTGTTGTTGTTTGTGGAGCAATCATGACAATGCCTGGACTTCCTAGAGTGCCAGCAGCTGACTCTATTAAGCTAAATAAAGACGGTGATATAGAAGGTCTATTTTAAACTTTTATCTTAAGTTTTTTATTTTCTTTAATTGTCTTGAGTAAATTGATCATTAGTGGAATTTTCTTCTTGTCAATTTTTTTTAAAATAAATGGTGCGATCTCTCTTGCGAGTTCTTCACCTTCAACAGTTTCTCTAGGCATAAATCTTTTTTTTGCAGTTTTAAACGTAAATCCTTTACCTAAAAAACTACCCATTTTACTGTTTCTTCCACCAGCAGCACTAACGTAAAGGTCACCTACTCCAGCAAGCCCAAGGATTGTTTCATCCTTACCTTTAAAATATCTATTTAAATATCTCATTTCAAGAACTGCCTTTTGAAATAGATTAGATGAAGAGTTAAGGCTTTGACCAGCTCCAATGATCATTGAATATATATTTTTTATTGCTGAACAGACCTCTACTCCCACTACATCCCGGGAGTATTCTGTTAAGTAATATTTTGTAGAAATTTTTCTTCCTATAGATTTTGCAATATTAATATTCTTATTTGCTATGACTACACTAGTTTGATTTTTTCTGGCTAATTCCTTTGCCAAACAAGGTCCTTTTAGTACTGAAATATTTTTTAGATTGTAGTTTTTCTGAAGCTGTTCTGAAATTGTTAAAATTTTATTCTTTTTTTTTTCAAATTTTAATCCTTTAGTCAAAACCAAAATTGGTGATTTAACTCTTAAATCTTTTAATTCTTTGCTAATAAAGTCTATACCTGGAAGACTTAAGGCTATTACTATTAGATCAAAATTTTCTTTTAATAAATTTTTAGAAAATTTTCTAAACTTTAATTGTTTTGGTAATTTTATCTTAAGAGCAGAATGAAACTTTTTTTTAGAAGATAAATCTTTAATAAATCTTTTGCTATAAGGCTCAGTAATTGTAACATTATTTTTATTTTCTAAACTTGGGATTGTAAATGCAGAGCCCATTGCACCTCCACCAATAACTAAGATATTTTTCATAACAAATAATTATTTTATTGTAATTGTCATCATTTTGTTAGTAAAATACAGAATTAATTATTTAATTTAGTAGATTAATGACAAAAGTAGCAATTATTGGTGCAGGACCTTGTGGACTATCAATGTTAAGGTCTTTTGAACTAGCGGAAAAAAATGGTGAAAAAATCCCTGAAGTTATTTGTTTTGAAAAGCAAGAAGATTGGGGTGGCTTATGGAATTATAGTTGGCGAACAGGATCTGATCAATACGGGGACCCTATACCTAACAGTATGTATAGATATCTTTGGTCAAATGGACCAAAAGAATGTTTAGAATTTGCTGATTATTCCTTTGATGAACATTTTGGAAAGCCAATACCATCTTTTCCACCTAGAGAAGTTTTATATAACTATATTGTTGGAAGAGTAAGTAAAGGAAATTTAAAAAAAAAGATTAAATTCAACACGAGAGTTATAAATACTATTTTTAAGAACGACAAATTTGAACTTAGTTATCAAGATAAAGTTAACAATAAAGTATTAAAAGATAATTTTGATTTTGTTGTTGTTTCAACTGGTCATTTTTCTGTTCCATTTATTCCAGAATACAAAGGAATGGATACATTTCCTGGAAGAATAATGCATTCTCATGATTTTAGAGATGCAGAAGAGTTTAGAAATAAAAATGTAATAGTACTAGGTAGTAGTTATTCAGCAGAAGATATCGCACTTCAGTGTAATAAATATGGAGCAAAAAGTGTTACCATTGGTTATAGACATAACCCAATGGGATTCAAATGGCCTGATGGAATGAAAGAGGTTCATTATCTTGACAAATTAGTAGGAAAAAAAGCGATGTTTAAAGATGGCACTGAACAAGAGGCCGATGTTATAATTCTTTGCACTGGTTATCTTCATCATTTTCCATTTTTAGAGGAAAATTTACAATTAAAAACTAGAAACAGACTTTATCCACCAAAATTATATAAAGGGGTGGTTTGGCAAGATAATCACAAACTTTTATATCTTGGCATGCAAGATCAATTCCATACATTTAATATGTTTGATTGCCAAGCTTGGTACGCAAGAGATGTTATTATGAATAAAATCAAAATACCTAGTAATGATGAAGTTGAAAAAGATATTAATAAATGGGTTGCAATGGAAGAAAAGCTAGAGAACCCTGATCAAATGATTGATTTTCAAACGGAGTATACAAAAGAACTTTATGAAATGTCTGATTATCCAAAAATTGATTTTGAGTTAATAAGAAAACACTTTAAAGAATGGGAACATCATAAAGTAGAAGATATTTCAACATATAGAAATAAATCTTTTTCATCTCCTGTAACTGGCTCAGTAGCTCCTATTCATCATACGCCATGGGCAACTGCTATGGACGACTCTTCAAAAACTTTTTTAGACAAATAATATAAGATTAATCAATACCTAAATGTTTTTTTCTTTTTTGGACATAGGCTCTAATCAAATTATCAAATATTAAAGCTATGAAAGCTACACAAATACCAAGTGTTAATCCAATTCCAGCACCTTTTTTATCTGATAATGACTTTAATATATATTGACCTAAATCTTCTGTTCCAATAAATGCCCCGATAATTACCATGAATAAGGCAAAAACAATTGTTTGATTTATACCAAGCATCATATGTGGGAACGCCAAAGGAAATTCAATTTTAGTCAATCTTTGAAATTTATTTACACCCGACATCGTTGCAGCATCATGAAGACCAGCTGGAACACTTCTTAATCCTTCGATTGTATATCTTGTGGCAGGTATCGTTGCATAAACTATAACTGCGATAAGTACTGAAGTATCTGTTATGCCAAATAACATCATTACTGGAATTAAATATACAAAAGATGGGAATGTTTGAAAAATATCACAAACGCCTAGCATAAAGTTTGCTGAATGTTTGTTTTGGAAACACAAAGTTCCTACTGTAAATCCAATGATACAAGAAACAACAACTCCAAAAGTTGCCATATATGCTGTAACTAAAGCTCTATCCCACCAAGGGCTGAATGCAATAAAAAGTGTCAAAGCACAGACTACCAATGCTGAACGTAAGCCACCAATTAAATATCCTGCACCAACAACTAAAACTATCGTAGCGATTGCAGGCATTCTTAAATACAATGCTCTCATTGGCTGAAGTACATCTTGTATCAACCACGTATTGAACGCTTTAATATAAACAAAGAAAGTCTCAAAAATCCAATCTACTCCTTTGTTCCAAAAATCAGCAGTTGATATTCCTTTGTTATGTGGAATTTCAAATAAATAATTGAAAGTATCTTTGAATAAAAAAGTTCCAATGTAAGCTAATATTATTCCAACAACAAATATAACCCCAAAAAATAAAAGATTTTTGTTTCTTTGATAGAAAGTAAGATTACCAAAATAATCTGTTTGTTTATTTGCCCAAGCTAAAGACATTTTATCTAAAAGAATTGCAATTAAACTGATACATAAGCCCGCTTCTAAAGCTAGTCCAATGTTTAATTGGTTTAGAGCTAACAATAAATTAAACCCTAAACCTTTTGCTCCAATAAAAGCTGAGATAACTGCCATTGAAAAGCACACCATGATGACTTGGTTAACCCCGATTAAAATATCTCTCCTAGCAGTTGGAATTAATACTTTAAACATTAATTGAAAATTATTACACCCACTCATCCTTCCAGCTTCAATAACTTCTGGAGGCACTGCTCTTAGACCTAAAAGAGTTAATAATATCATCGGTGGTATTGCTACAACCATAGTAATAATCACAGCAGCATGGTCACCTACTCCAAAAAGAACTAATGCTGGAACCAATACAGCATATTGTGGCATCGTTTGCATCACTAGCAATATTGGATATAAAGCTTTTTCTACACGTTTACTTTTAAAAGCTGCTATTCCTAATCCAAGTCCAAAAATAAAAGATAGTGGAGCAGCAACTAATATAAATGAAAGAGTTTGCATGGAAGGTTTCCATTGACCAAACACAGAAATGTAAACCATAGTTAAACCTGCAAACAAAGCTAGACCTTTACCGCTTAATTTATAAGAAAGTAATGCTGCACCTGCTGCAACGATAGTCCAAGGTAATCCTGGTAATTCAGCCCATGGGTTTTTATCTATCCAATCCCAACTGGTGAAGGCAACAATAGTTTCAAGACCCCCCAATAAAATCTCTCTTATTAATTCTATTAAAAAAGTCATAAAGGCAGTCAAATTTCTACTAATTTGTAAAACTATAGGCCGACTTTTAAATTCTTGGGTATCTTCATTCCAAACTTCAATTGGCATCCATTCGTTCATTAAGAAAAATAATGAGTCATTAATCCAGATGGGTAACCACCCAAGCAATGGAGGCAATCTCCAAAATACATCAAAAGCGTAATATCTTACTTCCTTGCCTAAAAAAACATAACTACTTTGATTAGGATCTTTAACAAATTCTGCTTGACCCCTAATAAATTTATATGTTTCAGGAACATCAATCGCAAAGCATAAAGCAAAGAATACAATCAACAAAAATAACCACTGAAAAGTTTTTGGATATTTTTTTAAAAATTCCATAATTTAATTATTATTTTTTCTTCCCCCAAAGACTGTATTGATTATTTTTGTTGGATTGATAGAGCCTATAATTTCATTATTGTTATCAACTACGGCGACTATTTTTTCCTGTGTAAGAATTTTTTCTGCAACATTCTCGATGATTTCATTTTGAGAGACTTTTAAATCACCTAAATTGTCTTGAGATATATCCATAACATCCTTAATCAATAAAACTTTTTCTCTCGGTACTTCTTCAGTAAATTTTCTGACATATTCAGTGGCTGGATTTAAAACAATATTTGCTGGTGTATCTAACTGCTCAATTATTCCATCTTTCATAATTGCGATTCTGTCAGCAAGTTTCAAAGCCTCATCAAAATCGTGTGTAATAAACATAATTGTTTTTTGTAATTTATCTTGAAGTCTTAAAAACTCATCTTGCATCTCTTTTCTAATTAATGGATCCAAAGCTGAAAAAGGTTCATCTAAAAACCAAATATCCGGTTCAACTGCTAAAGATCTCGCTATACCTACTCTTTGTTGTTGACCTCCTGAAAGTTCTCTAGGAAAATAATTTTCTCTACCTTCAAGTCCAACTAATTTAACCATATCCATTGCTTTATTTATGCTGTCCTCAGTTTTTATCCCTTTAATCTGAAGGGGAAAAGCAATGTTCTCAACAACAGTTTTGTGTGGAAGTAAAGCAAAGCTTTGAAAAACCATTCCCATTTTATTTCTTCTAAGATCTATTAGATCTTTATTATTCAATTGTAATAAGTCCTGGCCCTCTATGAAAATTTTACCACCTGTTGCATCAGTCAATCTTGAAATACATCTTAATAAAGTTGATTTACCTGAGCCAGATAAACCCATAACGACTAACATTTCTCCTTTTGCAACTTCAAAAGAAGCGTTGTTCACCCCAACTATACAACCATTTTCTTGAAAAACTTTAGCATCAACATTTCCATTTGAATCTTGAAGCATCTTCTGAGCATTAGCTCCAAAAATTTTATATACGTTTTCACATTTAATTACTGGCTCAGACATAAATTTCAATTAAGTTATATGAAATTAGGATAAAATTAAATCCATAATATTGTTACTTCCCCCCTTAAAAATTTTTAATATAATAAACCCTTGTATCTATTCCGGTACTTAGAAAACTTAATGCTTCACCACTAACAGTAATTGACTCGTCAACTCCAACATTATTTCCACTCACTGTAAAGCCTGCGAAACACTTATTTTTCTCCTCATCCCACTTAACAAAAGTCTCATCTATTTTGTTACCATTAATTGTGTAAATTTCATGCGCTCTAAAATTTAAAAAGTTTGCCCCCATAATCGCACGTTGTGGAATTAATTTTGTTGCTTTACAAACTTGCTCATAAACTTCGTCTGTTAGTCTAAAGTGATCTGTGCCATCAAAAGTTACTAGTATTCCTGAGGGTAATTTAGATATTAATTCACTCAATTTCTTTTCTTGAGCAATCCTCTCTTCTTCTAATTTCATTTTTCTAACAAGTTCATCGCCACCGCCAAACATTATGTTAAGAACAAAAAATGAAAATGATATTATTAGAATTATTAGCACCAGGCCACCAAACTGTTTTGTAGTCTCGGGTAAATATTTTATTTTACTTAAAAAATTTTCTTTTGACATTTATTCTTGTAGCTTTCCATTTTTCCATATCCCTGTTTTTTGAGTGCCATCAGACCAAGTAAACGTTCCCTTGCCATTCATGAAACCTTTTGCCCATTCACCATCATAGGTTGAACCATCAGGAAAAGTTAAAACACCTACACCACTCCATTCGCTATTTTTAAACTCACCTCTGTAGATATATCCATTAGGCCAAGTTTCAACTCCTTGACCGTTTTTCTTAGTACCTACCCACTCACCTTCATAGGTAGTTTTATCTGTGTAAACCCATTTACCAAAACCGTTTTCACAATTTCCTTCTTTGCATCCTGTACTTCGCGCTATTGCAATCGTGCTGATAAAAAAACTTAAAATTATTGTTAAAAGATATTTTTTCATAATAATATTTTACACAAAACTATTTAAAAAAAAATTATACTTTTTTGTCATCTTTATTGCATGAGTAAATAGAAATATATTTTTCAGAGTTTTCACTTTTCATATTTTTTGTTATTTCATGAATTAATTCACCTGTTTTCCTTGTAATAATACCTGACTCAGAATAATTTTTTTCTTGATCAATTGATTTGAATAAAACCACATCTTTATTGACTACTTTGACATTAAGTTTTGATGAAACTGAGAGAAATGATGATAATCCTTTGATTAAAAGTGTTTCTGGTTTTTTTGATAAAATCTTAAAACTATCTAAACCCTTTTCATTTAAATCTTTAGCTAAAAAAGTTTGATAATTATATTCTGAATTTTTAATTATTTTTTTCTCTAAATCACAAACAAACTCGAGATCAATATTTTCATTTATACTTACATCTTTTGCTAAGGTTTGATTAAAAAACAATAAACTTATTAGTATAGTAAATAAATATTTGATCATTTTAATTTGTTTAAAAAAAAATCTCCCCCAACATAGTTGGGAGAGATTTAAAGATTTGATTGCTATTTACCTTATTTAGTAAAAGCTTTCCAAACTTTCTCGTTATCTTTCAGCCATTTTTTAGCTGCATCTTCGTGAGTCATTTTATCAATGTCCACTAAAGCTGCCATTGCTCCAATTTGACTTGTTGAGAAAGAAAGTTTTTTAAACATCTTAGCTGCATCTGGATGAGTTTTTGGAAAATCAGCGTTAACTGCTTTTTTCAAATAACCATCTGGCGAACCACATTTTCCATCTCCACCATCTTCAGGTCTACAACCTGCAGTGTAAGGAGGAAAGTCGATAAATGTAAAACCAGCACCATCAGTAAAGTTTGGTGTCCAGTTAAAGATAATTGTTCCTCTTCCTTCTTTTTCAGCTGCTGCTAACTCTGCCCAAAGTGCGTCCGCACTTCCAGCAAATTTAACCCACCAAAGATCTCCTAGACCCAAAGCATCAACCCTTTGAGGGATTAAGTCACCGTGCCAAGTTTGTGGACCTTCTAACATTCTTCCTTTTCCATTCGGAGAGTCAGGTGTTGTAAAGTTTTTAGCACAGTCTGGATTTTTCAAAGCAGTCCAGTCTGGTAGTCCTGGGCATAAACCTTTTTCAGCAACCCAATTAGGATATCCCATATCCTCTAGAGTTCTAGCTTCATGATCACCCCAGTCAAGTAAACCACCTTTATCTAAAGCTGTTGTAAATGATTTACCAAAAGCAGATTCCCATACCTCGTGAGAGATAGTTACGTCACCAATTCTAATTGACTCGTATACTGCTTGTGAGTCAGCATTTACGTATTTAACGTTATTACCCATGCTTTCCATTATTCCACCAATAACGTAAGCCATTACAATTTGACTTGACCAGTTATGAGTTGGGATAACGATGGGTTTTTTGCTATCTGCATTTGATAAACCAGCAAAACTTACTGCTGAGATTATAACTGCAGAAATTAAAGATATTATTTTTCGCATTTATTCCCCTTTCTTAATATTAAGTGCAATCAGTATGTGCCTAAGTAAAATGATAGTCAACTACAAGATTTATATATATTATGTAGAGAGATTTATAAAAATGTCGCAAACTACTTTAGATATTAAAGAGCCTGGTCTGAATGTTTTACCACCTGGAGTTGAAAGACATGTCGTTAACGCTGGTGGTCTTACTGGTTTGCAAATTTTTCCGGATGATGAAATAGAAATCATTAATGAGGAAGGAAATCAAATTTGTGAAATCATTTGTTTTGATAAAGATGGAAAATCTGAGCTTGGAATTTTAAATCAAAAAGAAAATTGTAAAAAAAGTTTTATTAAAGAGTTACTAAAAGGTAAAGATGAAAGCTCTTTAATTACAAACCTACAATTAAAAAAAAGAAATTTAGATATTAATAAATCAAAATCATCAATTTTGTTTGATGAACAAACTCCAAGTGGTGAAAAAATTAAGATAAAATCTAAAGATAAATGTTACGTTATTTTTGCAGCGCCACAAAACAATATGCTGGTATCAGAGCAAAATCCTTCAAGCGATTTAACGTTATTCATTAAAAGATATAAAATAATTAATGATAAAGAATTATCAATAATTCCTGATCCTATTTATGAGCCAAATTATGAGGAAAATATTGAGAGACAAACTGCAATTTCATTCAAAGTTAAAGAGGGAGATTTTATTCAAGTAATAAGTCCAGCGGGCAGACAATGTTCTGACTTTGTGGCATTTGATACAAAAAAACTTGATAAAAAAGTTGAAAAAGGTCTTGATTGGCAAACAACGAGGACTTTTATGGGAAATACTTTTCCAGGTCCTGGTTTATTTTCAAAATTTTACGACACCGATCATGAACCATTAGTTGAAGTCATAAGAGATACTGTTGGAAAGCATGATACATTTAATTTGGCTTGTACTTCAAAATATTATGAAGACGCTGGCTATTTTGGTCATCCTAATTGCTCTGAAAATTTAAATAATGCAATGGCAAAATATGGTGTTCAAAAACAAAAAGGATGGCAGGCTATCAATTTATTTTTTAATACTTCAGCAACAGGTTTAAATTCAGTAATTTCAGACGAGTCATATGCAAGACCTGGGGATTATGTAATGTTCAGAGCTTTAAAAGATTTAACAATTGGGACAACCGCTTGTCCTAGTGATATCGATGCATGTAATTCATGGAATCCAACAGATATTTTTGTTAGAACCTATGACAAAAAAAAAGAATTTTCAAAATCTTTTGCATTTAGAATGAAAACAGACTCTGAAAAAAAACTTACTAGAAACTCAGGCTTTCACGAAAAAACCTCTAAGCTTACTAGAAATTTTATTGATGCTAGAGGTTTTTGGCTACCTAATGATTACACCAAGCATGGTGTTGTTGAAGAGTACAATGCTTGTAGAGAAAAAGCAGTCTTGATTGATTTATCTGCTTTAAGAAAATTTGAAATTATAGGTCCTGATGCTGAGGAATTGATGAATTATACATTAACTAGAAATATTAAAAAGCTTGCTGTTGGTCAAGTTGTTTACTCTGCGATGTGTTATGAAAACGGAATGATGTTTGATGATGGTACATTATTGAGATTAAGTGAAACTGGTTTTAGATGGATTTGTGGAGACGAATATGGTGGTGAATGGCTTAAAGAAATAGCTAAAAAGAAAAACTTTAAGGTCAATGTAAAAAATTCAACAGATCAAATTAGTAACGTATCAATACAAGGCCCAAAAAGTAGAGAGATATTAAAAAAAATGATTTTTACTCCACCAACACAACCATCTATAGATGAGCTGGAATGGTTCAGATTTACTATTTGTAGAATTGAAAACCTTCAAGGTATTCCATTGATTGTTTCAAGAACAGGATATACTGGTGAACTTGGTTACGAAGTCTGGTGTCATCCGAGTCATGCCTCTGACGTTTGGGATAAACTTATGGAAGCTGGAAAAAATGAAGGCTTAATTCCTGCTGGATTTGCAGCTTTAGACAAACTTAGAATTGAAGCTGGTTTAATTTTATTTGGTAATGAATTTGATGGTCAACAAGATCCTTTCGAGGCTGGAATAGGTTTTGCTGTTCCATTAAAAACTAAAGAGGAAGATTTTATTGGTAAAGAGGTTTTGAAAGAAAGAAAGGCAAATCCTCAAAAAAAACTTGTGGGATTAGAACTTATTGGAAAAGAGGCGGCTGGACATGGTGATTGTGTGCACGTTGGAAGATCTCAAGTAGGCGTGATAACTAGTGGTTGTTTATCCACGACTTTAAATAAAAATATAGCTTTATGTAGAATCGATACTCAGTACTCAAGTGAAGGGACTGAAGTTGAGGTTGGTAAAATTGATGGTCATCAAAAAAGAATTGCTGCAAAAGTAGTTGGGTTTCCGCATTTCGATCCAAAGAAAACAAGAGTCAGATCCTAATGCCAAAATCAGCGAAGGATTTATTGGAATTTTGGGAAGATCAGATGAAACTTTCTCATACTTCTAGTAATTACTTTTTTAGAAAATCGCCTTCACATTATCATATGATGCTTTTAGTGATGCATGCGTATAAATATAAAGAAAATCTTACTGTTGAGGAACTTAAGACTAAACTGTTTAAAACTTCACGTCCAAAGTCAGCTTTGATGATAAATGAGGCTTGTGAAAAAGGTTTTTTCTTTTTAGAGAAAACCTCAAATGATCAAAGAAAAAAGCACATTAAACCAAGTGAGAGTTTTATTAACGAGTTCAATAATTATATAGAAACACTAAAACATCTGAGTTTTTAATATTTGTACAAGTTTTACTTATATTTTTTATATATATAAAAAACTATATATTTAAGTCGCACGAAAAATAGAGTTTGCATATGTCATTACCGACAAAAGCAAAAGTAGTAATAATCGGTGGGGGTATCCACGGTTTAAGCACTGCTTGGAAATTATCTGAAACTTATAAAAATCCTGGTGACATTGTAGTTCTTGAAAAAAAAGACACTGCTGCTGGAGCAAGTGGAATTGCATGTGGAGTAGTTAGAAATAATTATTTTCAACCAGCAATGAGAGAATTGATGGCCCACTCAGTGTCTGTTTGGGAAAGCGATCCAAAAGCATTTAAATATAATCCAGTTGGTTATTTACAAATATCACCTGAGGTTATGCATGAAGACGTAGCAAGTATTTATGAGCAACAAAAAGCAATTGGGTATGAATCTGATTTTATAGAAGGTGAAAAGGATTGCATGAAATACATGAAGGGAATGTTTGATGACTGGCAAGCTAAAGGCATAACTTCAATTCTTCATGAAAAAAAGGGCGGATACGCATTTAATAAAGACTCTATTAAAGCTCTAGAAAATAAATCTACTTCTAATGGTGTTCAAGTGATGAAAGGTGTGAAAGTTACAGGATTTAAAAGAGGAAGTAACAGCAAGGCGGTTACAGGAGTTGAAACAGATAAAGGCACAATCGATTGTGAGCAAGTAGTAATCGGAGCAGGACCGTGGGCTAGAGATTTTTGGAATATGCTTGAACTTCCTAAAACAGCAAACATCAAAGGTAAAGATGGTAAAATGCATGTGACTGACATGTGGACTTATTGGATGCTCCAAGAAGGGGTTATTGGTGTGGAACCAGATTACTTAAAAACAAATGATGGAAAACAGCCGCCTGTAGTTCATGTAGACTCAACTGCACCACTATATTCTGACAAAACAAAAAAATTAATTACAGATAAAATTTGGGGAATTTATTATAAACCTGATATTGAGGGTTTAGGAGTTCAAGGTGGAACATCTCCTTACATTGTTAAAAAACATTTTGATCAAGTAAATGTTGATCCTTATGGAATTGAGTCTCCAGAGTATCAAACTACTGATGCATTTAGTGATATGTGGTGCTCTGCTTTAGCTCATTGCCAAAAAAGATTTGAGGGAAAATCTGATTTATATAGAAAAGGTCCATCAGGTGGTCTTGGATGCATGACACCGGACTCATTTCCAATCTTTGATAGATTTTTTGAAAACGTATACATGATTGCTGATGCTAACCACGGATATAAAATGATTGGTGTTGGTGAACTTGTAGCCAAAGAAATTCTTGGTACCGAAAGTGATTTATTAAAACCGTTTAGATTCAACCGTTACGAGAAGGGCGAACTTCACCCTACTTCGAACAGTCCGTTTCCTTGGAGTTAAACTCTTAGCCTAGACACTAATAAATTTTTCAGTTACGCTTGAATAAATTTATAATTCATTGAGGGGAAAAATGACGGATCTAGAAAAGCATGTAAACCGACCTGGTAGAGACAAACAAGTTAAAAAAGTTAGAGAAAAAATTAACGAATTAGGAATTACTTATATTTATTATCAATTTATTTCTGTAACAGGAAGAGTTGTAGGTAAGGGAATACCTGCAGATCATTGGGAAAGAACAGCAGAAAAAGGTTTTCAATTAGTATACGGAGCTACTGCAAACTTATTTTTAGATCGTCATAATAATTATATAGGTTATGGACCTGAAGCAATGGAATTAGTCGGTATTCCTGATCCAGAAACTTTCTGTCAATTACCATGGGACAAAAGAGTAGGAAGAGTTTTTGTAACATGTTTTAGAAACAGAGAAGAGAGAAATAATCCTGGCGGACATTTAACTTCTGACTGTAGAGGAAATTTAAGAATTTTTATGGATGAATTCGAGAAAAAGCATGGTTTAGAATTAAGAGTTGGAACTGAACCTGAAATGATGTGGCTAACAAAAAATGATGACGGTACTCCTACAGGAAAAGGGTTTTCAAAACCATTCTGTTACCACATAGATCAGTTTGAGTCATTGAGACCAGTATTCATGAAAGTAATTGAATACGCAAAAGCTATGGGTCTAGATATGATCCAAGGAGATCATGAAGATGCACCAGGACAATTAGAATTAAACTGGACATACGACAACGTTCTTCGAAATGCAGACAGATTATCAACTTATAGACAAATCTGTGCTCAGGTTGCTAGAGAACATAATCTAATTGCATGTTTTATGACCAAACCATTTATGGGGGTTTCTGCAAGTGGTTGTCATACGAACATGTCTTTATGGAAAGGTGGAAAAATTAAAACAAATAAACTTGGACATAAATCTTTACCAGGAGTTGAGGAAGTTTTTGGTTATGTTGAAGGTGGAACTAATACATTTATGCCTGATACGAAAGATATGCAATTACCAGGTAAAATTGGTTTACAATCAATAGCAGGTATTATGGAACACCTTCCTGCTCTAACAGCCTTAGGATCTTCAACAGTAAATTCTTATAGAAGATTATGGGATCAAGGTTTTTGGGCGCCTGTTTATGCTGACTGGGGTTATCAAAATAGAACTTGTGGATTAAGAGTGTCCGCGCCGGGAAGATTTGAATACAGATCTGTTGACTCAATGCATAATCCTTACTTATTAGGTGCTGCATTATTAAAAGCTTGTGATCATGGAATAAGTAATAAGATGAAACCAGCTGATCCTGAATCTAGAAATATTTACGAGGCTCAAAAAGCTGGTAAGGATGTAAAAAAACTTCCTTTAAGTTTAGGAGAAGCTTTGGAAAGGTTATCAGAAGATGAGGTAATTAAATCAGCTATGCCTGATGAAATGTATAAAGTTTTTCATTGGTATAAAAATGATGAATGGGAAAGATTTTTAGGAGCAACAACTCAATGGGATCTAGACACTTATCTAGATTGCTTACCATAAAAAATACGGAAAGAGGAAAAGTATATGTGCGGAATTGCAGGATTAATTCATAGAGGGAAATCTTCAAAAGTTGGTCATGAGCTTCAAGGTATGTTGCAAGCTCTGAAACATAGAGGAGAGGACTCTACGGGTTATGCTTTATACGGAGATACTGATGGAAAAAATTTTATCATGCGTTTTAAAGTTGGAGAAAACGTTGGTGAAGGTAGTACATCGGTTGCTGAAGATGTTTCTGTTTATGATGAAAGAAAAAAAATTGTTGATAGTTATCTTAATGAAATGGGTGCAAAAATTATCAAAGAAGAAAGAATACTCCCCTATTCATTAAGATATGAAATAGAATATAATAAAAAAGATTTATTAGAATTTTCACAAAAGATTGAGAGTATTCCTGGAGTAGAAATACTTTCTATGGGTAAATCATTAGAGGTAATTAAAGATCTTGGAAATGCTAAGATGGTTTGCGATAGATATAATTTAGATAAACTTGTTGGCACACACGCAATTGGACATGCGAGAATGGCAACTGAGTCTGGTGTAGATATCAAATCTGCTCACCCGTTTTGGGGTTATCCGTTTAGCGATGTATCAGTTGTTCATAATGGTCAGCTTACAAATTATTGGAATAATAGAAGAGCTCTAGAAAATAAAGGAATGAGATTTATGTCTGAGTGTGACTCAGAACTTATTGCTGTTTATTTAGCGGAAAAAATGAGAGATGGAGCATCTTTAGAAGAAGGCATGAAAGAGTCTCTAACTGGATTAGATGGTGTCTTTACTTATTTTGTAGCTACAAAAGATTCTTTAGGTATGGCGAAAGACACTATGGCTGCTAAACCTTTAGTTTTATATGAGTCTGATGATTTAGTAGCAATGGGTTCAGAGGAAATAGCAATTCGATCAATTTTACCACAAGAAATTGATACTTATGACCCATTCGATGGGGAGGTTAAAGTATGGCAAATATAAAAAGTGTTTCCAAAAAAACTAAAGCTCAAGCTATGGGAATGCACACTGAAGTTTTAACAGGACGAACACAACAAAAATTTTTCAATCCTGATGAAGCAGAAAATTTCTATTATTTTGGAACCCATGATGTTGATTTTAATAAAAGAACCGACCTTGATGTTAAAGATATGACCGCTGCAGAAGCAAATAAAGAAATAGATAATTTAATGGGACAAGGTTATGGAACAATTGTAATTAAAAACCCTCAAGGAAAACATAGTTTAGGTGTTGGTATTTTAAATAAATTAAATTTAATTTTTGAGGGAAGTTTAGGATATTTTGGAATGGGTTCATGTGATGGTCCAATAGTTCGAATCAATGGGAGAGTTGGATGGTCTTGTGCAGAAAATTTGATGGCAGGTAAAGTTGTAATTGAGAAAAATGCTGGATCTTGTTTTGGAGCTGCTATCAGAGGTGGAGATTTAATCTGTAAAGGTAGTGTTGGTGCAAGAACAGGTATTGATATGAAAGGTGGCACAATAATTATTGGTGGTGATGCGGGTGCATTTACTGGATTTATGATGCAAAGAGGGAGAATCATCATCCTAGGTGATGTCGGTATAAATTTGGGCGACTCGATGTATGATGGGACAATTTTCGTAGGTGGAGAAATTGGCTCTTATGGTAGTGATGCTGTAGATGCCGAGTTGACCAAAAGTGATCAAGATTGGTTAAAGAGAAAATTAAAGGTTGCTGAGATCGGTGAAAATTTTGATGTAAGTAAAATGAAAAAAATTGTAGCGGGTAAAAAACTTTGGAATTATGATAACTTAGAACCTACTGAGAAAAAAGGAGCGATTTAATGGCTAAGAAAAAAAAGAAAAAAAATGGTAAATTAAAAACTAATGGTAACGTAGGTGGAAAAGCTGACGTCCATTTAAGTTCTAACGGTGGCAGAAATAAAAGTTTATTAGGTCATAATGCTATTTTCACACCAGAAGTAATTGATGATATTCATATTAAATCTCAATTAGGAAGATACAGAATGCGTGGAATGGCATTGATGAAAAAAATTCCAACATTTGATGATTTAGTTTTCTTACCAGGAACTCTTACTAGGTTCGTAATTGAAGGTTATAGAGAAAAATGTGAAACTAAAACTGTTATTGGACCAAGATGTGAAAATCCAATTGAATTAGATATTCCAGTTTATATTACCGGTATGAGTTTTGGTGCTTTATCTTACGAGGCAAAAACTGCATTAGCAAGAGGAGCTACAATGGCAGGTAGCGCAACATGTTCAGGTGAAGGTGGAATGATACCTGATGAAAGAAGATATTCTGAAAAATGGTTTTATCAATGTATTCAATCAAGATATGGGTTTAACCCACATCACGCACAATTGGCTGATGGAATAGAAGTTTTTATCGGACAAGGACAAAAAGTTGGTATGGGTGGTCACTTAATGGGTCAAAAAGTAACTGACCAAGTTGCTGAGATGAGATCACTACCTTCAGGGATTGACCAAAGATCTCCTGCAAGACATCCTGACTGGTTAGGTCCAGATGATTTAGCATTAAAGGTAGAGGAACTAAGACAGCTAACAAAAAATAAAGTTCCAATTCAATTGAAATTAGGTGCATCAAAGGTTTATGACGATGTTCGTATGGCTGCAAAATGTGATCCTGACTCTATTTATTTAGATGGAATGGAAGGATCTACAGGAGCAGGTCCACACATCGCTGCTGCAAACACCGGTATTCCTGGCATCGCAGCTATTAGAGAAGCAAGAAGAGCTTTGGACGATGTTGGAAAAACTGGAAAAGTTACTTTAATTTATGCTGGTGGCGTTAGAGATGGTGCTGACATGGCAAAAGCGTTAGCTTTAGGTGCAGATGCAATAGCTATTGGTACAGGTTCTATGATTGCGCTAAACTGTAATAAAGATATTCCAGAGGCAAATTTTGAAAAAGAAATGGGTGTGAAAGCTGGTGAGTGTTATCACTGTCATACTGGAAGATGCCCTGTGGGAGTTGCTACACAGGATCCAAAATTAAGAGCAAGATTAAACCCTGATGATGCAGCTTTAAGAGTTTATAATTATTTACATTCAATGACTCTTGAAGCACAGTTATTAGCTAGAGCGTGTGGAAAAACAAATATACACTCTTTAGAACCTGAGGATTTAGCGGCGCTTACCTCAGAGGCTTCAGCTTTAGCGAAAGTTCCTTTAGCGGGTACTAACTACACTGTTGGGGTTGATAACTTTCATAAAATTTAAAGGTATTAATGGCTAAAAAGAAAAAAACAAAATCAAAAGCAGTTTCTCTTCAACTGGGTAAAAAGAAAGAGACTGCTAGAGAAAAAATGATTGGTCAGTCAATCGGTTATCGATATGACGTAAATCTACTTCCAGATTACAAAAAAATGACACCATTTTTAAAAAAATATGTTGAGGCAATGGGTTGGGATGATCTTAATTGGTTGGAGGATGTTCACATGGGTTATGAGGAAGGAAGACCAGCTGTATTTTGTAGAAATGCAAATGGTTGGGTTACAATTCCATCATCAATTAAATTACCTGATAACCAACAAGACAGGGATATGATAGCAAGAGAACTTTTAGTAAAATTTCAAATGTCACCAAAACACCCTCTTGTTGATTTGAAAAAAGCTTACCTTAAATTTTAATTACACAATCTAAAGTTGATTATTTTTTAAAACCTATTGTCAATATTAGGTTTTATTAGATTGTTTCGTTTGTAACAACTTTCGAAATTTTATAGGGTTTAAAAAACTAATATGGAGAGAGAATATGACTGATCAGTTAGGTGCTCTTACTACTATATTTACAGAATTTTACTACTGGATAACAGTGGTGCTGATGTTTTTAATTCACGTCGGTTTCTGTATGTATGAAGTTGGAGCTTCTCGATACAAACACCATCAACATACTCTTATGAAAAACACAATGCTGATACCACTGGTAACAGTGACTTGGTTTTTATTTGGTTGGTGGATTTACTGGGCTTTCCCAACAGGACCTGGGATAGCACCTTCAATAATGAACGAAAGTACAGCTTTAATCACCGACGATAGTTTGTTTAGTGCAAAATTTCAGGTGGCAACAAGTAGTATAATGGCAGTTAACCTTGGAGATCACATTAATGGTGTTTTCTGGGCTGCTTTTTTATTATTTTCTTGGACTGCTGCATCTATCGTTTCTGGAGCAATAATTGAAAGAATAACTACTTTTGCTTTTGGAATTTTAGCAATAGCAATCGGCTCGGTTTTCTGGACAATTGATGCTGCTTGGGGATGGCATTTTGATGGTTGGATGCTTAAAATTTTAGGATACCATGATGCTTATGCATCAGGAGTAATTCACGCGATTGCGGGTGGGTTTGCTTTAGGTGTACTAATGGTTTTAGGTCCAAGAATTGGAAAATTCTCATCAAGTGGTGAACCAAGAAATATTGGACCAAGAAATCCTTGGCTAGTAACAATTGGATTATTTCTAATTTATACTGGTTTCTGGGGATTCTATGCGGCATGTAACATTCCAATATTTGATCTTGGCCCAGAGTACGGCATGGAAGGTATATCTTATTGGACGGCTACAAACATTTATGTAACGCCAACTACACTTAGCGGTATTACTTTTAACTTCTTGATGTCACTATCAGGAGGATTATTAGCTGGATACTGGATTGCGAAAGGTGATCCATTCTGGACTTACTCAAGTGGACTAGCGGGTATTATATGTGCTTCAGCCGGAAATGATTTATATCATCCGATTCAATCAATGATCATAGGTATGATTGGAGTTGTGCTATCGTACAAATTACATTATTGGGTTGAACGTAAGTTCAAGATTGATGATGCAGTTGGTGCTGTAGCAGTACACGGTTATGCAGGATTTATAGGTCTTGTAATTTGTGGTTTTGTTTTAAATGGTTATCCATCATCTGGTTACAGTGTTGGAGCTATGTGGGACGGAACTACTTATGCATCAATAAATCCATTGGGTATGTTCTTAGGAGCAATAATTATGTTCTTTGTTCTAGGATTAATACCAGGCTATATCATCGCAAAAGTATTACACGGAATGGGTAAATTAAGAATTCCGCGTGAAGCTGAAATAGCTGGACTAGACTATGAAATGATGGAAACTGCTAAATCTGACGAAAAAGCAGTCGCATCAGCAACCAGGTAAAGGAGGAAAATATGGCGACAGTTACAAATTGGATTGATCACCTAAATAAACCAGCAGAGGAAGTTGCTGGTGCTATTTATCCTGGTGCTGGATCTAGTGAAGGCTTGTTAGTAATACTTGCTATTATCATATGGGTAGGCTGGCATGTTTTAACTGCTAAATCTGAGAGTGATGAGCTCGAAAGATTAGCAAGGAAAAGACATGGTCCAAATGACCATAAAAGTAATATTACTGATTGGTAATTAAATTAAAAAATTTGGGCGCTACAACTTTTGTGGCGCCCTTTTTTTTGTCATATGTCAAAGGAGAACAAAGATAACGAGGAACTTAGACCAAGTAAGATGAGAGGCGTTGCTTTTCCAAAAGCAAAGTATGGAGCAATATTAGCCATAATTATAATTATTGTTGTAAATTTAATTTTTTATAAAGAAACAATTTTATCTTTTTTGAAATAATTGTGTTAACTTAAGTTATGCCAAAAAATTTATTCAAAATTGCTAAAGAAAAAAAAATTAAATATTTTTTGATAAGTTTTGTTGATTTATTTGGAGTGCTTAGATCAAAACTAGTACCAGCACATGCAATAAAAGATATGCAAGAAACCGGTGCAGGATTTGCAGGATTTGCTGCTTGGTTAGATATGACACCTGCAGACTCAGACATGTTTGGAATTCCAGATCCAGATAGTTTAATCCAATTACCCTGGAACAAAGAAGTTGGTTGGCTTGCATCCGATCTTTGGATGAATGGAAAACCTGTAGATGCCTCTCCAAGAATAATGTTGAAGAAACAAATTAAAAAACTCTCAAAACAAGGATTGACTATGAAATCTGGTGTAGAGTGTGAGTATTTTTTAATATCTCCTGATGGAGATTCCATCGCTGACCCAAGGGATACTCAATCAAAACCTTGCTATGATCAATCTGCTCTAATGAGAAGGTACGATTTAATTAAAGAAATTTGTGACTGTATGATTGAAATGGGATGGGGTCCTTATCAAAATGATCACGAGGACGCTAATGGTCAATTTGAAATGAATTGGGATTACTCTGATTGTTTAAAGACAGCAGACAGACATACGTTTTTTAAGTACATGGTAAAAACTATTGCTGAAAAACATGGTTTAAGAGCTACATTTATGCCCAAACCATTTGAGAATTTAACTGGAAATGGTTGTCATGCCCATATTTCAGTGTGGGATGGAAAGAAAAATAAATTTTTGGACAAGTCTAATAACTTAGGTCTTAGTAAAATGGCATATAATTTTTTAGGCGGAGTAATAAAACACGCTTCATCATTATCTGCTTTTTTTAATCCTACAATAAATAGTTACAGACGAATTAATGCACCTCCAACAAAGTCAGGTGCATCATGGTCACCGAGTAGTATTTCTTACACTGGTAATAACAGAACTCATATGATTAGAATTCCCGATCCAGGAAGATTTGAATTGAGATTAATGGATGGATCGGCCAACCCTTATTTACTTCAAGCAAGTGTTCTCGCAGCTGGAATAAATGGTATTAAAAACAAAATAGATCCTGGAAAGCCTCTTAATTGTAATATGTATGAAGATTTTGGAAAATATCCAAATCTTCCAAAACTTCCTGATGAGTTAGATCAATCATTGAAACAATTAAAACAAAATAAAGAGATGAATGACGCTTTTGGTGCTGATGTGATCAATAGCTATATAAAACTTAGAAGCACAGAAATAAAAGAATTTAACAATATAGAAAGATTTGATAAATCAAAACCTATAACCAAATGGGAAAGACAAAATACTCTAGATTGTTAAAGTGAAGAGTTTAAAAAATCTTAAAAGCTGGAAATATAAAAAATTATTAAAAAATAATCGTTATAATTTTAAAAGAAGTTATGTTTTAAAACATCTTCCCTCTTCATTAATCACTAATGCTTATAAATCAATTTCTGGTTGGAAAAATTATAAAGCAACCCCCCTACTATCACTTGATAAATTAAAGAAAAATTTAAAATTAAATAATATATTTTATAAGGATGAGTCTAAAAGATTTTATTTAAAGTCGTTTAAAGCATTGGGGGGAGCATACGCAGTAGAGAGAATATCTAAAGGAAAAAAAAATATTGTTATTTCATCAGCAACAGCCGGTAATCATGGTAGGTCTGTTGCTTGGGGAGCAAAAAGATTAAATTTAAAGTGTAAAATTTTTGTAAGTCAATACGTAAGCCAAACAAGAGTTCGTGAAATTGAGAAATTTGGCGCTGAGGTAATACGGGTTAAAGGAAATTATGAAAATTCTTTGGAGGAATGTAAAAGACTTTCAAAAAAGAATAATTGGCAAATTGTTCAGGATGTCTCTACCAAAAACTATAAATATGTCCCTCAACTTACAATGGCTGGATATTCTATTATGATAAAAGAAATATCTAAACAAACAAACCATTATATAACTCACATATTTGTTCAAGCAGGTGTTGGAGGATTAGCAGCAGGTGTAGTTGCTGGAATCGCAAAATATTTTAAAAGAATTCCAAGAATAATTGTTGTTGAACCTGATAGAGCTGATTGTGTTCTTCAGAGTGTTAAAGCAAATAAAATGAAAAAAATAAGAATAAAAAAAGAGAGTATTATGGGTGGGATGTCATGTAATGAAATGTCACTTGTCCCATGGCAAATATTAAAAAAAACTTCTAATTATTGTGTATCTGTTACTGATAATAATGTTGCTAAAACGACAGCGATGTTAAAAGATAGAAAACTGAGTAGAGTTTCAATCATAGGCGGTGAATGTGCAACCCCTGGGGTTATTGCTCTTATTGGTTTAGCAAATAATTTAAAAGCACGAAAATCACTAAATTTGAACGAAGACTCTAACATTCTTGTTATAGGATGCGAAGGAAATGCAGATGTTAAACTTTACAAACAACTGCTATCTAAAGGTAGAAAATAATATTTATATGACAAAAAACGCAATAGCTTGGATAAGAGAAGACTTTAGAATCGAACATAATCCTGCTCTCTCATATGCCACACAAAATCATGAAAATGTTATTGCTTTATTTATTTATAACAAAGCCGATTTTGATCACAAAAGAGAGGCACAAAAGTGGTGGTTGTTTAAATCTTTAGAAATATTTAAATCTGAATTATCTAAATACAAAATAAATCTGCAAGTATTAGCAGGTGATGAACTAGATATATTTTCTAAAATTAAAAAAAAAGATGACGTTTCAATATATTGGAATAAAATTTACGAACCTGATGTAATTGCAAAAGGAAAAAAAATTAGAGATATTTTCTTAAAAAATGAAGTTGAATTTAAGTATTTTAAAGGAAATATTTTAAATGAGTTTCAAGAAGTTACTAAAAATGATGGAACACCCTTTAAAGTATTCACCCCTTTCTGGAGAAATGCTGAACAAAAATATTTAGGTTTACCACCAAGTAAAAATTATATTGTAAAGAAAAAAACGAAAGTAATATCTTTCTTCAAAAATTGTGTCGAGCCAAAAAGTATTTTACCAAAAAAAAATTGGTATAAGAAATTTGAGAATTATTGGAAAGTATCAGAAAATGACTCAAAAAAAGTTCTGAGCAGTTTGATTAATGATAAAATTAAAGAATACGGTTTGGCCAGAGATTTTCCTTCTATAGAGGGCACATCAAAGTTATCTCCTTATATAAAGCATGGACAAATACATGTAAGCACGATTTGGAAAAAATGTAACGAAATTAAATCTAAAGGTATTGGTTATAGAAAATATATCAACGAACTAGGTTGGCGTGAGTTCTCTCATAGTTTGATTAATTATTTTCCTGAGTTTTTAAAAGGAAATTACAGAAAAGAATTTGATAAATTTCCTTGGGTAAAAAACGAAAAATTTTTGAAAGCATGGAAATCAGGAATGACTGGTTATCCGATTGTTGATGCTGGTATGAGAGAATTATATGAAACGGGTTGGATGCATAACAGAATAAGAATGGTAGTTGGTTCTTTTCTAGTAAAACATTTAAGAATTAATTGGACCGAAGGTGAAAAACATTTTAGAAATTGTTTACTTGATTTTAATAAAGCCAATAATGTAGCTCAGTGGCAATGGGTTGCAGGTTGTGGAGCAGATGCAGCTCCATACTTCAGGATTTTTAATCCTATTCTTCAAGGTGAAAAATTTGATAAAGAAGGAAAATATGTAAAAAAATGGATACCAGAATTAAGCAAAGTTCCTCAAAAATTTATTCACAAACCTTGGGAAATGGAGATGAAATATCAACAAGCAATAAATACTATTATAGGAAAAGATTATCCTAAACCGATAGTAATACATGAGGAAGCAAGAGCTTCTGCATTAAAAGCTTTTCAAAGTTTAAAAAAAAATTAAACTTCTCCTAAAAAATGATGAATGATGGTTCTTGTTTGTGGGTTTAATCTGTGCTCAAATAAATAAATACCCTGCCAAGTTCCAAGTAATAATTCTCCATTTTCAACACTAAGAGAAATTTGATTATTAGTTAAGCTGGATTTTATGTGCGCAGGCATATCGTCTTCACCTTCAGTTGTATGAATATATAACTTGTTGTTCATTGGAGCGATTTTATTAAAATAGTTGATTAAGTCAGTTTGGACATCAGGGTCTGCATTTTCTTGGATTATTAAAGAGGCACTAGTGTGCTGAATACTTAAATTAATTATACCATTTTTAAATTTATTTTTTTTGATCCAATTAATTGTTTCATCAGTGAATTCGTATAATTTTTGTCCATTGGTATTCATTTTAAAATTATTGAATTTTTGTATCATAAATTAAAGTTTGAGGATGTTAGTTCATAAAGACGGCTAATTGTACGATTAAATGGTTCTTTCAATGATTTAGATGATGTCATTTCATCTAGATTTTGTTCAGCGGTGACAGCAATTGGTATTTTCTTGTCATAAACTATATCAATTAAGGTTATGAAACGCTGTTGTTGATTAGAGTTTATGTCATCGAACTTTGGTATTTTATCAATAACCATAAATTTAGATACTTTAGCTATTTCAAGGTAATCTTCGGCTCCCAAGTTTTTGTCACATAACTCATCAAATGTTAATCTTACAACTCCCTCATAGAATTCTTTAATTAGAAATTCTCTCCCTTTAATATTAATACTTCGATTAGTTTTTTTTTTATCCTTTGAAATAATTCTAAAGAATTTATTCATTTTAAAATTACTTTCTTGGTTTAGTGGGAAGAAATATCTATTATTTTGGTTTTCTTTTGATTTTCTATAATCATCTTCAATTATAAGCTCATGTTCTACAGTTTTTTTTTTCATGATCTCAATAAAAGGTTTGAACTGATCTCGTTGGAGACCATCCTTATATAAATCAGAAATTTTAATATTGGAGGTGACAATTATTTTTATATTCTCACTAAATATTTTATCAAATAATTTACCTAGTATCATAGCATCTACTATATTAGTAACTTGAAACTCATCAAAATAAATTAACAAAGCTTTTGATTTTAAGTCTTTAACAAATAAATTAATAATATTTTCGTCTCCCTTATTCTTATTTTCATGGACAAAATCATGAAAATTTAACATAAACTCATTAAAGTGAAGTCTTAGTTTTTTTTTAGAAATAAGATCATAAAAAAAATCTAATATCATTGTTTTTCCAACACCAACACCCCCTTGAAGATAAAAACCTTTTTTATAATTTTCTTTTTTAAAAATATTGAAAATCGAAGAATGAAAATTTTTATTATAAAAATCTTGCAGTAATTTAATTGTCGTAATTTGGTTTTGATTAATTTCTAAATTTTTTGAATTACAAAACGATCTAAATTTTTCCTCTACATTTTTGGACATCAATTTTTTTTTGATTTAAAATCAATACCATATTCTGATCTTGGACCTTTCCTTAAACCAAATGGACCGGAAATAAAAATTGTCATAGGTTTAGTTCCGGGCTCCAAATCAACTCTGTGATGTGCATTAGCAGATCTAAATCCAATATAGCCAGGTTTTCTCCAAAATTTTCCTTCTTTAGTTGTTTCCCAATAACCGCCTCTTATCACAATCGTAATATATGGGAAAAGATGATTGTGTACTCCTTCACCGTGATCATCAGCTAACATTTCATGAATAAGTATATTAAACGGAAACCATTTTGGTCTGTGTCTGAAGATTAAATAATATCTATTCATCCAAGGTTTCGCTAAATCAAATCTTGGATGTGAGGGTCCTCTATCTAGAACAACTTTTTTTCTACCTAACTTATCTAATAATTTCAAAATCATTAATTTAATTTAATTATAGCATTATCTTTTGCTAAATATAGATTTTGGTTAGAAACAAAAGGGCGTGAAATTTTATCCTTATCGATTTTTAATGTTGAAATAGTTTTACCAGATTTTATATCAATCACTAATAATCTTCCTATATTTGTAGACAAATATATATTTTTAAGACCGACGATAAATCCAGTCGGTAGAATCTCTTTTCTTTTTTTAGGTTTAAAATTATTAAATACATCGGTAACCTTAATAATATTTCCTGTAATTTTATCTATCACAATTAAATAACCCTCAAGAGAAACTGAGATTATAAAATTTTCCACTACGGTAGGTCTTAAATTTGAATTTATACTGTTCTCCCAATTGAAGCTGCCAGATTTGATATCAATGGAAAAAAATTGATTTTTATTGTTTGAGAAAAATAAGTCTTTATTGTCAGTTATTATATCCGATGTTTCCAATGAAAAAGCAGATTCGTATAATACATCACTTTGAGTAGGAAGTTGCCAAAGTAGTTCGCCATCATTTATTCGCACAGCACTTATATCTCCTAAAGAATTATTGAAATAAATAACATCTTCCACGATCACCATTGATAATCTTTTTTGAGATCTTATTAATGCTGTTTCTGTCTGAAAGTTCCAGATTTCTTCTCCATTTTTCATAGAGTAACATCTAAGTGTATTAGTAAAATCAATCACAAAAAAACGGTCCTTATAAATTTTTATTTGAGAATTAAATGGAGCTGTATTATTTTTAGACCAAACTAGATCCCCACTTTCTAGATTTAGCATAAAATATTTTGATAAATTATCTGCAATTATCAAAAATTTATCATTATTTGCAAACTGTAAGATCGGATTAGATTTTTTCTCCGATTTTGTATAATGATTTTTTTTCCATATCAATTTTGATCTCCCATCAAATTGTAAAACTGTTCCTTTATCATCAAAAAAAATTATATTGCCTTTATAAAATGAAAGCTCTGGTTCAAATTGATAAAAATTCTCAATTTTAGAAAATTTATATTTCAAAGATTTATTTAAAGACCCATCAAAATTTACTCTTCCATCATTGTTGGTAAATTTTTTTGATAAATTATTTTTTGTGAAACTTTTACTAAAATTTAAACTTATATTAGTATTTAATTCCTGACTTAAAGCTGTTGGATCATCAAAAATTTTTTCAAATTTTTGTTCTTCTATTTTTTTGATAGTTTCTGATGTCCAAAATTTTGAGTTTTTGTTTAAAGAACAACCAGAAGAAAAAATGATTATTAATAATAGTTGAAAAATTTTATTCACTTAAATCTCTGTTAAGTCTTTTTCGAGCCTCTAATTGAATTTCTTGATTTGCGTTTTCTAAGTTTACGATTTGATTAAAAAATTCTTTTGATTTTTGCATTTCATTTTTTGAGTAAAAAAATTCTGCCATTAAATATAATGCGTGAGATTTCCAAACACTTTCTGATTTTATTACTGGATTTAAAATATTCAATAAATCATTCTCATTGCTGTCATCTGCATTATAAAGCGCTTTTTTATAAATATTTAAATTTTTTATCTCTTTATCCAATGAGGTTTCGTCAATAATAACATCAAATAATTCGTTAATTGTGTTTTTTTCGCTAATTAATTCATTATCTATTATAAAATATAAAGATAATGGTGAATAAGTTGAATTTTTTTCATTAACTATTTGTATTAAATCTTTAGCTGTTTTTTCCTTATTACTTTCAGAATAATTTATAGTTATTGTGTTAAAAGAGTCTGAAATCTTAATTTTTTTTCTATCCTGATATTCGCCAAAGGCAAAATAACATATTAAAAGCATTACGATAAAACTTAAGCCTGAAATTATTTTTTTTTTATTGTGGATAAAAAAATTTTTTATTTTTTCATTTCTCGTGTTTGTATTTATTATTGATATATCCTCGTCCATATCTAAATCATATTTCTTAAAACATATTGGAGTATTCCACCATTTTTATAGTATTCCAATTCATTTTTGGTATCAATTCTGCAAAGGGTATCTATTATTTTTACATCTCCTGATGCATACTTAATCTCAACTTTTACCTTATCAGATGGATTAATTCCCTTTTCAATATCTACCACGCTAATTAATTCAGAACCTAATAAATTCAGATTTTTTCTGTTCATGTTTTCTGTAAATTGTAATGGTAATATTCCCATCCCAATTAAATTTGATCTGTGTATTCTTTCAAAACTCTCTGCAATTACTACCTTAACACCTAATAATTTTGTCCCTTTTGCAGCCCAATCACGAGAGGAGCCTGTGCCGTATTCTTTACCACCAATCACAACTAAATCGGTTCCTCTTTTTTTATACTCCACTACTGCATCATAAACTGACATAACTTTTTCCTCAGGATATAATTTTGTAAAACCACCTTCAGTTCCGGGAGCCATTTCATTTTTGATTCTTATGTTCGCAAATGTACCTCTCATCATTACTTCATGATTTCCACGTCTTGAACCGTATGAATTATAATCCTTTGGAAGAATTTGATAATTCATAAAATATTCACCTGTTGGGCTATCTTTTTGAATATTACCAGCAGGAGAAATATGATCTGTAGTAACCATATCTCCTAATATCAATAATGGTCTAGCATTTTTAATCTCTTTAAAACCTTCTGGGTCGTCACTAAGATTTTCAAAAAAAGGAGGTTTTTTTACGTAAGTAGAATTTTCATCCCAATTATAAATACTACTTTTCTCTGTTTTGATTTCTTGCCATTGTTTTGGTCCTTCAGAAACATTTGAATATCTTTTAACAAACATATCTGCATTAAGTGAAATCTTCAATGTATCCTCTATTTCTTTATTTGAAGGCCAAATATCTTTTAAAAAAACATCTTTACCGTTTTTGTCTTTTCCAAATGAGTCTTTGATTAAATCAAATTCCATATGACCAGCAAGAGCATAAGCTACAACAAGAGGTGGAGAGGCTAGATAATTTGCTTTAATGTGAGGTGAAATTCTACCCTCAAAGTTTCTATTACCTGATAAAACAGAGACCGCATATAAATTTTCTTGTTGAATAGCATCAACTATATTTTCTGCTAAAGGTCCTGAATTCCCGATACAAGTTGTACATCCATAACCAACCAAATTGAATCCTAATTGATCTAAATATGTATTTAGACCTGCCTTTTCTAAATAATCAGTTACAACTTGAGACCCAGGAGCTAAAGATGTTTTAACCCATGGTTTAACATTCAATCCTAATTCAACAGCCTTTTTTGCAAGTAGTCCAGCTCCAATAAGAACGTTTGGATTAGAAGTGTTTGTACATGATGTAATTGCTGCAATTAATATTGAACCATCTTTAATTTCATAATCCGTATCTTTTACCTTAGAAATTTTATAATCATTTTTATCTGTAGCTTCTTTAAAAACTTTTTTAAAATTGCTTGATGCATCAGTTAAAAGAACTTTATCTTGTGGTCTTTTAGGGCCTGAAATTGTTGGAACTACAGTGGACATATCTAATGAGATTTTATCAGTGAATTCAATTTCATCACTTGCCCACAATCCTTGTTCCTTCGCATACTTTTCAACAATCGCGACTGTTTCTTTATCTCTTCCAGAAAATTCTAAATATTTTAAAGTTTCTTCATCTATTGGAAAGAATCCGCATGTAGCTCCATACTCTGGTGCCATATTAGCAATTGTTGCTCTGTCTGCTAAAGTTAAATTTTTTAATCCCTCACCGTAGAATTCAACAAATTTCCCAACTACTCCTTTATCTCTAAGCATTTTAACAACCGTTAAAACTAAGTCTGTAGCAGTTGTGCCCTCTGGCATTTTTTTTGTTACTTCAAATCCAATGACTTCAGGGATTAACATTGAAATAGGTTGTCCCAACATACCAGCCTCAGCTTCAATTCCACCAACACCCCATCCTAAAACTGATAAACCATTGACCATGGTTGTATGACTGTCTGTTCCAACAAGCGTATCAGGGAATAAATATTTTTCTCCTTTGTATTCTTCTGACCAAACTACTTTTGATAGATACTCTAAATTAACCTGGTGACAGATACCAGTTCCTGGAGGGACAATTCTAAAATTGTTAAAAGCGCTTTGACCCCATTTTAAAAAGGAATATCTTTCGCCATTTCTTTCAAATTCGATATCTACATTCTTTTCAAATGAATCTTTTTTAGCTGATTGATCAACTTGAACAGAGTGATCAATAACTAAATCGACTGCAGATAAAGGGTTAATTGTATTTGGGTCTTTATTTTTTTCTTTTACAGCTTCTCTCATAGCAGCTAAATCAGCCACTGCTGGTATCCCTGTATAATCTTGGAGTAAAACCCTAGCTGGTCTGTAAGCTATTTCAGTTTTTGATTTTTTTGTATCAAGCCAGTTTTTTACTGCTTCTATTTGTTTTTGATTGACTGATATTTCGTCCTCATACCTAAGTAAATTTTCTAATAAAACTTTTAATGACTTTGGTAATTTTGAAACACCTTCTAAACCGTTTAATTCAGCTTTTTTTAATGAATAATATTTATAATTTTTACCGTTAACCTTTAGGTCAGATAATGATTTGTAAGAATTTTTATTTCCTGGTTTCATATCTTATATATAAAATGTAATTATGCTCAAAAGAAGAAGCACTGACATAACATAATTAAAGTATTTAATAAATTTCTCATTTGTCGCAAATTTTCTAAGATATTTACCAACAAATGTCCAAAAGGTAATGCTTGATAAAGATACTATAAAGGCAAATAAAACAACTTGAGTCGCATAATTAAGATAATTTTCTCCATATTCAACATATGTTGAAACAATAATAATTCCAATCAAAACACCTTTTGGGTTCAAAAATTGAAAAATAAAAGTATCTAAAAAAGAAATTGGATTTTCGTTTTTGCTCTCGTTAGAAGATTTTGAGAAACTAATTTTATAGGCTAGGTATATTAAAAATAAGCTTCCCATATATTTCAAAATAGTTTGAATAATTGGAAATAGTTTAAAAACATTTACTAAACCAATTGTCAAAGCGAATACCACAGAAGTAAATCCAAATGTGACTCCAAAAATGTGAGGGATTGTTTTTCTTATTCCAAAATTAAAACCAGAGTAAGATGCGACCACGTTATTTGGTCCTGGTGTATAAGCAGCTACAATCCAAAATAGTGCCATAGATAAAAATTCAGGATGCATACTTATGCTATAGGTAAACCATTATCCGCTTTTTGTGAGGGATGTACTAATGTTACCTTTCCTTCAGAGTCTATCGAGCCTAAAAGTAAAAATTGAGATTTTATACCTGCAATATTCTTTTCTGGAAAATTACAAACACCAATCACTTGTTTACCAACTAAATTTTCCTCATTATAAAAATGAGTAATTTGGGCGGAAGATGTTTTAACACCTATTTCTTTTCCAAAATCAACTTCAACAACTAAAGATGGTTTTCTAGCTTTTTCATTTTTTTTGACTGAAAGTACTGTCCCAAGTCTAATGTCTATTTTCTCAAATATGTCGTAAGTAATTTGTTCTTTCATAAATGAGATATTTATATTAATTATTACTAATGAGTACAGAAGTAAATTTAGATAAATTATACGAAAATTCTATTAAGATTTTATCTGATTTAATTGGATTTAAAACTATTTCTGGAGAGGATAACAATGATTTAATTAACTATTGTGAGAAATATCTAAATGATTTAGGTGCAACTTCATTTAAAACATATGATGGTGAAAAAAAAAGAGTAAATCTTTTTGCAACAATAAAAGCAAAAAAATCAAATGGGGTTAAACCAATAATTTTATCTGGTCATACTGATACAGTCCCTGTTTCAAAGAGTTGGAGTACCGACCCTTTCAAAGCAACAATTAAAGAAGATAAACTTTATGGAAGAGGTTCCTGTGATATGAAGGGATTTATTGCATGTACTTTAGCGTTTGCTCCAGTTTTTTCTAAAGTTGATTTAAATAGAGATATTCATTTTTCTTTTACATTTGATGAAGAAACAGCATGCTTGGGTGCTCCAATATTAATTAAAGAACTTAAAAAAAGAAATATTCAAGATGGAATTTGTATTGTGGGTGAACCTACAAAAATGAAAATCATAGATGCGCATAAAGGTTGTTATGAATATACAACTTATTTTGAGGGATTAGCTGGACATAGCTCGATGCCCCACAAAGGTGTTAGTGCCGTTGAATTTGCATCAAAATACGCAAATAAGTTAATCGAGCTTAGGGAAGAATTAAAAAAAAGAGCTCCAAAGGACTCAATTTTTGATCCTCCTTTTTCAACATTACAAGTTGGAGGAATATTTGGAGGTATAGCTCACAATGTAATAGCTGACAAATGTCGGGTTGAATGGGAGACAAGACCAGTCATCAAAGAGGATGGTGTCTTTCTAAATCAAAAAATAGATGAATATGCAAATGAAGTTTTATTACCAGAGATGAGAAAAGTTTTTCCTAATTCAAAGATAACTAAGGAAATAATAGGTGAAGTCACAGGTTTCGATCGTATAGATAATTCAGAAGCATGTGAGTTAGTCTCAAGTTTGACCGGTGATAATTCTAGAGAAGTTGTATCCTTTGGAACTGAAGCTGGATTGTTTCAAGAAATTGGTATCAGCACAGTTGTTTGCGGACCAGGTTCTATTGAACAAGCTCACAAAGTTGATGAGTTCATTGAACTTAATGAACTTAAAAAATGTTTAAAATTTCTTGAAGGAATTAAGAAAAAATCTACTCTTAATTAACTCCACCCACCTACAGATTTAACCTCTAGAAACTCTTCTAGACCATGTTCACCAGCTTCTCTACCAATCCCTGAATGCTTAAATCCACCAAAAGGCGCATCAACAGCAATACCAGCACCATTAACATCAACCATTCCCGATCTAAGTTTTCTAGCAACTCTCTTTACTTTTTCTTTATCTTTGGTTTGAATATAATTTGTTAATCCGTAGGGAGTATCGTTTGCAATTTCAATAGCTTCTTCCTCCGTTTCAAAAGGCATTACAGATAAAACTGGGCCAAATATTTCTGTTCTTGCTATTTCCATTTTGTTATTAACATCAGCAAATACAGTAGGCTTTACAAAATAACCTTTTTCTAATCCATCTGGTTTGCCTGGGCCTCCAGCTACTAATTTGGCTCCCTCATCAATACCTTTCTTAATTAAAGTTTGTATCTTATTGTATTGAGTTTCAGAAATAACTGGGCCTATATGCTCTCCCTCTTTTTTTGGATCACCAACTTCAAAATTTTCTGTATACTTCTTTAATCTTTCCACAGCATCATTATACATTGATTTTTCAACCAGCATTCTTGTGGGTGCATTACATGACTGGCCTGAGTTTCTAAAACATCTCAAAGCACCTCTTTCTATTGCATCTGGATCAGCATCTTTAAATATTATATTTGCACCTTTACCACCAAGTTCTAAACTTACTCTTTTAAAATCTTTTGCAGCATTTTGAGAAATTAATGCTCCTGCTCTAGTTGATCCAGTAAATGAAATCATATTAACGTCAGGATGACTTGTTAATGCATCGCCAGTTGTTGCTCCATCACCATTAACTAAATTAAACACACCTGCTGGAATTTTAGTCTCATCAATAAGCTCAGCTAATATCATTGATGATAATGGAGCTAGTTCAGACGGTTTTAAAACCATAGTGCAGCCAGACGCTATTGCGGGCATTACTTTTAAACAAACCTGATTCATTGGCCAATTCCACGGTGTGATTAATGCACATACGCCTTTTGGTTCATAAATAAGTCTTTGGTTAGGTGCATGTTCTCCTAATGGTTTTTCAAATTCAAAATTTTTCAAATATCTTATAAATGATTTTAAGTGAGCTGCACCTGTACCAGCTTGAAGTTTCGTTGCAAAATCTTTTGGTGCACCCATCTCTATCGTAATCGCATTTGCAATATCTGCCCATCTTTTCTTATAATTTTCATAAAGTTTTTCTAATAATTTTATTCTCTCCTCTTTTGATGAAAATGCCCAAGAACTGTAAGCTTTTTTGGCAGCATTCACAGCATCATTTACATCATCTTTATTACCCAATGTTATGACAGCACAATTTTCTTCAGTTGCAGGATCAATTACTTTGATTTCTTCTTTACTTTTTGGTGTTACCCATTTGCCATTAATATAAAAATTTTTTTTATTTTCCATTGAAGATTCCTAACCTTTCTTTACTTTTTTGCAAATAGATTTGTTAACTCATAAACTATAGTAGCAGCTGCAAGTGATGTTACCTCAGCATGATCATAAGCAGGTGATACCTCAACAACATCTGCAGAGATTAAATTCATACCAGACAAGCCTCTAATAACATTAACCATTTCTCTAGTGGTCATGCCAGCTATTTCTGGTGTACCAGTACCAGGTGCAAAAGCAGGATCTAAAACATCAATATCAATTGATAAATACAATGGATTATCTCCTACTCTTTTTTTTATTCTTTCAGCAATTTTATCAGTGCCTTCAGTTTGAAACTCATCACAATGAATTATCTTAAATCCAAAACTTTCATCATTTTTAAGATCTTCTCTGCTATACAATGGACCTCTAATACCAACATGCATTGAAGCATCATCCATGAATAAATTTTCTTCACGTGCTCTTCTAAAAGGTGTTCCATGAGTATAAGGCGCACCAAAATAAGTATCCCAAGTATCAAGATGAGCATCAAAATGTACTAAAGCAACAGGACCATTATTAATTTTATTTACTGCTTTTAATAAAGGAAACGCAATTGTATGATCTCCACCTAAACTAATTATACCACCAGTTTTTTTAAGAAGATCCAAAGCGCCCTCCTCAATTTGCTTAATTGCTTCATCTATATTAAATGGATTACAAGTAATATCTCCCGCATCGGCAACTTGTTGAACTTTAAAGGGCTCAACATCATAATTTGGATGATAATTTGTTCTTAAATGTCTTGAAGCTTGTCTAATACTTTGAGGACCAAATCTTGCTCCAGGTCTATAACTTGTGCCTGCATCGAATGGTATCCCGACTATTGCAACATCGCAGTACTCAACATCTCTTAATTCTGGTAGTCTAGCAAAAGTTGATGGGCCGGCAAATCTTGGAACCTTTGTACCACTTACTGGTTGAATGGGTTCTTTGCTTCTTTTTTTTTTCATCACAAAAACTCTATCACATTCTAACAAATTGGAATATCTTCAATAATACTAATTATGAAATTATTAAAGCTCATTTTATTGTATTTATTTTTAATTTCCTCAAGCCAAGCAGATACAATTTATGAATTAATAAAAATTCCAAACCTGGAGATTTATAATCTTAAAAGTGAAAACAAATTAAGATACTTGAATGCTAAACAAGCATTTACAATAGGTGTTGATAATAATATCCATTGTTTTAAATCATCAAAGCAAGACCTAGATAAAAAATATAAGATTATTGAAAAAAATCTTAATAGATATTCTCAAAACTTTTTAAAAAAAATAAATTTAAAATACATTGTTATGTGTGAAGACTTATCGATCTCAGGTATCAATACTGCTGGGATACCTGATAATGTAATGAAAACTTTAATTGTAGATATTAAATTTAATGATAGATATTTTGAAAGAGTGTTACATCACGAAGTGTTCCACATAATAAATGATAGTTTCAAAGATATATTTAACCAACAAATTTGGTCTAGTTTTAATCCTAAAGAGTTCAATTATGCAGAATGTTCAACGTGTACTAAAAAAATAGGATTGGATACATATTCTAAAACAGCTGGATTTATTACTGAATACTCACAATCTACCGCATCTGAGGATATGGCTGAAGTATTTTCTCATTTAATGTATGGAAATTTACCTGCAACGGTTGATCCTATTCTTCAAAAAAAGATTGAATTCATCAAAAAAGGACTCCTAAAAATAGATGAAAATTTTATTTTATGATTGAAAAGATAAAAGCTTCAAAATCTGAAAAAATAATATTTATATTTGTTGTAATTTTAGGTTTATTTTCGATTACCTCTTTTGTTTTGCTAAAAGATAAATGTTTATTTGTTAAGAATTATGACCCAAATAAAATTAATTTTGAAAATCCAAATAACATAGCAATTCTAAACGTTGAATGTGGAAATGTAATTATAGAATTATATCCAGATATATCTCCAAATGGAGTAAAGAGATTTAAGACATTGATTAAATCTAATGCCTATGATGATGTAGCATTTCATAGGGTCATTAAAGATAAACTTGTACAAGCTGGTGATGTAGAATTTGGAAAAAAAGGAAAAATTGATTATGGAAAAATTGGAACTGGAAAATCTGGTTTAGGTACAATCAAATCTGAAGTTGATAAGGATTTTAACTACACCAAAGGAAGTGTAGGATTAGCTCGATCTTTAGAATATGATACTGAGGACAGCCAATTTTTTATAATTCTTCAGGATGAACCTTTGTATGAAGGAGAATACACACCCATAGGAAAAGTAATATTTGGCTTAGAAGCTTTAGAAAAAATTAAACACTTAGATAAATCTGAATATGTTTTAAGGCCTGACTTTATAAATACTCTTAGATTGTTTAATTAACTAAAGGTTTACCAGTAGCAAGAGTATGTTTAATTCTATCTTGAGTTTGTTTAGTCTCAATTAATCTCATAAAAGCATCTAGTTCCAATTTAAACAAATCATCCTCTGTAAGAGTTTTATCTTTGGTAGTTTCACCACCACTTAATACATGAGCTAATTCTTTTGCTACAGTCAAACCATGGTCCAATATAACTTTATCATTGTAAAGTTTTTCCAAAATTTTGTTCATATCATCAATAACTGATTTACCAGGTAAATTAAATGTAAGCTCATTTGGTGCTTTAAAGTCCTTGTTTTCATTTAAGATTTTTTTCGATACTTCAAGCAAACTATTTCTATTCATAATTCTTTTATTTTCAGGTAATAAGTATTTCAAAGGCTCTGCCTCAACTGGAGACGTAGCTGTTCTACCATAGCCAATTATATCAAATACTTTTAAAGGTGCATATTTTGGATCCTTCTTAGCCTCTTCAGTATTTAACCATCTAGCTAGCATTTCTTTACATCCACCTCCAGCTGGAATTAATCCAACAATAGTTTCTACTAATCCGATTACAATATTTGTATGCGAGGCTACGAAATTACTTTGTACTAAAACTTCAAAACCTCCACCCAAAGTTAAACCTGATGGAGCAGATATTACCGGGTATTTAGAATACTTTAGATGTTTGCAAGTTTCTTGAAAATATTTAATAAATTTTTCTATCGATTTAAAATCATTTTTATTTGCAAATTCCATTGTATAAGTCAGGTTAACACCAGCAGAAAATTGCATACTTTCATTAATTATTATTAAAGGCTTATCAGTTGCTTTCTTAAGAGCATCCATTGAGTCATAATCGAGCGCATTAGCTTTAGTTGTAAACTCAACAATATTAAAATCTTTAAATCTATAAATTGAAGCTGAACTGTTGCCATCAATACTTGAGGCAGTTTTTTTAATCTTACCTAAAGTTTCAATCGATGTATATTTTTGCCTTTCACCATAAAAATTTTCATCTTTAGAATTAGATAGGTTTTCTAAAAAATTATTACCTTTATATTCATCAACTTTATCAAAGAAATTTTTAACACCAATTTCTTCTAACATCTCAAAAGGTCCTTTCGCCCAATTAAATCCAAGTCTCATTGCTTCGTCTATGTCATTAAATTCTTTGGTAATCCCAGGAACTAGTGATGAAGCATATTTTATTATCTTGGATAGTACTGACCAAGCATAGTCTCCATACTTATCATTTCTATTAATCAGAGCCTTTAAATCTACTTTATCAGACTTAATATCTATTTTTTGACTTGTTGAATACTCGCCAGTTTCAAGATTAATAGCTTCCATAATTTTTCCACTATCAGTCTTCCTCATTCTATAGAAGCCGCCCTTGCCTTTTCTTCCCGTATATCCAGTTTCAATCAATTTTTTTACTAGAGGAATTTCTTTAGCAACCTCATGGAACTCATCAGATTTTGGAAGTTCTTTGATAAAACTTTTTAAAACATCTGCCATTAAATCTATCCCAATCAAATCATATAATCCAAAAACTCCTGTTTTAGGTATACCCATAGGTCTTCCAAAGATTGCATCTGCTTCCTCCACAGAAAGTTTCATCTTAAATGCTTCAGTCATTGCAATTTGCATTGCATACACACCTACCCTATTTCCTAAAAAACCAGGGGTATCATTACAAACAATTGCTCCTTTACCCAACTCAACTTCGCAAAATTCTTTTAATTGATTGATTTTATTTAGATCATTGTCTTCATTCTTAACTATTTCTAAAAGACCCATGTATCGTACAGGATTAAAAAAATGAGTGATGCAAAAATCTTTTTTTTGATCTTTATTTAAATTTTGAGATAAAACTTTGATTGGGATTGAAGAAGTATTTGAGGAAACTATTGCTCCATCTTTCCTGCTTTCAAAAATTTTATCATAAATTTGATGTTTAATATCAATTCTCTCAACCACTGCCTCGACAATCCAATCAGCATTTTTGACCACATCAAAATCATCAGATATATTTCCAACTTTAATATTATCAATTTTGGTTTTATCAATTAATAAAGGTGGTCTTGATTTGTGAATTCGTTCTCTAGCATTTTGACTTATTTCAGTTTTTAAATCTAAAAGTGTGACAGGGATATTGGCATTACATAGATGAGCAGCTATACCGCTACCCATTGTACCTGATCCAATAACTACTACATTCTTAATTTTCATTTGATTATTTTACTATCGATTAATCCCTCTAAGCCTCTCTGATCGTCTTCTTAAAAGCTCAGCGGTTACTAGTATTAATGTTGATAGTATAATTAAACAAGTCGCAACTGCTAGAATTGTTGGACTTAATTGTTCTCTTAAACCTGTCCACATTTGAATTGGAATAGTTGTATTTTCTAATCCTGCTAAAAATAAAACAACAACAACTTCATCAAAAGAAGTTACAAATGCAAATAATCCACCTGAAATAACCCCAGGTAAAATTAATGGCAAAGTAATTTTCATAAAAGTATTCACTGGATCACTGCCTAAACTTGCAGCAGCTCTAGTTACACTGTGATCAAATCCTGAGAGTGTAGCAGTAACCGTGATAACAACAAATGGTGTTCCTAAAATAATATGGGCAAGAACAATACCTGTATGGGTTGCTGCCAAACCAGCTTTTGCCATAAAGAAAAATATTGCAACACCTGAAATAATTAAAGGTACGATCATAGGAGAAATTAAAACAGCCATTATCAAACCTTTGTAAGGCATGTGCCTACTACTCAAACCTAAGGCAGCAACTGTTCCAAGTATCACCGAACCTATTGTTGCAAAAATTGCGATAATAAAACTATTCTTAGCAGCTAATCCCCAAGGATTTTTAGTTCCATAAATCATATCTTTATACCATCTCAAAGAAAAAGCATCTGGATCAAGCCTTTTCATCCCATCAGAGAAACTTAAAAATTCTTCTGCGTTAAAAGATAATGGAAAGATTACAAATAAAGGGGCAATTAGAAAAAAGAAAACAGCGGCACAAATTGTTAGATAAATATAATGCCAAATTCTATAATGTGGTTCAGTATATTTTGGTAATGCCATCCTAATTATCCCAATTTAATGTTATCAATTCCAACTATTTTGTTATAAAGCCAATAAATCACCAATACTCCACTCAGCAGCATTAGTCCCATTGCAGATGCAAAACTCCAGTCAAGGGTACTTTTCATATGAAAGGCGATCTGGTTACTGATTAAAGTCCCAGATGCACCACCAACTAAGGCTGGTGTAATGTAATAACCAATCGCTAAAATGAACACTAATAAGCAACCTGCTCCTATTCCAGGAATTGTTAGTGGGAAATAAACTTTCCAAAATGCTACAAACGGTGTACCGCCTAACGATTTTCCAGCTCTCATTAAGCTTGGTGAGATAGTTTTCATTACACTGTATAGCGGAAGCACCATAAATGGCAGCAGAATTTGTGTCATCGCAACATAACTTCCTGTCTTGTTGTACATCATCTCAGGCCTATTATCGTCAGCTACTAATCCTATTCCAACAAAGAAATCATTTACGATACCTTGTTGTTGTAACAAAATCATCCAGCTGGCAGTTCTTACAAGTAATGAAGTCCAGAACGGCAACAGTACGCAGATCATTAATAAATTACTATATTTCATTGGCAGAGTAGCTAACAAATGAGCTATTGGATAAGCCATCAAAAAACAAAAGACAGTTACAAAGAATGCAATCTCCAGAGTTCTTAACCATAATACTCTGTGAATTCTCCTATCTTCCTCAACGCTTACTATTTTCCCTTCCTCATTTACATACATATCCATTCCTTTTAAATATTTTTGACCTGTAAATTCAGGGGCTCTTCTTTGGATTGCTCTCCAGTACTCAACATCAGCCCATCTTTTGTGTACTGCCATTATTTGTTCTTTATAGTTTCCCTCTTCAAATTTTTTAGATGCTCTTCTTAATTTTTTAATAATACTTTTAAATCCATTTTTAGTGTAATTTAATTGAGTAGATAGTTTACCTTCTCGTTTATCTTCAACTAGTTTTATAAAGTCCTCATGAAATGCTGCAAAAACTTCCTCATCTGGCAACTCTTGGCCATCCCAGTTTTCCATTGCTTTAAATGTTTTGGGTAACATTTGTGTTACCATTTTATCATCAACACTTCTGAACAACATGTCACCTATTGGAAAAACATAAGTGATAATTAAAAAAAATAATAAAGGAGCAACGAGCAAGAAAGCTTTGATCTTATTCTTTTTTTCCGCTTTTTTTAGACTAACCTCTAAGGGTATTCCGTCTGTAGTTAAGATTTTTTTTGTTTCTGAGCTCATAAATAAAAAGGGCGGTTATAAATAACCGCCCTTAAATTATAATATATAATTTAGTTCTTTAAAACTTAAATTATAGACCAGCTTTCATAGCTTCCCATTTTTCACCAAGCTCTGTTCCGTTATCAGCCCAGAAAATTGGATCTACTAGGAAGTAGTTTTTAGTGTTAGCCGGTGCAGTTGGCATTTGTGGTACCATGTTAGTCTTACCATCTTTATACCAAGGCTCACCTTTTTCCATAATACCAATTGAAGATTTTCTCCAAGGAGCATATGCAATGTATTTAGCACTTCCTGCTAACATTTCAGAACTAGTCATCATAGCTAAAGCTTTTTTAGCCATACCATTAGAATCGTTTGGTCCACCTTTGACTTGTACGAAATATTCGTAATCAAGACCTTGGCCGTCCCAAACTTGTTTGATTGGTGCACCTTCTCCAATTTCTGCATTGAAGAATCTACCATTCCAACCAGTAGCCATTACTACTTCACCTGATACTAACAGTTCTGGTGGTTGAGCACCTGCAGACCAAAATACACATCCACCTTTTGGATCTGTACATAATTCTTTGATCTTGTTCATTGCTCTTTCAACACCTTTTTCTGTTTCTAAAGCTTTGTAGATTTTTGCTCCGCCTTTACCTGGCTTAATACCATCTGCAGCTAAAGCGATCTCTAAATTAGTTAAAGCGCTTTTGTAGATAGCTCTTTTTCCAGGGAATTTCTTTGTGTTAAAGAAATCTTTGATAGTCTTTGGAGTACCTTTAACGTTTTCAGTGTTATAAGCGTAGTTCCAAGAATATAAAATATTTCCTACAGCACATTTACTTGGCATTGCAGTAAAGAAATCTTTACTTGCTGGAGTTCCATCTGGAGCTGGTGGGAAGTCTTTGTCAAAATCAAATTCAACAAATAATCCTTCATCACATCCAGTAATAGTATCCATTGCGAACACGTCCATTATATCCCACGTGATCTTTCCAGCTTCTTTTTGTGCTTTGATTTCTGATAAACCACCTGAATAATCAACCCAAGCAATGTTAATGCCTAGTTTTTTAGCAGTAGGATCACCATAACCTAACTTTTGAGACTCAGTATAAGCCCCACCCCAAGACACTGCAGTTACTGTTGTTGCAAATGCTGAAGTAGTTAGTGAAAGTACAAAAGAAATAGCTAGTAATATTTTACTTAGTTTTTTCATTTTTCCTCCGTTTAAACGTTTAAAAAACTAATTAAAACAACTTCAGGGAAGAGAGTCAACAACCCTTTTTATCTACTTATTCAATGATTGTGGAATGTCTATTTTGGGTCAAGTGCCCGAGCGTCATCACTGTTCCATCCGATATTAATCTCATTACCAAGTTTAATATCTAAGTTAGATGAGCTATTTGGAACTTTTAAAATAAACTCTGGGTTACCTAAAAGATTTATTCTTACTCTTGTATGGTCCCCATGATAAATTACTTCCTCTATTTTTCCTTTATGAAGATTGTCCATTTTTGTACTTGGATTAATCAAAGCTCGTTCTGGTCTTAAAGAAACAGTAGTCCGCTCTCCTTTACCTTTGACTGAGATTGGATTAGCTAGTATTTCTGCATTTGCTAATTTTACTTTACACTTTCCTCCAGAAATATCTGAAACTTCACCACCAAAAGTATTATTCTCTCCAATAAACTCGGCGACAAATGAATTTACAGGTTTCTCGTATAATTCATCAGGACTTGAGAGTTGTTGAACTTTACCATCATTAAATACTGCAATACGATTGGACATCGTCAAAGCTTCACTTTGATCATGTGTAACGTAAACAACTGTCACACCAATGCTTTCATGAATATGTTTAATCTCATATTGCATACTTTCTCTTAAATTTTTATCCAGAGCACCCAAAGGTTCATCCATTAAAACTAATTGTGGATCAAACACCAATGATCTTGCAACGGCTACCCTTTGTTGTTGTCCACCTGACAATTGACCTGGCATTCTTGCAGCGAAACCTTGTAGGGATACCATTGATAACGCTTTATCAATTTTTTTATCAGCTTCATCTTTTGGAATTTTCCTCACTCTTAATGGAAAAGCTAAATTTTCATACACAGTCATGTGCGGGAATAATGCATAATTTTGAAACACCATTCCAATACCTCTTTTATGAGGGGGGATGCTGGATATTGCTTTACCATCTAAATAAATTTCACCATTAGTTGGAGTTTCAAAACCTGCTAACATCATTAAGCAAGTTGTTTTACCAGAACCAGAGGGTCCCAACATTGTAATGAATTCTCCCTCAGCTATATCTAATTGAAGGTCTTTGACGACTAAGACTTTACCGTCATAGCTTTTATCGACTTTATCAAATTTAACGAAATCTTTTTTTGATGCCATAATTTAAGGAACTTTAAAACATTTGTAAGAATAAATATCAACCTTTAATAATTAGCTTTTAACGTGAAGTTCTCTTGAGAAATTACAAAATAATTCTGAACCTTTATCAGTTACTCTAATTGCTTCAGAAGCTTCCACTCCCCAATTTCCAAATTGCATTACTGCAATCATATGAAAGGTAACGTTGGGCTGTAATAATGTTTTGTCACCTTTTGATATATTTAAAGTATGTTCGCCCCAGTCAGGAGGATAGCCTATCCCAATTGAATAGCCAGTTCTTGAAGTTTTCTCAATTTTATATTTATCTAATATCTTCCAAAAAGCTTGTGCAACATCATCAGCTGTATTTCCTGCTTTAACTTTATCTATACCCGCTTGAAGTGCCTCGTTAGTTTTTTTCATTGTATCAATTTTTTTTTGATCGGGCTTTCCAAGTAAAACTGTTCTGGCCATTGGACAATGATACTTTTTATTAACGCCAGATAACTCTATAATAGTAGCTTCACCTTCAACAAATTTATCCTCAGTCCAAGTTAAATGGGATGCAGAGGTTCCTTTTCCAGTTGGAAGCATTGGCACTATTGAAGCGTAATCCCCTCCAAATTCTGAGGTTCCTTTGACTAAAGTTGACCATATTTCTGAAACAGCATCACATTGCCTTACACCTGGATTAATAGCCTCAAATGCTTTTTTCATACCAAGTTGAGTGATCTGCGCAGCTGCTTTCATATATTTTATTTCTGTATTTGACTTAACAAGCCTAACCCAATTTACTAATCGTTTGCTATCTAACAATTTTGCATCGGGTAATCCTTGTTTTATTTTTTCATAACAATAAGCGGTAAAATAATGACTATCCATTTCAACACCTATAGATGATTTATCCCATTTTTTTTCCTTTATTAAATCTACTAAAGCATCGTAAGGATGTAATGGCCAAGTGTGAATATATTTTTCATGGTACTTAACTATATTTTCATCTTTCAAATAAGTTTTTATATAAGCGCCACCAGCATCTTGATCTCTAACAAAACAAATCGGTTCATCAGCATTTGCATGAACAATCACACATTGTGCATAATAAAAAGACCATGCATCATAGCCAGTAAGATAATTCATATTTGAAGGGTCTTGTGAAATCAAAATTTCAATACCTTTATCTTGCATTGAATTTTGAACTTTTTTTAATCTAGATTTGTACTCTTCAATTGAAAAATTCATCAACTAATTATTAAACAACACCCCATAACCATCAACCTTATTTTGATTATTCACTTGTTTAAGTGTATCCCAAATTAAAGTTTGATTACTAGATAAAATAACCTTACCTAATTTTTTCTCTATTTCATCGATAATTGATAATACAGGGAGTGCTGTGCAAGATACAAACAACGCATCGCTATTTGACAAATCTTGTTTAATTAAAACATCAAATAAATGTTGAGGATCAACTTTTCCTATATCCAAATCAGAAGCTATATCAAAATAAGATAGTTCAGAAATTTCTATTTTTTCATTTTTGAAATAATTAATAACAGATTGATTAATCTCATCAGTATATGGGGTAAATATTGAAACTTTATTTATCTTTAGTGTTTTAAGAGCATTAATTGCTGATGTAATAGGTGTCGTGACTTTTGTATTGGGTTTAGCTAAATTTACTTTTTCATAAATTGATTGATAACCTGCAGCAATAGTTCCTGACGTACATCCGTACGCAACACAATCTAATTTTTGATCTGGTAAAATATTTTGGGTTACTTCAGGAATATCATCTGCCATTTTTTTCAAAGTTTCATTAGTAAGAGGATTGTAGCAATTTATTCTATTTGAATATAAATCTATATCTTTACCATAAATTATATCGTTAAAATCTTTTTCAATTCTAAAATCACTAGCTAAAGTTATTAAACCTATTCTTGGATTATTTTTTTTTATAAATTTTGGCTCAATTTTATTCAGTTTCATTTTGAAAAAGAATGTTTAGCTTTAGGAAATTGTTTCTTTAATACTTCAGATTTAAATTTTTTCACACCATTTTCGATCAACTTTGTTATATCAACAAATTTTTTAACAAATTTTAATTTACTTTGACTTAATCCTGTTAAGTCATCAATTACTAAAACTTGACCATCACAATTGACTGAAGAACCAATTCCTATTGTTGGAATCTTTATATGGTTGGAAATTTTCTTTGATAATTTTGTTTCTACACATTCTAATACAATCGAAAAAACTCCAGCATTTTCTAAAAGTTTAGTGTCTTTAAGTAATCTCTCACTTTCCTTTAGTTTTTTCCCCTTGAAGGTAAATTTTTTATCTGTCTGAGGTAATATTCCAACATGTCCCATAACTGGTATTTTATTTTTAATTAATCTTTTAACGATAGGAATTATTTTTTTTCCCCCTTCTAACTTAACGGCATCGCATTTGGTTTCTTTCATAACTAATCTTGAATTCTTCAAAGCTTCGCTTGGATTTCGATATGTATTATAAGGCATATCAACAACCATTAATGATTTCTTAATACCAAGTCTGACACTTTTAGAATGATTAATCATGGTTTCTAAAGTCACTTGCTTAGTGGACTTAAAGTTATACAAAACTGACCCTAATGAGTCCCCAACCAATACTAAATCACAATGTTTATCAAGGATTGTGGCAACATTTTTGGAGTATGCCGTAAGACAAATAATTTTTGATTTATTCTTTTTATTAAGAATTTTTTTAATCTTTTTATTCATTTACTCTAATTCGATTGTACTCGGTGGTTTCGAAGTTATATCGTAAACTACTCTATTAATCCCTCTAATACTATTCACTATTTTATTTGAAATTTCTTGTATAAATGATTTTTTAAATTCATAAAAATCTGCTGTCATACCATCTTCAGATGTTATTGCTCTAAGCAAACACAAATACTCGTAAGTTCTATTATCACCCATTACGCCAACTGTTTTAACTGGAAGTAGAGCTGCATAAGCTTGCCAAATTTTATGATATAGATTGTGATCTCTCAAAGCTTGAATAAAATAATGATCAGCTTCTTTTAAAATATTAATTTTTTCTTTGGTTATTATTCCTGGCATTCGTATTGCTAGTCCAGGTCCTGGAAAAGGATGACGAGAAATAATTTCTTTGCTTAAGTTTAGTTCTAATCCTAGTTTTCTAACCTCGTCTTTAAATAAAAATTTTAGTGGCTCTACTAATTTAAGTTTCATTTTTTTGGGTAGACCTCCAACATTATGGTGAGATTTAATTTTCGATGTTTGACTACCAGTAACTGATTTACTTTCTATTAAGTCAGGGTAAAGAGTTCCTTGAGCCAAAAATTTTACATTTTTAATTTTTTTGGCATAACGCTCAAATATTTTTATAAATAAGTTTCCTATTATCTTTCTTTTCTTTTCAGGATCTGAAATATTTGATAATTTTCTTAAAAATTCTCTCTCAGCATTCACGTATGTAAGATTAATCTTCAATTTTTTTTTAAATGTTGCAACAACTTGTTTTTCCTCATCTTTTCTTAAAAGCCCAGTGTTAACAAAAATACAGTGTAAATTTTTCCCAATTGCTTTATTTAATAATTGCGCAACTACACTACTATCTACTCCCCCTGATAAAGCACAAATGACTTTATTATTTCCTACCATTTGTCTTGCATCTTTTATCAATTTTATTTTTTGATCTTTAGAAGACCAATTTTTTCTCATTTTACATATTAAGAATATAAAATTACTTATTAGTTTTTTTCCATTTTCTGTGTGGGTCACCTCTGGATGAAATTGGACTCCATAATAATTTTTAAATTTATTTTCAACCACTGCAAATTTAGAATTCTGGCTTGAGGCAATTACCTTAAAATTTTTGGGTAATTTTGAAACTTGATCAGCGTGACTCATCCAAACTTTAATTGACTTTTTTTTCTTGAATAAATTTTTAATTAAAAGACTATGATTTTTTTTCGTAATATTAGCTAAACCAAACTCTCTATGTTTAGATTGTTTTACTTTTCCACCATTTAATTTAGATATTATTTGATGCCCAAAACAAATACCTAGAACTGGGACTCCTTTTTGAATTATCTTTTTATCGAAGGAGTATTTATTAATTTGATAAACATTTAAAGGACCACCAGATAAAATAATGCCTTTGATCGTGTGATTGATATTTTTACTTTTAATTTTTTTGTGACTTACTATCTCAGAAAAAATTCCTAATTCTCTAACTCGTCTTGCTATTAACTGTGTAAATTGTGAACCAAAATCAACAATTAAAATCTTATTCAAATTTTGATCAAGACTCATTTTTGGGTTCTAAGTTTGCTAAAGAATCTAAGATACTTTTATTTTCATTACATAAATTTTTGCAAACTTTGACAAAGTCTTCTGAAAGACTTTTTACTTTAGAGTAGTTTGATTTTTCTAATGCTATTTTCATCAACATTAACATTGCCTCTTCATTATTTGGTTCAATCAATAAAGTTGCCTCTAAATTTTTTTCCTCTTTCTTTTGATTTTTTTCCTGATTGTAAATTTTAGCTAAATATAAATATGAATTAGAGTGTTTTGGATTAAATACAATACTTCTCTCAAACATAAATCGAGCATCTTCAAACTTTTTTTTGTTGTATAGTTCTAGACCTTTATTGAAAAAATTCTCACTACCCAAAGAAAAATTAAAAGTATTAATTAGAAAATAAAAAATAACAGTTATTTTAAAGATTTTTCTCATTAGTATTTATTATCACTTTTTACTATATCAACATTATGGACCATACTTTCGTAAAAACCAGCTTTTGTTATTTTAACAAATTGAGGTTTATCTCTTAGATATTTAATTTGTCTTGATCCTAAGTATCCCATAGATGATCTTAATCCACCAATTAATTTAAAAATTATATTATCAACTTTGCCTTTATATTTTGCAAATCCTTCTACTCCTTCTGGAACATATTTAGACGAGTCCTTTTGCTTTGATTGAAAGTATCGATCTGCAGATCCTTTGTTCATAGCACCAACTGAACCCATGCCTCTAAAATTTTTAAATAATTTACCATTTCTCCTAATTAATTTTCCTGGTGCTTCATCTGTCCCTGCAAATAATGAGCCAATCATAACTGCATCTGCTCCAGCAGCGAATGCTTTTGCCAAATCACCTGAATATTTTATCCCACCATCAGAAATAATTTTTACATTCTTATTTTTTATTCCATTTCTAACTTCTAGTATTGCACTAAGTTGTGGGACACCAATACCTGCAACTAATCTTGTAGTGCATATTGATCCAGGTCCAATCCCTACTTTAATAACATCAACACCAAGCTTTAATAGAAATTTTGCTGCTGCAGGTGTAGCAATATTTCCAGCACAAAGAGCAGTTTTTTTATCTTTTGTTTTTTTGATAAACTTAATTATTTCTAAAACCTTTTTTGTATGTCCATGAGCAGTATCAACAACAATCATATCAATTTTTTCTTTAAGTATTGCCTCTACTCTTTTAAATTCTCTTGGCCCAGCCCCAACAGCTGCGCCTACTAAAAGTTTTTGTTTTTTTACTTTTTTAATTTCAAGAATTTGTTTTTTTATATCTAAATTTCTATGAATAATTCCTATCCCACCTGCTTTCGCTATCGCGATAGCCATTTTACTTTCTGTAACAGTATCCATAGCTGAGGATAATAGAGGAATTTTTAATTTTAAATAATTTGTAAGTTTAATGCTAGTATCAACATCTGAGGGTAAGATCTCAGAATACTTAGGCATTAAAGTTACATCATCAAAGGTGAGAGCTTCTTTTATAGGAACCATGATCATTTATATACGATTCCTTTAAAATTTAAAGAAACTATCTAAGATTTTTACAAATTATAAAACTTTCTTTAGAATCTTTTCTACTAGATTTAGGTTTAAAAACCTTCACTTCTTTAAAAATTTTTTTTCCCAGTGCGACAATTTCATTGAAGGTACCACCCATAAATATTTTTGAAATAAAAAAACCCTTTTCTGAAATTACATCCTTTGAAAAAACCATCGCCTCTTTACACAATTCACCAGTTTGAATTGAATCGATATTTTTTATCCCAGTGGTGTTTACGGCCATATCAGACATGACTACATCAGGTTTTTTTTTAAGATATTCTTTAATTTGGTCTTGGGTATCAACTGAAGTAAAGTCACCCTGAATTTGTAAAGTATTTTCTATATTTTCCATCTCTTTGAGATCTATAGAGATTATCTTTCCGCTCTTAACTACTTTTGCAACATACTGTGACCAGCTGCCGGGAGCAGCTCCAATGTCTACGACTGACATTCCACCTTTAAATATTCTAAATTTTTCATCTATCTCTTTGAGTTTATAGGCCGACCTAGCTCGATAACCATCAACCTTTGATTGACGTACATAGGTATCCCGTCTTTGCTTATTAACCCAATTTTTTGAAATCTTATTTTTTTTCAATTCAATCCTGAAGAATAATCTCTTTGTACGTCATCTATCAGTTTTTGTGCCAATGTTCGTAATTTCATCTAATTCTTTTTTATCTATCATGACAAAATTATATTTTTTTATCTCGCTGTGTGCAAGTCTGGTGCAAGTTATCCTATAAAGTCCTATAGTTTATTCAAAATATTGGTCTTGCCACAAATTTAATTTCTCAATTAAAATATTATATTGATCATTATTAAAAAATTTTCTTATTTCTTCGTTATTATTAGTTAAATCTAATATCAATGACTCTACACCCTCAGTATTTCCTGCACCTGATGGATCACCAAAGGTTTCGTTTATAAAACGATCAACAACACTTTCAAATGTTTGTTCATTCTTAACAGTTTTTGTTAAATTCTTAATTTTTTCAATAATATCTTTTTCAGAATATATCATTTTTTTTTAACCTCAACTACTCTAAGAGGTGCTCTATAAAATGTATCATGTGTCATGCTAGTATAATTAAAATCTTCCACTAAAACATCGTCCTGCCAACCTTCTGCAGCAGCTTCCAATGATACATCAGTTTCACCTCTAACACTTTCGCTTACAGTTTTATTCCAATCAGCATCATCTATATTTTCTGAATGAAAGACATTGGAAAAAGCTCCTCCACCACTGCTTTCATTAAGAAATACATCGCCCTCTTCTGTTCCAAGAATTTCAGATAATCCTGAGGTCTCGTAAACATTTAAGTTAACATCGTGAACAAACAATTTTGATAATTCGTGCTTTGTATCTTTAACTATAGGCGTTGCTTCTTTAATCTTTTCATCTAACTTTTTTTGAATATCTTCTAAAGTTTTACAATCATCAAAAACATTGAAATCGTGAATAGTAAATTCTCTTCTTCGATAAAATCCCCAATTTACTTGTATCCAAATTTTTTTTTCTTTTTCTTTATTATCGCTATTAACAAATTGCTCCATTTCAATGGTTTCCTCAGGTTCTATCGTGAACTTAAGGTCATTAATATTTGTCATTGTAGAATTATTATCTTACTAGCATTGGAGCACCTAAAACATTGCCATCACCATATTGTGATTTAGCCATATTTAAAGCTGCATGTACATCCGGTGCTTGTATTTCAATATCAACTATTCTACCACCAGCAATTCTTACTCTTACTCTATAAGTTTTCATAAAACTATTATAGCAAAGTTTTAATTAGCCGGGAGTGTCAATTTTAATTATTTTTGGTGTCCAATAACGTCTACCTGTACATGTAACTCTCATATGTTGAATAATACCACTTTTTAATAGCCTGCCCCTTTTATAAGGCTTAGGCTTTTTAACACGTAATGGTTTATAGACAGGTCTCTTTTTTATCTTGAACTTAAAAGGTTTATATTTTTTTATTTTAAAAGGTCTAAATGTTTTCATAACCTAAATATAAGCTAATTATGAAATAATGTTAGTGAAGTCCTTATTTATCTATTTCACTTAAAATATTATATTTAGCTATGGGAAATTTATACACAAGAGTAAGTGAAATAATGATTAATAGATTTCACCCTTGCTTCAATTGACAGATTTAAAATCTATGGGATTATATTCATTAAAAAGGAGTGATTAGTGGATAAAAAAATAAAAGTTCAAGTGCCTAGTAGTAGTGGTGATTATTTTATTGATGTTGATTTAACAGAAAAACAAAATAATTTTTTAAATAAATTCAATCAAATAGTGGATAAAAAATTATATGATTTTTTTGACACTCTCACAGAGGAAATAGCAGCTACAACTGAATATAAAAATATAAATAAATCTGAACTTTATCAATTATATCATGATATTCCTGGTTCTATATGGAGTGGTGCTGCTTTAACTAGTTTATTACCAAGATTCTATAGTCTGAAAATAAAAAAATAAATTAAGTTTAATTAAAAATCCAATTTAGGTGAGCTTTCAACCAATTGTTTAAGAGCTGACTCATATTCATCAATAAATTCATCTACTCTATTACCCATATACTCACCAATTCTTCCAGGTGTAATGTTTTCAGGATCCTCATCAGGTTCATCCTGTTTTTTAGCTTCAATGGTTAGTTTATATTCTTTAGGAAATTTATTTTTTAAATGTTCTAGTAATTCATGTTCAAAATTCATTTCTGGATCATGCTCAGAGTTTATTTTCTCTAATTTCTTGTGAAGCCCCTCTAATTTTTTAAAATCTGTCATTTATTCTTTAATATTTTTAATTTTAAAATTTACTTGTTTTACTGTTGATTTTTTTTCCTTATTTGGAAGATCGGTCATGGCATTATTCATCCACGAGGTCAATTTCATATTGTCTAAATAATCACTTAGTGTTGGAATAAATTTTTGTCTAAAGTCATCTAATATATGAGACTCAGCTACATCTCTCACATGAATTTTTTTACCATCTGAGTTTTTTATGTGAACCCCGTGAGATCTATTATGTTTAATTAATTGAACCACATCTTCTATGAATTGATCCGGAAGATTATATTTTTTTCTCAACTTATCGACTTCTTCAAAATCAATACCAAACATTTTTTGAATATAATAACATCCTAATGTAGTGTGAAATATTGCTCTGTGTCTATTATCCCCAAATGCAGATTTAGAACTATCCATCATCTCATGAATTTCTAAATAGTCTGAAGATTTCCCTCCAAATTTTTTAGCTGTTCCTTCTGCGTGTTTATCTGATTTCGACATAATTTTTTATTTAAATTTCAATTTCATTACCTACGGGTGTTTTCTCATATTGATATTCTTCATTTTCTTCATCAAAGCCTACTTCTTCTCCGTTTTCGCCACTCAAAGATAGTCCAATAAAATCTTTTTGTAAATTAATTGTAGCTAAAACACTATCATGTTCATTTAGTTCATTAAATTCAGCATTCGTATTTGTAGTAATGTTCCACTGAAATCTTTCTTTTAAAGGGTTTAAAGCTAACACCAAACCACCGTTACTAAAATATGCTCCTGCACTACCTAATTCTAAGTTCATTTCTTCAATTATGGTTGAGTCGTCAATAAGCTTTTCTATAAATTCTTTTTTACTTTCATCTATCTCAATTTTTGAAATTTTTGCATTATTTTTTTTCCCATACAATAATTTATAACCATGAAAATCATCACCACCTCCAGACCAAGTTAAACATATTAGTTCATAATCAATTAGTTGTGATTTAATACATTCATGTAATTTGCTAGAATTTAGCTTGCCTCGTACTTCTCCTTTTTTAATAAGTTCAAAAATTTCATTATCTTCAACTAATTTTTCTATTATCTCTTTGTAATCTCTAAATAAAATTAGAAATTTTTTATTGTATTTTAATGCTTCAAGAACAAATTTTTTGTCCTCTATAAAACTTTTATCTAAGTAGTCTATATAGTGTCCTGAGGTATGGTTTTTAATAGCTGAGAGTGCCACTTCTCTATCCTTTTTTAAAGAGTCGTCTGCATGCATTAAAGATGCACCACTTTGATTAACAGCTGCTAAAACCACTGACTTATCTTTTGTAAATGTTTCATCTAATTTATTAAGTATAAAACCATTTTTACTCACTGCTGATAAAACAATAGCTTTATCTTTTTTTAAATCATCTGAAATTTGGTCAAATATACTTTCTTTGATATTAACTGCTTTTACTAAAAATTCTTTATTTGTTTTAAGAGACTCATTCATTTTATTGAAAATTTCACTATCACCCCACGTATCTTCATATCTTAAAGCTTCTAATATTATATCTGGATCATTTTTAAATTTGTCTTCAAGTTTATCAAAGTTTTCTTTATTTTTCATCGCAGCTTTGGCGATATTTTTTGTAATTAGTTGACTGTCTACTTTATCTAATTCTAACCATTGGTTCTGTAATGCTGCCTCAAGAATTTGCTCATCTTTTAAAAATTCTTCAGACATAAATTTAATTGGGTCTGACTCTTTTTCACCATCCAATGAAAGTAAAAGAGAATCTTTTTTACAATGCAATAATTTTAAAATTACTTCTTTATCACTTTTATATTTCTCATCTATTAATTTTATTGAGTCAGCACCTTTTTGAGCAATAATTTCTAATAATACATCTTTATCTTTTTTGATATCATCACCAATGTAATCAATTGCAAAACTATCTTGCTTAATGGCACTTATTACAATTTCTTTATCATTTTTTAGAGAGGCATCTGCATAATCAATACTAGAGCCTTTTTTTTTAACTGCTTTTAGAACAAAATCTTTATCAGACCAAAATTCCTTTGGAATCTTTTGATAGTCTTCGTCCATTACAAAGCTTTCGTCTAATATCTTTAAAGCTTCTTCTTTATTCATTTATAAATCCCCATCATTTACTTTTTTTTAGAAAAAAATTAAATAAATCTTCTGTAAATTCTAATTCATGTTTTTCCCAAGTACTCTTATCAATTTCTTTAAAAAAAGCATGATCCTTATGAGTATAATCTATACCAGCATCAATTGTGGTTACACCATCTGCACTTGAATATCTAATAGTTGTAGAAATTGGAAATCTGCCTTCATCGTTAGAGTCTGAACCATCTAAAGTTTTAGAGATATCCTTATGATTTTCTAACATTGCAGAAGCAAAACCTTCAATTTCTTCAGCGATTTCTTCACCCCCCCAAAATTTATTACTTAGTGTGCATATTTCAATCTGTTTTTTAAATTCTTCAAAGTTATTTACTTCAAAGAAAAAAGTTTCTACTTCAATGCCTTTATCAGTATTTACTAATTCAAATTTTATTTTCATGACATTAAATGATTAAATATTACTGTTTTTTTTAAGTCAATTAAAAACTAAGTGAATTTATAAGTTCAATGTGTTTTGTGTATTCTAAAGTATTTTGAAAATAATGTTTTTTCGTTTTTTCGCAAAATTCTTCGTGAAATCTATGTGTATTTAAATAACCTGTTTGTTTATATGATGAATATAAAAAAATAGTTCTGTCTAAAGTTTTTGGACTAATTTTTTTTTCATTGTTTAAATTATGTTGAAAACAATAGTCATATGCATAAAGAACTATATTAACTCTCTTTAATTCATCTTTCGTCCATGAATTTTTAAAATTTGTTTTTTGTTCTGTAATTTTTTTTGAACAAACTGTTGAAATTTCTGGTAAAACTTTATATTTCTCAAAATCACCAGGTTTAGTTTCATCTCGAGATAAATTAATCATCTTTTTTTTATGAATAGATAAAAGTGGGACCACACTGTCAACATGTATATCTGGTTTGATAGTCCAATTTCCCAATAAATTAGAATCTTTTAAAATATTAATTAAATTTGCAAGCTGTATACCTTTCACTTTAGGATCTGTATTTAATAAAAATAATAGTTCATCTATCAATTCTAAAAAATTCAACTTAAAATTTTCTAGATCTTCAATATTTTTTAAATCCTCAAAGAAAGTTAAATTAATTTTGCTATTAATATAATTAAATAGTTTTGGTATAGAGCCATATTTTTCATTTATTTTACTAATAAATTTACCAATATTTTCTGGTTGACTATTGTACCTGGCTAATTTTTTTATTAAAAAAATTAATTTTTCTTCATTATCAGCTTTTAATAATTCACCTTCATAAATTACACCGCTATTATTTGTCTGATAAAGCATAAAATCCTTGAGATCATCTTTAGATAAACCAAATTTTTTATTGAAGTTTGTAACTAAGAAATCAATACAAATATTCATAATTTTAATTAATTAAATTTTTGTTAAAATAATTAATTGAACAACTAATATAATTACAGGAACTACAGTTCTTATAAGCTCCATAGTATGATTTATTTCATCAAGTTTTCTCTCTAGTTTTGATCTATTATTTTTCATTTAATATGCCTTTCTTTTTATAATATATGCAAATATCTAATATCGTTGACCATCTCTAGGTCATTGAAATTTGCAATTGTTATTAATCGATCCCCTTCATCTAAATCTATTTGTTTTTTTTGTTCGGGGTTAATTGATATATTTTTAATTTTTCTTTTTGATAAGCTAAAATCATAATCAATAATTCCAATTAAGACTTCATTTTTATTTTGGAAATACTTTTCAAGCTCACAAAAAGTTGTTGATAATGACTTATCTAATAATGTATGTGATTTTAACGTATGAGCCCGTCTAAATAAAAGATTTATTAAGTCGGTATGCTTAATATCAAATGTTGCTGCAGCGATATATTTACTAATAATTGAGTTCATTTCAACAACATCATTTCCAACAAATGGACTGAAGTATTTATATTTGAAATCTTCTAATATCTTTTTTGTTCGATATCCATTTATCTCAGTAATTAAAGATTGTTTGTCCTTAGAGTGCTGATCTCCGATCTTTGCAAATCCTACAAAATTATTGATCATGTTGTGATCTTCTGTAGGATTTTCTCTAAATTTTTGAATTTGTTGATTGGTCTCGTTAAATAGGATTATACAATTACTTTTATTAAATTCCTCTCTAAATTCATTTCGATAATTATTATCAATTATATTCTCTGAAAAATTATCTAAATTTTTTTGTATAGAATTTATTTTAATATCTTCTTGAAAACTTTTCTTTTCAGACTCAATTTTATCAAATTCTTTGAAAATTTTTGTTTTACAATCTAATACTTCTGCTTTTGAAATTTCTAAAAATTCAATTTTCTGAGTATCGTATCTCTTTAAGATAACAATAATTTCATTATTTTCACTTAAAATATCATTTAGTTTTATTTTTAGTTTTTTTTCAGTGCCTGCTGCCCATTTAGTATAAAAACAATATTCTTTTTCATCCAAATTTTTTTTCAAATCTTCTTTTTTTATAACATTAAGAATTTCATCGGCAGGTTTGATCTTTGAATATAAAGGCGAATTTTGATTAACCTTATACACTTGAAATTTATAAAAATTCTTATGGTCTGTATTAATCATATGAAAAATAATACCTAAATTAATTAATTCATTTTCCTCAGAGGAATTAATTGTTTCTGAAAAATTTATATTATTGAGTTCATCAATTTTTTCATTATGGTAAACATCGATTTTTTTTAAATTGTTGTAATAATTTGAATCAACCAATTTTCCAATAATTTTTGAGAGATATTCTTTATTTTTTTCCTTACTGAAATCTAAAAAAGAAATATTAAGATCTTGATCATCCTGTTTAAGATTTGGATTGATATCTTTTACTTCTTTTTCATGACTTTCTAGTTCATTTAATTCTTTTAATATTTGATCCTCATTTTTAGCTATGCAAATAAGTCCAAAGTTTTTTGTTAGTGGAAAGTCTATTGGGGTGTTTAAAAAAATCTTATTGTAAGTTCTTCTTTTACTCTGATCATTTAGATAGAAACCAATTACAATTATATTGTCACACAATCTATTTAAGTCTTTAATATTTCTACCAATATTTTTATTTAGAACTTCTTTGAATTTTGATTTATTCGGATCAACAAAATATATTTCTGAACCTTCGTAACCAAAAATATTATCAAATATCTCTGTTAAATCGGGTGTATTAGTACATTGAGATATAATATCATTTTTTAAATCTTCTGAACTGATAGGTTCTGGGACCCAATCATTTCCTAGTTTACCAATCTTTTTACCCCAAATATCCATACTAAACATTGTATGAGATAAACCTGTACTATAATTATGAAATTCACTTAAAATTTTACACGGATTTTTATTATATTCTTTAGACCCAATAATAAATGACATGCTTTTACCTACCTCAACATCACAATCTATTTCTGTTTTAAACAATTCGCTAATATCAGGCTTTAAAATGATTACTTGTTTAGCTTTTTCTAAATTAATTTTATCTAATAAACTTTTTTGCCAAGCGTATCCTTTTCTTGCAAGTATTGTAATATTTTTTGGAATTTTTATTACACTTTTTATTTTCTCCATAACAATCAAAGGCTCTTCATTGGAAACGACAACAAAAGATTGTTTTTCATTTTCATAAGCTTTACAAAGCTCAGTTAAAAGAGGAATTAATCTTCTACTAAAATTAAAAAATATTATATGATTTTCTTCTTCTATTTTAGTTTTACCAGTTCTTAACTCTTCAATCCTATTTGATATTAAATTAGTAACAATACCAATAACTGATGAAAAAATTAAAATTCCAAATACAGTTATGTTAAATTTAAAGAAATAATCTAAAAAAGTATTTTTATCACCCAGGTTAAAAATAGCATTTTGATCGAAAAATAATCTAAATCCTTGCCATAAAGTCTCAGTATAAAAATTATTTTCAGATAAAACTCCTAATTTTTGTAAAGCAAAAATTAAAGTAGAAATGACAGTAACTCCAATAAAACTTAGAAATAAAAAAAAGATAATTAAATATAACAAATCTTTTTCAAATGCTTTATTGAAACTATACTTAATGAATTTCCACATGATTTTTAATTTACGTTTTTATCTCTAAATTGTCGATAATCTTTAATAAAGTTTTGTATTAGATCGAAATATTCATCATTCTTAATTTCTTTTAAAACTTCATTTCTTGCTAAAGTTACTGATTTATCCTCTTTAACTTTAATTCCATTATTAATCTTAAATCTTTGATGAAGAATTCTTGCAATCAAAATAAGTTCAGAGGTTACTTCAAGGTCATGTTCTACTCTTTCGTCTCTAAATTGTCCTAAAATAAAACTGATAACCTCAGTTACTTTAATGTCTGAATTGTTAAGTTTTTGCATTACTTCATAACCTTTTTAAAGTTACATACACCACAAGTAGAAGTAGGCTCAGGTTTTGTTTTAGAATATAAAACATCTTGAATTTTTGTAATATAACCAATTAGATCTTTATCATCTCTTGGTATATCAAACCATTGGGTATCCATAACCATATTACAATTATTTTTTCCTAACTCTGTAATGTCACTTGGCTCGAAACAAAAAATTCCTAATCGTTTTACAGGAGTAAGCTTAAGACTACCTTCTTTTGGTTTCTGCATCATCAATGCATAGGTTTGTAACTGAGTTGCATAAGTATCAATTTTATTTTCATCAATTTTTGTTGTTTTAAAATCAACAATAGTAAATGAGTCTTTGTGTTTGATATAACTATCTATGTAACCACTTAGTGTAAAAGGTCTATCTTTAAGATCGTACAAAATTTCTGATTGTAACCTTTTATTATAATCTCCAACTATTTCACCCTCCTCAAGTTTATTTGAGAGTATCTTACTAGATTTTCCATGATAGAATTTTTTTTGAAGACTATCAAATTTTGAAAAAATCCCAGGAAATGGAACTTTTAATTCAATACCGTTGATTTTTTTATCGTAGTAACAGCTATTACAGGCTTCAAAGCCAAAAGCGAATTCACTTGGTGAATAATTAATTATATTTTGTTTTTTCAATATTAATCTCCTTTGTTATTAGTAATGATATTACTCTAATTATTAAATTTAGTTTAGTGAAAGGTTTGGGGTTGATTTTCACAAGTTTAAAAATTAACTTATAAATATGGCGGGATATCCAAGAAAATTGTTGTCTTTGGAGTTGGCTCTTAAAAATATTATTAAAGAACTCAAAAAAGATGAAATAAAAAAAATAACTGGAAAAAGTGAATCTCATTTTAGAAAATGTACTGATGAAGGAGATTTGGATCACAATATTCACCACTCAGACTCTGTTAAACTTGATTTAGAATTTAGAAGAAGAAAACTTGGTAGCCCTATGCTTGAAGCCCACGAGTCTATGCTTGAAGCAGCAGACTTAAAACTTGGAAAACTTGATAATACCTCCAATACATTAATAGATATTAGCGCTAAAATAGGCAGATTAATGGAAGCCACTAAAGATGCTATTGATGTAGAAAGTGAAGGTGGAACTAAATTTAGTAAAAATGAGAAAGAAAAAATTAACGTTGCAATTGAAGAAGTTGAGAAAAAAATATTAACTCTTAAACAAATAATTGATAGCAATTAAATCATAGAATATTTCATAAAAGCAGCATTAACATCTTTATCGAGTTTCATTGAACTATCAATAAAATCATAACTTTCTCTATTTCTTTTTATAGCTTCAATAATTATCTTTTTATTTTTTCTAAGATCACCTTCAACAAAACTGATTGATAATCCATTTTGTTTAACAGCTAAAATCGATAGATTAAAATCATCTTTAAATTCATCTGGAATATATTGTAAACAATAACCATTAATCTTTATTAATTTTTCTAAAAAAAGGTAATTCTTTTTAATTTTGGGCTCTAAAAATCGTAAAATATATGCGTGAACTTTAATACATTTTTCTATAAAATTTTTATCTCTCTTATATTTTTTGGGTAATAACTCAAAAGCATATCCATGATATTTTACTGCAGAAAATAAGAAATTAGGATCTCTTAAAAACTTTCTACCAACAAATTGTAATGCCCAGCCATCAGATTTAATTGCTTCATATACTATTTCCTTATCTTCTTTGTAAATTTTATCTGCGTATTTCAATGCAAATCCACATTGTTTTACTGCTGTAAATACTATCTCTCTGTCTTTCTTTAATTCATCAGATACAAATTCTAACATTAATCCATACTTTTTGAGAGACGCTATAACTATTTCCCGATCATCCTTTAACGATTTAGGTACATCATAATATACAAAGCTTTCGTGTCGTATAGCTTCTAACACAATTTCTTTATCTTCTCTTAAAATATTGTCTAATTTATCGTAAGTGATTTTTCCATTTGCAATATCACTTAATGTTTTTGATTTTAAGCTTTTGTAAAATTCTTTTTCCATAAATATTTTTTATAGAACTAGCTTATAAAAACATAGTGAAACGAATTATCTTTCATTTCACTAACAATATTATGATTACGATATAAGTTTACCTATATGAAAAAACAAAACCTTATAAAAAAAATGATGATAACAATGGTGGTCTTTACTATTTCTATTCAACCCATCAGTGCTAGTGAAAATAATCTTAATGAGTTTACTCAAAAATTTAATGAGCTTTTAAAATGCTTTAAAGATAATGTTAAAGAAGAGTTTGAAGAAACTAAAGAGTTTCAAATAAAAAAATGGAAAGAAGCTAAAAATCAAAATAAAAAAACATTTTCAGTAGTTCAACATAAATTAACTGGTTTTTTTTCAGATTTCCCCAACCCAAAAGGAGATAAATAATGAATAAAACAATTAGGATTATAATCGCTACTTTATTAAGTCTTACATTATTTAATTGCAGCACATACACGGTTAAAAAAGATATGTCGAAAAGAGGTGAGCTTACTAAAACACCTAAATGGTACATAAAGTACAAGCGTGAAGATAGAAAATGGATGTATGAGACTGCTTCGAGTGTTTCGCCTGACTTAGAATTAGCAATTAAAAAATCCACAATATTAGCAAAAGCTAAGTTAGCTGATCGGATTAATGGTAAAATGAATAATCAGTCTTCAATAAATAAAAGTGAAACTGGTATAGATGAGAATAACAATATTACAGGTTCTGCTGAAGACACTATAATTAATTTAATCAACGATACCCTTGTAAGAGATTATATTGTTGAAAAAGTAGAGATATTTTATACACATCACAAATCTTATAGAGCATATGTAAAGCTTAAAGTTTCAAAAGAAAATGTTTCTTTAGTAATTCAAGAAATAAAAGCTGATAAAAAACTTGTTCAAAACAATAAAAATCAAAAAAAATTATCATCTAAAGTAAAAGAGGTTTTAAAAAATCTTGATTAAAAATATAATTATTCTGGTTCTAGGGTTCTTTGTTTGGCTTGCTTACTTTGATGAAGCACATTCTGCTAATCAAGAAAATCAATACTGTGATATCAAAACGACACTTGTAAAAACGGTGGATAAAAACGGAAAAACTATAAATGAAGAGAGTAAAGAAATAGTTGAATGTGACGATGGCGTAAAACATTTTTTGCAGGACGCAGGTATTGCCAAAAATTGCAAATATTACAATTGGACAGGCATGGAGGGTTGGACACCAGTAGAATATAGGTCTCTTGCTTGTGAAAGGTTAGATGGAGGATATGAAATTATTCCAAATTATACTGGTATTGATTAGTTATCTTTTTATCTCAAATTGTGCTGGTGTCAGCCCACAGAAAGTTGATATCAACAAGATAAAAAAAGAGAGAAAACTACCTGAACCAAATTTTTTAATCCCTGATGCTCAGTATGTTACATCGGGTAATGGATCTTCTTGGGACTTAAGACATTTTATGGATTTTAGATTTTGGTCTCCACCTTATTTTAATTCTAAAGAAATCAGACAACATAAAGCTGCTGTTTATACAACGCTCGAAAACATGAAAGACTTCGAAATTGTCAGTTGGTATAGCGAAAGCAGAGATGCTGGTGGTAAAATAAGACCCATATTTACTTATGGAATAAATTCAAGTTTATGTAGAGACTTTCAAGTACTTTTATACATAGAACAAAAAGCTAGATCAAAAACATTTACCGCTTGTAAATTTGCATTTGGGACAGGTTTTTATTTTAATTACTGGGATTGGCCAGGTGCAGAAAAATATTTAAATTAATTATGACAAAAAATATAAAAACTCATAAAGGATTTACTTTAATAGAATTGTTAGTGGTGGTAGCAATCATAGGCATTATATCTTCCGTCGGTATAGTCGCTTATAATGGTTACAGCAATTCGGCAAAAAGAAATGCAACAATCGCTCAGCACAAAATAGCTGTAAAATTCATTAAACATAAACTAGCTTTGTGTATGACTAATGGTGGTGGTTCGTTGCCAATAAATTCTAAATATTCAATTAATTGTGAACTTGATAATAATGCTGGTGGAATAAATGATTTAAATAATATCTTTATAAATTATTTTTTAGATCAAGGTTGGAAAAATCCATATGGTGATAAAAATCCTGTTGTTTATGCAGGAAGAAATGGCAGTAAGGATTTTAACGGAAGAATGCGTTTTGATGAAACTGAATGTTCAAGTGGTTCATCAAAAAAACAAATATCACTTTGGGTTAAGACGCATAAAAACGAGGATTATAAACCTACTTTAATAAGTATGGATGGATGGTGCAACTAAGTTGATAAAACAAATCATAGTAAGGACTTTCTTTTTAATTTTAATAACTCTTCTATTAACAAATTGCACAACTACCAATCACACAAAAACTGAAAAAAAAATACTTGATTATGAAAGTTCAGGTTCTGTATTAAATGCTCTTTCTCTTGGGGTTCCAGGTGCTGCTGTTCTTTTTTTGACTGTGGACATAAATAATTATTTGAAATTTAATCTTAACGATAAAGAAATCAAAATGCACACAGATGCAATACAAATTGCACTAAACAATACTCCTAACGGTAAAATAGTTTCATGGCATAATGGGGATAGGTTATCTTCAGGAAAAGTTAGAGTTGTAAAAACTTATTATAAAAATGATAAATATTGTAGAATTTTTCAATCCTATATTAAATTAAACGGCGCTAAAAAACATAATACTAAACATGTTTGCAAAGTTAATAATGTTTGGAAGTTTTAAACTTTTTTAATTAATATTATATCTTAAACTTTTCAGTATTTTATCTTTATCTAAAGTTTCTAATTCAATTTTAATACTTTTATCCACTCGCATATCTTTACCATCTTTCCAAATACCTGCTGCAAGATGCATTATGCCAATTTTATAATTTGGTAAATATGGTTCAACAAATGTGCTTTGTTTCTGATCATATTTTGGTAGTAAATTACTTGTGATCCAATTACAATTTAAAGGAAGAAACTCTGTTTCTAAATTATCAATATAAACGGACATGTTAATTGCTAAACCTTCAGATCCAAAAATATTACCTGCTTTTAGAGTTTTCTCTAAATTATTTTGCCAAGTACTCCATCCATTAGAGTCTTTTTCTAACGAAAAAACTCCAATATTAATATGTGGGGCAAAAGCTAATTTCCTAGCATCTGCATAACTAATTTTTGATTTTACAGCGTGTTTAAAATTTTGAGATTTGATTAACGCCAGCTTTCCAAAAAGCCAGTTTACTTTTGATGTAATCTTATATCCTGGGCCAATTGTTTGAGTAATTCCAAGCTTTCCATCATCACAAGCCTTAAAATATAATTCTACGCAACTCCAATCATTTACCCATGCATCACAATCAATCCACAGATATTTTTCATAGTTAGGAAAGTATCTTGGTAAAAAGGCTCTTGAGACCTGACTTTTCAACCACTCTTTACCTTTAACCTTATAACCAGGCACTTCAATATCCCATTCGGCATTTTTAATTTCATCAACTTTTTTAGATAAACTATCTTTCTGATCTTGTTTTAATCCTGCATCCAAAATGCAAATAGCAACATCTTCACTCTGTTTAAATCTTTTAATTGAATCTACCAGTTCATCTAGTAAAGGAAAATAATTAGCATCGGCTAAAGAAACGATTACATTTTTTTTCATTAAAGTACGTCTTCAAGGTCATCTTCGTCTTGAATTTTGTCATTTTCGTGTTGTTTCTTAATTTTTTGAAAATGGAAAAAGCTTATTGGTAATAAAAGTACATAAATTGCAGTGCTTATCGCAATTACATTAAAAGTATAAATCAATAAAAGACCAAAAAATAGAACTATTCCAAATAAAAGAAATATTGTTGTCTTTCTTGGGATCACTATCTTTTTAAAAGAATAACTAGGGAATTTACTAATTAGTAAAAAAGAAGTCGCAATAAAAAAAATTGGTACCATTAAATCATAATTTAATTGAACAAAGTTAAAACCGCTTAAACTAATAATCAAAGGTGTTAAAACTAAAATTCCTCCAGCTGGTGACGGAACTCCCTCAAAAAAATTATCTCTCCATGAAGGTTCTTGATTTGAATTGATATTAAACCGCGCTAAACGTAATGCAACGCAAATTACATATACTAAACAAAGCAACCAACCAAATCTTCCTAGAGTATTGAGCTTCCAGAAATACATTATAAATGCTGGTGCTACCCCAAAACTGATCATATCAGTAAGCGAGTCTAATTCTTTTCCAACTTTAGAAGTACCTCTGATTAGTCTAGCTATTCTTCCATCAAGACCATCGATTAAAGCAGCAAAAAGAATTGCAATAATTGCAAGTTCAAATCTACCATCAAGAGCAAATCGTATTGAAGTTAAACCAATACAAACCCCTATTAATGTAAGCATATTTGGCAAGATCATTCTTGCTCTTTTTTTATCTGCTACAATCTTCAAATTATTTTTTGGTTGTTCCATTTTATTTTTTAGCTAGAAGTGTTTCACCCGAAATAGCTTTTTGACCTACTTTTACTAAAGGTTGATAATTCTCATAATAAACATCTGCTCTGCTGCCAAATCTTATCATTCCAATTCTATCACCTTGTTTTAACTCTTGATCTTTATTTGACTCACATACTATTCTTCTCGCTACCAGACCTGCTATTTGAACTACAATAATATCATTATTATCTGTGTCCTTTATTTTGAAATAATTTCTCTCGTTATCTTCACTTGCTTTATCAAGAGAAGCATTAACAAATGTTCCAGGTTTATATAAAATTTCTTCAATTTTTCCAGCACATGGAGTTCTATTAACATGGCAGTCAAATACATTCATAAAAACACTGATTTTATTAAATTTTTTATTTTCTAAACCTAGCTCTTTTGGACCATCAACTTCCTCAACTTTTATGATTTCTCCATCAGCAGGGCTAACCAGATAATTATTATCATCAATGATTACTCTATCAGGATCTCTAAAAAAATAATAAACCCAGATTGTTAATACCAAACCAATTAAACCTAAAAAATTACTGAAACTATAAAATACGATTGTAATAATTCCAGAGATAACTAGGAACTTGTATCCCTCAGCGTGAATTTTTGGAAATATCTTACTAAACATGTTCTTCTATTTGATAATTTTTCATTAATATGTATATAAAATTACGAAATTCAATTATTAAGATATAAATAAAGTGAGCAAAATTACTGTAAAAAACCCCATTGTAGAGTTAGATGGTGATGAAATGACCAGAATAATCTGGGAATTTATTAAAAAAAAATTAATCCTTCCTTATCTTGATATCGGTATTGAGTACTATGATTTAGGTATGAAGAGCAGGGATGATACTGATGACCAGATTACAATAGACTCTGCTAATGCGATTAAGAAAATTGGTGTAGGTATAAAGTGCGCTACAATCACTCCTGATGAAGCACGAGTTGAAGAATTTAATTTAAAAAAAATGTGGAGATCACCAAATGGAACAATAAGAAATATCATTGGTGGGACTGTTTTTAGAGAGCCCATAATTTGTTCTAACATTCCAAAATTAGTGCCTTCATGGTCAGATCCAGTGGTAATTGGCAGACATGCCTTTGGTGATCAATACAGAGCAACTGATTTTAAAGTTCCAGGTAAAGGAAAGATGGAAGTTAAGTGGACATCAGAGGACGGTAAAGATGAAATTAAATACGAGGTATTTAATTTTACTGGACCAGGAGTAGCCCTTTCTATGTATAACTTAGATAAATCTATCGAAGACTTTGCTAGATCTTGCTTTAGCTACGGTCTGATAAAAAAGTGGCCAGTGTATCTTTCAACAAAAAATACAATCCTTAAGAAGTACGATGGACGTTTTAAAGATATATTTGAGGATGTGTTTAATAAAGAATTTAAAGAAAAATTCGATAAGGAAAAAATTACTTATGAACATAGATTAATTGACGACATGGTTGCATGTGCAATGAAATGGAGTGGAAAATATATTTGGGCTTGTAAAAATTATGATGGTGATGTCCAGTCTGATACGATGGCACAGGGTTATGGATCTTTAGGTTTAATGACAAGTACACTCTTAACTCCTGATGGTAAAATTATGGAAGCTGAGGCAGCTCATGGAACAGTTACAAGACATTATAGAATGCATCAGCAAGGAAAAGAAACTTCAACTAATCCTATCGCCTCGATTTTTGCCTGGACAAGAGGTTTAGCTCACCGAGGTAAATTAGACGGAAATGATGATCTTATAAAGTTTGCTAATACCATTGAGCAAGTTTGTATCAGCTGTGTCGAAAGTGGTTCTATGACTAAAGATTTAGCGATATTAGTTGGGCCATCAAGTAAGTACTTAACAACAAATCAATTTCTAGATGAAATTGACAATAATTTAAAAAAGAAATTAAATTAAAGACTTAATTTTTTCAAAAGCTTCATCAATTTTGCTCTTATCTTGACCCCCTGCTTGAGCAAAATCTTTTCTACCACCGCCGCCTTTTCCTCCAATTATCTCTGATCCTAATTTTGCAAATTTTACTGCATCATATTTATCAACTAATTTATCAGTAATACCAACTGCCAAGCCAACCTTATCTTCACTGCTTGCAAAAACAATTACAATACCATCACCTAATTCTTTTTTACCATTATCAACTAATTTTCTTAAATCTTTAGGAGGTAAATCTTGCACTTTTTGAAATCTAACTTTTATATTATTTATCTTATCATCTTTAATAATGTTTTTAGTTTTGTCTTGAAGAACTGAACTAACATTTAGTTGTTCAAGTTGTCGTGAAAGATTTTTTATAATTTCTTTTAAATTTTTATTATCAACATTTGGTTTGCCTCCAAGTTTAATAATTTGCGATGACAAATCTTTAATCGTTTCTTCATCTTTTTGTGTCGATAAAGTTGATAATTTTTCTTTATTCTTAATAAAGTCCTCAAGTTGTTTATCTCTTAGAGCTTCAACTCTTCTAACGCCTGCAGCAATAGACGATTGGCTTACAGTTTTAAATTTTCCAATATCACCAGTATTTTTAACATGTGTACCTCCACATAATTCTGTTGAAAAGTAAGTTTCTTTTTCTTTTCCCATAGACACGACACGGACTTCTTCTCCATATTTTTCTCCAAAAAAAGCTAGCGCTCCTTTTTCAATTGCAGCTTTTGGAGTCATAATTCTTGTTGTTACCTCAGAACTATTTGAAACATATTCATTAACTAATTTATCAATAGTTACTAGCTCTTCATCAGTAATTGGTTTCATATGACTAAAGTCAAATCTTAATCTATCTGGAGCAACTAATGATCCTTTTTGCATAACATGTTTACCTAGAGTTCTTCTTAATGACTCGTGGAGTAAGTGGGTTGCAGAATGGTAAGCTTTTAGATTATCTCTTCGCTCTACATCTATTTTCATTTCCACTACATCATTGATTTTTATTTCTCCAGTTTTCAAAGATCCGTAATGAACAAATAAGTCTCCAAGTTTTTTTTGCGTATCTTCTACTTGAAAAACAGAATTACCAGAAACAATTGTACCTTTATCTCCAAGTTGTCCTCCTGACTCTCCATAAAACGGAGTTTGATTGGTAATGATCATTCCCTCTTCACCAGAAGATAAAGATTTTGTTTCTGTATTATCTTTAATTAAGTTTAATACAACACCCTCAGACTGATTAGACTCGTAACCTAAAAATTCTGTTGGACCAGTTTTATCTTTAATTGAAAACCAAATGGCTTCCTCAGAACTATCTCCAGAACCTTTCCAATTCTTCTTAGCAAGTTCTTTGCTTTTTTTCATTAATTCATCAAATTTCTGATGATCAACTTTTAATGACTTATTCTTTAAAATATCTTCAGTAAGATCCAATGGAAAACCATAGGTGTCATATAATTTGAAAGCGACATCCCCAGGTAAAACTTTGTCTATTTTTGCAATCTCATCATTTAAAATTTTAATACCTCTATCTAGTAAAACTAAAAATTTTTCTTCCTCCATCCTTAAAGTTTCTTGTATTAAAGATTGAGATCTTTCAAGCTCTGGATAATTTCCTGACATCTCGTTTTTTAATGAGTCAAAAATTTTATAAAAAATTGGTTCTTTAGATCCTAACAAATGAGAATGTCTCATTCCTCTTCTCATAATTCTTCTAAGAACATATCCACGACCTTCATTTGAGGGTAAAACTCCTTCGGCTAAGAGAAATGAACTTGCTCTTAAGTGATCAGCAATTACTCTAAAACTTGATATATTTTTATCTTCTTGTTTGACTTTTGTTGCATCAGATATTGAGCTAATTAATTTCTTAAAATGATCAGTTTGATAATTATCATGTGTGCCTTGTAAAAGAGCTGCAATTCTCTCTAATCCCATCCCTGTATCAACAGATGGTTTTGGCAAATCTATTCTTTTTTCTTTTGAAACTTGTTCATACTGCATAAAAACTAAATTCCAAATTTCAATAAAACGATCTCCATCTTGATCTTTAGTTCCGGGCAATCCTCCTTTTAAATGATCACCATGATCATAAAATATTTCTGAGCAAGGACCACAGGGACCAGTTTCACCCATTGACCAGAAATTGTCTGATGTTGCAATTCTAATTATTCTGTCATCACTAAAACCCGCTATTTTTTTCCAGAAATTAAAAGCCTCATCATCTTCATGAAAAACAGTTACATAAAGCCTATTTTTATCTAACCCAAAATCTTTGGTGATTAAATTCCATGCAAGTTCAATTCCTCTTTCTTTAAAATAATCTCCAAAAGAAAAGTTTCCCAACATTTCAAAGAAGGTATGATGTCTTGGAGTGTAACCAACATTTTCTAAATCATTATGTTTACCACCCGCTCTAACGCATTTTTGTGAGGTAGTAGCTCTTTGATAATCTCTTTTTTCTAGACCAGTAAATACATTTTTAAACTGAACCATTCCTGAATTGGCAAACATTAGGGTTGGATCATTATTTGGAACTAAATTGCTAGACTCAACAATTTTATGATCATTTTTTTCAAAGTATTTAAGAAACGTACTTCTTATTTCATTTAATGATTTGTCCGCCATATTTTTAAAATACAGCTTTTTTGTTCTATGTCTAGATAACGATAAGGGGGAAAGGCGCTTATAATAAGCGCCTTTATAATTTAAAGATGACCTTTAATTCTAGTTCTTCTTTGTAGGAGCAGTTTCTTTTGCAGCCTCTTCTTTTTCAGCTACTTTCTTCTCCTTTTCAATTTTTTCAGGACTTAATGGATTTCCTTCAATTTTCTTTGAAATCACACCAGCTTTTTCTCTAATTGCCATTTCTATTTCTGCAGCAACTTTAGGGTTTTGTGCAAGATAAGTTTTTGCATTTTCTCTACCTTGTCCAATTTTCTCACCTTTATAAGCATACCAAGCTCCTGATTTTTCAATGATATCAGCTTTAGCACCTAGGTCGACTAACTCACCCATTTTGCTAATACCTCTTCCATACATCAAATCAAACTCGACAACTTTAAATGGTGGCGCAACTTTATTTTTAACCACTTTAACTCTTGTAGTATTTCCAATAATTTCATCTTTGTCTTTGATGGCACCAATTCTTCTAATGTCCATTCTTACAGATGAATAAAACTTAAGTGCGTTACCACCTGATGTTGTTTCTGGACTTCCAAACATAACACCAATTTTCATTCTGATTTGGTTAATGAAAATCATCATTGTATTTGTATTTGAAATTGAACCAGTTAATTTTCTTAAAGCTTGACTCATTAATCTTGACTGAAGACCAACATGATGATCTCCCATTTCACCTTCAATTTCTGCTTTTGGAGTTAAAGCGGCAACCGAGTCAATTACGATAACTGAAATAGAGCCTGATTTTACTAATGTATCTGCGATTTCTAAAGCTTGTTCACCAGCATCTGGTTGTGAAATTAAAAGCTCTTCAGTATTTACACCTAATTTTTTTGCATAAACTGGATCTAAAGCATGCTCAGCATCAACAAATGCACAAATTCCACCTGCTTTTTGAGCTTCAGCAACAACTTGTAATGCTAATGTAGTTTTTCCAGAAGACTCTGGCCCGTAAACTTCAATAATTCTTCCTTTAGGTAAACCGCCTATTCCTAAAGCTAAATCTAAACTTAAAGAACCTGTTGATATCGACTCGATATCCATTGCTCTTTTTTCACCAAGCTTCATCACAGAACCTTTTCCAAAATTATCTGTGATTTGGCTGATTGCTGCGTCTAAAGCTTTATTTTTCTCTTTATTGTCCAATTCTTGATCTTTAGTAGATTTAACTACTTTTAAGTTATTTTTAGTCATTTTTTGCCTCTTTTTTTAATATTTTTGTCACTCGAATCATGCTTATAAATGTACACATTTTGTTCTCATTGGCAAGATTTATTTATTTAAGCCTAAAAAAGCTAATTTTATCTCAATTTAAGATATTCGCTATTGAGCAATCCGATAGATTTTAAAAGATTAAACTGCGAAAGAATGTAGTTTCTCTCTGAATCTGCCAACGAAATCTGAGCATTCAATAATAAAGAGTTAGACTGAATAACTTCTAAAGTGGTTCTATCCGATCCACTATTATATTCAGCTACAATTCCCTCATTTGCGATTTCTGCAGCATTCACCTGAGCTCTTACTGAATTAAGTAAACTTTTGTTTGATTGATAATTTGACCAGGCACTCGCAACATCTGTTTGATTTTTTTTGATCATATTATTTAAAAGAAGATTTTTTTGTGTCTCCAGACTTTTGTTTTTATTCAAATTTGCATAATTCTTTCCACCTGAAAAAAAAGGCCATGTGACAGTTGCTTTTAATGTATCTTGTTCTTTTTCCTCATAAGTAGAACTTAGATCATCTGTTTTTGATCTATCAAAAGATAAGGTTGCTGTTGGGGCTAAATCAGATCTTGCACTTGTTGTATCTTTTTTTGATTGTTCATATTCAAGTTGAGCTATAATTAAATCTGGATTACCTTTTTTTGATATCTCTATTGCAGAGTTTAATTCATTGGGCAAATTAACTATTGTGATAGATGATTTATCTAGTGCCTCTGTATCATTAATAGTGCCAATCACATTTTCATAATTTAGCTTACTGGTTAAAAAATCGTTTTCAGCTTGTATTAACTTTGCTTGTGCTCCAGCTAAAGAGGACTCTGATTGAGCAACATCTGATAAAGATATGTTCCCTCGCTCAAGCCTAATTCTATCTGTTTCGACCTGTCGATCTAATAGGTTAACATTGGATTTATTAATCTTAAGTTTTTCGTTCGCTGAAATTAACCCCGTATAAGCTTCAATTGATTTATATAGAATTTCTTGCTCTTTTTTTAAAAGCTTTGCTTTAGCTAATTCAATGCCAATTTTACTTTTACTTAATTCAGCACCTCTTCCAAAATCTATTAATGTTTGGGTAATTGTCAATGATTGCACAGTTGGGTCTACATCTGAAATCGTTGCATCTGTTCCATTCTGATTGGTTAATTTATTGGTGTCCTCTGAGCTTTTACTTCCACTTAAAGTTACAGAAGGAAGATATGAGCTCATCGAAATTTTCAGTTCTTGCTCAGAAATGTTTAGGCTTTCTCTTTCAGCATTTAATTCATTGTTGTCATTATAAGCTTTTTTTAACGCTGCAGAAAAAGTTTCAGCATTTGCATTATTAAACAAAAATATAAAACTTGTAATTATAAATAAAATCCTAATCATTTCTTTTTATATACAGCAGATTTAATTTGATGGTTACTATTTAAATTGAATATAACTGATGCATATTTGGGCATATTTCTAAACATGTTTTGAGTAATTCTTTGATAAGTTTGCATAAAATTTAATACATCGCCTCTACTCATTATTTTTGATTTTACTTTGCTTTGAACCCAAAGTTTCCTCTCTTGTTTTAATCTCCATTTTTGTAACAAGCTAAAATTTTTTGCTTTTAGATAAACCAAACAATTTAATTGTGAATATAAGTTTTTATATTTTGATTTTAATTGGTTGTTAACATATTTTCTCCAAATCTGTTTTTGATCTTTTGCTTTTTCCAATGAATTAATTGTTTTCTTTAAAGTATTATTTTTTTCTGATTTTGCTCCAACACACCATCCTTCAAAAATGATAACATCTGGTCTCTTTTTTAAATCGTACCATTTCTTTTTATTATACCTGTCATCGATAGCTTTATTAAATGTTGGTAATTTTAATCTATTGAATTTCTTACTTTTTGACTTTTTAAAAAAATTTAACATCATATTAATGTCATGTGTTCCAGGCACGCCTCTAGTTAAAAGCATAGGATGAACTTTTTTTGATAAATTTATTCGCTCTTTTCTTGTTTTATAGAAGTCATCTATTGAAATTCTAAAAACATTCAATTTAAAGTATTTTGTTAATATAATTCTGATTAAAGAACTAATTGTGGTTTTACCAGTTCCTTGTCCTCCTGCTAATCCTACAAAATACGGTTTTTTTTTATCAGCTTTTTCACTAATCCAAAAACATAGAGGAATTAAGAAAGATTTAATCATCCTTTCTTTATTTTTGAATTTATCGGCTTTTGTCTCTTGAGATTTAATGAACTTTAAACAGTCTTTTTTTACCCTACCAAAGCATAAACTAAATTGTTGCATGAAAATTATTTTTTATCTAAAGGATGATTTTGACCATCGTTTACTGGAACATCTTTGATATCAAAAGTATTTATTTCATCAATACACCCAACATTAAATCCTGTCATCGCTGGATTTATTCTTGGGTTGTGATGGGTATAAATTCCACAATCTGAGCAAAAGTAATGTTTGGCAACTTTTGAATGAAATTGATAAAGTTTTAATTTTTCTTCACCTTTAACAATTTTAAAATCTTCATTTTTTACCATAGACATAATTGCTCCTTTTCTTTTACAAATAGAACAATTGCATTTTATTACTTTGGCTAAGTCTCCCTCTAAATTTATCTCAGCTTCTATAGCACCACAATGACACGATAGTTTTTTCACTATTCTCCCCATTTTCCATGAAACTCATAAACTACTGCAGGTTTGTCACCTACTACCCAACCATCATGACCTGGTTCTATTGAATATGCATCACCAGCCTTATAAGTTAATTCAGTTCCATCATCATGTTTTGCGCAAACTGCTCCTGAAACAATTACACCTAGATGTTTTGCTTTACAGCTATCTGTGCCAACTGTTGGCTTAATGTCTTGTGACCATTTCCAACCTGGTTGTAAAACTAATCTCATAACTCTTTGATCTCCTACTTTCACAATATCTATTTTAGCATTTTTAAAATTCGTGTTACTTTCGTCTGGATTGTCAAAAGTTTTGACTTCAATTGAACTCATTATTTTTCTCCTTTTATAATTAAATTAGAATTTAAAACTATCCTTGGTTGAAGTTATCCACAAGCATACAAAATATAGTTTTGATGTTCACGTTTTGATTCACTTTTGATTCAATTACGGACTCAAAATACAACCTCTTGCGTGCATTGTGTAAATGGGCTATAAATTAGAACAAAACAAGAACATGAAACTAACTATTCCCTATTATCTACATAAAGCTGGTGCTGGTTTCCCATCACCTGCCACTGATTATATCGAAGAAGATATCGATCTGAACATGCATTTAATCAAAAATGTTCCGGCTACTTTTATTATCAGAGTTCAGGGTAAATCCATGGTCGATGTTGGGATTAATGATGGAGACTTATTGGTTGTCGATAAAAGTTTAAAACCAAAAAATTTTTCAACGGTTATTGCAAATGTTCATGATGAGCTTGTAGTTAAAACTTTAGTTCAAGAAAGAGATAAAAAATTTCTATCGTCAGGCTCTAAAGATTTTTCTAATAGAATTTTAATTAATGAAGAAGAAGATGTTTTTATTTGGGGGGTTGTGACTTATGTCATCCATTCTACGTACTAAAAAAATAGGCTTAGTTGATTGTAATTCTTTCTATGTTTCATGTGAAAGATTATTTAATCCAAAAATAAGAAAAAAACCTGTGGTTGTTTTATCCAATAATGATGGTTGTATCATTTCTAGATCCAATGAAGCAAAAGCGCTGGGGATCAAGATGGGTGAGCCTTACTTTAAAGCAAAAGATATTATTGTAAAAAATAAAGTTGAAGTTTTTTCATCAAATTACTCTTTGTATGGAGATTTATCTAGAAGGGTAATGAGAACTCTGAAAAGATTTAATACTGAAATAGAGGTATATTCAATTGATGAAGCATTCATAGATTTATCTAATTTTCCAGATACTGAAGTTGAAAAAGTTGGAAGAGAAATTAGAGAAACAGTTTTACAATGGACTGGGATTCCAACTAGTATCGGTATCGCTAAAACTAAAACTTTAAGTAAAGTTGCAAATCATATTGCAAAGAAAAAACAATCAGGAGTCACAAGTTTAATTGGCATTGAGAATTTAGATCCTATTTTAGAAAAAGTTGAAATTAATGACGTGTGGGGTGTTGGTAGGCAGCTTACGAAGTTTTATCAAAAGAATGGAATTTATAATGCAAAACAACTTAAAAATAAATCTAATACTTGGATCAAAAAATGTTCCAACGTTTTAAGTTCTAGAACTGCAATGGAACTTAGAGGGGTGCCTTGTATTGGTTTAGAGACAACACAAACAAAAAGAAAGAGCTGTGTCGTTTCAAGATCATTTGGAAAAAGAATTGAAAAATTTCAAGAATTAAAAGAAGCGGTTGCAAATTATTGTTTAAATGCATCTGAGAAAATTAGATCAGAGTCTTTAGTTGCAAAAGCAATTACAGTTTTTGTCAGAACCAGTCCTTTTCAAAGAGACTATGGTTATTATTCAAATGCAAAGACAATTGATTTTCCAATTGCAACAAATAATAGCATTGAAACTGTTAAAACTGCAGTTTCGATTTTAGAAAGTATTTTCAAAAATGGATATCGATATCAGAAAGCAGGTGTTATGCTTACAGGACTACGTAACGATGATGGTAGAAAAAATTTATTTTCATCAGAAAAAGATGAAAAGATAAAAAGTTTAATGCGATCAATTGATAATACTAATTATAGATACGGGAGATCCACATTAAGCCTTGCGAGTGCAGGTGTTCATAAAAAATGGAACATGAGAAGACAATACTCTTCTAAAATAGATACAGCAGATTTTTATTGTCTACCAACAATTAGAGCTATTTAGTAAAATGACAATTAGGTTCGACTACTGTCCAAGAGGCTGAACCAAAAGGTCTTTTTCCAATTTTTAAAAAATGATGGACTATATCCCACTGATAACTATTAAGATTACTTTTATCTTGAGACCATTTTTTTAGTCTTTGAACATTTTCATGATCAGGAAATCTTGAAGCATAAGCGTATAACCATCCCCAGTTGCTGCTCGACCTACTATTAAGGTCTTGTCTCTTATAATTTTTGGCAGGTCCTGGATGCTTCATGCTTTTTGCATACTTGAAAACGATTTCATTATTTTCAGTAAAATCTATAAAAAATTTAACAATATTATGGTAATTTTTTCCTTTGTGCTCATAATTCCAAACATTGTAACCTTGATTTTCAGCTAATATAGCAATGACAGCTAATGCATTCATAGCTCTTGCTTGATAAAACATTGCCCTTCCACCTCTTCTTGTTTCGATAGGCATACTTCCATCTTTTCTTTGATATCTTATAGCTGCTTCAAAATTTTTAAATGCGGTTCTAAAAAACTTATTATCATTTAACAAAATTCCCAATTGCATATGGCTCACTGCAGATGATAGAGCATGATTGTGAGCTCTTTTAGGAGTACCATTTGCACCTGATCCAGTTTTATAATTAGAATATTCATACATTAAATGTTTATTTTTTCTGACAATTCTTTTAAACCAATCTTTGATTATTTTATCCTCAACCTTTGAAATAACTATTACTTGTTTAGCAAATGAGTATGCTGCCATCATGGGTGAAGCTATATATAAATTTACGGTTAAAGTATCATTCCAATGTCTTCCTTCTCCATCTGAGGGCCCAGTTCTTTTTGCAGCATCAGCTTTTGCCCATTCTAAAATTACTCTTTTAACATTTTGACACGCTTCTACATTTCCACTACCACAGGGAAAGCTAAAATCCTCAAATTTACTAAGGGCGTAATCAAATCTATTATCAAGTCCGTATCCAGAGGGTGCTTCAACTTTCAATACTGGTAAAACATAGTTTTTATCTGGACTTACATATAAATCTTTTATGCATCCTTTTTTGTCTTTTCGAATTGGAAAAATAATTTCTGGCTTAGTAATTATTGCTTTTTTTTTTATTTCTTTAAAATCACTCTTTGAGGTATTGGTAATTATAAAAGACAATAAAATTAAAAAAGTAATTCTTTTGAATATCATCCAGTATTTTTCATGGCAGCAGAAATACCTGCGATAGAAGTCAGCAAAGCGTCCTCTAAATATTTTCTATTTTTTTTATCTTTTTTCTTTTTTAATTTGTAAATAACTATTGGTTGAATAATATTTAAAACCTCAGAGTAAATATTTCTTGCTAATACCTTAGATCTAAATTCTTTCCTTATCTTCAAAATTTCTTTAGGGGTAATTTTTTTATTTAATTCCTTTATTGTATCAAATTGAAATCTTAGTTTTTGTCCAACTCTTTGAAGTTTTTTATCAGCAAGAAACTCCTCATAAATTTTTGAAATTTCTGGATCAGCTTTAGAAATTACCATATCAAGCATATCAAGCATTGAATTAAAAAAAGGCCAATTTTTTTCCATATCATATAAAGTTTTTCTAAACTGTTTGATATAAGAGTATCTTAATGCTTCTGCGCTTCCCAACCATGCGGGAAGCATTAATCTGATCTGTGTCCACGCAAATACCCAAGGTATTGCCCTTAAGCTTTTTATATTATCAACATTTTTTCTTTTTGATGGTCTTGAACCAATAGATAATTTACCAAGTGCTTTATGAGGAGTGACAGTCCTAAAATACTGAATAAAATCTGAACTTTGATTTATATTTTTTCTATAAGAATTTTTAGAAATGTCAGACATTTTTTCAATTAGATTTCTCCAATTTTTTTTAGGAATTGGTGGGGGATTTAATGTAGCCTCTGTAACAGCACCAATGTAACTACATAAGTTATAATTAGCTAAAGGTTCATACCCATACTTTTGTTGAATTACTTCACCTTGATCAGTAATTCTAATATTGCCATTAACTGAATTTGGAGGTTGTGATCTTAAAGTAGCCTGTATCGGACCTCCTCCTCTACCGGCAGATCCACCTCTGCCGTGAAAGAAGGTTACTTTAATCTTAAATTTTTTTGCTAATTTTATTATTTCTTCTTGTGCTTTATATTGATGCCAACTAGCACATATTTTTCCAGCGTCCTTACTTGAGTCTGAGTATCCAATCATTACCTCCTGTTCATGATTGATCAGTTTTCTATACCATTTTTGTGAGAACAGGATTTCCATTATAGATCTTGCATTAACAAGATCATCTAAAGTTTCAAATAAAGGAACTACTCTTAATTTGTTTTTTATATTTGCCTCTTTTTGTAAGAAAGATACTGATAAAATATCTGAGGCAGAGGTAGTCATAGATATTACATATGCACCTAAACACTCTGGTGGCTCTTTAGATAATGTATTGAAGGTTGTCCATACTTCCTTATTTTCTTTATTTTTAAATTGAAAATTTCTAATTTTATTAGATTTAGAACTTATAAATTTCTTTAAAAATTTTATTTTTTCTTTTTCAGTAAAATTTGAATAATTTTTTCTATACTTCGTCTTAACAAACTCAGATATCAATTGTTTATGTCTTGCAGACTCTTGTCTTATATCTAATCTAGCTAAATTAATCCCAAAACATTTTGCTCGCCTCATTAAATCTAACAATTCACCACTAGCAATATTCTCATTTTGATTTTGCTCTAAAGACTCTCTAACAACTCTTAAAGGTTTAAGAATTTCCTCTCGAGAACTTAATAATTTTTTTTGATCTAACGGCTTATTATGCACCAAGTGTTGTTCAATAGATCTATGGGTAATTCTCATTTTGTCTCTCAAAGGTCTTAAAAAAACTCTATAAGGCTCAAATGATTGACCAACTTTACTTAAGATTTTTTTTGAAGCCTTTTCCATAGAATAGGATCTTATTATTTTAGTGAGAGCTTTTTCATATAATTTAGCTGCTTCCCATCTAGAGAGTAAAATTACTTTTCTTGTGACTTCTGAAGTAACATTAGGATTGCCATCTCGATCACCACCCATCCATGAACCAAATACAATAGGATTAAAGTTTTTTGGTAAATTTTTACCCATATTTTTTACAAATATAGAATTTAATTTTCTATAAACTTTTGGAACTGTATCCCACAGACTATCCTCAATGATGGCCAATCCCCATCTAGCCTCATCAAATGGTGATGGTTTAAATCTTTTAAGATCATCCGTATTCCAAATAATCGTTAACTCATCGTAAAGATTTTTATCGAGAACTTTTAATTTTGAGGGAAAATTTTTAAACAATTCTCGTTCCTCAAGTATCTCTATAATTTTGTGATATTTTTGAATTAAAGTTCTTCTTTTTACTTCTGTCGGATGAGCTGTTAAAACAATACCTATATTAAGATTTTTAGCTAAATCATAAATCTTATTGTCTGAAATATTTTTTTTTCTAAACAAGTCTTCAAAAATTTCCTCAATAAATAAATTTTTTTTGTTTGATTTTTTCTTATTATTTTCATTTTCATTTATACTTCTAGAGGCATCAACTAGCTCGGCTAAATTCATAAAATTCATAAAATGTGAAAATGCCCGAGTTAATTTAAAAGTATTTTTAGGATCAAGTTTTTTGATTGCGTTAATTACATCATTATTTAGTTTTTTTGAATTAGGATTGGCTTTATTAGCTTTTGATAATTTTCTAACTTTTTCAACTAAATTAAAAAACTTTTGTCCCTCTTGTGATTTGATAACCTGCCCTAATATATTTCCTAAATATCTGACATCCTCTCTTAAAAGTTTTGTAGGAATTCTCTCATAATAAAGATCTTTTTTTTTCATTTAATATTCTCAATATCATTTATATGGCTTAAACAATTTTTAAATTCTTCCATATTTTCTCTTAATGCTAAATTTGAGATTGAATAAACAGCTACTAATAAAAAAATGAGAGGTATTGCAGTGATTATTGATGCGTTACTTTTAATCATTAAAATATAAATTATTATAAATAAAGCAGATCGAATTAAAAAAGTTTTTCTAAACACGCTAATAATTGAAAGTGAGTGTTTAATTAAATTGATAAAACTCATTTTCGATGGTCCAAAATATCGATTACCTCTAATAGAGGGAATTGAAATTAAGTCATTTTCAATTTTTTTTAATGAACCCGAAAAACTATTCCATGTAGCTTTCTCATTAATCATTTTTTCAACAATGGATTTCGGTAAACAAGTATAATTTCCAAACTTAATTGACTTACTTGTGAATACTAATGTAAGAAATTTATGTACTTGATAACAAATCTTAAAGATCATCTTTTCAGATCGTTTAATTCTTTCTCCTACAATAGGTTTATCTTGTGATTTTTTTATTTGATCTAAAAAAAATTCAATTTCCTCAGGTCTATCCTCACCATCCCCGTCCATAGGAATAACATAATCAAAATTATCTTTTTCAAAAATATATTTTAAACCAGTGGCAATACATCTTGCATGTCCTTGATTTTTTTTCATATTAAATATCTTTAAAGAATTTATATTTTCTAAATTTTTTTCAAAATCAGGACGATCATGATTTGAATAATCGTTAAATATATAAACTGAAATTTCAAATTCTTTGTTTAACGATAGGTTATTAATTTCTTCGACTAGTTTATATACTGATTGCCAGTCATTATACACTGGGGTCAAAATTATTATTTTCATAATATAATCAAATTTTAGTATCTTCCCAAACAAACATCTTCAACACAAATAAATTGTGATGCATTTTTCAATATCTCACTATTGTTAGATCCCTCCCAAACAGGTCGTGATTTTAAATGATATGATAAATTTCCAGCTTTCCATTCATCTCCTGTCACGAATTGAATTTCTCCATTAAAATCTTTACTCCAAATTAATTGCACTTTAGATGCAATCTCTTTTCCAGGATAGTCGGTTCTTTTATCTGTTTGGGAAATTGAAACGTAAGAATAAATAATTGGTGACAAAAAAAATAGAAACAAAAATCCCGATAAAAAAGAATTTGTTTTTTTAATATTTATTTGTGATTTCAAAATATAGAGAAATAGAACCCCAAAATATAAATAAAAGGGTGTCATCCACATCGTTCTGATTTTAGAACCCATTATCGCAGAAGTAATAAGAATTAGAAAGATGGGTAATAAGTTTATGACTAATAAAAATAGTAATTTTTTATCTTTAACATTAAACTTAAATTGGATTTTTTTTACCAGTAACCAGATTAAAAAGAAAAACGGAAGAAGTGTTCCTATTTGTTTAAATAAAAATAATATTGGCTGTTCAAAATGATTAATTAAACTTGGTTCTAAACCAGTTCTTTTTAAGCCATAAAGAATTGTTATAAAATCATTACCATATAACCATATGAAATGAGGAATTAATAAAATTACAAAAACTTCTAAAGTAATAAAATATTTGAAATCAAATTTTCTATCTTTTTTAATTAATATTAAATACATAAAAAGTAAAAAGATTGATGCTAATAGATATACAAATAAGTACTTTGAGAGAAATCCTATTGCACTAAATAAACCAATAAAAAAACAATCTGATAATTTTATCTCTTTTGAAGAGTAAATTTTCCATGAAAAATAAACCACTAAAGACCAAAATGGAAGCTGGCATACATTTACATTAAACTCAGGTGTTGTAAAATTATAGAAATAAATTGCCTCTAAAATTAAAACAGAGAAAAGACTTAATAGTTTGCTTGATAAAATCTCATCAGCGACTTTAAAAACAAAATAAAAAGAAATCACCACAAATAATGAGCTTAATAAATAATATGCCCAATCCTGTGCACCAAATATCTGAAAGAAAATTTCTGGAAAAAAAGCGCTTCCAGGTGGATGTTTATTGAAACCCCAGTCTAAATTACTGCCCCACGCTAATGCCTCGATGACATCTAGGGGTAAATTTTTATTAGTTATTGTAGGAACAACCGTCCAAATTAATAAATGTGATAAAACAAAAATAAAAAATATATTATTTATATTTCTATTTAAACTTATCATTACTTAATAATTACAATAATTAACGTTGCTTGACACCCATATTTTGCTGAATATACTCCCTCGAACTCAATTAGAAAATATGGCTAAAACCAGCAAAGTTAAAAAAAAAGTTGTAAAAGCAAAGAATAAAACTGCCAGCAAAAATAAAGTTAAGACAGCTGTTAAAACAGTATCAGTTAAAACTACAGTAGCTAAAACTAAAGAGACAATTAAAGGTCCAATCAAAATTTCTAAAACGTATATTCCAAAGGATACTGAAAAATATATGTGTGAGAAACACAAAGTATTTTTTAGGATGAAGCTTCAAGAGTGGAGGAAAGACTTGGTAAGAGCAAATAATGAAGCTCTTTATAATGGAAGTTTAGATGATAATAGCATTTCAGCAGATATTGTAGACCAGGCAAGCTCCTACACTGATAAAAATGTTGAGATGAAAGCTATTAATAGGCAAATTAAACTCATTTCAGAAATAGATAAAGCGCTAGCAAGAATTAGAGAAGATACTTATGGTTACTGTTTAGATACAGCAGAACCAATTGGGTTAAAAAGGCTTATGGCAAGACCGGTTGCAAAGTATACAATTGCTGCTCAAGAAAAACATGAGAAGGATGAAAAAGTTCACGCCGATGACTAAAAAAAAGAAAAAAACTAAAAAAGTTCATAATCCCGTAACTTATTATTTTACTAAAAAGTATATATATTATTATTATGGTTTGTTTTGGATAATTTTGTTATTTATTGTATTTAGTTAATGGATACAAAAATACTTTTGATAATTATCATTGTCCTCGCTATAGAGGTTTCAGGTCATGGAATTTTTGCGTCTTTATTTAGATTACTTAGCTCAATGAACTAAACTGGTTTAGGTGGAACTTCGTTTTCATCCATAAAAGCAAATCCCTTTTTAACACCATCTCTTTTTGAAATTTCGTCATACCATCTAGTAAGATTTTTATAATTTTTAAGGCCAATGTCATGCCATTCGTGTCTTGCTATCCAAGGGAATGTCCCAATATCTGCAATTGTATAATTATCACCTGATAAATATTTTGATTTAGATAATCTCTCGTCCAATTCCTTGTATATTCGTTTAGAAATTTTAAAATATCTCTCCTCACCAAATTTACTTTTTCCAGGATTATAATGATGGAATTGATGGTGTTGACCTAACATTGGACCAACATAACCCATTTGAGCCATCAACCACTGATTAATTTCTAATCTTTCTTCAGAATTATAAAATTTTCCACTTAGCTCAGCTAAATAAATCAAGATTGCTCCAGACTCAAAGATCGTTTTTTTGTTTTTATGATCAATAATTACTGGAATTTTATTTAAAGGACTTATTTTTTTGAACTCATCTTTAAATTGTTCACCATTATTAATATCAACTTTGATTACTTTGTAGTCAAATCCAATTTCCTCAAGCATAATACTAATTTTTTTGCCATTAGGAGTATTAGCTGAGTAAAGATCTATCACTCTTTTTTTCCAAGTCTTTTCAATAAGTTTGTTGAGGTTGTTGTGAATTCAAATCTATATTTTTCATCAGGTCTTGCTAATTTGAAACATGCTCTTGCTGCTAAAGCTCCTTCATGGAAACCTGACAAGATTAGTTTTAATTTACCAGGATAATTACAGATATCACCCACTGCATAAATACCTTTTTGATTAGTTTCAAATTTTTCAGTATCTACCTCTATAGTTTTTTTATTCAGATTAAGGCCCCAATTAGCAATTGGTCCTAGTTGCATAATAAGACCAAAAAAACCTAAAACATATTCAGTCTTTAAGTTTTTTATTTCATCATTATCATGTTTGATATCAATGCTTTCTAGTGTTTGTTCTCCATGAACATTTGCCATTTGATATTTAGTAAAAAGATTAATTTTACCGTCATTTACTAATGTGTGCATTTTATCAACAGTAGCTTGTGCGCCTCTAAATTCATCTCGTCTGTGTATCAAGTTAACATGAGACGCTTTTGATAACTCAATAGCCCAATCTAATGCGCTATCTCCACCTCCAAAAATTGAAACAGTTTTTCCTTTGAAAATATTTTTATCTTTTACCGAATAAAACAACGATTTATTTTCAAATTTTTCACACTCTTTTGGTGAAAATTTTCGAGGCTCAAATGAACCAACACCACCTGCAATAATTACATTAGGTGTCGAAAAAGAATTCCCTCCACTAGTTTTTACTAACCAATTATTTTCCTCTTTTTTTACTTCTTCAACTCTTTCACTTAAATGAAATTTGATATCAAAAGGTTTTAATTGATTTAATAAATTATTAGTAAGTTCTTCTCCTGTACATTCGGGTACGGCGGGTATATCGTAAATTGGCTTATCAGGATAAAGTTCGATACATTGTCCTCCAATTTTATCTAAATTATCAACTATCTCGCAATCTAATCCGATTAATTTTAATTGATGAGCAGTAAAAAGTCCTGTTGGACCTGCTCCAATAATTAATGCATCAGTTTTTTTCATTTAAGCTTGTTTGGATGGTATGTTTACTTCAAGGCCATCTAATTCATCTGAAACAATTATTTGACAACTAAGCCTGCTATTTGTTTTTGGTTCAAATGCCATATCTAACATATCATCTTCTCCATCCTCTTTTTTTGGGATTTTATTAAACCAATCATCTTTGACATAAACATGGCAGGTTGCACACGCCATTCCCCCACCACAATCTGCATCGATACCAGGGATATCATTTTGAACAGCTCCCTCCATAACAGTCAGACCATTTTGCACCTCAACTGTATGAGATTGATTGTCAGAAGTTATGTATGTTATTTTTGTCATTCAATTGAATATAGGGATCAAAAAAAATAGGGCAAGTATGTAAAACATACTCGCCCTAAAATTATTTTAATTACTTAGTAATTATCTTGCTCTTGAGCCAGCTCCTGAACTCATTGCAGCAGCCCAGATTACTAGACCGAATGCAATTTTGTTAATGAAGTCAGCTAAGTTGTAAACAACGTTTAGTGAGTTAGCATCTACACCACCTGTTAGGTAACCAAATACATAACCTAATGGATAAATAGCCCAACCTACAGTTACAATCATTCTCATTGCACCGAACGCAGTTACTAGAGCTTTGTTACCGCTTTTAGCAGCAGCTCTTCCAGCTTCACCAGAGAATATTTCATATAGAATGTAAATCCATCCAGCCATACCGATTACAAAACCAAGTGTAGCATTGATGTATCCAGCTTCTCCTAAGTATCCTCCGATTAACATTACTAATGAACCGATTAACAATCTCCAGAACATTCCAGAATTTGCTTTTCTTACTGCTACTAGAATTAAATAGAATTCTACCATCTGTAATGGCACAGTAATTAACCAGTCAATATATCTGTATACTGTTGGTGAGTCACCTGTAGCAACCCATACTTCTCTCATGTACATATAGTGAATGAAAGCAATACCAGTTACAAGACCTGCAACAGTTACTGATGTTTTCCACGCAGGGTTAACAGTACCTCTCTCCATGAAGAAGAAAGCTGTAGCCGCTAACATACCCATTGAAATTATCCAAAAAGATATTCCAACAAAGTCATCCTGAGCTAACATCGTTGCGTCTGCTGCGTTAGCAACACCTGCATAACCCACTAGGGCTAAAGCTGCTAGAGCAAACAGTTTAAGTTTTTTCATAAAAAACTCCCTCTTTAGTTAGTTTTTACTTTAGTTTATATAAACTAAGCTTAGGCTTCCCTAAGCAAAAGTTGTGGTTAAATACCAAATAAAATCACTTAATAGAAGACATAATTGTCATTAATTTACATTGATTTTACTCGTTTTTTAAAATTAAATACAATTTGTGATTTAAAAACCACAATAAATTAACTAACGAATCAACTTTAATTATGTCAGATAAATTCAAGGAAATTTATAGAAAATCAATTGAAAATCCAGAGAATTTCTGGAGAGAGGCATCTGACGATATATTTTGGTTTAAAAAACCCAAAAAAATTTTAAACAATTCAAACCCTCCTTTCTACAAATGGTTTGAGGACGGGGTTACAAACACTTGCTACAATGCATTAGATATTCACATTGATAAAGGTCAAGGTAAAAAAACCGCACTAATTTATGATAGTCCCATCACAGGTAACAAGAGTAAGCTAACATATGAGGAGTTAAGATCAAAAGTTTCTAAATTTGCCGGTGCTTTAAAAAATCAAGGCGTTGGTAAGGGTGATAGAGTTATAATTTATATGCCAATGATCCCTGAAGCAGTCATTGCAATGCTTGCTTGTGGAAGAATTGGGGCAATACACTCGGTTGTTTTTGGAGGATTTGCATCAAATGAACTTGCAAGCAGAATAGATGACAGCAAAGCTAAAATTCTAGTCACAGCATCATGTGGTTTTGAGCCAGGTAGGACGGTTGAATACAAGCCATTAGTAGATGAAGCAGTCAAACTAGCAAGTCATAAGATAAGTAAGATGATTTTATTTCAAAGAAAAGGTCATGAGGCTAAATTAAATGCACCCACTGAAATTAGTTGGGACGAGGCACTAGCTGATGCAAAAGATACTGAATGTGTAGAGATGAATTCAAATGAGTTTGCTTACATACTTTATACCTCAGGCACAACAGGAACACCCAAAGGTATTGTAAGAGATATTGGAGGTCACATAGTAGCTTTGAAATGGACAATGAAAAATATCTACAACATTGATGAAGGAGATATTTGGTGGTCGGCTAGTGATATTGGTTGGATTGTAGGTCACTCTTACATTGTTTACGCTCCTTTATTTAAAGGGTGCACAACAGTTTTGTTTGAGGGTAAACCTGTAGGCACACCTGATGCAGGGGCTTTCTGGAAAATCATATCTGATTATAAGGTAAAATCTTTATTTACGGCCCCAACAGCATTTAGAGCAATTAAAAAAGAAGATCCTGATGGAAAATTCTTCTCTAAATATGATTTGAGTAGTTTTGAAAGTTTATTTCTTGCTGGAGAAAGAGCAGATCCAGATACAATTAAATGGGCAGAAAATTTATTAAAAGTTCCAGTGATAGACCATTGGTGGCAAACTGAAACAAGTTGGGCAATAAGCTCAAATTGCACAGGAATTGAAATGATGAAAACAAAATATGGTTCAGCCTGTAAAGCAGTGCCAGGTTATGATGTAAAAATTATTAAGTCAGATCAAACTTTAGCTAAACCAAACGAAATGGGAGATATTGTAGTTAAATTGCCTTTACCTCCTGGCACATTTCCAACTCTTTGGAATGCAGATCAAAGATACAAAGAAAATTATATGTCAAACTATGATGGATATTATCAAACTTATGATGCAGGTCACATTGATGAAGATGGCTATATTTGGATCATGTCTAGGACTGACGACATCATAAATGTTGCTGGCCATAGATTATCAACTGGTGCAATTGAGGAAGTTTTATCTGAACATCAATCAGTAGCTGAGTGTGCTGTTCTTGGAATTGCTGATAAATTAAAAGGGCAATTACCAATTGGATTAATTGTTTTAAAAGCTGGTGTTGAAAAGGATAATGAAACAATTTCCAAAGAATGTATTCAAATGGTTAGAGATAAAATTGGTCCTGTGGCTGCATTTAAAGTTGCAATAGTTATCAAAAGACTTCCAAAAACAAGATCTGGAAAAATTTTAAGAGGAACAATTAGAAAAATTGCTGATAATGTTGAGTATAAAATGCCTCCAACTATTGATGATCCTGCAATTCTTGATGAGATCAAACAAGACTTAATTGACAATAAAATACTTATCAATGGTTAAAACATATTCTTTTTTACTTATTGCTATATTTTGTGAGGTAGCTGGAACAATGTTATTGCCAGTTTCACAAAATTTTACCAGGATTATTCCAACGGTTTGTCTAACAATATTCTATTTGGTGTCTTTTTATTTGATGACTTTTGTTATGGATAAACTACCGATTGCAATTGTTTATGCCACTTGGAGCGGACTTGGAGTATTTACAATAGCATTGCTCGGATATTTCTTTTTTAAACAAACTTTAGCTTGGCAAGCTATTGCTGGATTATTCCTTATAGTTATTGGTGTAATACTGGTTAATAGTTTTACTGTGAAAATTAACTAAATTTTAAAGGGGTGCCCTCAGGGTCACCTAAAATCTTTCCATCCTTCATCTTTATTTTACCAGAGATTATTGTTGCTACTGGTGTTCCTTTAAATTCAACATCATTAAAAGGTGACCATCCACATTTACTTTCTATATTCTCATTTTTAATTGTTATTTTCTTATTCATATCAACAATAGTAAAGTCAGCGTCATATCCTTCTTTAATAAATCCTTTGTTCTGTATCCCGAATATTTTTATTGGATTTTCGCACACCAGATTTATTAGTTGAGTTAGTGATAATTTTCCATGATTAACATGATCTAACATTACTGGCATAAGTGTTTGGACACCAGGCATGCCTGATGGAGAATTAGGATATTCTTTATCTTTATTTGCTTTTAGATGTGGTGCGTGATCTGAACCAATTGTATCATTTAAATTATTTCTTACGGCATACCACAATCTATCATAGTGAGACTTGTCTCTTATAGGTGGGTTCATCTGTGCGTAAGTTCCAAGTTTATCATAACAATCAGGCGCATAAATTGTCAAATGTTGTGGCGTAATTTCAAAAGTAATATTACCTTTATGTTGAGATAAAAAATCTACTTCTTGTTTAGTAGTAATATGTAGTACATGCGCTTTCTTATTATATTTTTTTGCAAGTCTAACTATTCTTCTAGTGGAAGAAATTGCACACTCCTCACTTCTCCAAATAGGATGAGAATGTACATCACTATTTTTAATCAATTTTTTATTCTTGTTTAAGATTTCTTCATCTTCTGAGTGGACCGCTACTACCTTAGAACTATTTTGAAAAACTTTATCAATATCCTCTTCTAGTGCTACCAAAAGATTACCTGTTGAGGAACCTACAAACAATTTGATACCACAACAACCCTCTAAATTTTTTAACTCAGCGAGTTGACTAACGTTACCTGCTGTTGCACCGAAATAGAAAGCATAATTGCAGTACATTCTGTTTTTTGCAAGATCTAATTTTCTTTGAAATTCTTTTAAGTTTGAGGTTGGAGGGTTGGTGTTTGGCATTTCAAATACCGCTGTAATTCCTCCAACTACTGCTGCTCTACTTCCAGAGTGAAGATCCTCAGTATCTGTAGAACCTGGTTCTCTAAAATGGGTCTGAGTGTCTATACAGCCAGGTAGGGTAATTTTATTTTTGGCATCATAGGCTTCTTTTGCCTCCTCTGATATTTTACCAATCTTTAATATTTTACCATCTTTAACGCCAATATCTTTATCTTCTAGTTTCCCATTGATATAACACTGCCCATTTCTAATTATTAGATCTAACATTTATGAAAAAAGTTATTATATTAAATTTAAAGATCAATCAAATATGAATAATAGTGTTTATATATTAAAAGATAGAGCCATACTTTATGTAAATGGCCAGGACGCTAGAGACTTCTTGCAAAATTTAATTAGTAATGACATTAATAAAGTAACTGACAATTCAAGTTGTTTTGCTTCATTATTAAACCCTCAAGGCAAGTTTCTTTATGAATTTATTGTTGTAAAGCATAAGTCTGGTTTTTTTATTGATTGTGAAAAGTCTCAATCTGAAGAAATATTGAAACA
>CACCPC010000003.1:0-81580 GCA_902547785.1 uncultured Pelagibacteraceae bacterium
GATCTTTTTAGTATAGAAAATGAGGCAGAAATGGATCATATTAGTCTTTCAAGGTGGGCAGATCTCATTTTAATTGCCCCTGCAACAGCTAATACAATATCTAAACTTGCTAGTGGAAGTTCAGATGATTTAGCTTCAACTGTTGCTCTTGCGTCAAACAAAAAAATTTTTATTGCTCCTGCAATGAATGTAAGAATGTGGGAACATCAATCTACTAAACAAAATATAAGAAAACTAAAAACCTATAACTATGAATTAATTGGCCCTGAAATTGGAGATATGGCATGTGGAGAATATGGTGAAGGTAAAATGTCGGAACCAAAAGAGATAATAGATAAGCTTAAAATTTATTTCAAAAATTTAAAACAAAAAAATAAATTAAAGGCAATCGTGACGGCAGGACCAACCAAAGAGTACATTGATCCAGTAAGATATATATCTAATAAATCCAGTGGTAAGCAAGGCTATGAAATTGCGAAATCATTATCAAAAAAGGGTTTTGAAACAACTTTAATTTCAGGACCAACAAACTTAGAAATAAATAATGATATCAATTTGATCAAAGTTGAAACTGCTGAAGAAATGTTTCAATCGACACTTAAAAGTTTACCAGCCGAAGTTGCAATATTTTCAGCAGCAGTATGTGATTATAAAGTGAAAGAAATTTCTAAAACAAAAATAAAAAAACAAGATGAAATTAGTTTAGATTTGGAAAAAAATGTCGATATTCTTGATTATGTCTCTAATCATAACTCCCTAAGACCAAAACTTGTAGTAGGCTTTGCAGCTGAAACGAATGATTTAGAAAACTATGCTAATAAAAAACTAAGTGAAAAAAATTGTGACTGGATAGTTGCAAATGATGTATCAAATAAATCAATTGGTTTTGAGTCAGATTTTAATGAAGTATCAATTCTTTATAAAAATAAAAAAATAGAAAGACTTAAGTATAAATCTAAATCAGAAATTTCAGATGAATTAGTTGAAAAAATCATTGATCATTTAAACTGATGATTAAAGTTTTAGTAAAAAAATTAAAATCTTCTGTAAAATTACCATCATATAAAACTGATGGTGCATCTGGCATGGATCTAATGGCATATATAGATAAATCAATTCAATTGAAGCCAGGAGAATCATGCTTAGTACCAACTGGATTATCAGTTGCATTTCCTAAAGAATATGAAATTCAAATAAGACCAAGGTCAGGATTAGCGGCAAAAAGTAATATTAGTGTTTTAAATACACCTGGTACAGTTGATAGTGATTATAGAGGAGAGATAAAAGTTATTTTATTTAATCATGGTAACAAAAGTTTTAAGATCAATAACAACGATAGAATTGCTCAAATGATTTTAACCCCAGTTATAAAAATGGATCTAGAAGAAACAAATGAACTTCCAGATTCAATTAGAGGAGCAGGTGGTTTTGGTTCAACTGGTAAATGAGAGAAAGTCTTAACAAATCTCAAATTGAAAGATTCTCAAGACAATTAGTTTTAAAAAATATAGGTGCGAAAGGTCAAAAAAAAATTTTATCCTCTAAAATTTTAATCGTTGGTGTTGGAGGATTAGGTTGTCCTGCTGCAGAAAATCTAGTAAGAGCCGGTATTGGAACTATTGGTCTTATTGATAATGATATCATAAATCTTTCTAATATACACAGACAAAGCCTATTTACGTCTAAAGATATAAAAAAATCAAAAGTCAGTGTAGCCGCAAAAAAACTGAGGGAAATAAATCCATCTACTAAAATCAAAACTTACAAATCAAGACTTAATAAGAATAATATCAAAAATATAATTAAAGATTATGAAATAATTATTGATGGTTCAGATAATTTTAAGACAAAATTTTTAATTAATGATTTCTGTGTAAAGTTAAAAAAAAAATTGGTAACAGCAGCAATCAGTAAGTTCGATGGTCATGTATTTACATTTGATTTTAACGATAAAAAAACAGCTTCTTTAAAAAGCTTCTACCAAGAAAATGAAATTTCAGACAATGACCTAAATTGTGAATTTGAGGGAGTTCTTGGCACAACTGCATCAATTGTAGGAACAACTCAAGCAAATGAAGCCTTAAAAATGATTATGAAAATTGGGCAAACTTTAAAAAATCAAATATTAATTATTGATCTTTTAAATCTTAATTTTAGAAAAGTTAAATTTAATAGAAAATAGGTATAACATAATAATGAAAGATTTATATTTTTTAATTTTGCTCTCGGTTTTTTTTCCATTAAATGTTTTTGCAAGTGATACTTTTCTTTCATTAAAAAAAAATAAAGTAAATGTAAGATATGGTCCAGGGTTCGAGTACCCTATAAAATATATCTATAAAAAAATTAATTTACCTATTAAGCAGATTGATAAGAAGGAAAATTTTAGGAGGATTATTGATCTCAAAAATAATAGTGGATGGATACATGTCTCTCAACTCAAAAAGGTAAATTCTTTAATACCAAAGATCGATAAGATTTTGTTTAGCGGGCCAACAAATTTTTCAAAACCTTTAGCAAAAATAGAAAAGGGTAGAGTTTTGTTAATACAGAATTGTAATGATGATTGGTGTAAGGTTAAAACTGGAAACTTTAAGGGTTGGGTAAAAATAGAAAATTCCTGGGGTGTGAATTAATCTTAACCTATTCGACTTGTATTTTTTAATGTTAAACTACTTTTGTTGTTCGCAAACATCCTTGATCACAGGAGCATTTGCACAATCCAAACATTTTGTTTTTTGAACAATACAACCATCATCAAGAACTTCAACATCAACAATTTTATCACACTTGGAACAAGTTGAGGAAATTGTTAGTCCACATTTTTTACAGTTATAATTTTCCGTATGCATGGTGAAAAATTAATCATAAATAAATTTATTTCAATAACTATTCATGCGAATGATTATTATTATCGAAACTTTTTTGCTAATGATTACTAATTGCTCTTTTTTTTGGGGTATTCAATCAAATTATTTTTTAGATTTGCTTGTCCACCATTTATCTAAAATAAAATACCAAATTGAGTTTGCTATTGGTTCAACAATTGCATCTGTCAGTGCAACTTTAAAAGAAACATCTGCTACTATCATTAAAACTGTAATTGCAATTGCAAAGTGTCCAACTGTATAAATTACAGTTCTAAGTAAGGAGCCTTTATTATTTTGATAAATATTTTGAGATGCTTGAAATATGCCTTTAGTAATTTCCATCAGTTTTTAAAAGGACTCTCAAGAACACAAGCCACAAGGTGTATTCTAGCCTGTTCACCTCCATTAAAAAAATTATGATATTTAGTGTTATTTGTAATCCAAACTTTACCGTCTGCAGGTAAATGTTTAGCGACATTCTCTATAACCATTGAACACCCTTTATTTGTGATTATAGGCACATGAAGCCTACATTCTGGATCTTTGTGCCAACTCAAAGTTGATCTAGGCTCTTTTAATAAGAGCCTAACCCTTCCCAATTTAAATCTCTTACTTAGAACTTTGTAAACTTCTGCAAAGTATGTATTTTCAAATTCAGGTATTAATTGAGTGTATTTAGATTCATCTATTTCAACATCTCTTGAAACCTCTTTTCCAGTTTCATCTGCAATTGTCCAATATTTTCCTCTAATATTACTCCCTTCAATTGAGCTTTTATCGTTTGGAATTTGGTTTAACGGAATTGCACCAAAATGTGTAACACCTGGTGTATTAAATTTTTTTAATTTCAAAATTTTATCTAAGTCATCCTTTAACTTTGAAATGTCAAAATTTAGATTTGGAACTTCGTAAAAATCCTCAAAATTTGCTGTTGCCATATAACTTTATCTTTTTTTCAAATTTAATTTAATTTCAAATCAAATCGATCAGAATTCATAACTTTTACCCATGCAGCTATAAAATCTTTAACAAATTTTTCACTTGAGTCCTCACAAGCATAAACTTCTGCAAGAGCTCTTAGTTGAGAATTTGAACCAAAAATCAAATCAACTCTTGTTGCTTTCCATTTAGTTTTTTGAGTTTTTCTGTCTTTTCCAACAAAAGTTTGTTCTGATTTATCTTCCTCTTTCCAAGTAGTATTCATGTCTAATAGATTTACGAAATAATCGTTAGTAAGAGAACCAGGTTTATTTGTAAAAACGCCATAATTTGAACCATCATAGTTAGTATTTAAAACTCTCATACCGCCTATAAGTGCTGTCATTTCTGGTGCAGTCAGACCCATTAGCTGTGCTTTATCAACCAATTTTTCTTCTGCTGATACATTTGAAGCTCCGCCATTTAGATAGTTTCTAAAACCATCTGCCCGAGGTTCAAGAAGGCCAAAAGAATGAATATCAGTTTGATCTTGTCTTGCGTCTCCTCTGCCTGCTGAAAATGGAACATTAATTTTATGCCCTGCCTTTTTAGCAGCCATCTCAATACCAACACCACCTGCTAAAACAATTAAGTCTGCCATTGAGACACTTTTCTTTTTATTATCAAATTGATCTTTAATTTTATTTAAAGCTTTAACCACAGTTGATAATTTCTTAGGATTATTTACAACCCAGCTTTTTTGTGGTTCTAACATTATTCTTGCACCGTTAGCACCACCTCTTTTATCTGATCCTCTAAAAGTTGAAGCTGATGCCCATGCAGTAGAAACTAAATCTGAAATTGATATTTTTGATTTAAAAATTTTGTTTTTTAAATCTTTAATATCTTTTGATTTAAGTTTGTACTTTGGTTTATCAATTGGATCTTGCCAAATTAATTGTTCTTTTGGAACGTCACTACCCAAGTAACAAACTCTTGGACCCATATCTCTATGAGTTAGTTTAAACCATGCTCTAGCAAATGCATCGTGAAACTCTTTAGGGTTTTGATGAAAATGCTTTGTAATTGGTCCATAACTCGGATCAACTTTCATTGATATATCTGTTGTTTGCATCATTGGTGGATGAAGCACTCCTTTTTGGTGCGCATCAGGAACCATTTTAATTTTTTGACCGTTTTTCTTTGGAGTCCATTGATGAGCTCCTGCTGGACTTTTTGTTAGCTCCCAATCATGACCGTATAAACAATCTAAATAACCCATATCCCATTTTGTAGGATTTTGAGTCCAAGCACCTTCAATACCACTGCTTATTGTGTCAACACCTTTTCCAGATTTATATCCACTATTCCATCCAGTAGATTGATCTTGAAGTTTTGAAGCTTCTGGATCTGGACCTTTATAAGACTCTGATGCTGCTCCGTGAGATTTTCCAAATGTATGTCCTCCAGCAACTAGAGCTGCTGTCTCATAATCGTTCATAGCCATTCTTCCAAATGTCTCTCTGATGTCATGTGCTGCTAGTAGTGGATCTGGATTTGCGTCTGGACCTTGTGGATTTACATAAATCAAGCCCATGTGAGAAGCACCTAACGGCTGCTCTAAATCTCTTTTTCCACTATATCTCTCAACACCTAGCATCTCTTTTTCTGAACCCCAATAAATATCATCCTCTGGTTCCCAAATATCAGTTCTACCTGCACCAAAACCGAAAGTTTTAAAACCCATAGAGTCTAATGCTACGTTTCCAACTAATATAAATAGATCTGCCCAAGAAATTTTTCTTCCATACTTTTTTTTGATTGGCCATAAAAGTAACCTTGCTTTATCTAAATTCACATTATCTGGCCAAGAATTGAGCGGAGCAAATCTTTGGTTGCCAGTGCCAGCACCACCTCTACCATCACCAGTCCTATAAGTTCCTGCAGCGTGCCAAGCTAATCGAATAAATAAGGGACCATAATGACCATAATCTGCAGGCCACCATTCTTGTGAGTCTGTCATTAATTTTTTTAAATCTTTTTTTAACGCTTTGTAATTAAGTTTTTTAAATTCTTTTGCATAATTAAATTTTTTATCCATAGGGTTTGATAGATTAGAATGCTGACTAAGAATTTTTAAATTTAAACTATTTGGCCAGAAGTCTCTTACTGTTTGACCTCTTCCTGCAGAAAACTTTGCAGGTGTGCCTGCTCCTGTAAAAGGACATTTACTTAACTCATTTGCTTTAAAAGATTTATTTTTAAAATTTTCAGTGCTCATTTATTATTTCCCTATGTTAATATTGGTAATATATGCAGTTTATAATGGTTCTAAAAAGCTGTCAATTGGTTAATAATGACGCTTAATAAATTGATAAATTAATCTTCGAGTTTGACAAGAACTTCAATGGATTTAATTTTTTTCCCATCAATTTTTCTTTTAATATTTATGGGTCCCACATCAGAGTTTTCTAAGTCAATCAACTTTCCATCTTTCAAATTATAAAAATGATGATGATCAGTAATGTTTGTGTCAAAATAGGTTTGGTTTGAGTTTACAGGGATTTGCTTTAAATACCCTTTTTTTTCAAAAGCATGAACTGTATTATAGATTGTTGCTAAAGATATTTTGTTATCTATTTTATCTTTAATTTTTTGCTCTAACTCATTTATTGTGAAATGAAATGTTCTTTCAGTATTAAATAGAACCTCGCATATCTGAAGCCTTTGTTTAGTAGGTCTTAATCCAGAATTTCTTAATTTATCTATATATTTCACTTTTTAAGCAAATTGTTAGTTAAAATTATTCTAAACAAGTATTATAATTATATTATATAGTTACAAAATCAAGTAAATAAGAGTATTCAATTTTATGAAAAAAAACTCTTACTCATATGATGAACTAATAGATTGTGGTGAAGGAAAATTATTTGGTCCTGGTAATGCCAAATTACCTCTTCCACCAATGCTTATGTTTGATAGAATTACAGAAATTAATGACAACAAGGGAGCTTTTAAAAAAGGTTTATTAAAAGCAGAGTTAGATATTAAAAATGATCTTTGGTTTTTTGATTGTCACTTTAAAGAAGATCCTGTTATGCCGGGATGTTTAGGATTAGATGCTATGTGGCAACTGGTTGGTTTTTTTCTAGGTTGGAAAGGAAATCCTGGTAAGGGAAGGGCTTTAGGAGTTGGTACTGTAAAATTTACAGGTGAAGTTTTAAAAAATGTCAAAAATGTAAGATATGAAATAGATATGAAAAAAATAATGTCGCCTGGAGGAACAACTGTTGGTCTTGCTAATGGTGTTTTACTTGCTGACGAGAAAAAAATATATTCAGCAGATAATTTGAAAGTAGGATTGTTTAAATAATGAGGAGAGTAGTAATAACTGGTTTAGGGGTAGTATCTTGTTTAGGTAATAATCAAGATGAAGTATATCAATCGTTGTTAAATTCTAAATCGGGAATTTCTTTTGCAGAAGAATATAAAGAGCATAATTTAAAAAGCCATGTCCATGGTAAACCAAATATCAAACTTGAGGATCATATAGATAGAAAAACTATCAGATTTATGGGTTCTGGTTCAGCTTATAATTATATAGCTATGAAAGAGGCAATTAAAGATTCTGGCTTAGAGGAAAAGGATGTTAGTAATTTTAAAACAGGAATTGTGATGGGTTCTGGTGGTCCTTCAATTGAAAATGTGATTTTAGCAGCAGATAAAACACGTGCAAAAACGCCAAAACTTATGGGCCCTTTTATTGTGCCAAGAACAATGGCAAGTACTGCTTCTGCTACACTCGCAGTTCCATTTAAAATTAAAGGGACTAACTACACAATGAGTTCAGCTTGTGCAACTAGTGGACACTGTATTGGGAATTCTATGGAACTAATTCAGTTAGGTAAACAAGATATTGTCTTTGCTGGTGGAAGTGAAGAAATACATTGGGCAATGACTGCGATGTTTGATGCTATGACCGCCTTGTCATCAAAATATAATGATACTCCTGAGACTGCATCAAGGGCATATGACAAAACAAGAGACGGTTTTGTAATTGCTGGAGGTGGTGGGGTTTTGGTGCTTGAGGAGTATGAACACGCTAAATCTAGAGGAGCAAAAATTTATGCGGAGTTAACTGGTTATGGAGCAACTTCAGACGGCTATGATATGGTAGCGCCATCAGGTGAGGGAGCAGTAAGATGTATGAAAATGGCTATGGCGACAGCAAAAAATAAAATTGATTATATAAATACACATGGAACATCTACTCCTGTTGGTGATATTACAGAATTAAATGCTGTGAAGGAGACTTTTGGATCAGAAATTCCAAAAATTAGTTCAACTAAATCTCTTTCAGGACACCCGTTGGGAGCAGCATCAGTTCATGAGGCAATCTATTGTCTAATCATGATGAAAAATAATTTTATTGCAGGTTCTGCAAATATTAATGAAATGGATGAAGAAGCTAAAAAATTTCCAATAATCGCCAAAACTGAAACAGGAGCAACTTTAAACACTGTTATGTCAAACAGTTTTGGGTTTGGTGGAACTAATGCAGCTTTAATTTTTGAAAAGGTTTAGTTATGAGTTTAATGAAAGGCAAAAAAGGATTGATCATGGGTGTTGCTAATGAAAGATCTATCGCTTGGGGTATATCTCAAAAACTTGCAGAGTCTGGAGCTGAATTAGCATTCACATATTTAGGCGACGCTCTTAAAAAAAGAGTTGTTCCTTTAGCTGAAAAATTGAACTCAAAAGTAACATTTAGTTGTGATGTTGAGAAAAAAGAGGAAATTGTTAAATTATTTGAGGATATCAAGTCCGAATGGGGAGAAATCGATTTTGTAGTACATGCTGTTGCTTTTTCAGATAAGTCAGAATTGTCAGGTGAATATTTAAATACAACTAGGGAAAACTTTTTAAGGAGTATGTTAATCTCTTGTTTTTCATTTACAGAAGTTGCAAAAGAAGCATCAAAAGTAATGAAACAAGGTGGAAGTCTTCTAACGTTAACTTACGAATCTACTAAAGCTATTCCAAATTATAACGTAATGGGCGTTTGTAAATCAGCATTAGAAGCTAGTGTCAAATACTTAGCTAGAGATTTGGGTGCCAAAGGTATAAGAGTAAATGCAATAAGTGCGGGACCTATTAAAACCTTAGCAGCTTCTGCTATTGGTGATGCAAAATTCTTATATAAATGGAATGAAGACCACTCATTCCTAAAAAGAAATGTTGATATTCATGATGTTGGAAATTCAGCATTGTATCTTTTAAGTGAGCTTGCAAATGGTGTTACTGGTGAAATTCACTACGTAGATGCTGGCTATAATAAAGTAGGTATGCCAGATCCTAAAAATATTACTTAATTTTAATATAAGTTTTGTCTCGATCTAACAGCTCTTAACTCTAATAAATTTTCGTGTCCTACGCCATCTTTATCAGTTCTACTAATAACAGATTTAATATTCCACCCATTATCAAAAAACCAATCAAATCCAGTTTCAAAAATTATCATTGAGCTAAAGTTTTTATCAATAGTAGTGTTATATTTGGTGGTATTACCAACATAGTTAGCTTGTATATCTGATCCATCTGTAAGATCCTTGCTAAAATCTAACTTAAAATAAGGAATAAATAATGAGTCGGTAAGATATATTTCTTTCTCAATGGCAGATCCTACAGAAATTGATGATGTTTCAAGTTCTCTTTTACCAAATTTTAACTTTGAACTACTGCTACCTGTCTCAGAATATCCATCAAAATTTACAAAACCAAAATCAAATTTGGAATAATTGTGAAATTTATAATTTTTATGGACATTCTTGAAATTATATTTAACCGAACCAAAAACTTGTTTTGCCTTGAATTTACCTTTTACAACATTAGAAGGGTTTGAGGTGTCAACAATACGTGTTGTAGCGTAAGTAGTTTTTCCAAATCCTAAAAAAGAGTCAATATAATTTTTTTCAGATCCTTGCCAGGTATTATATAGAGAAAAATTATTAGATCTTGCTAAAAATCCAGTACTATCCTTCATGCCTATATCAGATTGATCATCTTCATGCCTCAAAGCAAGTCCAAATAAAGAACCCTTATCATAATTAACATCTGCACCTACTATAAAACTCTCAGTTCTATTTATTATTCCTAAATCACCAACTGAGCTAAGATTAAGTCTACCCTTATTAATTGAGCCAGCTGTCCAAAATGCCCAATCCTTGGGTGTCATATTATAATTTTCTTTTAAATATTTTGTTAATGGAAGTTTACTAATTAAATCATCAACATTTTTTGCAGATAAATTTTTATATTCATCAATGTAATAATCAAATAATTCAGTTGGTATTTGTTTACTGTAATTATTTTGATCATTGGCAAGAGTTAATCTCATATCTTTAATTCGAGTTGATTTATTAATTCCAACTCTTCTAAACTGTTCCATTCTACGCATGACTTGATTGGTGGTATTAAACATAAATCTTTTAGCATATTCTGTTTGAGCGTTTATCATTCCACTTACTTGTTTATCATTGAACGCGGTGTAAGTACTGCCGCTAGCTTCAGTTGAATTAATTGTTAATGTCGTTTGACCGCTTACGGTAGCGCTTTCGCCAGCTGTTCCACCATATTCAATTACATATGCTCCAACTGTATTAGTACAAGGTAAATCATTCCATTTACCTTTGTTGTCTCCAGAGCCATACATATGAGCACAGTTTTCTTGCCCATCTCTATCACTATGATGGTCATTAGGTTCATTAGTTAGCCAATTTACATATTCATATCCTGATGCTACCGTGCAATCTGGATGAGCAGGATCAGCTTTAGGTTCAATTTTTTCCTGGCAGTGAAAAGTTTTTCCATTATCTGGTCCAGAAACCCATTCCCAAGTACCCTCACCAGCTAGTCCATGTGGAGTAGAATTACCTGCGCCACCACTAGTTATGGCTGGATGGGTATTAGATGTATATGTTGCATCATCAGATCCACCAATCCAAGTATTGGTAGCAATTTTATTTTTAATAAAATTATTTTCAGCTGCACTTGTAATTGTTACAAGATAACCTGTTAAACCTTCGTAAGTTGATGCTTCTGCTGCAGTTTTTGCATTAATCCAATTAATATTTCCCGTTACAAGTTGATAATAATGACCATTGCCTGAAAAATAATTAGTACCTGCTGGAGTTACAGCAACAGTAATTGTAGGTGATCCAGCAGCACCATCGCCTTTGAATGATAATGTTGCAAGTGCATTATTAATATCATCTTGGGTACCTCTAAAACCTATTTCTGTAAGAGAATTACCTGTACACTGAGAAGGTACACTTGAATTATCACTTTCATAACTACAATAGCCCGCTGCCTGCATTAAATTAGTAACAGACGTTACCTTTATATTTCCATCCGATGCTACAGCTGAAACAAGAAGGGTTCCTGTGTAACCACTAATACTAGGTGTTGTTCCTGAGCTTGATAATAAAACAAAATCAGTTGTATCAGTTGTTAAAGTTGAAGGCATAGTAACTGTGCCTGAATAAACTTTATTACTGTTAAATAAAAATAATAAAATAATCAAACTTAAAACAGCAACTCTCATAAAATAATTTTAATTATTCTACTTATTTCTTGATTTACATTTTAAACCTAAGCTTGTTTGATAGAAAGTTTTACCTTTCCTCTATCAAATCCAATCACTTTTACTTTTACCTCATCACCTTCTTTGACAACATCAGTAACTTTAGCAACTCTTTTATCCGCAAGTTCAGAAATATGAACAAGTCCATCTTGCTTGCCTAAAAAGTTTACAAATGCTCCAAATTCCATAATTTTCATTACTTTACCTGAATAAATTTTATTCAATTCAGCTTTTGCAGTGATGTCTTTAATCATTTGCATAGCAATATTTCTAGCTTCTTCATCTGGTGCAGCAACTGTCACTACGCCCTCATCATTAACATCAACTTTCGCACCTGATTTTTCTACAATCTCTCTTATTGTAGCTCCTCCTTTTCCAATTACGGCAGCAATGTCTTTTTTATCAACATTAATTTTTTCCATTTTTGGAGTGTGTTTTCCAACATCTGATCTTGAAGCTGATAATGCTTTATTCATTTCACCTAAAATATGAATTCTTCCATCTTTTGCTTGATTTAATGCCTGTTCCATAATTTCAAAGGTAATTCCAGTGATTTTAATATCCATTTGAAGTGAAGTAATTCCATTCTTAGTTCCAGCTACTTTAAAATCCATATCCCCAAGATGATCTTCATCACCTAAAATATCTGATAAGACGCTAAACTCATCTCCTTCTTTAATCAATCCCATTGCGATACCTGCAACAGGTTCTTTGATCGGCACACCCGCATCCATTAATGCAAGTGATGTTCCACAAACAGTAGCCATTGATGAAGAGCCGTTAGATTCTGTAATTTCTGAGACAACTCTAAATGTATAAGGAAATGACTCACTTGATGGTAATGAAGAGTGAATAGCTCTCCAAGCTAATTTACCATGTCCTATTTCTCTTCTACCAGTTCCTATTCTACCTGTTTCACCAACTGAGAACGGTGGAAAATTATAGTGAAGCATAAACCTTTCTCTTTGTAATCCATCTAAGCTTTCGATTCTTTGTTCATCATCTGAGGTTCCTAAAGTTGCAGTTACAATTGCTTGTGTTTCTCCCCTAGTAAATAAAGCCGAGCCATGAGTTCTTGGTAAAATTCCTACCTCACAAGAAATAGGTCTAACATCAGATAATCCTCTACCATCAATTCTGTTTTTATTTTTAAGAATGTCAGTCCTTACTATTGATTTTTCAAGATTTTTAAGCTCAGAATTTACATCAAGATCAGTATAATTTTCATCCTCCTCATAAAGTTTTTTTGCTTTATCAGTGATCTCTGAAATTTGGTTTGATCTATCTTGTTTATCTCTGGTCGCAAAAGCTTTTTTAAGATCTTCAGTAAATGTTTCTTCAAGTTTTTTCTTTACATCAGATAGATCTTTCTTTTCAACAGTCCATTCAGGTTTTCTGCACTCTTTTGCGAGCTCCTCAATCATTTCAATCACAGGAACAAAGCCCTCATGACCAAATTTAACTGCATTTAACATTTCTTCCTCTGTTAAACCGCTTGCTTCAGATTCAACCATTAACACAGCATCTTTTGTGCCTGCTACGACTAAATCTAATTTTGATTTTTCCAAATCAATCTTTGATGGGTTTAAAACATATTTGCCATCAATATAACCAACTCTAGAAACTCCTACCGGCCCCATAAATGGCATGCCTGAAATTGCTAATGCTGCTGACGATGCTGTAATAGATAAAATATCAGCTTCGTTTTCTTTATCATAAGAAATTACAGTTGGTAACAACTGAACTTCATTTTTAAATTCATCTGGGAATAATGGTCTAATAGGTCTGTCAATTAATCTTGAAATTAACGTTTCACTTTCAGTTGGCCTTGCCTCTCTTTTGAAATATCCACCTGGAATTTTTCCAGCTGCATAATACTTTTCTTGATAGTTCACAGATAATGGAAAATAATCCATGTCTGGATTTACTTTTTTTGCTCCCACCACTGTTGCTAAAACAACTGTCTCTCCACATGTTGCTATAATTGCTCCGTCTGCTTGTCTTGCTACTTTACCCGTTTCTAAACTTATTTTCTTACCTGCTACTTCAATTTCCTTCTTATAAACTTTAAACATTTCATTTCCATTTCGTTTCGTTCTTTTCGTTCCATTCCATTCTATCTATCTTGACTTTTATTTTCTCAAATTCAGTTTCGACAGTACATTTTTGTAAGAGTCCAATTTATTATTTTTTAAGTACTCTAACAATTTTTTTCTTCTATTGACCGCCCTCAACAATCCTACAGATGAATGTTTATCTTTTTTGAATTGTTTAATGTGTTTAGAGAGCGCTTCAATTTTTTCCGTTAACAAAGCAATTTGAACTTCTGACGAACCAGTGTCCTTATCGTGCATTGCTAATTCTTGTGCTTTTTTACTCATGCTTTACTTTTCCTATTTATTTGTTTGTTTTATTAAGTTTTCTATTTTTTCCGCATACTCAAAAGACTCGTCTTTTCTAAAAAGTAATTTTGGTAAAAATTTCATAACCACTTTTTGTGATAAAATTTTTCTAATTAAAAATGAATAATCTTTTAAGATATTAACTGTTTCCTCTGCATCTTTCCCTCCTAGTGGAAGAACATAAGCTTTAGCAATTTTTAAGTCTGGGCTCATTCTTACCTCAGTAACTGTAATATTATTTGTTTCTAAGTTCGGCACCTTAGCCTCATTTCTTATAAAAATCATGCTTAAAGACTGCTTAATCATTTCTCCAACTCTAAGTTGTCTTTGAGATAATGGTTTTCCTATTCGATCTGCCATTAAATCGACCTCTCTGTAGATGAAACACTAAAAGCCTCTATTGTGTCATTTTTTTGGAAATCCATATAATCTTTCAACGTAATACCACATTCTTGACCACCACTAACCTGCTTAACTTGGTTTTTTTCTCTAAATATTGAAGAAACTTTTCCTGTATAGATTATAGCACCATCTCTTATAATTCTTACATCTGATGTGCTATTGATTTCTCCTTCCGTCACTTTTGATCCTGCCACTTTGCCTGCTCCTGAAACTTTGAAAATCTCTAAAATTTGAGCTGAGCCTGTAATTTTTTCTTTTAAATCTGGTGATAATAATCCAGACATCTTTTTTTTAATATAATCTAAAACTTCATAAATTATGTTGTAGGAAGAAATTTTTATCTTTTCATTTTCTGCAAGTTTTTTAGCTTCTTTACTCGGCTTAACATTAAATGCAATTAGAACAGCGTTTGATGCTTTTGCTAAAGTAACATCTGTCTCCGTTACCATACCTATATCAGCTAAAATTATTTTTGGTTTTACTTCATCATGTTTAATTTGACTAATCGCATTTTTAATTGCTTCTGAAGATCCATGAACGTCTGATTTGATTATTAAATTAAGTTCTTTTGATAAATTATTTGAGAATGCAGACTCTTGCGTGGCAAAAGATAAAGGATTTTTTCGCTCTTTACTTTCCTGAGCTCTGTTTTCACTTAGTGTTTTAACTTCTTTCTCTGTCTCTAAAACAATAAAATCATCTCCAGCTTTTGATGCACCGTTAATTCCTAAAACTTCTACTGGTGTTGAGGGTAAGGCTTCATCAATATTTTGTCCCCTGTCATTGATAATTGCTCTAACTTTACCCCATTTCAACCCACTTACAAAGAAATCGCCTTTCTTAAGCATACCAGTTGTTACAATTATATTCGCAACAGGTCCCCTACCTATGTCTATTTTTGACTCTAATACAATGCCAGTTGCTTTAGACTGAAAATCAGTTTTAAGATCTAATATTTCAGCTTGAAGAATTATTGACTCAACTAATTTATCTAAATTTTTTTTTGTCTTGGTTGATATTTCAACCATTAAAGTGTCTCCAGAAAGATCCTCAGCAATTAATTCGTGCTCCAATAATTGATTTTTTATCTTTTGCGGATCAGCTTCTGGTAAATCGCATTTATTAATTGCAACTACTATCGGAACATTTGCTGCTTTGGCATGCCTAATAGACTCTACAGTTTGAGGTTTTACTCCATCATCTGCAGCAACAACTAATACAACTAGGTCGGTCAATTTTGACCCTCTTGCCCTCATTTCTGTGAAAGCGGCATGACCTGGCGTATCTATAAATGTTAATTTGTTTCCTTGGTTTTCTATTTGATAAGCTCCTATGTGTTGTGTAATTCCACCAAATTCCCCTGAAACAACGTTAGCACTTCTTAAAACATCTAGCACGGATGTTTTACCATGGTCAACATGGCCCATAACAGTAACAATAGGTGGTCTATTTTTTAAATTTGCAGCTCTTGATGCTTTAATTTTTTCAATTATTTCCTCTGCTTTTTCCTCTCTTATAGGATTATGTCCAAATTCTTTAACTAAATACTCTGCAGTATCAGCAGCTAGTGTCTGATTAATTGTAACTGTAACACCCATTCCAAATAAGTGTTTAATTACATTACTTGATTGTTCTGCCATTCTATTTGCAAGTTCTCTTACCGTGATGGCCTCTGGTATATTAATATCTCTTTTTATAGGTTTAAGACTCTCTTTAATTTGGTCTTTATTTTGTATTTTATTTTCTTTTTCTCGTGCCCTCTTAACAGAGGCTAAACTTCTTTCTCTTGCTTCTATCTCATCACTTAGTGCTCTAGATACTGTAAGCTTAACTTCTCTTTTTTTTGTACCTGATTTAAGTTTTTTATCTTTATTAACAGAATCGTCTTTAAGTCTTTTTGTAGCTCTTTGTTCTGCAAGTTTTCTTTTCTCAAAATCATTTGGATTAACTTGGGCTTTTGTTGAAAACTTTACTTTATTTGGTCTAAATGCACTCCCTTTTTTAGCAAACTTGTTTTGAGGTTTTTCAATTATAACAGAATTTTTTCCTTGTGATTTTGAAGTCTCAAAATTCTTAAAAGGTTTTTTTGGTTTTCCCGAAATAGTTAATTTTAATTTTTTGTTTTCCATAAACCATTACTCAATCTTTATAAACTATATCTCTGGCTGACATTATTAGGCTGTCAGCTTCTTCTTTTGATAATGCAAAATCCTCAAGATAACCCTCAATTTTTACTTTTGAACCTCTAACAACATCATATCCACCTGTTAATTCATCAGATGCGAGATCAGCAAAATTCTCAAGAGTTAGTATTTTTTTTTCACCCAATGTAACTAACATTCCTGGGGTTAAACCTTTTAGGTTTATTAAAGACTCCTCAAGGCCAAGCTCTTTAATTCTTTTTGAAATATCTTCTTGATCTCTCTCGTAAAATTCTTTAGCTCTTTCAATTAATGCTTTTGCAGTATCCTCTTCAATACCTTCTATCTTCAATAAATTTTCAGCTGAACTATCTTTAATGTCATCAATTGTTGAAAAACCTTCAGCTACAAGTAATTGTCCTAGAGTTTCGTCTAATTCTAAATTTTTTACAAAATTTTCAGTTTTCTCCTTAAACTCAATCTGTCTTCTCTCCGAATCCTCTTGATCAGTCATTATATTAATTTCATAGTTCAGAAGTTTTGTTGCTAATCTAACATTTTGACCTCTTCTTCCGATTGCTTTACTCAAATTTTCCTCACTTAAAATAACATCCAATTTCTTTCTTTCTATATCAACATTAACTCTCATTACGTCAGCTGGCGATAACGCGTTTGAAACTAAAATTGCTGGATCTTCTGACCAATTTACAATATCAATTTTTTCACCTTGAAGTTCATTCACTACAGCTTGCACTCTTGAACCCCTCATTCCAACACAAGCTCCTACTGGATCTAATGATGTATCCACGGCTTTTACACAAATTTTTGCTCTACTGCCAGGATCTCTCGATGAGGATTTTATCTCTATAAGACCATCATAAATTTCTGGAACTTCTTGAATAAATAACTTTTCCATAAACTTTGTATGTGCTCTTGACAAAAATATTTGTTGTCCACGTTGTTCTCTTCTAACATCAAAACAATATGCTTTAATTCTATCTCCAGCTTTAATTATTTCTCTAGGTATAAGTTCGTTTTTTTGAATAATAGCTTCGGTCCTTCCTAAATCGACTATGACATTGCCAAATTCTAATCTTTTAACTATTCCACTTAATATACTATCTTTTTTATCAATAAACTCATTGAATTGTCTGTCACGTTCAGCATCCCTTACATTTGAACTAATAACTTGTTTAGCAATTTGAGCGGCGATACGACCAAAATCAAACGAAGGTAATGGTTGTAACACTTCATCTCCAACTGATTTACCTTTGTTACTATCGTTTAGATTTATTGCATCCTCGAGCTTAATTTCCGTATTTGAATTTTCTGGATTTTCTGAAACGACTAATTTTCTAAAAATTTCTATATTTCCATTATCTCTATTGATAAGAACTTTTATTTCGTTTTCTTGGCCAAATTTAGATTTTGCAGCCTTTGCAATTCCAATCTCCATTGAATTAATAATAAGCTCTTTATCAATAGACTTTTCCAATGCAACGGCTTCGGCTATTCTTAATAATTCAAGTTTATCAGCTCTTTTATTTAACATATTTTTGTTTTCCCCAAAAAAAAATGGGCAAATGCCCATTTTGTAAAGTTCAATAATGTAAGTGAAATATAGTAAAGTTTTTTTTTAATTCAACAGAAACTATTTTGAAAAAATGCTTGTTTTATCAGTTTTTTCCCATGAAAATGCACCATTGCTTTCTGCCATTCTACCAAAATGACCATAGGCAGCAGTTTTTTCATATATAGGTTTGTTAAGATCTAACATTTCTCTAATTCCTCTTGGACTTAAATCAAAATTTTCCTCTATCTTTTTTATAACAAATTTATTTTTATCTAAATCATTATCAAATAAATTAACATAAATTGATAAAGGTTTCGAAACACCAATTGCATAAGCTAATTGAATTAAACACTTATCTGCAATTTTCGAACCAACAATATTTTTAGCGATATACCTTGCTGCATAGGCTGCTGACCTATCAACTTTTGTTGGATCTTTACCTGAAAAAGCACCCCCACCGTGAGGTGCTGCTCCACCATACGTATCAACTATAATTTTTCTACCTGTCAAACCACAATCACCATCAGGGCCACCAATAACAAAATTACCTGTTGGATTAACATAAAACTCGTCTTCATTAAAATCTTTGAGAAATTTTTCAGGTATAGATTTTAAAAGGTAAGGTCTTAACAAATCTCTGACTTGTGCTTGATTTATATCAGCTGAATGTTGAGAAGAAATAACAACAGATTTTACTTTTGATGGTTTTCCTTCAACATACTCAAATGTTACTTGGCTTTTAGAGTCTGGTTCAATATTTTTTAGTTTTCCTGATTTTCTGTCTTCAGCCATTAGTCTTAAAATTTTGTGAGAATAATGTATAGGCGCTGGCATTAATTCTTCAGTTTCACTACATGCATAACCGAACATGATGCCCTGATCTCCAGCTCCCTCATCTTTATTACCTGAAGAGTCAACTCCTATAGCAATATCAGCAGATTGAGAATGTAAATGACTTTCAATTTTAGTCGCTTCTTTCCAAGTAAAGCCCTCCTGGTCGTAACCAATATCTTTAATACAACCTCTAACTTTCTCAATTAATTCATCTTTTTTAATTTCAGGTCCTCTTACTTCACCTGCTAAAACAACTTTATTGGTCGTGGTTAATGTTTCACAAGCTACTCTGGAATATGGATCTCCAGAAATATAAGTATCAACAACCATATCAGATATTCTATCAGAAACTTTATCTGGGTGTCCTTCAGATACGGACTCGCTAGTGAAAAGATAATTTTTTAAATTACTCATTTTTATTTCTATTAAATGAAAATATTAAAAAAATATACAATAAAATTGTTAATGCAAAAATTTTATTACCGTATTTTGAAAATATTGTTGGTTCTATTTTTTTCGTTTTAAATAAATCAATAAAACCAGATTGATTTAAATCAACTTGTTCTTCAACAATTCCTAAAGGATTAACAATCGCAGTAATTCCATTATTTGCAGATCTTAAAACATATTTACCACTTTCAATAGCTCTATAAATACTGTGTACAAAATGTTGATGGGGACCTATAGACTGACCAAACCAACCATCTTCAGAAATATTTATTATAAAATCAAAATCTCTATTATTAAAAATATTTCCACTATAAATTATTTCATAACAAATAAGTGGTAATAGTCTTACTGAAAAATCAATTTTATTCACTTCTATGATATTTCTTTTTTCTCCTTTTGAATAAGATTGATAATTATTAGTGATTGTCTTTAATCCTATAAGGCTCAGCATTTTTTCAAAAGGTAAAAACTCACCAAAAGGAACTAGATTAACTTTGTTGTATGAATTTAATATTTCAAGGTTGTGATTATAAATTGTTAATGAATTATAATATTTGATAATTTGACCTCCTTTTTTGATATCATTAATCCCAATTAATAATATGTGATTTTCATTAAATTCATTCTCAAATAAAAATTTATATTCCTTTAATTGGTTTTTTGAAATGTCTGGCAATATACCCTCGGGCCAAATAAAAATCGTTTTTTCATTTTTTTGTGGAGAACTGATTTTAATGAGATCATTGATTACTGAAATAGGATCGATATCGTTATAAAATCTATCAATACTAACATTTGAGCTTATAACTCTTAGTTTGTAATCTAATTTATTGGCTATAATATTATTGAATTTTTCTAATCGTTGAGAGCCAAAGAAATAAAAAGATAAAGTTATTATGAAAAATAAAATGCAAACTATAATTTCTTTTTTGTTATCTCTTAAAATTAAAAATGAAGTACTAGTAAAAAGAGAAATACAAAAAAGATTAAAACTATAAGTGCCAATAATCGAAGTAATACTTAAAATTTCAATATAATTAGAAAAACTATAAGCAATCAAATTCCATGGAAACCCGGTCATTATTGTTCCTCTAATGAATTCAATTGTCCCAAATATTAGAGAAAAAAGAAAAAAAGAGCTTAAATTTTTATTTGGCTTCAGGATTAAAAATAAAAATGAGGCTAAACCATAAAATAAAGCTAAAAATGCTGGAACCAAAACTATACTTAAAGGAATCAGAAACTTAAAGCTTTCATCAAAAGTTAATGATAACGAAATCCAATAAAGATTACTTGTAAAATATCCAAGTCCAAATAACCAACCATAGAGAAAAAATAACTTTTTGTTTTTACTTACCTCAAAGATTTTTATCAAAAGAATATAAAACAAACTAAAAGTTAAAAAATTAATTAGAATATAATTAAAAGGAGGTAAGCTTAATGATGAAAAGAAACCTAATAAAATTAAAATAATGGTCTCAATATAAATTTTTTTTTTCAAATTAATTTATTTTGGATTTTATATGTTTATATATAAAATTTTCTTCTCTTAACATTTTAAAATAATCTTTATTCTTTATATGGTTAAAACCTAAAAGGTGAAGAAAACCATGAATAAAAATTTTAATAGTTTTTTGTTTAAATAACTCTAAATCCTGAGATTTAGGCTTATTTAAATAATTATAACTAATTATAATATCTCCCAAATAAGTATTATTTGAAAATTTTATTTTTTTATCAAATGGGAAAGATAAAATATCGGTAGATTTATTTTTATTTCTAAAATTTTTATTTAATTTCTTAATATTTTTATTATTAGAAAGTAACAAACTCAATGATACTTTTTTGTTTGAAAATTGATATTTTTTTGGAAAAGCCTTACATACTTTTTTAAAAAAAAGATCTGTATTTTTAAGTCTTTTTGACCACGCCTTCTCTTCAGAGAAGATACTAACTTTTATCATTATTTGAGTACGCTTTTACTATTTTTGATACAAGTGGGTGTCTAACTACATCTGAGTGATCAAAATCAACTATTGATATCTCTTTTAAATGTCCAAGTAATTCTTTTGATCTTACTAATCCTGACATATTTTTGTTAGGTAGATCAATTTGTGTTGGATCTCCATTAACTACAATTTTTGAATTTTCACCGATACGAGTAAGAAACATTTTGATCTGAGTATCAGTTGCATTTTGTGCTTCGTCTAAAATTGCAAAGGAATTTTTAAGAGTTCGACCTCTCATAAAAGCCAATGGTGCTATTTCTATATCTCCAATTTCAATCATTCTTTGGATTTTTTCGAAATCAAAAAGATCATATAAAGAGTCGTATAACGGTCTTAAATAAGGGTCTACTTTCTCTTTCATGTCACCAGGCAAGAATCCTAAACGTTCTCCAGCTTCAACTGCAGGTCTTGATAAAATTATTCTTTCAATCTTTTTCTCTAGAAGCATAGTCAAGCCAACTGCAACTGCCAAAAACGTCTTACCTGTTCCTGCTGGTCCAGCAGAAATTACAATATCACTTTGTCTTAAAGCTCTAACATAATTCTTTTGTTTTTCAGATCTAGGAATTATAGATTTTTTAGGAGTTTTAATTATATCAGTTATATTATTGTTTTTTATTTTTTCATTAATCATAAATTTGTCTACAGAAGAAAATATATCTTTATTTTCGATATTTCCATTATTAATAAATTGGTTAACTAAAAATTGAATGGCATTCTTTACCTTTTCATTTGTTTCTGGATCTGATTTTATAAGAATAGAATTTCCCCTTGAATATAAACTGCATTTAGTGATTTTTTCAAGTTCCTGTAAATTTTTATTAAATTCACCAACAACACCCATTAACAAATCGTTATCATGAAATATTACACTCAAAGAGTTATTATCTGAATAAACAAACTTTAGTGCCTGTTTAATATTTTTTTTTGTTATTCCACTCAAATTTATGCAACTTTCTGGTTAGGATTACTTATAATTTCACCAAACAAAGTACTTCTATTACTTTTGGAAATTTTTACTTGCACAATTTTTCCAATATCACTTTTCTTACCATCAAAGATTACTGATGTCATATACTTAGTTCTTCCAAATGTTTTAGTTTTATCTTCTGTAAAATTTTCAACTAGTACTTCAACAATACTATTTTCCAAAGATTTATTCTTTTTAAATTGATTTTCAAATAACTCATTTTGAATTTTTTCTAATCTTTCAAATGAAGTTTTCTTGCTAATCAGTTTTAAATTTTCAGAGACAGTTCCAGGTCTTGGACTAAAAATATAAGAATAAGAATTTATAAACTTTACTTTTTTAATTAAATTTAAAGTATCTTCAAAGTCCTGATTTTCTTCCCCGGGGTAAGCTATTATAAAATCACTTGAAAATTCTATTTTTGAATTAATTTCTTTAAGTTTGTTAAATGTTTCGAGGTAATTCTCAATAGAATGATTTCTATTCATTAATTTTAATATTTTATTTGATCCACTTTGCACTGGTAAATGCACAAGTGGCATCAGTTTATTAGAACTTTTATAAACTTCAAACAGATCATTGGTCATATCTTTTGGATGAGATGTTGTGTATCTTATTCTTTTAATATCACTTAATTTTTCGATACTTAAAATTAAATCTGATAAGCGAAAACCATCACTTTCGTAAGCATTAACATTTTGACCTAACAAAGTTATTTCTCTTACGCCATTGTCCGCCAAATATTTTGCTTCATCCAAAATTTGATTAGGTGGCCTTGAATACTCAGGTCCTCTAGTATATGGAACCACACAAAAATGACAAAACTTATCACAACCTTCTTGAATTGTTAAAAAAGATGAAACCTTTCCCACTTTATTTTTTATTTGACTTAAATATTCAAATTTTGTGACTGCATCGAACTCTGTTTTTTCAAGTTTCCTTCTTTTTTCAAAGTAATTTAAAATTGTATCATTAATTTTATGATAAGCTTGAGGACCTATTACCAAATCAATAAAGGGCTCTCTTTTAAGCATTTCCTGATTTTCTGCTTGAGCAACACAACCTGCAATAATAACTAATGGTTTTTTTTTATTTCTAAAGATTTTTTTTACCCTACCTATTTCAGAATAAACTTTTTCTTTAGCTTTGACTCTAATGTGACATGTGTTTAACAAATAACAATTAGCATCCTCATATTTTTCTGTCTTCTCATAGCCAATTTTTTTTACAGTATCTAATATTCTATTAGAGTCATACTCATTCATTTGGCACCCAAAAGTTTTAATGAAAATTTTTTGACTCATTTATTGAGGTTTTTTTTTAACCCCATATAATTCCAGTTTATGATCTACTAATTTATATCCGTATTTTTCAGCAACTTTTTTCTGAAGTTTTTCTATCTCATCATCAACAAATTCTATGATCTCACCTGTTTTGATATCTATCAAATGATCATGATGACTTTCAATCATTGCTTCATATCTTGCCTTTCCACCTTTAAAATCGTGTTTTGTTAAAATCCCAGCCTCTTCGAATAATTTTACCGTCCTATAAACTGTAGCTATACTTATTTTTGGGTCAACTTTCAAAACACGGTTATAAAGTTCATCTACATCTGGGTGATCTGACTCTCCATACTCAGACTTTGACTCCGAAATTATTTTTGCAATAATCTTTCTTTGTTCTGTGAGCTTAACGCCTTTGGCTAAACATTTTTGCTCGATTGTATCTGCTGTTTCTACCATACTTAATTTTAACTTATAAAATAAGGTTTAATCAAATTTTTTTTGAGGTTAAATTTACTGCAAAGATGCGGTATATTCTCGTATTTAATATCAATTTCATTCTCAAAGTCCTTAAAACTAAAGCAATAATAATCAATTTTTTTAATCATATGAATAGCTTTAATTGTTGATAAAGAATTTCTAATACCTGCAAAACTACCAGGACCTCTATTTATATAAATTGATCCGATATCACTAATCTCTAAATTATTATTTTTTAAAAAATCAATAAGTAAAAGAATAAGTTTTTCATAATTATTTTTGCTATTTTCATGAGTAACACTATAAGTATTATTATCATTAATGATCATAAAAAAAATATTATCTTTTACAGTATCTATAATTAATTTATTCATTTTTTTAATTATATTGAATTTTAAGTCAAACGCACAAGAAAATAATATTAAGTATTTTTCCAATGACGAGGGTGTACTATCTATTATGTACCATCGATTTAACGAATTTAAATATCCATCAACAAATATATCAATGGATATTTTTAAGGAACACGTTGATCTTATTTTAGATGCTAACTTAACCTTTTATCATCCAAAAGATTTTGTAAATGAGTTTAATATTCCAAAAAAAGAAAAAAAGATTCTTCTTACAATTGATGATGCATTTAGGTCCTTTTACGATAATGCCTGGCCTTACTTAAAAAAAAATAAAATTCCTTTTATATTATTTGTCTCTACTGAACCTGTCGGTAATAATGGATACATGGACTGGGATCAAATTAAAGAGATTGAAGGTAGTGGATTTGGGGTGATTGGACATCATTCACACTCTCATGATTATTTAATCGATAAATCAGAGGAAGTTTTTTTAAATGATATAAAATCATCTAATAAAATTTTTAAAGAGCGGTTAGGATATGTACCTACTTTATTTTCATACCCATTTGGAGAATATTCAGGATTTATGAGAGATTATATATCTCGAAATTTCAAAATTGCATTTGGACAACATTCTGGAATTATTGACATAAATAAAAATAAATTTGAACTTCCAAGATTTCCAATTAATGAAAAATACGGAGAAATTAAAAGGTTTCAATCAATAATAAACTATTTCCCCCTTGAATATAAAAACTTAGAGCCAGAAGAAAAAAAATTATCAAAAGATAATAATCCACCAAAATTTAAAGTAGAATTTTTTGAAGATCAGAAAAATATTGAAAATATTAACTGCTATTCCAATGAAGGAGATAAATGGATGAGATCAAATATTAAAATTGTTGAAAAAGAACTTACAATAGAATTTAGGGAACCATTTTTACCAAGAAGAGGCAGAATTAATTGTTCTTTGAATGATAATGGTAAATGGAGATGGTTTGGAACACAATTTATTATTAGATAATAACTTTTAAATTAAACTTTCTAGCTCAATACTTGAAGGTAATAACTTTGCATCATCAAAATCTTTTAAATTATTTTGTTGAATAATCTTTTGTAAAACTTTCACATATTCATTTCCAGTTTCAGCGTATTTATCTAAATACTCTGATAGGACCATACTGTCTAATGATTCACCTAAATCTCTCAACTTTGCTCTGGCCAATCTAAAATCTTCATAACTTGAGTGGGTATTTATATTTCTCTGGTAAGCTCTTACAGATGCCTGTAAAACATTAAATTTCATTACTTTGTGGCCTTCATTTTTTTCAGCATCTTTTGGTTTTAATCCTTCACCTGACCAAGTCCATTGTCCAAACAATGCGTTTCCTTGTTGTGCAAATCTTGAAGTTCCCCACCCTGTCTCTTTAGCAGCTTGAGCAAGTGCTAGTGAAACTGGAACTATATCCATTCTTCTCTTTAGTATTGATAAATCTCTTGAAGGTATACCGTATTGTTTATATTTTTTTTCTAACCATTTTTTTTCTGAACTCGAATTATTGTTTTTATTAATTATACTAAATAATCTTTTTCTATCTAATTTTATGTTTTTATTTTCCTCTAAAATTAGTGGTAATACTATTTGTATAAAAAATTCTTTTCTCTTTTTTACACTCTCTATCATTTTTATTTCAGCAGGAAGCAAAGTTAAAGCTATCGGCTTTACTAATTTTTTTTTTCGCACATCATCAAGTTTATAATCAGTATCTTCAAAAAGCTGTTTTATCGTTGAAGCATCTAATCTTACAGTATCAGTTTCTTGATCATTTAAACTATAAATATCAATTAATAAATCATCTTCATTGAGTGTTTGGGAATTTGAGGATTTCTTATTTAGGGTATATGCAAGTATTGCTTTTGAATTATTTTGAATTCCAGCTGAGCTTTCAATTTTATCATTGGTAAAATTGATCACAATTGGCAAAGAATAAAAAAATAAAATAACAACCAAACTACTTAAGATAATTCTAGGGATTGAATTTAAACCATTATCATCAAAAACTCTAAAAGGTTTGATCTTATTCTTTTTAAAAATTTTTCTCATTTATCAAATAGCTTCAACCCTTTTTACCTCGGGTAGATAATGACATAAAAGATTTTGAACACCTTGTTTTAAAGTCATTGTAGAACTAGGACAGCCTGAACAGCTTCCTTGTAATTGAACTTTAACAACTCCATCTTTAAATTCTTTAAATTTGATATTTCCTCCATCTCTTGCTATTGCTGGGCGAATTTTCTCCTCAAGCAATTGAACTATTCTTTTCTCAATCTCATCTAAGCCTTCACTTTTTTCATTTAAATCGTTATTAATGACAAATTCTTTTCCTGATGCATAAAATTCATTTATATGAGAGATCACAATATGCTTGATATCGTCCCAAGAACTTTCATCATGTTTATTGACTGAAATAAAATCTTTACTTAAAAAAATACTCTCTACACCATCCACTGAAAAAATATTTTTAATTAGCTCATTATTTACATTGTCATTTTTAGTTACCTCAAATGATCCTATTCTAGAAACAACCTTACCAGGAATAAATTTTAACGAATTAGGATTGGGTGTTATATCGGTCTGAACAAACATAATTTATATATAAGCAATATTTATAAAAATGGTACTGCTTTATGAAAATATCGTCAAAAACCCACGATTTCGTGAATTTTCTTTATTTTTTTTGATGCAATTTCATTCGCTTTTTCGTATCCATCTTTAAGTATTTTTTCCAAAAATATTTTGTCATCTAATAATTCTTTAATTTTTAATGAAATTGGATTGATTTTATTAACAACTATATCTGATAATTTTTCTTTAAATTCTGAAAAATTTTTTCCAGAAAATTCATCAATTGATTTTTGAAGTGTGTTATTCATCAAACTTGAATAAATACCGATGAGATTTTTAGCCTCAGGTCTTTTTTCTAATTCTTCAATTGTAGATGGCATAGGCAGAGTATCAGTTTTTGCCTTTTTAATTTTATTTATTATTTGATCTTTATCATCAGTTAAATTTATTCTGCTTAAGTCTGATACCTCAGATTTACTCATCTTTTTGAGACCGTCTTTAAGACTCATAATTCTAGAAAATTCTTTTTTAATTAAAGGTTCGGGAACTACAAAAAAATTTTCGATTTTATAATCATTGTTAAATTTTTGAGCTATATCACGACATAACTCTAAATGTTGTTTTTGATCATCTCCAACAGGTACATGAGTTGAGTCATATAATAAAATGTCAGCTGCCATTAAAACAGGATATGAATAAAGACCGATACTTGCTTTCTCTTTATCTTTACCGGCTTTTTCCTTAAATTGGGTCATCCTATTTAACCATCCCATTCTCGCAACACAACTTAAAATCCAGGCTGTCTCTGAGTGAGCACTCACCCGAGACTGATTAAAAATTATACTTTTTTCAGGATCTATTCCGCTTGCAACAAATGCAGCAACTGTCTCATGTATATTTGATTTTAGATCTTTTGGATTTTGGCTTACAGTTATTGCATGAAGATCAACTACACAAAAAATACATTCATTTTGAGCATCATTGTTTAAATCGACAAAATTTTTTATCGCTCCTAAATAATTTCCTAAATGAAGATTTCCAGTAGGTTGAACACCAGAGAAAATTTTTTTTTTCATATTTTAATACCTTAATTTAATATCTTGATAATTAAAAGCTTTGATAAAATGTGACAGTGCTAAATAAAAAATTATTGCAAATAAAACACATAACAATAAATAAGCAGACTTAAAGAAATAGGTATAACTTAATTGATCTTCAAATAACAAAATCAAGTATTGAAAAAAAACACCCATAACAATTGACGCGAAAATTATCTTAACAAATTGCTCAAAAAAAGTTTTGTTAAATTCAAATAAGTTATTATTTTTTAAATAAATAAATAACATTAAGGAGTTAAACCATGAGGATATAGTCGTTGCTATGGGAATAATTATAAAACCAATATCTTTAAAAAGGTAAACACTTATCAAAATATTTAGCAAAACAGAAACTAAAGAAATATAAAATGGAGTTTTTGTATCATGATTTGCGAAAAAAAAAGTCGAAAAAACTTTTATTAATGCAAATGCTGGAAGTCCTAAACCAAAATAATAAAGAGCATTTGAGGAATTAAAAACTGAGTTTTCTGTAAAAGAACCATATCCAAATAGAGCTGAAATAATTTGTTCAGATCCTATAACTATCGCTACTGAGGCAGGTATACTTAAAAACATACTTAGCTCTAATGCTTTATTTTGAATTAATGATATTTTCTTCTTTTTTTTTTGGTGAACATGCTTTGAGAGTTGAGGCAGGACAACAACACCAATAGCAATACCAGCTATTGCTAAATTAATTTGGTATATTCTATCAGCATAATATAGGTATGATACAGCACTTGCCTGGAATGAAGCTATTATTGTTCCAACTAAAATATTTATTTGGGTAACTCCTGAGGAAAAAATACTTGGTAATAATTTTTTAAAAAAAAATTTTACTTTATTGGTGATTTTAAATCTAAAATCAAAATCTAAGGCATAATATTTTTTTACAAATTTATATAAAAAAATTAATTGTAGTAATCCTGCGATAGAGACCCCATATGAGAGATAATAAATTAATTTATCACCTAAATATCTTCCAAAAAATAAAATAGTAATTAAAACTATATTTAAAATAATAGGTGCTGCTGAAGCAGCAGCAAATTTATTATGTGAGTTTAAAATTGCGCCAAAAAAGGAAGATAGACTTACAAACATTAAAAAGGGGAAAGTAATTCTTGTTAAAGTAGTTGCTAATTCAAATTTTTTAGTGTCTTCAATGAAGCCTGGTGCTATCAGTCCCACAAAAATTGGCATAAAAATTTCAATTATGAGAACTAAAAAAAATAAAGCTAAGAATAATAAATTAAAAACATCATTAGCAAATTTATTTGATCTAGATTTATTTTTAACTAATTCTGAAGTGTAGCTTGGTACAAAAGCGGAGTTAAAAGTTCCCTCTGCAAAAAGTCTTCTAAAAGTGTTAGGTATTCTAAATGCTACAAAAAAAGCATCAGCCAAAAAACTTGTTCCAAGAAAAATTGCTATCAAAACATCTCTCAAATATCCAAGTAATCTGCTAATAATAGTATAGAAACCAAAAGTCCCTGTTGACTTAACTAAATTCATAAATCATATTAGTCTTAAATTTACCTCATTTGTACACCTAATTAAGCTAAATGAAAAAAACAAAAATTGATCATTATACAGATAAAGAAGCTTTAGATTATCATCGTAATAATAAACCAGGCAAGATCGAAATCTCGTCCTCAAAGAATATGACTACAAAAAGAGATCTCGCATTAGCTTATTCGCCAGGTGTGGCAGCACCAGTAAAAGCTATAAGTGAAAATCCAGAAACTGCATTTGACTATACAAGTAAGGGAAATCTTGTAGCAGTAATTAGTAACGGCTCTGCTATTTTAGGTATGGGTAACTTAGGAGCTTTAGCCTCAAAACCTGTTATGGAAGGAAAAGCAGTATTATTTAAAAGATTTGCTGATATTGACTCGATTGATCTTGAAATTGACTCACAAGATCACAATGAAATAATTAATAGTGTTAAAAATTTTGCTCCGAGTTTTGGAGGTATTAATCTGGAGGATATTGCTGCTCCAGATTGTTTTATTATCGAGGAAAAACTTAAAGAAATTTTAGATATTCCTGTGTTTCATGATGATCAACATGGTACAGCAATCATAACTACAGCTGCATTAATCAACGCAATGGATATCACCAAAAAAAAAATTAATGAAGTAAAAATTGTTGTTAATGGTGCAGGCGCATCAGCAATGGCTTGTGCTAATTTATTTAAGAAAAGTGGTGTTCCACAAAAAAACATTACAATGGTTGACAGAACTGGAGTGATCTATAGTGGAAGAGAAAATTTAAACCAGTGGAAATCAGCTCATGCTATTGAAACTAAACATCGAACTTTATCAGATGCGATCAATAATGCTGACGTATTTTTAGGTTTATCAGCAAAAGGGGCTTTAACAAAAGATATGGTTAAAAAAATGGCTAAGAATCCCATTATATTTGCATGCGCAAATCCTGATCCAGAAATTAAACCTGAGGAAGTTGCTGAAGTAAGAAGTGATGCAATTATGGCCACTGGAAGATCAGACTATCCAAACCAGGTAAATAATCTAATTGGTTTTCCATATATATTTAGAGGCGCATTAGATGTAAGATCTAAAACCATAAATGAGGAAATGAAAATTGCTGCCGCCCACGCAATTGCTAACCTAGCTAAAGAGGAAGTTCCTGATGAAGTTGTTGCTGCAATGGGAGGTGAGAGACCACATTATGGTAAAGATTATATAATACCCTCAACATTTGATCCAAGACTTATAAGTGTAATTCCTGCTGCAGTAGCTAAAGCGGCAATAGACTCTGGTGTTGCGAGAATAAATATAAAAGATTTTGATACTTACAAAGAACAGTTAAGACAAAGAATGGATCCAACAGTTACGATCATGCAGGGTATAAACAACTATATAAAAAAGAAACCAAAAAAAGTAATTTTTGCAGATGGTGAGGATGAAAACATGCTTAAAGCTGCCATAGCATTTAAAAACTCCAATCTAGGTATACCAATCTTAGTTGGAAAAGAGGATCTAATTAAAAATCAATTAAAGAAGATAGGTTACGGTGAAAATTTTGACTTAGAAATTACTAATTCAAAAGACGCTAAAAAAAGAGAAAAATATGTAAAATATCTTTTTGGAAAACTTCAAAGAAATAAAGGCATGCTGGAGCGAGATTGTGATCGTTTAATCAGAAATGATAGGGTTATTTGGGCATCCTGTATGGTAGCATGTAAGGATGCTGATGCTATGGTCACTGGAAATACCAGAAGATATTCCTCGTCACTGGAAAAAATTACTCAAGTTGTAGATCCTAGGGCTGGAGAAATAATGTTTGGCCTAAATTTAATAGTTAATAGAGGAAAAACAATTTTCATATGTGATACCTCTGTAATTGAATACCCTGACGCAAATCAGCTAGCTGAAATGGCTAAATCAGCAGCTAGAGTAGTTAGATTATTTGGATTTGATCCTAAAGTTGCTTTCTTATCTCATTCCACTTTTGGAGAACCGGCTACTGACAGAACAAAAAGGCTAAGCGATGCTGTTGAAATTTTAAAGAGAGAGAAAGTTGATTTTAAATTTGACGGAGAAATGCAGCCAGATGTTGCTTTAGAGGAGTTATATAAAGAACTTTACCCTTTTTCAGAAATTGTGGGAAATTCGAATGTCTTGATAATGCCTAGCCAACATAGTGCAGCCATTTCATATAAAATGATAAAATCAATGAGTAGAGCAAAAGTTATTGGACCATTATTAATTGGCTTGGGTCTTCCAATAGAGATTGCTCCGCTAAGAACTTCTACTTCAGAAATTATAAATCTAGCATCAATTGCAGCGTATTCATCGGATGTAATTGATTATAAAAAAAATTAATTTTTTTGAATTCTTAAATCATCTACAATCAAAATACTTGCAATAACATCCTTAACATCTAGTATTTCTTTAGCTTCTTTTACTACTAATTCTTTTTCATCTGATGTTAAGGCTATACCGTAAACATAAATTTTCTTTTTATAAGTATCTATCTGGTAATTGGTTGCTTTTATCTCTTTATTTAAAATTAAAGCTGTCCTTAATTGGGAAGTTATTAAAACATCTTTTGCAGATTGTTTAAGATCAAATTCCTCTTTAATTTTAATATCGTTTCTTACAGATCTAGCCCCCTCAGTTTCCCAGGCCAATTTTGTTATTTGAAGTTTTTCTTCAGGGTCATCGACTTTGCCAGTTAAGAATATTCTTCCATCTAGAACTTTTGATTTAACAGATAAAAAATACTTTTTATCTAGTAATAATATTCTTGCTGATAAATTTTTTTGCATTATGGAGTCATCAATTTGTGTCCCTAGAGACCTAGGATCTAAAGCGACTGACACTCCAGTTCCAAAAATTCCCTTTGAGGAAACACCAGTACATCCTGACAAAAATAATGTTATGAGTATAAATATTAAAACTTTAAGCTTCATTTTTTATCTTTAAACAAAAATTATAAATTTTTTTTTTAGGTACAGCATTATTTTGAGAAATTAGATTAACGATTTCTTTAATACTTAATTTTTTAATCATTTTCCTTATATTATTCTTATCTGATTCACTCAATAAAAGAGAACTTTTTTTTGTTCTTTTTTTTTCAGATATTACAATAGTTAATTCACCTTTTAAATTTTCATCCAGAATTTTTAAGTCATCAACTTTATATCTTAAATATTCTTCATAAATTTTTGTCATTTCTCTACAAATTAAAATTTCTCTATCGGAAAAACTTTCTTTAAGTAATGGAATGGTTTTGTTCATTTTTTTTGATGAAATAAAAAAAACAATACTAGAATCTAGTTGGGAAAGTAATTTTAGATCATTTTTAATATCCTTTAATTTTGATGGAAAAAAACCATAAAAAAAATATTTTTCAGAAAAGCCACTAATTGATACAGCAGTGCTAACTGCGGAGGGTCCTGGTAATGGAAAAATATTTATTTTTTCTTTAACACATTCTCTAATTAAGATAGCTCCAGGATCTGATATTCCAGGAGTACCAGCATCTGAAACAAGAGATATAATTTTATCTTTTCTTAAATGATTTATAATTAAGGATAAGTTTTTCTTCTCATTAAATTTGTGATTGGATAATAATTTTGATTTAACTTCAAATTTTTCCATCAATTTTCTAGAAATTCGGGTATCCTCGCATAAAATAAAATCAGACTTTTTTAAAATTTCTATCGCACGGTAAGTAATATCTCTCAAATTTCCTATCGGAGTGGGTATTATATAAAGACCTTTTTTAATTTCTTTCTTTTGAAATTTAGGGTTTACAGTCATAATTATACAATACTAAAATTATATAAATCATTAAATGAATAAATTTTTTAAAATTCTTTTTTCTATATTTTTTGTTTTATTATTTGAAACATCACTTTCCTATTCTGAAGAAACAAAAATCAAAATAGGAGTATTGGCTCCGCTATCCGGAGAGGACGCTTCTTTAGGAAAACAAATACTAAATTCCATTAGAATGGCCTTAATTGACATAAAAGATAATAACATTGAAATATATCCTAAAGACACTAGGTCAGATCCTAATATGACTTTACGTTCAGCTCTGGAATTTGAGAAGATGGGTATATCATTAGTTATCGGACCAGTTTTTCATAAAAACTTATTATTTTTAGATAAAGTAAAAAATATCACTTTTTTATCTTTAACTAACAAAACTTTAGATCTTCATAAAAATATTATAAGCAGCGGCATCAACTCATCTTCACAATTGAATACGATTAAAAAATTTTTGGAAACGAGTGAGATAAAAAAAACAATTTTTTTAATCCCAAATTTAGATTATGACCTAGAGATTAAAAAAGGAATTAAAGAGTCAAAGATAAAATTTTTTAAACAATACAATTATAATATTGACCCTACAAAATTAACTAAACAAATAGAAAAAATCACAAATTACGGAATAAGAAAACAAAATTTATTAGATGAAATATCGCGAGTTGAAAATTCTGATGATCCAAATAAGGAAAAAATTATAGAAAATCTTGGAAAAAAATACACTCTTGGAAATGTGAAATTTGATTCTGTTATTATAACAGATTTTGATGAGAGTTTAAAAAGTGTTATCACTTCATTACTTTATGCTGATGTATCACCAAAAGATAAATATATAATTACTTTAAACCAATGGTTTGATGAAAGTTTGTTAAAAGAACAAAATTTACAACCAATTTATTATCCTTCAATAAACAAACAAAATTTAGATAAGTTTACTAATAAATTTTTTAAGAAATTTAATTATAAACCAAATTATCTATCATTGCTGAGTTATGATTTAGTTGGATTAATATATTATCTATCACTTAAAAATGAAACTTCAGAAATAAATAAATCGTTTAAAACCCAAAATACATTTAAAGGGAAAATAGGAGTTTTTGAAATTAAAGATAATAAGATAAATCACCAATTAAATTTTTATGAGATTAATGACGGTAAACTTACAGAAATTTTTTAATTTTTTTAAACGCAATTGATCTATGGTCGATTTTACACTTACTAGAAAACTTCATTTCACCAAAAGTTTGTTTCTTTTTTTTTGGAATAAAAATTGGATCATATCCAAAACCATTTTTTCCCCTAATTTTGTTTGAAATAGATCCCTCAATTTTTCCTATAACACTTACGATTATTTTATCTAAATAACAAATTGATAGCGCACATACGAATCTTGCTTTAATGTTTTTAGTTCTCCAGCTCTTATCTTTTTTATCTAACTCTTTATATACTCTTTTAATTGCTTTGTTAAAATCTCCCTTGGATCCTGCCCACCTTGCTGAAAAAATTCCAGGCTTTTTATCCAAACAATCTATTTCAAGACCAGAGTCATCAGCAATACAAGCTAAATTAGATTTTTTTGAAAAATACTTAGATTTAATAATTGAATTTTCTTTAAAAGTTTTGCCATTTTCTGCTGGGCTTTTAAGATTAAAATCTGATGTAGAAAAAATCTTAATTGATTTTGGCAATAAAACCTTAATTTCTCTAAGTTTTCCTTTGTTATTTGTGCCAATTAATATTTTTGATATTTTTTTTTTTAACATCTAGAAATTCTTAAATTTCTTACCATATAAGATTTTATGGAAAAAGAACAAAAAGAAAATATCCAAAACAAAAATTTAGCCAAGGAAGAAAATAACCAATCTGATAAGCATCAAGATCAAACTGATGATCATAATAAAAAAGAGGAAGAGAACAAAAAAGAATTAACAGCAGAAGAAAAGATTTTAGAGCTTGAAGATAAACTAGCTAGAGCATTTGCTGAAATGGAAAATCAAAGAAGAAGGTTTGAGAAGGAGAAGGAAGATGCTTTCGAATACGGTGGTTTTTCATTTGCTAAAGAAGCTCTTAGCCTTATAGATAATTTTGAAAGATCCAAAAGTATTTTAGAGAGTGATGAAAAGTTGAAAGACTCTGAAGCGCTTAAAAAAACTTTAGAGCATTTTGATATAATTCATAAAGATTTAATATCCATATTTAACAAAAATGATATTAAACAGATTGATAGTATTAATAAAAAATTAGATCCAAACTTTCATCAGGCAATGATGGAAATTGAGGATGATACAAAAGAACCAGGAACTATAATTCAAGAAATTCAAAAAGGTTTCACTATTAAAGATCGATTACTAAGGCCCTCATTAGTTGGTGTAGCTAAAAAAACTCAAGAAAAAGAAGCCAAAACAGAGAAAACTAAAGAGAATTCGGAGACTAAATAATGATCGGAACAACTTGTAGAATCAAAAATAACACTTATATGACGAGGAGAATTAATTATTATGAGTAAAATTATTGGAATAGATTTGGGAACAACAAACTCCTGCGTGGCTATAATGGAGGGAAGTCAGGCAAAAGTTTTAGAAAATGCAGAAGGTGCTAGAACAACGCCATCTGTTGTCGCTTTTACTGATGAAAAAGAAAAATTAATAGGACAACCAGCTAAAAGACAAGCTGTAACCAATCCTGAAAATACAATTTTTGCAGTTAAACGACTAATTGGAAGAAACTTTGATGACCCAACTGTTAAAAAAGATATAGAAGCGGCTCCATTCAAAATTGTTAATTCAGAAAAAGGGGATGCTTGGATTGAATCTAAAGGAGAAAAATACTCTCCTTCTCAAATTTCAGCTTTTATTTTACAAAAAATGAAAGAAACAGCAGAAAAATATTTAGGTCAGGCGGTAACGAAAGCTGTAATTACTGTTCCTGCGTACTTTAATGATGCTCAAAGACAAGCAACAAAAGACGCTGGAAAAATTGCAGGTCTAGAAGTTTTAAGAATTATAAATGAACCTACTGCTGCGTCATTGGCTTATGGTTTAGATAAAAAACAAAATAAGAAAATTGCAGTTTATGATTTAGGTGGTGGAACATTTGATGTTTCAATACTTGAACTTGGTGATGGAGTTTTTGAAGTTAAATCAACCAACGGAGATACATTCTTAGGTGGTGAAGATTTTGATAATTCTATAGTTGAATATTTAATTGCAGAATTTAAAAAAGATAATGGAATAGATTTGAAATCAGATAAACTTGCTCTTCAGAGATTAAAAGAAGCAGCAGAAAAAGCTAAGATTGAATTATCCTCAGCTGAACAGACTGATATTAATTTACCATTTATCACCGCTGACAAGACTGGCCCAAAACATATTAATTTAAAACTTACAAGAGCAAAACTTGAGGCGCTTGTTGAAGATCTTATAGCCAAAACAATGCCACCATGTAAAACTGCATTGAAAGATGCTGGTATCACAGCCAATGAAATTGATGAAGTTGTAATGGTTGGTGGTATGACTAGAATGCCTAAAGTAATTGAAGAGGTTAAAAATTTCTTTGGGAAAGAACCTAATAAAAGTGTTAATCCTGATGAGGTTGTAGCAATGGGTGCTGCAATACAAGCAGGTGTTCTTCAAGGTGATGTAAAGGATGTATTATTATTAGATGTAACGCCTCTTTCTTTAGGTATTGAGACTTTAGGTGGAGTTTCTACAAAATTAATTGAAAAAAACACAACAATTCCTACTAAAAAAAGTCAAGTATTCTCAACTGCTGAAGATAATCAACCTGCTGTTTCCATTAGAGTGTTGCAAGGTGAAAGAGAGATGGCATCTGATAATAAAATTTTAGGAAACTTCGAGCTTGTTGGAATTGCACCTGCACCTAGAGGTGTTCCTCAAATTGAAGTTACATTTGATATTGATGCGAATGGTATTGTTAATGTTTCAGCGAAAGATAAGGGCACTGGAAAAGAACAAAAAATTCAAATTCAAGCTTCAGGTGGGTTAAGTGACGAAGAGATTGAGAAAATGGTAAAAGATGCTGAAGCCAATAAAGAAGCTGATAAAAAGAAAAGAGAGTCTGTAGATGTAAGAAATCAAGCAGATACCTTAATTCATTCTACAGATAAAAATCTTAAAGAGCACGGTTCAAAAGTATCTGAAGCCGACAAAAAAGCTATTGAAGATGCTTCGAGTCAACTAAAAGAGGCTCTCAAAGGTGAAAACACAGATGATATTAAGAAAAAAACCGAGACATTGGTTCAAGCTTCAATGAAACTTGGAGAAGCAATATACAAATCACAACAAAATACAAAACCAGATTCTAATAAAGATGATGGTAAAGATGATAAAGGGAAAAAAGAGGATAATGTTGTTGATGCTGATTTTGAGGAAGTAAAAGACGAGAATAAAGAAAAGAGCGCTTAACATACATTTATCTGTCCGGGGTATTAAATGGCAAAAAGAGATTATTATGACGTCCTCGGTGTAAATAAAAGCGCATCTCCTGAAGAATTAAAATCTGCATATAGAAAGTTAGCTGTAAAATATCATCCAGATAAAAATCCAGGTGATAAGGGAGCTGAAGAAAAATTTAAAGAAGCAAGTGAAGCTTACGGCATTCTCTCTGATAAATCTAAAAAAGAAAATTACGATAATTTTGGTCATGCCGCCTTTGAAAATGGTGGTGGTGGACAAGGTGGATTTGGAGGTTTTGGAGGTTTCAGTGGTGCGGATTTTTCGGACATATTTGAAGATTTTTTCGGAGACTTCGGAGGTGGAAGAAGAAATTCTAGAGGAAGAAGTTCAAACAATAGAGGATCAGATCTAAGATATGATTTATCGATCACATTAGAAGAAGCTTACGCTGGGAAAAAACAAAATATACAATTTTCGACATCAGAAAAATGTAACACTTGCAAGGGAAACGGATCTAAACCTGGGTCTAGTCCTGATAGATGTACTTACTGTGGAGGAAATGGTAGAGTAAGATCTAATCAAGGTTTTTTTACAGTCCAACAAACATGTCCTCAATGTGCCGGAAGTGGAGAAGAAATAACCAATCCTTGCTCAGACTGTAATGGACAAGGAAATACCCAAACCTCTAAGAAAGTTTCAGTTACAATCCCAAAAGGGGTTGATGATGGCACAAGAATTAGACTTGCTGGCAAAGGTGAAGCAGGGACAAGAGGTGGTGCCAGCGGTGATTTATATCTATTTATAAATGTAAAATCTCATGAATTATTTAAAAGATCTGATGTAAACTTATTTTTTGAGTTCCCAATTTCCATAGCTGATGCAGCGCTTGGCACCACAATAGAAATACCAACAATAGATGGTAAAAAAGCAAAAATAAAAATACCTGATGGAACTCAAGATGGTAAACAATTTAGGCTGAAAGGCAAAGGCATGCCTTTTATGCGTAGGGGAGATTTTGGAGACTTATATGTGCAAATTAAAACTGAAGTCCCAGTGTATTTAAATAAAGAGCAAAGAAGTCTTTTAGAAAAATTTAGGGAAATAGAAAACGATAAATCTAATCCAAGTATCAAAAAATTTTTTCAAAAAGCAAAAGATTTTTGGAAAAGTTAAGATATTCAACTGAAGTTCATTAAAAAAATATTTAAGTTGAAATAATTAATACCTAGTTTAATAAATAAATATGATTATCTGGATTGCATCATATCCAAAAAGTGGGAATACTTGGGTTAGATCTTTTCTCACTGCTTACTATTTTTGTGAAAATGGAATATTTGACATTAACAAATTAAGCTTAATAGAAGATTATCCAAATAAACAATTTTTCAAGGAAAAAGTAAAAAAAGGTGAAATACATAAACATTGGGAGACTTCACAAAAAAATATTCTTGAACAAAAAAAAGTGAAATTTTTAAAGACTCACAATTCTTTAATAACTGCATTTGGGAAAGACTTTACAAAACCTAAATATTCCCTGGGAGTTATTTATGTTATCAGAGATCCTCGAAATGTAATCACTTCAGTTAAAAATCATAATGATCTAGACTCATATGATCAAGCATTAAAATTTATGCAAGATGAAAATAAAGTATTAGAAGACTATCCGCATCTGAAAAACTATGCAAAAACAAATATTGTCAACTCTTGGAGAATTAATTACCGATCTTGGTTGAGTAATAAGTCTTTTAGAAGAGTTACAATAAGATACGAGGATATGGTTAAAAATCCAACGCAAACTTTCGAAAAGCTGGTAGTTTTTGTTAATACCTTAATGAGATTTGACAATAAAATTGATCAAAAAAAGCTTAATAATGCAATTGATACTACTAATTTTAAAAGTCTACAGAACATAGAAAATGCGGGTAAGTTTGGTGAAAACGTATATTCTTTAAAAGACAATAGAAAGATTAAATTTTTTTATCAAGGACCAGAAAATGACTGGAAAAAAAATCTTGATGAGAACATGATTAAAAAAATGAACGAATATTACCGAAATGATTTAAAATTCTTTCAATATGAAAACTAAAAAAATAAATTTAACAATTACAGGATGTCTGGGTAGAATGGGGCAACAATTAATCAAATCTGCAAGTAAAGATAAAAGATTTAAAATTAACAGTCTCACGGAAAATAAGTTACAAAGAAAAAAAATCCTCGGTATTTTACCAAAACTAAATAGTTCTGAAGCCTTTAAGAGAAGTGACGTTATAATAGATTTCACAATTCCAAAATGTACACTTGAAGTTCTAAATATTGCTGCCAAACAAAAAAAAAGAGTGATAATTGGGACTACAGGTTTTAGTTTAAAAGAGGAAAATACAATAAAAAAAATTTCAAAAAAAATTCCAATTCTCAAAGCTGGAAACATGAGTCTTGGAATTAATCTTTTGATGTATTTAACTGAGATTGCATCAAAATCTTTGGGTAATAATTTTCTAAGTAAAGTTTTTGAAGCTCATCATAAATTTAAAAAAGATCATCCTTCTGGTACAGCATTAATGTTGGGTCAGGGTATTGCAAAAGGGAAAAACAAAAATTTATATGGAATTATAGGTAAAAAATATCTTAATAAAAAAAAATTTCCATATGGGAAAAAAATAAATTTTAATTCAGTTAGAAAAGGTAAAATTATTGGTGAACATGAGGTTTTATTTTCGAGTGGGAAAGAGATAATAAAACTTAATCATGAGGCATTTGATAGAGCACTTTATTCTGAAGGTGCGCTAATAGCTGCTAGTTGGTTAATAAAGAAAAAACCTGGTTTATATTCAATGCGAGACTTAATGAATTTCAAATAATGAATGAAATTCAAAGAGCAAAAATAATACTTAAAATATTAAATAAAACATATCCAAGTATTAAAGTTCCACTCAAAAGTCGAAATGTATTTACTCTTTTAATATCTGTTCTTCTTTCTGCTCAATGTACAGACGTAAATGTAAATAATGTAACTAAAAATATTTATCCAAAATATCATAAACCAGAGCACTTTGTTAAATTAGGAAGAAAAAAAATAGAAACTTTAATTAAAAAAATTGGCATTTTCAGAATTAAAGCAAAGAGCATTTATAATTTATCAAGAATTCTGGTCAGAGATTATAAAGGTAAGGTACCCAAAACTTTTGATGAACTTGAAAAATTACCAGGAGTAGGACATAAAACTGCTAGCGTAGTGATGTCCCAAGGTTTTGGTCATCCTGCTTTTCCTATTGATACCCACATTCATAGGTTGGCTCAAAGATGGGGATTAACCAATGGAAAAAATGTTGTTCAAACAGAAAATGATTTAAAAAGATTGTTTCCTAAAAAATATTGGAACAAATTACATTTACAAATAATTTATTACGGTAGGGAATATTGTAAGGCAAGAGATTGTTATGGATTGAGTTGTAAAATTTGTACTTCTTGTTATCCTAATCGAAAAAAACCATTTATTGCAAAAAAGCCGTAATGAAAATATTGGGTATTGGAAACGCTATTGTTGATGTGCTCTGTAAAGTATCAGATGAATTTTTAACACAGCATTCATTAACAAAGAGCACCATGAAATTAATCGATGAAGTAAAATTTAAAAATTTGCTTACATCACTAAAAATTGAGGAAACCATTTCAGGTGGATCTGTTGCTAATTCAATAGTTGGCTTATCTCAATTAGGAAACCAGGTTGGATTTATTGGAAAAATTAGCAACGACGAACTTGGTCAGAAATATGAAGATGGTTTAAAAAAAGAAAGAGTAAAATATTTATATAAAAAAAAAAAAGAGGAAATGCCTACTGGATCTTGTTTAATTTTAATAACACCCGACTCTGAAAGAACAATGTGCACATATCTTGGTACCGCTGGAAGAATCAATGATAATGATATTAAAGAAGAGTATATAAAAAACGCAGAGATAGTTTTTTTAGAGGGTTATTTGTGGGACGAGGGTAATCCAAAAAAGGCTTTTGATAAAGCTATTACCCACTCAAAAAAAGTTGCAATGTCACTATCAGATCTTTTTTGTGTAGAGAGACATAAGCCACATTTTATGGAATTAGTTAAGAATAAATTAGATATTATTTTTGCAAATGAACAAGAAATATTATCTTTAATTGGCTCAGAAACATTTGAAGAAGCCATCACATTTTCAAAGGAAATTAAAAAAAACGTGATAATTACTAGGGGAGAAAATGGTGCAGTTTCAATAAACAAAGACCAAGTTACAGAAATTAATGCCCAATCTAATTTAAAAATAAAAGATTTAACTGGAGCTGGGGATTTATTCGCTGCAGGATATCTTCATGGTGTTATTAACCAATTAGATTCTAAAGAATGTTTAATTAAAGGTACAGAGTTGTCTTCAAAGATTATTCAAAAAATAGGTGCTAGAATTTAATCACTAGTCTATTGAATAACCTATACTGGTATTTAATATAAAACTTTCATTTCCAAAAGTTTCTTTCATTTTTTTCCTTAATCTATAGATATGTGTTTCAACTGTATGTGTGTCTAAATCTGTTGAATAGTCCCAGACCTTTTTTTGCAATTCTTTAATCGTTACATTCTTTTTATCTTTAATAAAAATTATTAAATTTGTTTCTCTTTCGGTTAAATCTAAACTTTTATTTCCAAATGAAATTTTTCTTGAATTCAAATCTAAATTATATTCACCTATTTTAATATGTGATTGATCTAAAAATTTATTTTTTAAAAAATTAATATTTATAATTTCAATAAGTTTTTCAAATTTGATTGGAAGATTATCCAAAATTAAACTATTCTTTACTCCTTCAATTTTTTTTTCTGAAATAATCAAATAATTATTTTTATGATCATAATTTAATTCTTTTAAATCCTTCTCATTAGATTGGATAATCTCAAAATTTAAGCTTTCACTAATTTCATTTAATACTTGGTATAAAATTTGATATTCATATATTATTAATATTCGAGAATTCATTTTTTTAAAATATGATAATTATTGTCAAAAATAAAGATACACTTTTGATTGATGATTTTAAATTTAGATGTTCTATTGGAAAAAATGGATTTAGCAAAAAAAAACATGAAGGTGATCTTGCAACACCAAAAGGCAAATTTAATTTAGGTAATATTTATTATAGAGCAGATAGAATTCAAAAACCTCTTTCAAAACTTAGGTCAATTGCTATAAAAAAAAATATGGGATGGTGTGATGATCCTAATAGTAAATTCTACAATAAACAAATAAAAATAAAAAAAAAATTTAAAATAAGATATGAAAAATTGCACCGTAAAGATCATAAATATGATTTTTTAATTTTAATAAAATATAATTATAAAAACCCAATTAAATTTAAGGGAAGTGCTATTTTTTTACATTTAACAAAAAATTATTTACCAACAAAAGGATGTATTGCATTGAGTGAAAAAGATTTTTTAATTTTAGCTAAACTGATCAATAAAAAAACAAAGATTAAAATTAATTAGTTCTTTTGCCAAATATACCTGTACCAATTCTTAAATATGTTGACCTAAATTCTAAAGCCTCCAAATAATCATTGGTCATACCCATACTAATCTCAGGAAGTTTAATTTTATTATTTAAATTTAATAATTCTTTAAAAAAAAACTTTGGATCTTGGTTGTCTGGTGGAATACACATGGTTCCCACAATATCTAATTTTAATGATAAACAGCTTTGGTAAAACATTTCCAAATTATTGGGTTCTATTCCTGATTTTTGTTTTTCACCACCTAAATTAATTTGAATGAATAACTTTACTTTTCTGTTTTTTTTGTGAATTTCATTTGCTAATTTATTGGCAAGCTTGAGATTGTCCAAAGAATGTATGTAATCAAATATTTCAACTGCAAACTTTGCTTTGTTTGTTTGCAGCTTTCCTAACATGTGCAATTTTACATTTTTATATTTTTCTTTAAGATTTGGCCACTTTAACAAAGCTTCTTGAACTTTATTCTCACCGAAGTCAAGATGACCATAATTTAATAAGGGCAAAATATCTTGCTCTTTAAAAGTTTTTGATACGGCAATCACTTTTGGATTATATTGATCCAAGGATAATGAGTTAATTTTATTCTTAATTTTATTGTTTATTTCAATTAAATTAGTTTCAGTATGATGCATATTCATAAATTAAAAAAATACTATTTTATAAATGAGTTAAATCAAAATCACTTAATTAGTTTAAACAAAAATATATCTTTTATATGGAGAAATAAAGATAAAGAAACTCCAATAAATACTCTAATAAAATTACGTGATTTCTGTAAAAAAAATCAGAGAAGTTTTTATATAAGTAATAACATCAAGTTAGCTAAGAGGATAAACGCTGATGGAGTTTACATTTCATCTACAAATAGAAATTTAAACTTAAGAACTAATAAATTTAAAGAAAAATTTAAAATTTTAGGATCTGCACATAATCTTAACGAAATTAAAATAAAAGAACTTCAAAACATTGATGAGATTTTTTTATCTCCTTTATTTAAAGAAAAGACAAATAAACAGTTGAATATCTATAAATACTTAAGATTAAGAGGAATAACAAAAATGAGAGATATTTCTTTGGGTGGTATTAATAATAAAAATATAAAAAAACTTAATATGATTAAACCATTTGGTTTTGCAGGGATTTCTTATTTTGAAGAAAAAAAAGGCCCCTATTACAAGGGGCCTTAATATAAATTAACTAATCAGATGATTAGAATGCAAAAGAGATATTAAAGATAGAAGCTTCAACATCAGCTGCTGAAGTTGATCCACCTTTGTTCTCAAGTTTGTTGAAACCACCACCCATTGAGATTGATCCCATTGTGTATGATGCCATAATACCTGAGTTTTTCTCATCTTCTGCAGTACCATCAAACTCTATACTTTGTTGACCTGCTGATACAGACAACTGATCATTGATTGCTACAGATACACCAATATGTGTTGCATCTTGGTCTGTGCTTCCAGTAGCTGCATAGTCTACTTTTGTCATTTGGTATGCTGCAGTCATCGCACCCATAGTGTATTTAACACCTAAAGTATCGTTTTCTGCTTCATCACCATCATCAAAGTAACCAGCGCTTAATTCTAAACCATCCATTAAACCACTGTAAACAAGTGCAAAACCAGTTTCTGCAGTTTTATTTTCTGCAGGCTCTGGGTTGTAAGATGCTGATATTGCTAAGTCACCTACAGACATATCATAGCCCCATTGACCAGCTTGATTGTTTCCTGAAGCATCAATTAAACCACTATCAGTAGCATCTGTTGCTTCATAAACTGGAGTGTAAGCATTTGGAACGATGTCTTTTAATTTGTCAACACCACTTCCAGAACTTGAGTTACCTGAGAATGATAAAGTACCCATATCACCCATACCTAGTTTTAGATTGTAGTCATCGTAAGTACCACCATCTAACTCATAGTAAACTGATACAGTCATACCATTGTCTAAGTCTCCACCACCATTAAACTTTACGCTGTCACCCATTGCCCATGGATTAACACTAGAGTTGGTGTTAAGACCTGTGTAAGATAGAGCTGCTCCACCAGAAACACTTAATTCACCAGCAACTGAAGCTGTTGAAACAAGAGTAGTAGCTAAAGCAGTCAATCCTACTTTTTTTAAGTTGTTCATAAATATACTCCTTTTTTATAATTAATTATAAACAGGATACTTTTAGCAAAAAATGCCCATTTCATTATAAAATTTTACAGTTTCGACTAAAAATTTCTGTTAGTGTTGTATTTTTACATCACTTTAAGCATGTATTTTTGGGGCTTTTAGAGTGATATAAGCATAATCTAATTTTAAACATCAAATTTTATGTTAATAAGGTTCAAACTCACAATGATTACTTTACAAAAAAATACCCTAATTTTATTTTCAATATTAATCCTTCTAACACAAAGTGGTTGCGAGGCTCTAAAGCCGAAAAAAGTAAGTGCTAAAGATTTTCCTCCAGATCCAAGAAAAAGAGTAGAAAAAAATATTAATGAGGGACGTGGTTTTAGGGTAATGGGTGGTTCTCAAAAAGGAACGACTTATGAGTTTGCGAGCGCAAATCCCTTATGGCGCGCTACACTTGATACCTTGGACTTCATGCCATTAGCTTCTGCTAACTATAGCGGTGGTATTGTGATTACTGATTGGTATAGTGAAAATAATTCTCCTAATGAATCTGTTAAAATTTCTGTAAGATTTTTAACAAATGAAATAAGGTCAGATGCTTTAGATATAAATGTTTACTTAAAAAAATGTTCTGACAGTTTAACTAATTGTTCAATAAGTAAAAATAACAATGATTTGGTTGCAGATCTGAACTTGAGCATACTTAAAAAAGCTACAAAATATCAAAAAGAAATAATTGATAAGAATATTAAAGAAAACCCCTATATAATTGGAGATCCTAAACAAGGTGACAGCAGGAAAAAAAAGAAATAAAAAATAAACTTTAATGATTCAATTATTGTGGAACGGTATAATTTCAAGCTAGTCGAAGATAAATGGCAAAGATTTTGGGATAAAAATAAATCTTTCAAATCTGAAATAGATACAAATAAAAAAAAATTTTATTGTTTAGAGATGTTTCCTTATCCATCTGGAAAAATTCACATGGGTCATGTCAGAAATTATACTATAGGGGATGTACTCTCTAGATACAAAACTTTAAAAGGTTTCAATGTTCTACACCCAATGGGATGGGATTCATTTGGAATGCCGGCTGAAAACGCAGCAAAACAAAATAATTTAAACCCTAAAACATGGACAGAAACAAACATAAAAGTGATGAAATCCCAACTAAAAATGTTGGGTTTGTCTATTGATTGGGATAGAGAAATTTCGACATGTTCACCAGATTATTTTAAACATCAACAAAAAATATTTTTAGATTTTTATGACAAAGGTTTAGTTTATAGAAAAGAAAGTTATGTCAACTGGGATCCTGTGGATAAAACTGTGCTAGCTAATGAACAAGTTATAGATGGAAAAGGTTGGAGATCAGGAGCAACGGTTGAAAGAAAAAAGCTAAATCAATGGTTTTTTAAAATTTCTCATTTTTCTGAAGAATTATTGAATAGTTTAGAAACTCTTAGTAATTGGCCAGATAAAGTTAAAACAATGCAAAAAAATTGGATTGGTAAATCATATGGGTGTGAAATTGATTTTAAAGTAGAAGGTTCAGAAAACATAAAATCAATCAAGTGTTATACAACTAGACCAGACACTTTATTTGGATTTTCTTTTTTAGCATTATCAGTGGACCATCCTCTTTCTAAATATTACGAGAAAAATGAAGATTTTCAAAAGTTTAAAAAAGAATGTTCAAAAACAGGAACTACTGAAGAGTCTATTGCTCAAGCAACAAAAATAGGATTTAAAACTGAGCTAACTGCAATCAATCCATTTGAAAATGGATCAAAGGTCCCTGTTTTTTTTGCAAACTTTGTTTTAATGGATTATGGATTTGGTGCAGTATTTGGATGTCCAGCTCACGACCAAAGAGATTTTGATTTTGCAAAAAAATATAAGCTTGAAATTAAGACCGTTGTAAGGCCAACTGATAAAGATGACACCTATAAAGTAGAGGATGAGGCTTATGCTGGTCCCGGCGTAATCATAAACTCCAAATTTTTAAATAGTTTAAAAGTCCCAGATGAATCTATAAATGAGGCAATAAAAATTCTTGAAGATAAAAAATTGGGTAAAAGAAAAACTAATTTTAGATTAAAAGATTGGGGAATATCTAGGCAAAGATATTGGGGATGTCCTATCCCAATAGCCTATGATGAAGATAATAATGTAGTAAAAGTTCCAGAGAGAGAATTGCCAGTTGAACTTCCAGAAGATATAGATCTTAATACTAATGGCAATCCCCTTGATAACCAAGAAAGATGGAAAGAGATTGAGATAAATGGGAAAAAATGTAAGCGTGAAACAGATACTTTAGATACTTTTGTAGATTCCTCTTGGTATTTTTTAAGATTTTGTTCAGCGCAAAATTTCAAAGAACCATTTAATAAAAACGAATTAGATTACTGGATGCCTGTCGATCAATATATTGGAGGCGTTGAACACGCAATATTGCATCTTCTTTATTCTCGTTTTTTTATGAGAGCTATAAGTTTAAATAACAAGGACACAGATTTAAAAGAGCCTTTTGAAGGTTTATTTACCCAAGGTATGGTTTGTCATGAAACTTATAAAGATAAAAATAATAATTGGATTTATCCGGATGATGTTTTCAGTAAAGATGGCAAAAACTATTTCCTAAATAACAACCCAACTGAAAAAGTTATAGTTGGTCCATCAGAATCGATGTCAAAATCTAAAAAAAATACTATTGATCCAGAAAAAATTATTAAGATGTATGGAGCAGATGCTGTAAGATTATTCATTTTATCTGACAGTCCACCAGAAAAAGACATACAATGGTCTGATACAGGTATAAGTGCATCTTACAAATTTCTTCAAAAATTATGGTCGTTGAACGAAAAAATTATTAATAACACAAAAAAATTCTCAAAATTTGATAATGAATTGGAAAAATTTACAAACCAAATTATTAAAAAACTAGGCGATGACTTAGATAGATTTGGTTTTAATGTAACCATTGCATCAGTTCATAAAATTCACTCATTTTTTAATCAACACACAAATAAAGAGGATTGGGGAAGCAATTTTCATAAAAATTATATAAATATCTTAAAAGCGATTAACCCAATAGTTCCACATTTTTCAAATGAGTGTCTTGAGAAACTAAATATGTCAACAAAAGACATGCGATGGCCAACTATTGATAAAAAATATCTTGAACAGGAAATATTTAATATAGTAACTCAAATTAATGGAAAAAAAAGAAAGGTTTTCTCAATCAGTAAATCAATTGATAAAAAAACACTAATTGAAAATATAAAAAAAGATGAACAAATTAAGAAATACCTTGATAATAAAGAAATTATAAAAACAATATATATAGAAAAAAAATTAATAAATTTTATTATCAATTAGACATGAAAAATTTGAAATATATTTTTATCTTTGTGTTTCTTTTAAGTTGTGGTTACACACCAATCTATCAAACAGATAAAAAATTAAATATCAAACTCGAAACCATAAATTCCTCAGGAGATAAGGGTATCAACAGAGAAATAGTTAAAAATTTGGAAAAACATAATGATAATGACACTAATAATGTCTTTGACTTATTCATAAATTCAAACAAAAAAGAGGACGTTGTTACAAAAGATAAAAAAGGTAATGCTACTAGTTATAAATTAACTTTAGAAATTAATATAAATTTAAGTAACATTTCTAATAATAAAAACTTCACAAAAAAATTCATCAAAGACATGTCTTTTAATTCTAAAAATAACAAGTTTGAACTCGATCAATATAGATCAAATCTTGAGAAAAATATGATTTCTCAAATTCTGCAAGATATTAATATATATTTAAGAAATTTAGAAAATGATCTCTAAATATTATGAAATAGAAAAGTTTAAGAATAAAACTAATTATTTTTTATTTTATGGTGAGAATGAGGGTCAAAAACAGGATGTTATTCGGGCTAATTTTGCTCAATTTACAAAGGAGAACATCTACAAATATACTGAAAAAGATATAATTGAAAATAAACAATTATTTTTAGAAAATATTTATTCTAAGTCCTTTTTTGAAAATGAGAAATTAATTTTAATATCTGATGTCTCTGACAAAATATTAAATTTAATAAAAGAAATAATTGAATCAAATATAAATGATGTTGTTATAATTTTGATCGCAAAAAGATTGGATAAGAAATCAAAACTTAGGAATTACTTTGAAAAAGAAAAGATTATACTAATTGTTCCTTTTTACGAAGATACTCCTCAAAGTCTTTTATCTATCGCAAAGAAAATTTTGTTTGAAAATAAGATTAATTTATCTTCTGAAAACATAAATTTAATTATTGAAAGGTCACAAGGAGATAGAATTAATCTTAAAAATGAATTACAAAAAATTATAAACCTAAGTCAAAACAGTAAAAAATTAAAATTAGATGATATTTTAAAATTAACAAATCTAAGTGAAAATTATAGCGCTGGAGAGTTGGTAGATAATTGTCTGAACAAAAATAAAAAAAGAACTCTCAATATTCTTAATGAAAATATCCCATCTAGTGAGGATAATATTTTAATTTTAAGAATTTTTTTAAACAAGTTAAAAAGACTTAGAAAGTTGAGATTAAATTTGAGAGAAAATAATGATATTGATCAAGTAATTAACTCATTTAAACCTCCAATTTTCTGGAAAGATAAAAATGTAATCAAGCAACAAATTAAAATATGGGAATTGAATGATATTGAAAATTTTATTGTAGATCTAAACAATACTGAGAGTTTAATAAAAAAAAATCCTCAGATTTCTAATCAAATCATAAACAATATGATTTTAGATAAAGTTGTAAGTACTAATATCCAGATTTAATTATATCAATTATCTTGTTTAATTGATCAAGTTCTTTGTAATAAAATGATATTGTACCTTTATTATTTTTATTATTTTTAATAGAAACACTAAGCCCAATTTTTTCAGATATAGAGTTTTCTAAATCTCGGATATTTGAATCCACTTTGCTAGAGGTATTTCTTTTAGTTTTTCTAAATATTTTGACTAAATTTTCTGCCTGTCTAACAGATAATTTTTTTTCAATAAATTTATTTGCGAGAAACGTAGCATTATCTAGCCCTACTAATATCTTTGCATGACCAGCTGTGATTTTTTTTTGTTCAACAAAATCAAGAACTTCTTTGGGTAAATTAAGTAATCTTAATGAGTTAGAGATATAGCTTCTGCTCTTACCTATAAATTTTGATACTTTATCCTGATCATATGCAAATTCATCTATCAATCTTTTATAACCTTGTGCTTCTTCTAAAGGATTTAGATCATGTCGTTGAACATTTTCAACAATCGCAAATTCTAAAGATTTGAGATCATCAGCATCTGTTACAACTACTGGAATATCATGTAGTCCAGCCTTCTGAGCTGCCAACCACCTTCTTTCTCCAGCTATAATTTCGTATTTAGAGTTATCCATATTAGATTTTCTAACTATAATTGGCTGAATAACACCCCGTTCTTTTATTGAATTAACCAAATCATTTAAATTGTCCTCATCAAAATTTTTTCTTGGTTGATATTTATTTGGGACTATGTCGGTTAAACTTAAATTATTTGTTTTATTCTCAACCTTAGTTTCACCGATTAAGGAAGATAATCCTCTACCCAACCCTTTTTTGATTTTGTTCATTACGCCGCACTCCCAACTTTATTTTCTTGTGCCATGAACTCATCTGTAAAACTATAATATGACTTACTTCCAGGACAATTCTTGTCATAAATCAATACTGGAATACCATGAGATGGCGCTTCTGATAATCTCACATTTCGAGGTATCACCGTTTGGTAAACTTTATCTTTGAAATAATCTCTCGCTTCTTGTTCAACCTGTGATGAAAGTTTATTTCTTCGATCATACATAGTTAAAAGTATGCCTTGAATCTCCAATTCAGGATTCAAGTTAGTTTTAATTCTCTCAATAGTCTTCATAAGCTGTGTAAGTCCTTCTAAAGCAAAAAATTCTGTTTGTAATGGCACAAGCAGTGAGTTGGATGATACCAAAGCCATTACTGTTAGAAGACTCAAAGAAGGAGGGCAATCTATAAGAATATAATCATATAATCCTCTTGAATCGTTTAAATACGCGGTTAATTTAGTCTTAAGTATAAAGGCTCTATCACTATCACCGGCAGTCTCAACCTCTAATCCTGACAGATCTACATTGGATGATATTAAATCAAGATTTTGAAAGTCTGTTTTTTTAATTACGTTTGAAATCGACATTGTGCCATTTAGAATCCCATAAATTGTCTGATTAGATTCAGAGGTGTTGGACAATCCTAATCCTGTGGTAGCATTTCCTTGAGGGTCTAGATCGATTACTAAAATTTTTTTATCAAGTTGAGATAACGCTGATGCTAAATTAATAACAGTAGTTGTTTTTCCAACTCCACCCTTTTGATTTATAATTGAAATTATTTTCATGAAATCTTTTTTTTTATTTTTTTTATGTTCAATATAAATGAGTCGTTACTTGTTAAACTTTTTTTTTCCTCATAATCTAAATCCCACTCTTGAAGTGTTTCATTAAGAATTTTTCTTCCACTACTTCCCATAAAAAAAATAATATTTTTATATTTTTTAAAATTTTCATTAACTAAGTTTAAAATCACAGGCATTGGCTTAAACGCCCTGGACATAATTGTTCCTGTTTCAATATTTTTAAGTGAAAAAATATCTTTCTGAATTATTTCTGTATTTAAATTTAATTTTTTTGAAACCTCTCTAAGGAAAGCACATTTGTGGTAGCTTTTTTCATAAAGGTTTATTTTCAGGTCGTTTTTAATTTTTTTCATCACTATAGCCACTATTAATCCAGGCATTCCGCCCCCTGTACCTAAATCTGAGGTTGTATTGCAATTTAAATCAACAAAATCAATAATTTGCGCAGAATCTATTATATGGCGCTCTCTTATTACCTCTTTTTCAAACATTTTTTTACTTATGATATTAATTTTCTGATTTTTTTCCTGTATCATCGTAATTAAGCTCTCAAGCTCATTACAAGTTTCACGTGAAACATTCAAATTGGAAATTTTGGAATAAGAATTTGAAATTAAGTTATCCATTAAGCTATATGCTTAATAGACTTTCTTTTGACGTGTGACAACAAAATATATACAGCTGCAGGAGTTATTCCATCGATTCTTAAGGCTTGACCCATGGTTTTAGGCCTTATTTCTTTGAATTTAGCTTTTACTTCATTAGAAAGGCCTGAAAATTGATCATAATCAATATTATCTGGTATTTTTAAATTCTCATCTCGTTTAAAAGCTAAAATATCAGCCTTTTGTTTCTTTAAATATCCTCTATAATGAGAGTTAATCTCAATTTGCTCATCAATTTCATCCCCATAATCAGAGATTTCAGGCCAGATATTCCTTATTTTTGTCATATCAACACTTTTTTGGGTAAGAATTTCCTCTGCTGATCTAAAAACACCATCTTTCGCTATTTTTATTCCAAATTTATCTGCCTTAGAGGGTGAAATGTTTAAATTAGACATTTGAAGAGATATTTTGCTTAATTTATTAAATTTGTCCTCAAAGAGCTGCTTTCTAGTTTCTGCTATTAAACCAATTTTAATTCCTTTATGGGTAAGCCTTAAGTCAGCATTATCTGACCTTAGACTTAGTCTATATTCTGCTCGAGATGTAAACATTCTATAAGGCTCTGCAACGCCTTTAGTAACTAAGTCATCTATCATAACGCCAATATAAGCATCTGATCTATCTAATATAAAGGGCTCCATATTCTTAAAGGATAGAGCAGCATTAATTCCTGCTATAAGGCCTTGAGCAGCTGCTTCCTCATAACCTGTAGTTCCATTAATTTGACCAGCAAGATAAAAATTTTTTATTTTTTTTGTCTCCAGTGTTAAAAGTAGCTCTCTGGGGTCAATATAATCATATTCTATAGCATATCCTGGTCTAATTACTTTTACATTCTCTAAACCATTGATATTATTGAGTATTTCGTATTGCACAACCTCAGGTAGAGATGTAGATATGCCATTAGGGTAAATAGTATGGTCATTTAGACCCTCAGGCTCTAGAAATATTTGATGTCTTGTCTTATCAGCAAATTTTACTATTTTGTCTTCAATAGAGGGACAGTATCTAGGACCAACACCTTGTATGCTTCCAGAATACATTGCACTTTTAGATAAATTTTTTTCGATTATTTTATGAACTCTCTCGTTAGTGTAGGTCATGGAACAAGACACTTGTTTGTTTAAATTCTTTTTGGTCAGAAAAGAAAAAAAATATGGATCTTCATCGGCAAACTGCTGTTCCAAATTTTCAAAATTAATTGTTCTAGAATCTAATCTAGGAGGTGTCCCTGTTTTTAATCTTCCAATTTTGAAATTATACTTTTTTAGCTGTTCACTTAACCCTGTGCTCGGTTTTTCATTAAATCGGCCAGCAGGAGTTCTTTCATCACCTATATGTATCAAACCATTCAAAAAAGTGCCTGTTGTTAAGATTAACTTGTTACAACTCACTTTGTTGTCATTTAACGTAATAAATCCACTTATTTGGTTATTTTCAAAAATAAACTTTACTACAGGATCCGAAAAAATGCTTAAATTACAATAGTTTACAAGTTTTTCTTGCATATATTTACGATATAATGATCTGTCAGACTGTGTTCGGGGACCTCTTACCGCCGGTCCTCTACTTCTATTTAATAATCTAAATTGTATTCCAGACTTATCAGCAACCTCTCCCATGACTCCATCTAAAGCATCAATTTCTCTAACCAGGTGACCTTTACCTAAACCACCTATAGCTGGATTACATGACATTTCTCCGATTGTATTTTTGTTATGCGTAAACAAAGCGGTATTTACACCAAGCCTTGCTGAGGCCGCTGCAGCTTCACAGCCAGCATGACCACCTCCGATAACAACTACATCAAATTGTAAATTTTTTTTCATGAGCTAAATTTATATTCGATTAGGATATTTACAAGATTTCTGTTTTTTTAAAAAAAAGTGCTGTTTTTCAACGAAAATCAATGAAAAGCTTCAAAAAAAACCCTTAAAAACGTTATTATTTACCAATGCAAAAATCGTTAAAAATACTGTCTAATATCTCCTCTACATCAACTTTTCCTACAATCATACCTAGTTGTCTTGTGGCTAATCTTAAATCCTCAGCACCTTTATCAAAATCTTTTTTATCATTTTTGTCGGAAAAATTTTTCAAATGTTCAGCACACTGAAGCAAATGTTGTCTATGCCTTTCTCTTGTAATTAAGATATCTTCATCTGATATAAATTTATTTTTTAAGTGGTTTTTTATTTTAGAAATTAATTTATCTATATTTAAATTATCTTTTAGTGAAATCAAAACATGATTAAATTTAGAAGTTTCAGAATCTAATTTTTCTTTCAACAGATCTGATTTATTTATAACTAGAATTGCGTCTTTTTTTAATAAATCATTCAAAAATCCGCTTAAATCAATACTTTTTGCATCCACCACTACTAGTTTTAGATCAGCATTTTCAGCTTTTTTTAATGATAATTTTATTCCTTTTTTTTCGATTTCGTCCTTGGAGTCTCTTATACCAGCTGTATCTGAAATTATAACTGGATAACCGTCTATGTTCAAATGTGTTTCAACAACGTCTCTTGTGGTACCAGCAATTTCAGACACTATAGCAACCTCCCTGTTTGATAAATTATTTAATAGACTAGACTTACCAGCATTAGTTGGACCTACAATTGCAATTTTAAAACCTTCACGAATTATCTCACCAACTTTTTGATCATTCAAAATTTTTTTAATCTCATTTAAGACATTCGATGAATCCTCTTTTATCTTTTTTAAATTTTCTTCTGGCAAATCTTCATCGGGAAAATCTATTTTTGCCTCAACGAATGACAAAATTTTCAATAATTTTTCTCTCAACTCATTAAATTTTTCTGAAGATTTTCCTTTCATCATTTTTACAGCTTGCAATCTCTGAATTTCAGTTTCTGCTGAGATCAAATCAGCTATACTCTCTGCTTTTAGCAAATTTATTTTACTGTTTTGAAAAGCAAGTTTTGTAAACTCACCAGGATCTGCAAGTCGACACTCTTTTACATTTGAAAGAGTATTTAAAAGCGCCTCCACAACTGCTTTACCACCGTGAATATGAATTTCGACCATATCTTCGCCAGTGTAGCTCTGAGGGCCAGGAAACCATAAGATTAACCCTTCATCAATAAGTTCAGAAGTGTTGATATTGTTTATTTTCTGAAGAGTAGCCACTCTAGGAGTTGGTAGCTCATTCTTTGTTAGCAATTTTAGAACCTTTGAAGAATCTGAACCTGAAATCCTCACAACGGCTATGCCAGAAATACCAGGCCCACTAGATAATGCATAAATTGTCATATAATTTGATTTTTTATTTTATATAATTATAAACTTTTATGATTATTTGGGTAGCATCATATCCGAAGAGTGGAAATACATGGGTCAGATCTATAATTTCTTCTCTAGTCTATACAGAGAATGGAATATTTGATTTTCCTAGTATAAAAAAAATTGACCAATATCCACAAAGACGGTTTTTAGAACATTTCACACAAGATTATAATAATATTCACGAAATCAAAAAGCATTGGATTACATCTCAAGAAAGAATTAATTTAGACACTAAAATAAAATTTTTCAAAACACATCATTTAAACTGTAAAATTGACAATTATCCTTTTACCAATAAAGAATGCACACGAGCTACGATTTACATTGTTAGAGATCCTAGAAATCTTATTGACTCCATATCAAATCACTTCAGCAAATCTATTGAAGAGTCTAAAAAGTTTCTTCTCACATCAAAAATTCTTTCTCCAGGTAAAGAAATTGAGTTAAGAGGTGGAAACGTTATTACATACCTTGGATCGTGGAAAGAACATTATAAGTTTTGGACGAACGATAATGAAAATTTGTTGATAATCAAATACGAGGACTTAGTAAAAAATATACATCAAGAAATTGATAAAATTATTGCATTTCTTAAAAATTACATTGATTTAGAGGTGTCTGATACTAAAAAAGAAAATATTATAAAATCAACCTCCTTCGAAGCATTAAAAAAAATTGAAGATAATGGTGATTTTACAGAAAACGTTTTCGTTAAAGGAAGAAGTGAAAAAGTAAGATTCTTTAACAAAGGACCTAACAATAATTGGCAAAAGACACTACCAACAAAAATACAGAAAGATTTGGAAACTGAGCTTAATAATGAATTAAAAGAACTTGGCTATCTTTAAATTAGCTTGGTTTGTTCATTGAATTGAAGAAATCAGAGTTGTTTTTTGTATCTTTTAACTTAGAACTAATAAACTCGATTGCATCCATTGTTCCCATTGGGGCGATTATTCTTCTTAAAACATTCATCTTTTGAAGATCATTTTTATCAAATAACAATTCTTCTCTTCTAGTGCCTGATTTTGTTATATCAATAGCGGGATAAATCCTTTTATCTGCAATTTTTCTATCTAACACGGTTTCACTATTTCCAGTTCCCTTAAATTCCTCAAAAATTACTTCATCCATTCTGCTTCCAGTATCTATTAAAGCGGTAGATATAATAGTTAAAGATCCACCTTCCTCTATGTTTCTTGCTGCACCAAAAAATCTTTTGGGTCTTTGGAGTGCATTAGCATCTACACCACCAGTTAAAACCTTTCCCGAGCTTGGTATAACAGCATTATAAGCTCGACCTAGTCTTGTTATTGAGTCTAGTAGTATCACCACATCCTTCTTATGTTCTGTAAGTCTTTTCGCCTTTTCTATTACCATTTCAGCTACTGCAACGTGTCTTTGTGCAGGTTCATCAAAAGTTGAACTAATAACCTCACCTTTGACAGTTCTTTGCATATCCGTCACTTCTTCTGGACGTTCATCAATCAATAATACTATGAGATAACACTCTGGATAATTTTTAGCAATTGAGTTTGCAATACTTTGTAAAATCATAGTCTTTCCTGCTTTAGGTGGAGAAATAATTATCGATCTTTGACCTTTTCCAATTGGGCTAACAAGATCTATCAATCTCGGTGTTAAATCTTGTTTTTTATCTGGCTTTGTAGCCTCAACTTCCATAACTAATTGTTTATCTGGATACAGGGGAGTTAGGTTATCAAACGCTATTTTGTGTCTAGATTTATCGGGTTCCTCAAAATTTATTTTACTAACTTGTAATAAAGCAAAATATCTTTCACCTTCTTTAGGAGCTCTTACAGGACCCTCAACAGTATCTCCAGTTCTTAAACCAAATTTTCTTATTTGACTTGGACTAACGTAAATATCGTCAGGACCAGGAAGATAGTTTGACTCCATGGCTCTTAAAAAACCAAATCCATCCTGAAGCAATTGTAAAACTCCTGCGCCTGTAATTTCCTCTTTTTCAGCAACCTTTTTAAGAATTGCGAAGAGAATTTCCTGTTTTCTCAGTGTGCTAGCATTTTCAATACCAAGCTCTTCTGCTTGTGTAATAAGTTGTTCTGATGATTTAAGTTTTAATTCTTGTATGTTCATGATTAGAGATTATTAAGGACTTAATAATGAGTTAAATATATATGCTATTTGCAAATTTTCAACCCTAGATAGGCTTAAAAACTACAACAAATATGATTAAAATAAGCAATAATGTGGGTATTTCATTTATAAATCGATAAAATTTATGTGAATGCGTATTAAGGTCAAATTTAAACTGTCCTAAAATACGACCAAGATAAAAATGATAAATTGTTAAAATAACCACAAATATCAATTTCAAAATCATCCAAGTTTGTCCAAGTTTTTCAAATCCTATTTCGTGAATAAGTATCAAACCAAATAGCCAAGACAATATCATTGCTGGTGTCATGATATAAAAAAATAGTTTTCTTTCCATAACCTTAAACACCTCTGATATAATTGGCTGAGTGTTGTTTTGAGAATGATAAACGAAAATTCTTGGGAGATATAACAATCCAGCCATCCAAGAAATGACAGATATCAAATGTAACGATTTAAAAAGTAAGTAAGTGTTCATTAATCAAATGTTTTTTTGAATTAAAGATTTTAATAAAATTATGTGATCGTCATTATCATTCAAACACGGTACCATATCAAAGTTTTCTCCACCAGATTCTAAAAAACTCTCTTTTCCTTGAATTTGGATTTCCTCTAAAGTTTCGACGCAGTCTGAGGAAAATCCTGGACATATGGCCAAAACATTTTTTTTACCTTCTTTGGGTAAATTTTCTAAAGTTTTATCTGTGTAAGGTTGAAGCCATTTTTCAGGACCAAATCTAGATTGGAATGTTGTCTTAATTTCAGTTGAAGTAAATTTTTCTGATATTAGTCTCGTGGTCTTGTGACAATAGCAATGATAAGGATCGCCCTTATCAAAATATTTTTGAGGTATTCCATGATAAGAAGCTAATATCAAATCTGGCTTCCAATTTATTTCTTTAATTTTTTTATTCAAAGAATTTACGAGCGCGTCTATATATAAAGGATCCGACTCATAATGTGGTACTATTTTTAGTGATGGTTGCCATCTCATTTTCATAAGAGTTCTATATACTTCATCACAGACAGTTGCAGTGGTTGCCGCAGCATATTGGGGATAAAGAGGAAGAATTATTAAATTTTCACAACCCATTTCATGAAGGGTTGCAATTTTACTTCTTATGCTAGGATTTCCATATCTCATAGCATAATCTATTATTAAGTTTTTTTCAGATATTAGTTTTGAAAGCTTTTCTGCTTGCTTTTGCGTATAATGCAAAAGAGGAGAAATGTTTTTGTCTTTCATCCAAATTTCTTTATAAGCCTTGGCTGTTTTGGATGGCCGAAAAGTTAATATAATAACATTTAATATGATTTGCCAAATTATCGGGTTAACTTCGATTACTCTCCTATCTGATAAAAATTCTTTTAAATATTTTCTTATATCAAACCAACTTGTTGAGTCAGGAGTTCCAAGATTGACAATTAAAACTCCTGTTTTTCCGAAATTAACTGGCGGGTGTTCTATTTTTTTTTCCATTAATAATCTTTCACAGTTTTTACTAAATAATCCATCATATTAGGGTCCGTTTCTGGAAGAACGCCATGCCCTAAATTAAATATATATGGATGATCTTTAAATATATCTAAATATTTCGTTGTTTCTTTTTTTAAGTTTTCTTTATCAGAAAGCAAAAGCTTTGGGTCCATTCCACCTTGAACAGGAATGTTTATTTCTTTACTAATTTTGGCTGGATCAACCTCATAATCAATGCAAATTGCGTCTGGTTTAATAATTTCACAATAATTTTTGTAATTTTTAATACCTCTTGGAAAGCAGATAACGGGCACATTTAAGGATTTAGTATAATTAACCAAGCTTAAGGTGGGGTCATAAATGTAATAAGGTAAATCTTTTTCTTTTAGCAGACCAGCCCAACTATCAAAGATTTGAATTATCTGAGCACCACTATCAATTTGATTTTTGATATGTATTTTTAAAAATTTATCTAAAATTTTAAGAATTTTATCAATTAAATATTTGTCTTCAAAAAAATTTTCATTCAAGCTTAATTTTGGTGATTTTTTATTTATTATATAAACCAATAAAGTCCACGGTGCTCCAACAAATCCTATGGTGGTTTTATTTTTAGTAAATTGAGAATTACTTACTAATTTAATTAGTTTATAGACGGAAGATAGTTTTTCTACAAATTCAACTTCTTCAATATTTGAAATTTCTTTTAAGTCAAAGTTACCAAGTAGTGGGCCTACATTTTTTTTAAATTCAACAGTTTGATTTAAGCCATATGGTAACATTAAGATATCAGAAAAAATTATTGCTGCATCCAAATCGAATCTTTTCAAAGGTTGTAAGGTGATCTCACTTGATAATTTTTCGTTAAGACATAATTTGATAAAATCAGGATTTTGTTTTCTTATTTCTCTAAATTCAGGTAAATATCTACCAGCCTGTCTCATTATCCAAATAGGATTAATATCACTTTTTTTGTTTATTATTACTTCTTCGATCGGAGACATATTAATAATTAAATATAATTAATTGTAATGTTAGTATATTCTGTGAATAATGGTGATTAAATTTATTGAACATTTTATAAACAGTTTGTTAACATTTAGAGTTTAAATTTTAATAAATATATACGCAAAATTGAAGCTTATTAACTAAATACACCGAATGATTACTGGAGATTTTAACATGTTTAATTTTGTTAATAAAAGCATTGTTTTACAACATAAATTTAAAAATATGGAAAATTTTCAATGATGATAAAAATATTACAAATTTATACACACATTATACATGAGTAATTTATATCAAATTTATCTTATATCAGATGCAACTGGTGAAACTCTTGATCGAATTTTTATAGCCATCAAAGCCCAATTTAAAAATATAAATTATAAAATACATACTTATTCTTTTACCAGAACAGAAAATCAAATTATAAAAATTTTAGAAAGTGCAGAAAAAGAAAAAAACTCAATAATCTTATACTCCATTGTTGATAGTAATTTGGCAAAGTATCTTGCAAAAAATAGTGACACGAAAAAAATTCCATGCTTTGGGGTGTTAGGTGATCTAATATTAAGTTTTTCAAAACTTTTAAATCAAAAAGCCTCACACCAACCAAGTGGACAATATGCTCTTGATGAAGAATATTATAAAAGAATCGAAGCAATTCAATTTACAATGAACCATGATGATGGCAATCTTGTAAAAGAAATAAAAGAGTCTGATATAATTTTGTTGGGAGTAAGCAGAACAAGTAAGACCCCAACCGCAATCTTTTTAGCTAACAAAGGTTTTAAAACATCCAACATACCCTTGATAAATGAAAACTCTTTACCAGAAGTTTTAAGAGAGAACCCTAAAATCTCATGCATTATTGGATTAAATACTGAGCCAGAAAGACTTGTAGAAATTAGAAAAAACAGGATGAATTCTCTTAAAGAAAATAAAAATAAATTATATACAGATTTGGAACAAATTAAAAAAGAAGTATATATGGCAAAAAATACTTTCAAAAAATATAAATGGCCATTCATTGATGTAACACGAAAATCTGTAGAGGAAACCGCAGCCTCTGTAATCAAAATATACGAAATATATAAAGAAAATGCCTAAAATTATTCTAGCTTCTAAAAGCAAGGTTAGAAAAAAAATATTGGACGAAAATGATATTTTAAATGAGGTAAAACCATCAAATGTAGATGAAGATATTGTGAAACTAAGTTTACTAAAAGAAAAAGCTACACCTGAAATCATATCAAAAAATTTAGCTGAATTAAAAGCTAACAAAGTAAGCAATAATTATGTTGATGATTTAGTTTTAGGTGCTGACAGTGTAATTGACTTAGAGGGAGAACTGATATCAAAACCTAACGATAGAAATGAAGCTTTAGGAATTTTAAAAAAACTCAATGGTAAAAAACATCATTTAATAAGCTCAGTTTGTATCTCCAAAAACGGATCTATGGTATGGAATCATACCGATAAAGCGTTACTGACAATGAAAAAAATGACAGAGGAAGAACTAAAAGAATATTTATTAAAAATTTCGGATGAGGCGTTATATGCTTATAATGTTTATCAGATAGAGGGTGAGGGAAGACATTTATTCTCAAGTATTGACGGAAACGAAAATACAATAATGGGACTTCCAATTGAAAAAATTAAAAAATATTTAGATAACTATAAATGAAAAAATATCTTGTAATTGGAAATCCTATTGAGCATTCATTATCACCCAAATTACATAATTATTGGTTTGAAAAAAATAATATTGATGCAAATTATGATAGAAAAAAAATAGATAAAAGCGAGATCCAAAAAATTATTTCTGAGATTAGGGAGGATAAATTAGATGGAATAAATGTTACTGTCCCTTTTAAAAGTGATGTCATTCCTTTTTTGGATACGCTAAGTAAAGAGTCTCAAATTACGCAATCTGTTAATACTATATACAAACAAGATAAAAAAATAATTGGTCATAACACTGATATAAAAGGTTTTGAATTGAGTTTAAAGGAAACCCAATTTAATTTAGAAAATAAAACAATATTTATATTGGGAGCTGGAGGCGTTGTACCTTCTATAATTTATGTTTTAGAAAAACTAGGTATTTCTAAAATTATAGTAAGTAATAGAACTAAGCAAAAAACTGAAAACTTAAAAAAATATTTTTCAAATATCAGCGTTGTTGACTGGGGTGATCAACCTGAATTTGATATGATTATTAATGCCACCAGTCTAGGCTTAAATAAAGAAGAAAACATTGGTTTGAACTTCAAAAACATGAATAAAACAAAACTATTCTATGATGTTATCTACAATCCAAAAGAGACCAATTTTTTAAGAACTGGAAAAAATTTAGGCTGTCAGATTTCTAATGGTAAAATGATGTTTATTTATCAGGCTTTAGAGGCGTTTAAATTATGGCACGGGGTTGAACCAGAAATTAACGAAGAATTAAAGAAATTATTAGATTTATGAAAAGAATAGGTATTTTAGGAGACATAGGTTCTGGCAAAACTTACATAGCTAAATGTTTTGGTTTTCCTGTATTTAACGCTGATTTAGAAGTTGCTAAAATTTATAAATATAACAGAAAAGTTTTTCAAAAATTAAAAAAAGAACTTCCAAATTATTTTGACTCTTTTCCCATAAAAAAAAAAGAAATTATTAATGCAATTTTATCTAACAGGAAAAATTTAAAAAGAATTATTAAGATTGTTCATCGTGAAGTTAGAAAAAAAATGAATGATTTTTTAAGAAAGAACAAAAATAAAAAACTTGTTGTATTAGATATTCCTCTTCTATTGGAGAACAAAATTAATAAAAAAAAAGATATATTAGTTTTTGTTGAGTCTAAGAAATCAGAAATTTTAAAAAGATTAAAAAAACGAAAAAATTTTAATATGGAAATACTAAATAATTTTAAAAAGATGCAACTGTCGCTTGTCTTAAAAAAGAAAAAGTCACAATTTATAATTAAGAATAATTTTAAAAAAAATTCTGTTAAAGTTAGAGTAAAGGAAATTATAAAAAATTTAGTATGAAAGAAATTGTATTAGACACAGAAACAACTGGTCTTTCAGTCAAAGAGGGGCATAGAATTGTAGAAATAGGGTGTATTGAGTTAGATAATTTAATACCAACAAAAAAAAAATTTCATTGTTATTTAAATCCTGAAAGAAAAGTATCTGAGAAAGCTTTCGAAGTGCATGGATATTCAGATAGTTTTTTATCAGACAAAATGAAATTTAGAGAAATAGCCGATGATTTTCTAAGATTTATTAAAGATAAAAGATTAATAATTCATAATGCAGAATTTGATTTATCTCATTTAAATAATGAACTACAGATTATCGGAAAAAACAAAATTGATAATGAAGTAATAGACACGGTATCATTAGCCAGAAATAAATTTCCTGGATCCCAAATAAGTTTGGATGCTTTATGTAAGAGATATAGGATAGACAACTCCAAAAGAGTACAACATACTGCGCTTATTGACTGTGATTTGTTATCTAAGGTTTACATAAATTTAATAGATCAAAAAGAGCCAACTTTAGATTTTAAAAATAAAGAGGAAGAAGTTTCAAAATTAAATACTGGAAAAATTATTTATTCTACCAAGGTTATCAAACCGTCTCCTGAGGAACTAAAAAATCACCAAATTTATTTAAAAACTTTTCTTAAAAAAAACTTCTATTAATTAAATCTTTCTAAATAAAGTTTTGTAAAATCAATTTTTTTTTCTAATTTGAGATTAGGGTATCCAGAGTTATGCATCATATCTAAAAATGATTTTTCTAAGTCTGGATAAACTGAATTAGGTACATCACATAATACAATTTTTTCTAGATCTTTTTTTTCTTTAATGGACTCATCGATTTTCACTGCTACTGCGTAAATAATCTCAAAATGTGATTTTTTGACTTGAGTATCTTTGTGTTGAAATTTTAATGTTATATTTACCTCGATCATCTTATTTTTAAGGGCTATTGATTTGATATCAATATCTAATTGATATTTACCCATGTTATTTCCTGCAGATATGTAAGTTTCAACATCTGGTGTTTCACTAGACATATCTTTTATATATTTTGCTAAAATTTTAAATTTTTCTGTCATTGTCATCTTCTATATCCTCAAATTCCCCCTCAATAAAATCATTCTTTTTCGTTTCTTTATTTTCAAATTTTTTATTAAATTTTTCTAATATTAACTTTCGTGTTATTGGGATGATTAAGAGAAAACCAATCAAGTCAGTTGCAAATCCTGGGATGATTAAGAGGACAGCTGCAAATGCTATTGCGGCACCAGAAATTAATTCGTGGGCTGGAATTTGATTTTTAATTATTTGCGTCATTCCAGATCTCAGAGTGTTAATCCCTTCGTATCTGGCATAGTACACTCCTACAACCGCAGTAAAAAATACCAAGAATATGGTGCTGAAAGCTCCTATTTGAGACCCGATCTTTATAAAAAGGTAAATCTCTACAATTGGGATTAAAATAACAGCTAAAAGTACTGTGTTCATTTGTCTTTAATGTAATTGTTAGTTGAAATTAATCAACATAGTAATTAAGTTTAGGTTATGAATTATAGTTTTGAGTACATCGATATTATTTTATTAGCAATGATTGCTGGCTTCATTTTTTTAAGACTTAGAGGAATTTTAGGAAAAAGAACAGGTTTTGAGGGAAAAGCATCACCCCAGTTTGAGGAAATATTGAAAAATATAAATCCTGAAACAAAAATAAATAAAAAAACTGATTTTGACGAAAATGCAAAAAAAGACTTTTTAAAAGGTGCTAAAATAGCATACGAAACTATTATTACAGACTTCGGTGACAGTGACAATAAATTGACTACAAGCAAGTCTTTATTAAGCAATAAAATTTACGATCAGTTTAACACTGCACTAAAAGAAAGAGGTAAAAGAGGTCATCTTGCTGAAATTACTTTTATTGGAGTAAATTCAGCTAATATAAAAGAGCACAAGTATTTAGGAAAAATTTTACAGGTAACTGTAGAATTTGTAGGTGAAGTAATCACTTGTATTAGGGATAAAGATAAAAAGATAGTTTCTGGAGACCCCGAAAAGATTAAGAAGATTTATGATACCTGGGTATTTTCAAGAGATACAAGTACTAATAATCCAAATTGGCAGTTAGTTGATACCCTTTCTTAATTGAATAGCAATATTTCAGATAAAGACAAAAAGGATTGGAAAGACTTTTTAGAAAAAAATGAAAAGTTACCAAATAAAGATTTAGAAAAAAAAGAGAATAAATTTCATATTACTAAATCATTAGATCTTCATGGTTACACACTTGATGAAGCAAACAAAAAAGTTGAAAGTTTTATAACTGAGTGTTTTGATCAAAAAGTCTCTAAGATTACCATAGTTACCGGTAAAGGACTGCATTCTCAAAACGACAAAGACCCATATATTTCAAAGAAATTTGGTATTTTAAAAAATTCTGTTCCTGATTTTATTAAAAATAATTCTAGCTTAATGAAAAAAATAAAAACTATAACTGATGCCGAAATTGAAGATGGTGGCAGTGGGGCTTTTTATATTTTTTTAAAAAAAAAATTATAAAATAAATTTTGATAGATCTGTATCTTTGACAAGATTATCAAGATTTTTGTTTATATATTCTTTATTTATTGAGATTTTTTCACCAGATCTGTCAGTTGCAGTGAAACTAATTTCATCAAGGATTTTCTCAATTATTGTGTGTAATCTTCTAGCACCAATATTTTCAACAGTTGCATTTACTTCTGATGCAATATTTGCGATTGCATCAATTCCATCTTCGGTAAACTCAAGCTCAACATTCTCAGTATTTAACAAAGCCACATACTGTTTAATTAAACTAAAATCAGGTTCTTTAAGAATTCTTTTGAAATCCTCACTTGATAAAGCCTCTAGCTCAACTCTGATTGGCAGTCTTCCTTGTAACTCGGGGAGTAAATCAGAAGGCTTGGCTAATTGAAAAGCACCAGATGCAATAAATAATATATGGTCAGTTTTTATAGGTCCATATTTTGTATTAACTGTTGTTCCTTCAATTAAAGGTAATAAATCTCTCTGCACACCTTCTCTAGATACATCTCCGCCAACCCTGTCTGTTCTTCCAGAAATTTTGTCTATTTCATCTAAGAAAACTATTCCATTATTTTCTGTAGAGATCTTTGCAGCTTTAATTATTTTATCTTGTTCAATCAACTTATCAGATTCATCGTTTATCAAAATTTCGTGAGATTCTTTTACTGTCATTTTTTTCTTTTTTTCCTGCTTACCCATAGACTTTCCAAGCATCTCGCCAATATTAATCATTCCTACATTAGCGCCTGGCATTCCAGGAATTTCAAAAGATGTGCTATTACCACCACTTTCACTGACAGCTATTTCTATCTCGTTATTATCTAGATCACCATCTCTAAGTCTTTTTCTAAAGCTTTCTCTTGTAGCCGTACTTGCTTTTTTCCCAACTAAAGCATCTAATACTTTTTCTTCAGCTAGTTTCTGAGCTTTTGCGTAAACCTCTTTTCTTTTTTTAACCTTTTCCATTGAAATTGCTATTTCAATTAAATCTCTGACAATTTGTTCTACATCTCTTCCAACATAACCCACCTCAGTAAATCTAGTTGCTTCAACTTTTACAAAAGGAGCTTCTGCTAATTTAGAGAGTCTTCTTGAAATTTCTGTTTTTCCAACACCCGTTGGTCCAATCATTAAAATATTTTTAGGTAAAACTTCATTTCTCATTTCACCTTTTAAAGCTTGTCTTCTCCATCTGTTTCGTAAGGCAACAGCAACCGCTCTTTTAGCTTTATTTTGACCGACAACAAACCTGTCTAATTCAGAAACAATTTCTCTTGGTGATAAGGAGCTTACTAATGAAGCTTCCTCTTTTTGTTGATCTCCTTTAGGATGTAATTGAGTTACGTTTGATTTATCCATTATATTTTTTCAACTTTAACATTTTCATTTGTGAATACGCAGATATCAGCTGCAACTTTTATAGCTTTTTTTGCAACTTCTTCTGCTGAAATGTTACTTTCCATTAAGACTTTTCCTGCAGCTAAAGCATAATTACCACCAGAGCCAATACCAATAACATCTCCTTCAGGTTCTAGAACGTCACCAGTACCTGAAATTATATAACTATTATTCTTGTCACCTACAGCCATTAGTGCTTCTAATCTTCTTAGATATTTATCAGTTCTCCAATCTTTAGCTAACTCGACAGCAGCTCTAGATAAGTTACCTGCATGCTTTTCTAATTTTCCCTCTAATCTCTCAAACAATGTTAAAGCATCAGCTGTTGATCCAGCAAAACCAGCTACGACATCTCTCTTCTCAATTTTTCTGACTTTTGAGGCAGTGCTTTTTACGACAGTATTGCCCATACTTACTTGTCCGTCACCAGCTACTACCACTTCGTTGTTTTTTCTAACTAACACAATCGTTGTCATAGCTTATAAATGGATACTAAATTTGATACTTCAAGCCCAGGTTTAGTATTATTGCCATAATTGAATAATATATGTATACCTGTTTTTAATTATGAAGCGTAAAGGCAAAATAAGCAGGAAAACGAAAGAAACAAGCATAAGTGTTGATTTAAATATTGACGGTAAAGGTAAATACAAAATTGACACAGGAATAGGTTTTTTAAACCACATGCTTGAACAACTATCTAAGCATTCTTCAATAGACATGAGTATAAAAGCTAAAGGAGATACTCATATTGATTTACACCACACAACTGAAGATACAGGAATTGCTATTGGTGAAGCTTTAAAAAAAGCTTTGAAAAAATCTGTTGGAATCAGAAGGTATGCTCATGCAATGATCCCAATGGATGAAACTTTATCACGTGTTGCAATTGATATTTCAAACAGACCCTATTTAATTTGGAAAGTAAATTTAAAAGTTGAAAAGCTTGGTGAGATGGATACAGAACTTTTTAAAGAATGGTTTCAAGCATTTTCTCAAGCTGCTGGAATTACTCTACACGTTGAAAATATTTATGGTGATAATAGTCATCACATTATCGAGTCTTGCTACAAAGGATTAGCAAGGTCTCTAAGAACTGCATTAGAAATAGATCCGAGGAATAAAAAAACGATTCCTTCTACAAAAGGTTCTTTATAAGTTTAATGAACGTCACAATTGTTGATTATAAATCGGGCAATATAAGCTCGGTAATAAACTCTTTTAAAGAAGTTGCAAAAGATAAAGTAAATATCGAGGTTACCTCACATTTGAATAAGATAAAATCAAGTGACAAAGTAGTTTTACCAGGGCAGGGCTCATTTAAAAGTTGTGTAGATGCCTTGAATAAAATTAAAGGTCTCACAGATACTTTAAATGAATTTGTAATAACTAATAAAAAACCTCTACTTGGAATTTGTGTTGGTTTGCAGATGTTTGCAGATGTTGGTTATGAAGAAGCAGAAACTAAAGGCTTAGGATGGATTTCAGGAAAAGTTTCAAAAATAGACAATCAAAATGGAAAATTTAAACTTCCTCATATCGGTTGGAATCAAATCAATATTGTCAAAGATAGTAAAATTTTCAAAGATATAGAAAATAATTCTCATATGTATTTTGTTCATAGTTATGAATTTGTACCAAATGATAAAAAAGTGATTTCAGCTACAACAGATTATTCATCAAATATTGTTTGCTCTGTTGAAAGAGAAAATATCTTTGGCACCCAATTTCACCCTGAAAAGAGTGATAAAATAGGATTACAAGTAATTAAAAATTTTATAAATTTATAGCTATGAATTGGCTAATAAGACAAATTGCTAGAATTACATTAATAGGAAAACTTGTGGAAAAATTAGGTCCTAAAGTCCCTATTATTTTTATTTTTGTAGCATTAATATTTTCAGCATTTTACATTCCTTATGAGTATGAAAATTTTTTAGAATTTAAACAAAAATATCCCGAAGACAATGTTGGTTTGATTTTAAATTTATTAAGACCATTAATAATAAATATTATTTTAATAATTTTAGTTGTTTCTACTTTTAGTGCTGAAAGAGAAAGAAAAAAAAGAATAGAACTAGAGGAAGCTGAAAGACAAAGGAAAGAAGCAGAAGTAATTGCAATGAAACAAGAGGCAATAAGAAAATTAAAGGAATTAAAAAAAAATCCAGTTGGAAAAACGGCTGGGGCAGTTATTTCAAAAAAAAGTATTGGCACTCTGGGTGGTGCCGCAATTGGTGCTACTTTGGGGGGATCTTTAGGTATTGCTGGAAAGTTTTTAGGAGCGATGGTGTTTATCAATGGAGCATGGGTTTTAGCTCCAGTTGGTGGTCTTTTGGGTTATTACGCTGCTAAAAAATTAGCTAAAAAAAAAGAGCAAGAAAAAGAACAAGAAAAAATCAAACAATATGGTGAAAAAATAAATCAGGAAACAAGAGATAAGAATAAATGACATTAGTTAAAAAGAATGAAAAAGAACAACTTAAACAAAGATTATTAAATGAATTACCAGAGCTAGAAAAAGCAGGATGGAAAAAAATACACATTGATCTTTTAAAGAGGCACTTTACTTTTTACTATAGTCTTGTTCATTCAGAAATACCTCCTGAAGAGGAAAAATATAAGCAGTTTGTTGAAACCATCAAAAATTGGAAGACTTCAAAACCTAAAAATATACATGAGGAAATTTATCTAAATTACACTAAATTTTTTATGAAAAAAAATTCAAATAAAAAAGATGATAAAATTTTAGATCCAGTTTGGAAAAATATTCCTCAAAATATTCCTGGAGCCATGCAGTATTCACAAGAAATGATCGATAAACTTAATACAGAATATGAATCTGAAAGTTGGGAAGACTGGTATGATGATTGGAAATATAGATGAAAATATTTCCAGCTATAGATATTAAAAATAAAAAGTGTGTAAGATTAGTTAAGGGGGATTTCGATAAAAAGACTGAGTATGAATTGTCTCCGATTGATCAAGCAGGAAAATTTAAAGATCATGGATTCAAAAATTTACACATAGTTGATTTAGATGGTGCTTTAACTGGTGAAACAGTTAATTTAGATATTATTCAGGATATAGTTGGTAAATTTAATTTTAAAGTTGAAGTAGGTGGTGGTATTAGAAATTCTGATAGTATTCAAAAATACATTGACGCTGGTGTTGAGAAAGTAATTCTGGGAAGTGCTGCCATTAAAGACAAAAATTTCTTAAAAGAATCATGTGAAAAATTTCAAAATCATATTGCTTTAGGCTTAGATGCTAAAGACGGGTATTTGTCAGTATCTGGTTGGAAAGAAAGCTCTAATAAATTAACTTTAGATTATTTAAAAGAAATTAACGATTATGGTGTTGGTAGATTAATTTATACAGATATTAATAGAGACGGCATGAAACAAAGTCCAAATTTTAATGAAACGATGAAAGTTGCTGAGATGTCAAAGTGCCCCGTAATTATATCAGGCGGTGTTTCATCAATAGGAGATATTAAAAAAGCCAAGAATTTAAAAAATGTTGAGGGTATAATAGTTGGTAAAGCTATTTATGATGGAGATATAAAATTAGAGGAATTAGTAAAAGAAGATGCTTAAAAATAGAATAATACCTTGTTTAGACGTAAAAAACGGTCGTGTTGTTAAAGGAATAAATTTTGTTGATCTAAAAGATGCGGGAGACCCTGTGGAACAAGCCAAAATTTATAGCGATGGTGGAGCAGATGAAATTTGCTTTTTAGATATTACAGCGTCTAATGAAAATAGAGATACTATTTATGATGTTGTGGAGAAAACTTCAAAAAAGTGTTTTGTGCCATTAACTGTAGGGGGTGGTGTCAGAAGTGTTGAGGATATTAACAAATTACTTAATTGTGGCGCTGATAAAGTATCTATAAACACTGCAGCAGTTGAAAATTCAAAAGTTGTTTTAGATAGTTCAAAAAAATTTGGGTCTCAGTGTATTGTAGTTGCAATCGATGCTAAAAAAAATGGAGATAAGTGGGAAGTGTTTACTCACGGAGGAAGAAATAATAGTGGTATTGACGCTTTAGAGCATGCTGAACGAATGGAAAAAAACGGTGCAGGGGAGTTATTAGTAACTTCTATGGATAGAGATGGAACACAAGTAGGTTATGATATTGATCTCATGTCAAAAATTTCATCAAAAGTAAATATTCCAGTTATTGCATCTGGTGGGGTGGGTAATTTAGATCACCTAGTGGATGGCATTAAATTAGGAAAAGCTAGTGCAGTTTTGGCAGCTTCTATATTTCATTATGGAAAACACTCAGTTAAAGAAGCCAAGGATTATTTGGACTCAAAAGGAATACCTGTTAGAATTTAATATGCTCAATACTTTAGAAAGCTTATTTAATCTTGCAAGAGAACGGAAAAAAACTCCAGTAGATGGGTCTTACACTAATAAATTACTTAGTGATAAATCTTTGAGTAAGGAAAAGATCCTAGAAGAAATTAATGAACTTATTGAGGCAGTAGAAAAAAATTCAAATAAAATTCATGAAGCAGCTGATGTTTTTTATCATTTGATAATGTATCTAGAAGCAAATGATGTGAAAATTGAGGATGTAATGGAAGAACTCAATAAAAGAAAAAAATGAGTTACGATGATAATAACATTTTTGCTAAAATCTTAAGAGGGGAAATTCCTTGCAAAAAGATTTATGAGGATGATCACGTTTTGTCATTTCACGATATTAATCCACAAAAAAAAATTCATGCGCTGGTCATACCGAAAGGAAAATATATTGACCTTGATGATTTTAGTCAAAACGCCTCCTCAGAGGAAATGGTGGGTTTATTAAAGGGTATTAATCTTGTTGCAAAAAAACTTGGTATATCAGTAGACGGCGGTAAAGGTTATCGTGCTTTAGCTAATATATCTGAACATGGTGGTCAAGAAGTGCCTCATTTACATTTTCACCTATTTGGAGGTGAAAAAGTTGGAAAGATGGTGGAGTGAGTACTAAAGTTGAAAGAAATTATTTAGAAATCAATTCACTTAAAGACTTAAAAAAATCTAAATTTTCTCCAGATGACTGTTTAATCGATCTTAGTGATCCAGCTGATTTTCAAATAAATAAGTTTTTTTATAAAAGTATTGGTAAAGAACATCGATGGACAGATCGATTAGTTTGGACAGATAAACAATGGATCGAATATATTTCTGATCAAAAGGTAAAAACTTATATTCTTAAAAAAGCTAATGATATGGCTGGATATTTTGAACTTATTTTCCATGAGGAAAAAAAGGAGACAGAAATTGCTTATCTTGGTTTACTCAAAGAATATCAAAATAAAAAATTAGGCTCTTTCCTTTTAACATCGGCTATAAAAAATTCTTTTTCTGAAAATACTAATAGAGTTTGGGTGCACACTTGCTCTTTAGACCATAAAAATGCATTAAATAATTATATCTCAAGGGGTATGAGAATTTATAAAACGGAATCTGTTTCAATTTAGTTTTGTTGAGGTAAATTAAATAAATTACTATTTAATTTTTGATTTCTTTTAACCGAATCTAAAAAAGTGATACTAAGATTTTGATAAATATCTGTAGTTTGCCAACCAATCAAATCAAGAGTGTTATAATCAAAGAAAATATTCACCTCAAAATCTTCTTCAAAAAACTTAAAATTTACAAATTTTTTATCCAAGACTCTTTCATTTAAATCTTTGATTTTATTAATTAAAAATTTTTTATTTAATATTAGATTTAATGGTGTTCGTTCAAGGGGATATAGGTAATAGCTATTATTAGTTTTTATGACTATGGATTTTCCATTGGAAACTAAAATTTTGTTATTTTTTAAATTATATTTACAAAATATTTTTTGAGGGTATGAAAGAGCACAATGGCCATTTTCTGTTTTACCATTAACGTTCTGCTCAAAGTTAAATGTCAAATTATTAGTGGTTTCTAAATTTTGAATAATTTTTTCCTTAATGTTCGCTGAAGCCTCAACAATTGAAAATAAAAGAAATAAAAAAATTAATTTATTAATCATCAAAGAACATCACGTTTACCTACATGATTGGCTTTACTCACAATTCCCTCTTCTTCCATCATATCAATTATTCTTGCTGCTCGATTATATCCTATCTGCAGTTTTCTTTGTAAAAAAGATGTTGATGCTTTCCCTTCTGATTTTATTATTTCTACAGCTGTTTGATAAAGTTCATCTTTATCACCCATATTTTTGGAACCATCACCCATTTCTTTTTCATCTGCAAAATTCAGAATTTCATCCACATAATCTGGTTCTGCTTGGGATCTTAAAGAATTGTTAATATTTTCAATCTCATTGTCAGATACAAATGGTGCATGTATTCTTATAACTCTGTTAGCAGATGACATATACAACATATCACCTTTACCCAATAATTGTTCAGCACCTTGCTCCCCTAATATGGTTCTACTATCTATTTTAGATGTCACTTGGAAAGAAATTCGTGTAGGAAAGTTTGCTTTAATTGTTCCTGTAATAACATCAACACTCGGTCTTTGAGTAGCCATGATAATGTGTATTCCAGCTGCCCTTGCCATTTGAGATAATTTTTGAATATAGTTTTCAATTTCTTTTCCTGCAACCAACATCAAATCTGACATTTCATCGACCACTACGACTATATAGGGCATTGGAAGTTTATGTTTTGAGTTGTAACCATCTATATTTCTAACTCCCTCTTTAGTCATAAGTCTGTATCTACTTTCCATCTCTTTAACCACCCAGCCTAAAACTGAGGCAGCTTTTTTTGCTTCAGTTATCACTGGACATAAAAGATGAGGCACACCTTCATACGTTGATAGTTCAAGCATTTTAGGATCAATCAAAATAAATTTACATCTCTCAGGAGTATGACGGTAAAGGAGTGACAATATTATTGTATTTATGCAAACTGACTTTCCAGATCCAGTTGTTCCAGCTATTAACAAATGAGGCATTGAAGATAAATCGCCAACTATTGGATTTCCAGAAATATTTTTACCTAAAGCGATCGGTAATTTAATTTCTTTTTTCTTAAAGTCGGAGTTATTTAAAATCTCACTCAAATAAACATTTTCTCTTGATGAATTAGGTAATTCAATTCCGATAGTGTTACTTCCTGGAATGGTCGAAATTCTTGCAGACTCAGAACTAGTATTTCTCGCGATATCGTCAGATAGATTTATAATCTTCGAAACCTTTACACCAGCAGCAGGTTCAAATTCATTCAATGTAACAACTGGTCCGTGACTTATTTTTTTAATTTTTCCATTAACACCAAAATCTAATAATATTTTTTCTAAAAATTCAGGATCGCTTGATTGATTTTTTTCAGAATTTTCTCTTTCCTTTTTAGACGGAATTTTAAGTAAATCTAGACTAGGTAATTTAAATTTTTGTATTTCAGTTTTTTTAATTTCGTCAGCTTTTATAAAAGGTAAATCTTCTTGGATTAAATTTTTAATTTCTTCTTGTGGAATATATTCATTAATAACCTCACTTTTGTCCGTATAGTTTTTGTTACTTTTAGGATTGAGAAAATTAATTTTTTTGAGAAAATTAAAAAATTTTCTTGGACTAAAATTTATACTAAGCAAAAAAAGGCTGATTATTAAGATGATTAAAAAATAATAGGATATATTTTCGTTTAAACTTAATAAATTTTTGAAAAAATTTTCATTTAAATAGTTTCCTATAAAACCTCCGTTACCGTTAATAAAAAGGGCAAAAGCAGTGTTATAAAAATGATTAAAAAATAGTGATCCAAAAATTGAATATAAAATTGAATAAAAAATATTTTCAATTATTAAAAAAAAATCTTTTCTTATAATGATACTTATACCAGTAAAAATTAGAGTTAATGAGACTAAATAAGATATTAAACCAATTGATTGAAAAAAAATATCAGAAATATAACTTCCCCTAAAACCCAAAAGATTTTTGATTTCTGTATTCTCAGGAAATATAAAATTTGGATCCTCTGGAGAATATGAAACTAATGAGACAAACAAAAATATACCAGCAGATAATATTAGAAAACCAAATATTTCTGTTAACCTTTTAGCAATAAAAAGAAGAGTTATATTAACAATTTTTTTTATGTTCATATTAAGTGAATCAAATTTATCACTTTGTATCATCTAATTTTTCTTGTTAAAATTAAATTTATTATGAAAGTCTGTATATTGGGTCATAACCTTACCAGTTTAGCTCTGGCAAAAGCCTTAGTTAAAAAAGAGATATTTGTTGATTTATTTTATGAGAAAAAAAACACTAAAATAGATACCACTCGTACAATCGGAATTTCAAAATCAAATATTGATTTTTTTAATAGGGAAATAACAAATATTAAAAAAATGTTGTGGCCAATTAAGAAAATAAAAATTTTTACAGAAAACTCTAATGACAAAGAAATTTTAAAATTTGAAGATCTAAAGGACAATTTATTTTCAATCTTGCAGAATCAGAAAATATTTAATCAATTAATTATCGAACTTAAAAAAAGTAGATTTTTTAAATTCAAAAAGTATATAAAATACAGAAAATCTGATTATTTAAGTTATGATCTAATTATTAATTGTGACATAAGAAATGAAATAACAAAAAGATATTTTTCAAAAAAATTTGAAAAGGAATATAATAGCATTGCATTCACAACAATTATAGATCACATAAAATTATCATCTAACAACGAAGCAATACAAATTTTTACAAATGACGGCCCGATAGCATTTTTGCCAATATCAAAAGAAAAAACATCAATTGTTTATTCTGCAAGAATGAAAAAATATAAAACTGAATCGGAGATCAACAAAATTATTAATAGGTTCAACCCTAAATATGAAATAAAGAAAATTCACAAGATTTCAAAATTTGATTTAAAATCAATAAATTTAAGAGAATATTATAAAAATAATATTTTAGCCTTTGGTGATTTATTGCATAAACTTCATCCTTTAGCTGGTCAGGGTTTCAATATGTCAATTAGAGATATAAAAGAATTTCTAAAAATAATTGATTACAAAATAAAACTTGGTTTACCTATAGATCAGAGTGTATGTGTTGAATTTCAGAATAATGTAAAAAGTAAAAATTTTATTTTTTCGGAAGGAATTAATTTTATCTATGAATATTTTAATTCTGAAAATAAGATCGGAGAGGATTTAATTGACTCAACAGCTAGATTAATTGGACAGAATAAAATATTAAACAAATATTTTAAAAATATCGCTGATATGGGTTTACAAAATTAATTTATTGAAGAGTGGTATTATCAAATTGATCGTAAGTATAAGTATTTAAAATCTCAGAAATTTTTGTTTTTCTAATTTCCAGATTTTTCGCCTCTAATAAAACTTGTTTTTCCTCCAGACTAAATGGTGATGTCATCGCTAAGGCGTTTATTGTTTCGTCTAAACTTTGTTTTTCTAGAGCTTTCCAATTAATGATAAATCCTCTTTTTTCAAATAAAGTTTTTAAATCTTTGAAAATAAGTTCCAAATCAGAAAATTTTAAGTTTTCTTTTTTTTCTTCTAAATCATCTAAAAAATTCTCAAAATTTATCTCAAATTCTCTATACTTTTTATTTGAATCTATTTCTTTTTTAATTTCAAATCTAATTACACCCTTTAGGTCAATTAAATATCTTCCATCATCAGCTTCTTTGAAGCTTGTAATTTTACCTAAACAACCAACTTTATGAAGTGATGGTAATTTATTATCATCAAAATTCTTTGTGATTTTTGGTTGAACCATGCCTATAAACTTATCAGCTTTCATACTATCATTGACCATATCTATATATCTTGGTTCAAAAATGTTTAAAGGCACTGTAGTTTTAGGAAAAATTATAAAATTACTGAGTGGAAAAACGGGTATAGTTTTTGGAAGTTTCATAATTTATTAAATATATATTAATAATATAAAAATAATTAAATGATAAAAATATGATAATTTGGCTCGCTTCTTATCCTAAAAATGGAAACACATGGTTAAGATCGTTGATAAGTGCTTATTATTATACAAAAGACGGCATTTTTCTTGGTGATAATCATTTAAAGAATATTCAACAGTTTCCTGTAAAAAAATATTTAGAAAGTTTTGATTATGATTTATCAATACCAGGAGATACTTCGAGATTATGGGTCTTAGCGCAAGAAAAAATTAATGAAGACCGAAAGATAAAATTTTTCAAGACACATAATGCTTTAGTTAAATTGGGAAATTATGATTTTACAAATCGAGCTAATTCACTTGGTGGAATTTACATAGTAAGAGATCCTAGAAATGTTTTAGACTCCATGTCTAGACATTTTCAAATCGATCACGATAAAGCATTAGATGTTATGCAAGATAAAAAAAACTTTACTTATGATTTTAAGAAGAAGAAGGATTATAGCGATTATCAATTTATAAGTTCTTGGGAATTTAATTATCAATCTTGGAAAAATAACAACTTATTACCAACAAAATTTTTAAAATATGAAGATTTATTGTCAGAAACTTTTTTTGTTTTTAAAGAGATAATAGAATTCATAAATAAACTAACAAATGATAAAAGTGGATTTAGTAGGGAAAAAGCAAAAAACGCTGTTAACACTACTTCTTTTGAAAATTTAAAAAAAATAGAAGAAACAAACGGGTTTAGTGAGTCCATTATCTCACGAGAAGAAAAAAAAAAGATACCTTTTTTCCATTTAGGTCCAAAGAATAATTGGCAAAAAAACTTTGATAAAGAATTTGTTAAGAAATTAAATAATATTTTTAAAAAGAATTTAATTGAATTAGACTATAAATAACTTAATTTCTTGAAATAATAATTTACTTTCTCTATATTAAATTATATTGCGGGCATAGCTCAGTGGTAGAGCGTCTCGTTGCCAACGAGAAGGTCGAGGGTTCGACCCCCTTTGCCCGCTCCAAAATTAAAATTGTCTGTAAATGAATATTGAAAATATATTTGATGACATAAGTTTCAAAGTTAGTCCAAAAGATGATTACAGATCTTCTTATAAATTTAGACTTATAAAATCTTTTTATAAAATTTTTAAAAAAGAAAAAAATTACGTTTTTGATAATTGTATTATAAACAAAGAAAAGATTGATTTAGATTTAAGAAAAGAATTAATTAAGATAGATAGTATGTCAACATACGCTATTGGATACTTGATAAACAGAATATGTAAAAATTTATCTAAAAATCAGGTTTACTTAAATATTGGATGTTGGAAAGGCTTTTCCTTAGTTGCAGGGATGATTAACACTGAATGTAAAGTAATTGGTGTTGATAATTTTTCTCAATTTACAGGACCAAAAAATGATTTTCTTAAGAATTTTGAAAATTCAAAAAAAAGTAATCATTTTTTTTTTGAGCAAGATTATGAAAAATATTTTCAATCTTTAGAGTATACCAAAGATAAATTTGATTTTTATTTTTATGATGGAGAACATTCTTATGATAATCAATTTAAGAACCTAGAAATAGCTGACAATTTCTTAAATGTTGGATCTTTGGTATTAATTGATGACATAAATTTTGATGAAGTTTATGAGGGCACTTTAGACTTTATAAATAAAACTAGGTCTAAATATATAATTATAAAAGAGATAAAGACTGCTAATAACCATTGTCATCCAAGTTTTTGGAATGGAATAATGATGTTAAAAAAAGTATAATTTTTATTTATGAGTGATTTATTAGACAAAAAATGTGTTCCTTGTGAGGGTGGTGTTAAGGCTTTTGATATTTCTGAAATTCACAAATATCAAAAAAAAGTAGATGGCTGGGAAATTGTTCAAAATGATAAAAAAGTTTATCTTTTGGAAAAAAAATTTGAGTTTAAAAATTTTATAGAAAGTCAAAAATTTGTAAATGAGGTAGGAAGAGTTTCAGAGGATGAGGGACATCATCCAGACATTATGTTTGGATGGGGATATGCTAAGATTAATATTACAACTCATGCTATCGAGGGCTTATCTGAAAATGATTTTATATTAGCTGCAAAAATTGACAAAATTATTAGTGTCTAAAATGACGAGTTTTAGAAAAAATTAAAACAGTATTTGTTTCGTTAGCAAAATTTATAATTTCCTTATCTCTTATTGATCCAGCAGGCTGAATAATGGCACTAACTCCTGACTGGACTAGTTTTTCTACCCCATCAACAAATGGAAAAAAAGCGTCTGATGCAGCTACAATATCTTTTTTAATTTTTGAAAACTTGTTCATTTTATCTATTGCAATCTCACAACTGTCTAATCTACTAGGTTGACCCGAACCTATACCAACGGTAGACTTATTACTAGCAAGAACGATAGCATTAGATTTTGCATAACGACAAACATTAAATGCAAACATTAAATCATCAAGTTGAGATTTATTCGGTTTTTTTTTCGAAACAATTCTAAAATCTTTCTTTGAAAAAATTTTTCTATCTTCTGATTGTATTAGTGTAAAATTATCCACTGAGTTAAATCTCCAAATTTCATTGAAAGTAATTTTTGATGAGTCTATAAGCCTTAAATTCTTTTTAGATTTTAATATTTTAAGAGCTTTTTTTTCAAAACCATCTGCCACGATTACTTCAAGAAAAATTTTATTTAAAATTAATGCGAGTTTTTGAGTAATTTTATAGTTACACGAAATAATACCACCAAATGCGCTTATCGGATCGGACTCTAATGCCGAATTATAGCTATCTAAATTATTTTTTAAAGCTGAGACCCCACAGGGATTTCCATGTTTAACAATAGCTGTACCTGTATTTTTTGGTAGTGATTTTGAAATGGTAAGTGCAGCAAAAATATCACTGTAATTATTATAACTTAAAGTTTTTCCATGTAATTGCTCTAGTTTATTTTTCATATTTTGAGAATAGAAGGCGCCTATTTGATGAGGGTTTTCTCCATACCTAAGATTTTCTATTAAATTAGTATAAAGAATTTTTCTTTTAGGAAAATTGATATTATTAAACTTGTTGAAATAGTTAGAAATTACAGCATCATAATAAGCAGTCTCACCAAATGCTAATCTAGACATTTTTTCTCTAAATTTGAGAGAAGTACTACCTTTGTTTTTCTTTAATTCATTTATAAGCCCTGAATAATGATCAACAGATGTAATTACAGTTACATCATTATAATTTTTTGCAGCAGCTCTAACCATAGTAGGTCCACCAACATCAATATTTTCTATTATTTTTGAATGGTTTTTAGTTCGTTCAATCGTTTTTTCAAATGGATAGAAATTTACTATTACTAAATCAATATTTTCAAAATCATTTTTTTTAATATCACTAAAGTGAGATTTGTTATTTCTTTTGTTCAAAATTCCTGCATGTATTTTTGGGTGTAAAGTTTTGACTCTTCCGTTAAGTATTTCTTTAAAGCCTGTAAAATCTGAAATATCTAAACATTTAAATTTAAGTTTCTTGATTGCTTTAAATGTTCCACCAGAACTTATTATTTTGATATTGTTTCTTCTCAGTTCTTTTAATAAGGGCTTAAGATTAGATTTATCAGATAATGATATTAAAGCTGATCTAATCTTTCTCATTATATCTGTTTTATTTCCCATTTAACGTTCTCTTCATTATTATTCAATATTCCAGATACAAAAATATTCTGGTTCTCAATATATGAATTTTTATTACCGAAGTATAATCCATTATCAATATTAATTTCATAATTATCACAGGTAAATTTCCAACCCTCATCTTCTAACTCTATTAAAATGGATTTATTATCTTGAGTTTTCATCAATTTAATATTTGGTTCCAAATGAAATCGAATATCAAACTTAAAATTATAATTATTTTTTTTTCTAATAATCTTATCATTTCCAACAAATTTCATTTGCTCAGGAAAAAACTCAATATTTCTCTCATGAATTGATTTAAATTTTTTAAAATATCCGTCATGAGCAGCACTAATTTTCCAATAATTTTTCTCAAATACAGAATTTTTTTGAGTAATTTTTAAACCTGTTTTTAAAATTAACTTATCTTTACTTTTTATAAATTTGCACGAGGAATTGTCATCGATTATTAATGTGCTGTG
>CACCPC010000004.1:0-79810 GCA_902547785.1 uncultured Pelagibacteraceae bacterium
TAAAATTATTTCGTAATTTTCAAAAACTATATAAGCAGGACTTAAAGTTTGAGCATTAGGGATAATATCTTTGTCAGGGGTTATTATTGCTATTTTCTGATTTTCGTTATTTATGTTTAAATCAGAATAGTTCTTAATATATTTTTTAAAAGATTTAATTTTCTTTTTACTATGCAATTTTCTAGCTGATACGTTCAAAAATTTAATTGGAATATTTTCATCTAATTCAATTTTCTTAAAACAAAGATCATTTTTTTTCCACCCAATCTTTTTTAAATAATTAGCAGCAGATGCATATGCATCTTCGGAATTTTTCAAATCAATAAAATTATCCTTATTGTAGTCAAAAGCATAATTCTTTATTGTTGATGGCATAAATTGAAAAAAACCAAATGCACCTGCCCATGAACCATACAACGTTTTATAATCTATTTGATTATCATCAATTAATCTCAATAAAGTTAAGAGTTCATTTGAAAAAAACTCTGATCTTCTTTTATCATAACTTAATGTTGCTAATGATGATATAATATCCATTTTTCCGACATAAGTGCCAAAGTTAGTCTCGATACCCATTAAAGATAAAAGTAATTCTTTTTCTACTCCAAAATTTTTTTCAACTAAATTTATAAGATTTGAATTATTTTCATAAAAATCTACACCCTTTTTTAATTTTTTTGTTGAAGTACGTTTGCCAATATATGTTTTTGTGTCCTCATAAAACTCTGGTTGAAATCTATCGTATTCAATAACTTTAGGTAAAAATCTTGCATTTTGCATTGCTGTATCAAAAGTCTTTTCTGAAATATTATTTGCTAAAGCCACTTTTTTGAAATTCTTTTTCCATTCATTGAAATTGATATTTTCACTAGAATAACAATTCAATATTGTTAATAAAAATAAAAAAAATATTTGGCTAATTAGTTTCATAAAGATCTTTAAGATATATAATTACAGCAATCCAGATAATAATAAAACTCACTAATTTAATTAGTGAAAAATCCTCATTGTAATAAAAGTAGCCTAAAATAAACTGCAATGTAGGTGTAATATAAAAAATCATTCCTGTAGGTCCAAGACCAATTAATTCAACACCTCTTACATATAAAAATAAAGGAATCACAGTCATGGGTCCCGCTAATAATAGAAACATACTCAGACCTGGGTTAGACAAACTAAAGTCATTTAATCCCTTATCAAAAATAAAGTAAAAGACAATAAGAGCAAAAGGAAAAATATATAAACTCTCTATTAAAAGTCCTATATCAGTTTCTATATCAATTTTTTTTCTTACTAGATTATAAAATGCCCAACTCAAAGCTACAATTATACCAACCCATGGAAGTGTTTTTATATTAAGAAAAATCATAATCAAAATAGATATGATTACTAATAAAATTGAAAAGATTCTTTTTTTATTCAATTTTTCCTTAAAAAAAATGTATCCCAATAAAACACTAATAATTGGCATAATAAAGTAACCAAAACTAGCATCTATTATTCTTTCCGTAGCTACAGCGTAAATCCAAATAGCCCAATTAGTAAATATTAATGAACCTGAGATCAAAAGATAAAAAAGATTTTTTTTATTAGAAATACTTTTAATAAAAAGTTTCCATTTTTTAAAAAAGAGAGTCGTCATGACTAGCATAACAGCAGTCCATAAACATCTGTGAACAACTAACTCAACATGTCCTATAAAGGCAACATATTCAAAATATATAACACCAATAAAACCCCACCAAAAGGATCCCAAAGATGTAAGTATTAATCCTTTATTAAAATGCTGGTTCATAAAATAATGAAATAGATAATAGACGTTTAATAGACTATTTTATGGTTGAATTAAATAATTATAATTATAAAACCTTGCTCACGGAGAGATGGCTGAGCGGTTGAAAGCACCGGTCTTGAAAACCGGCAAAGGGGCAACTCTTTCCTGGGTTCGAATCCCAGTCTCTCCGCCATCAAATCTTTTAATATTTAAAATTTTTAAATAAATTATTAATCTTGTTATCTTCAAATTGAAAGTCTGTGTTTAAACCATTATAGAAATTATAAAGATTATTATCATCAATTTCTAAGAGTTTAATTAATTGATGTAAATCTTCTCCGTTTAATTGATCTAAATATTTTCTTGTGAATGCACCTAAAAGTTTATCCATTTCTTTTGTGCCACGATAATTTGATCTATAAATAATCTTTTTTTTAATTTGTTCTATATCAGCAGTCATAATAAGAATATAATATCACTTTATAGATATGAAAAGAAATTATGAATACTTATTGTCTGATCTCAGTCTACTAAAAGGTGTAGGAACCAAAACTTCAAATTTATTAAAGAAAAAAAAGGTAAATACTATTTTTGATTTATTATGGAAACTACCAAAATCTTACACTGATAGAAGTTTATCATCTAAGATAAAAGATCTAAAAATAGATGAAATACAGACCATAACCATAATACCTCTTAAATATTTATTCCCAAGAGTTAGAAACTTACCGAATAGAGTTTTATGCAGAGATGATACTGGTGAGATAGATTGCGTTTTTTTTAACAGTTATGAGGGTTATATCAAAAAAATATTACCTATTGGCAAAGAGGTTACGATTAGTGGAAAAATTAAATATTTTAGAAATAAATATCAATTAACAAATCCAAAATATATTTCAGAGGACTCTTCAATAATTAAACAAAAGCACAATAGTTATTCATTAACTGAGGGTATCAGTGAAAAAGTTTATAATAAGATAATTTTACAAATAATAAATAATTTACCTGAAATTGAAGAATGGCATTCAAAAGATATATTGAAAAAATTCAACAATATAGGTTGGAATGACTCTATCAAAAAATTACATGAGCCAGAAAATATTGGTAAATTTAAAGAAAATTTTTACCAAAGACTTGCTTATGATGAAATTTTCTCCACATTTTTGGTAAACTCAGAAATAAGAAAAAAAATAAAAAGAATAAAAAAAACAAAAAAAAATTTTAATATTAATAAACAAAATGAAATCATATCTAAGCTTCATTTCTCATTAACAAAAGACCAAAATAAAACATTAAGTGAAATAAATAAAGATTTATGTTCTGAAAATAAAATGTTTAGGTTACTTCAGGGTGATGTAGGAAGTGGAAAAACAATAGTGTCTTTGCTTTCTGCATTTAATACAATTAATTCAGGCTTTCAGGTAGCAGTAATGGCACCAACTGAAATACTAGCTAGACAACATTTTCTTTTAGCTAAAAAACTATTTTCCAGAAATATTAAGATTGAATTAATTTCAGGAAAATCTTCTTTTAAAGATAAGAAAGTAATTCTCAATAAATTATCTAATAAACAAATTGATATAATTTTTGGAACACATGCGCTTTTTCAAAAAAAAGTGGAATTTAAAAAACTTGGATTAATAATAATAGATGAACAACATAAATTTGGAGTAAGTCAAAGGAAGAAATTATCTGATAAAGCCGGAAAAGATTGTGATGTTCTTTTGATGACTGCTACACCAATTCCACGTACTTTAACAATGACAATTTATGGTGATATGGATCTTTCAATTATTCGTGAAAAACCGAATATTCGTAAACCCGTTAAAACCTACAGTAAACCTGAAAATAAAATTGATGATGTTATAAAATTTATAAAAAAAGAAATCAAACTAGGTAATCAAATATTTTGGGTGTGCCCTTTAATTGAAGAGTCCAAAAAACTTGATCACTCTTCTGCAGTTAAAAAATCAGAATACTTAAATAAATTATTTCCCAACCAAGTTTTTCTCCTTCACGGTAAAACCACAAAAGAAAAAAAAGAAATGATCTTAAACAAGTTCTTAAAAAATGAATTTAAGATTTTGGTTTCGACTACTATAATTGAGGTTGGTATAGATTTTCCAAACGCAAATGTAATAATTATTGAAAATGCTAATAAATTTGGTTTATCTCAACTACATCAACTAAGAGGTAGAGTCGGAAGAGGTAGTAAAGAATCCTCATGCATTTTAATGTTTAAATCAAATTTAAGTGATAATGCAAAAAAAAGAATTGGTATACTTAAAGACTCTAATGATGGTTTTAAAATATCAGAGGAAGATATGAAATTGAGAGGGTTTGGAGACATTTTAGGTTTTAAACAAAGTGGAATAAAAAACTTTAAGTTAGCTGACCCTGTTCATAATCATGATCTTTTTATTTTAGCTGAAAAAGAAATTAAAAGAATTGAAAAAAATAATGAAGATATAAGTAAATTTAAACCATTAATTAAATTATATGATAGAGCTGATATAATTAATGATATTGCTTAACTCTTACCTGTGGATGTTCCTGCAGATACAATAAATTTAGAAGCTTCTTCAAAAGTCATATTAAGATATATAACATCCTCGATTGGGAACATAAGTAAGAAACCACTTGTAGGGTTTGGTGTTGTTGGAACAAAAACGTTAATCAATTTCTTGTTAGTTTTCTCAGCCATCTCACCTTTATTTTCTTTTGTTGCAAAACCAACTGCCCAAACACCTTTTCTGGGATACTCAACCAAAACAACACTTTTTTTATCGTTCTGGTCTTTGTTAGAAAATGTTTCTGTCATTTGAACTATTGCAGAATAAATTGTTCTTAAAACTGGGATTCTTTTGAATAGGTCATCGATAAGTTTAAGAATTCGTTTACCCAAAAAAGATAGGGATAAACCCCCAACGATGGTAATAAATATTACTGAAAGTATTATTTCTAATCCAGGAATTTCAAAAGGTAGATAGCTATTTGGATTTATATTTTCTGGAATTACTTTAGATGAAATTCCAATTAATATTTTACTTAGATATAAAGTGAAACCAATAGGTATTAAAACTACTACACCAGTAATAAAATAATTTCTAAGAATTAAACTGATTGATTTTTTTTTCTTCTGTTTTGCCATTATCTAAAACTCGAAAATATCACAAAAGCTATTGCTATTATGAATAATATTAATAATATTTTATTATTTAGATTCATTATTATATATAATATCAATGTCTTACAAAATGAATAGAAGAAAATTTTTAACTTATGTAGGTTGTGGTTGTTGTGGTTTCGTCATTAACTCTTGTACAACCGCTCCTATTACAGACAGGAAACAATTAAAGTTGATTCCAGAAGCAAAATTAAATGCTCAGGCTGCTCAAATTTATGAAAAAGTAAAAGAAAAAGAAAAATTAATCAAAGATACGAAATCCATTAATGAAATAAAAGAAATTGGAAAAAAAATGGAAAATGCAATATCAATTTATTTTGATAAATCAAATCTCCCAGATCCAACCGCCAATTTTAAGTGGGAATATATCTTAATAGATAATGATAAAGTCAAAAATGCTTGGTGTATGCCAGGCGGTAAAATTGCCGTTTATAGTGGTATGCTTAAAATTACAAAAAATACAAATGGTTTAGCCGCTGTTATGGGTCATGAGATTGCTCATGCTGTTGCAAAACACTCTGTTGAAAGAGCAAGTCGTGGAGTTCTGGTACAAACAGGCACTACTCTTATCGATATTTTTAGTGGAGGAGCTTTAAGTCAAATTAATAGATCAACTGGTATGGACACTGTCGGTCTGATATCTTCGATTGGTATAATGAATCCTTTCAATAGAAAACAGGAAAGTGAAGCTGATTATCTAGGTATGATTTTTTCTTCTTTATCTGGTTATGATATTAGAGAAACTGAGAAAATATGGGAGAGGATGAAAGAGGCGAATAAAGGTAAAGAACCTCCTCAATTTATGAGCACACATCCTTCATCTGACAGCAGAATTAGAAATATACAAACTTGGTTAAACGAAATAATTATTAAATACCCACCAATTGCATAAGATATGGTGAGCCGTGATGGACTCGAACCATCGACCCATTCCTTAAAAGGGAATTGCTCTACCAACTGAGCTAACGGCCCATATTCACTTAAGAATGAAATGTATATATAGAATAATCTAAATATTTCAAACAGGAATTTGAAAAAAATAACTTCACTATTTACAACTTATCAATGTATTTATCATGAAAAGCATCAAATGTGTCATTTTGGATGTTCTCTCTAATCGATCTCATTAATTCTTGATAGAAATTTATATTGTGTAATGTCAACAACATTGATCCAAGAATCTCATTCGTATTAAACAAATGATTTAGATAATTTTTAGAATATTTATTCAAATTTAGATTTTTACATTCTGAATCTAGAGGACTATTATCATTTTGGTATTTATTATTTTTAATATTTACTCTTCCCTGCCAAGTAAAGGCAAGTCCAGTTCTACCTGATCTAGTTGGAAGAACACAATCGAACATATCAACACCTCTTTTAACAGCGCCCAAGATATCGTTTGGAGTACCTACACCCATTAAATAGTGAGGTTTATCATCGGGTAAATGTTCCTTAATACCATCTAAAACAGTGAACATTTCATCTTGAGTTTCTCCTACAGCTAGACCACCTAATGCATAACCATCAAATCCAATTTCCAAAAGTCCTTTTAAGGATTTTTGTCTCAAATCTTTAAATAAACCTCCTTGTACAATACCAAATAAAGCTTTGTGAGGATTATGCCCGAAAGCTTTTTTAGATCTTTCAGCCCAATACAAAGACAAATTCATAGATTTATCTATAGTTTGGTAGTCATTTGTTTTTTTTGGACACTCATCCATAACCATTACAATATCTGAATTTAGTCCTAATTGAATTTTTATACTTTCCTCTGGACTAAGATAAAATTTTTTTCCATCAATATGAGAATTAAAAATTGCCCCTTTTTCTTTATCTATTTTGTTCAGTTTTGATAAAGACATGACTTGAAAGCCACCTGAGTCTGTAAGAATTGGTAAATCACAATTCATAAATTTGTGAAGTCCACCTGCATCTTCAATTCTTTTAACACCTGGTCGTATCATTAAATGATAAGTATTTGATAGAATAATTTGAGAACCAGTTTTTTTTATGTCATCTATTGTACAAGCTTTTACTGTAGCTTGAGTTCCCACAGGCATAAAAACTGGTGTTTCAATTTTACCTCTGTGAGTTTCAATTAAACCACGTCTTGCAAATTTATTTTTTTTTAAAACTTTAAATTCAAATTTTTTCAATTGAAATTAGAATATTATAAAGATTTGAAACTAATAATTTTATCAGGATCTGTTACCGCACCATTATTATTTTCATCACCTCTTTTGATCTTATCAACAAATTCCATTCCTTCGATAACTTTTCCGAAAACAGTATATTGATTATCAAGAAATGGTGCTGGTTTAAAACAAATAAAAAATTGACTATTAGCACTATTAGGATCTGATGATCTAGCCATAGATAATGTACCTCGATCATGAGGAAGATTACTAAATTCTTGCTTAAGATCAGGTAAATCTGATCCACCCATTCCAGCTCTCCTTAAGTCAAAATCATCTGAATTTGAGTTGCCAAATTTAACATCACCTGTTTGTGCCATAAAGCCATCAATAACTCTATGAAACACCACATTGTCATACTTACCAGCATCAGCCAATTCTTTTATTCTTTTGACATGATTGGGTGCTGTATCTGAAAATAATTCTATTTTTACATCACCATCTTTTAATTTTAAAATCATTATATTCTCCTCTGTTAACGATTGATTAATTGTAAATAAAAAAATAATTAATATCTTTATAAAAAGTTTACTCATATTTATCTTTTAAAGCTTTAATAGTGCTCTTAGTTGTAAATTTTTTAATATCTCCATTAAGTTTAATGATTTCTTTAACGAATTTTGAAGAAATAATTTGATTTTCAACATCTGACATTAAAAATAAAGTTTCAATATTATTATTTAATTTTCTATTCATACCAGCTAGTTGAAACTCGTATTCAAAATCTGATACTGCTCTCAAACCTCTCAATATAATATTTGATTTGTATTTTTTACAAAGACTAGTTGTTAATGATTTAAATGAAATCAAAGTTATTTTTTTTTTATTCATTTTTAGATCTTTAAAAAGAGCATTTCTTACAATTTCTAATCTTTCCTCAGCATCAAAAAGATAATCTTTATTTTCACCATCTGATACAGCCACAACAATTTTATCAAATAATTTTAATGCCTTTTTTATCACATCAATATGACCAAAAGTAATTGGATCAAAAGTTCCTGGATAGATAGCTGTCTTAGACATTATATTAAATTATCATCAATTTTAATTGCTGAAACAACTTTTTCATCGCCAGATAACTTAATTATTCTTACTCCTTGTGTGTTTCTTCCAGCTGTTCTGATTTCTTTAACAGCTAACCTTATCACTCTACCCTTGTTTGTCGAAATCATTATTTCGTCTCCCTCATATACAGGAAACGATGATGCAATATTCCCATTTCTTGGTGAATTAATTATTCCAATAATTCCTTTTCCACCTCTATTTGTTGTTCTGTAGTCATAATGCGAGGTTTTTTTGCCAAAACCATTTTCACTTATAGATAAAATAAATTTTTGTTTCGCCGCTAATTCAGACTTATCATCTTTTGTATTTTTTCCATTTTTCTTTAACTTATTATTATCAATAATTGATAAGGAGACTATTTCATCATTAGATGCTAATTCTATTCCCTTTATACCTTTTGATGACCTTCCCTTAAATATTCTCAATTTTTTAGACTCAAATCTAATACACTTTCCAAATTTTGTACTTAAGATTATATCTTGATCATCTTTACAAATCTTAACACCAATTATTTTATCATTAGTGTCTAGCTTCATTGCTATTTTTCCTGATGTATTAATTGAAGCAAAATCTTCTAAACTGTTTTTTCTAACTTTGCCTTGTGAAGTTGCAAAAACTATCTGATATTTACTTGAATCTTCATCACTTTCAGGAAATGGCATAATTGAACTTATTGATTGATGATTCTTAAGTGGCAAAATATTGAATAAAGATTTGCCTTTTGATGATGCTGAACCTTCAGGTATTTTCCATGCTTTTACTTTATAAACAAGACCTTCAGTAGAAAAAAATAGAACAGAAGTATGAGTATTAACTGATAGAGTTTGAACTACAGAGTCTTCATTTCTAGTTGTGATACCAGTTTTACCTTTACCTCCTCTTTTTTGAATCTTTACAGTTTTAAGTGATCCTCTTTTTATATAGCCTTGTAAGGTAACAGTTATAAGAACAGTTTCTTTTTGTATTGTTTCTTCAATGTCGTAATTAAGTACTGCATCAATAATTTTTGTTCTTCTTGGTGTTGCATATTTTTCTTTTATTTCTTTAAGTTCATTGCTGATTACTTTTAATAATTCTTTTTTTGAGGATATAATTTTTTTTAATGAAGAAATTAACTCAGATAGTTTTTTTATTTCAACTTCTATTTCATTAATACCAAGTGCTGTCAATTTTTGTAATCTTAATTCTAATATAGCTTCAACTTGCACTACTGATAAATTATATAAACCTTTTGAATTTTTGGTCTCTATCAATGAAATCATTTTTTTTGATTTATTAATTTTCCATTTAGTATTTAATAAAGATTTTTTTGCATCATCTGGAGTTTTTGAACCTCTTATAATTTTTATTACTTTATCTAAATTCTCAACGGATACTGATAGACCAATTAAGATATGCGCTCTATCTTCTGCTTTATTGAGATCAAATTTTGTTTTCTTGAGTACAACATCCTCTCTAAATTTTAAAAAATTCTCTAAAAATTCTTTAAGATTACAAGTCTTTGGCTTCCCATCTACAATTGCAAGAGTATTAAACCCAAATGAACTTTCTATTTGAGTGTTCTTGTATAATTGTCTTTTAACAGTCTCTGGTTCAACGCCTGTTCTTAAATCTATCGAGACTCTTATACCTTCTCTGTTGGACTCATCTCGTATATCTCTAATACCCTCTATTTTCTTTTCTCTAACTAATTGTGCTATTCTCTCATTCAAAACAGATTTATTAACTTGATAAGGAATAGAATTTATAACTAATCTATCTCTACCATTTTTAAGAGTTTCGTTTGATATTTCACCTCTAATTTTAAAAGAGCCTCTACCTTTGTTATAACCCTGCTTAATAATATCTTTACCAATAATTACACCACCTGTAGGAAAATCAGGTCCAGGTATGTGCTTCATTAAATCTTTAATCTTTATATCTTTGTTATCAATTAAAGCTAATGTACCATTAATAATCTCTCCTAAATTATGAGGCGGAATACTTGTCGCCATACCAACAGCAATACCCCCAGCTCCATTTACTAATAAATTTGGAAATTGCGCAGGTAATACAGATGGCTCTTTTTCTGTTTCATCATAATTACTTTTAAAATCAATTGTATTTTTTTCAATATCATCAATTAAAAATTGTGAGACTTTTGATAATCTCGTTTCTGTGTATCTCATAGCGGCTGCTGGATCACCATCTATAGATCCAAAATTTCCTTGACCATCCACGAGAGGTAAGCTCATTGAAAAATCTTGGACCATACGAACTAGAGCGTCATAAACTGATTGATCACCATGCGGATGATATTTACCAATTACATCTCCAACTATTCTTGCAGATTTTCTAAATTGTTTCGACCAATCATAACCACCCTTATACATTGCATATAATATTCTTCTATGTACAGGTTTTAAGCCATCTCTAACATCTGGTAGGGCTCTACTAACAATGACACTCATCGCATACGATAGATAAGATGAACTCATCTCATCATGCATTGAAATTAGTTTTATGTTTTTATCTTTAGAAACTTCGTTTTTTTCCATAATGATTAGAATGGAATATCGTCGTCCATATCATTTTGTACTTGAGATAAACCCTCAGTATTATTTGATGCTTGCGAATTGTCATTAGCTATACCACCACCTGAATTTCCACCTCCAAGCATAGTTAGAGATGAATTATAACCTTGTATAACTACTTCGGTTGAATATTTGTCTTGTCCTGATTGTTCATCCTTCCATTTTCTTGTTGAAATTTGACCTTCAACATAAACTTGAGCACCTTTTTTGAGATATTGTTGAACAACATTTACTAAACCCTCATTAAATACAACTATACGGTGCCATTCAGTTTTTTCTTTTTTTTCACCTGTATTTTTATCTTTCCATGATTGGCTTGTTGCAAGACTTAATCTTGCAACGCTTTTTCCATTAACCATTTGCTTGATTTCGGGATCTGCGCCTAAACGACCAATTAAAAGTACTTTATTTAAACTTCCAGCCATAATATTTTAATATTTATTTTATTAGTTAATTAATTTATATCACAATTTTACTCTGAATATTAATTTTATTAGGCCAAAGCAACAAAAATTATGATTAAAAAGATAGTTATAAAGGGAGCAAAAGAACATAATTTAAAAAATATATCTTTAGAAATTCCAAAGGATAAATTTATTGTAATTACCGGACTATCTGGGTCAGGAAAATCTTCATTAGCTTTTGATACAATTTATGCAGAAGGGCAAAGAAGATATGTCGAAAGTTTATCTGCATATGCGAGACAATTTTTAGATAAAATGAAAAAGCCAAATGTAGATCTTATAGAGGGATTAAGTCCCGCGATATCAATAGAGCAAAAAAATACATCCAAAAATCCTAGATCTACAGTTGCAACAGTTACCGAAATTTATGATTATATGAGGGTGTTATATGCTAGAGCTGGTATTCCATATTCGCCTTTCACTGGTAAACCAATTGAGTCACAAACGGTTAGTCAAATAGTAGATAAGATTAAAAAATTACCAAAAAAATCAACTATTTATCTTTATGCACCTGTAGTCAGAGGAAGAAAAGGTGAATATAAAAAAGAGATTTTAAATTATAAAAAAAGAGGTTTTAGAAAAATCAAAATTGATGATGTTTTATATGATATTGAAAAAGTTCCAGAGTTAAATAAGAAAATTAAACATGATATTTCAATACTTGTTGATAGAATAGTTCTAAACTCATCTTTAGGAAATCGACTTGCAGAAGGTATAGAGACTTCAATACAGCTAGCTAATGGGCTCTTATTTGTTGAATATGAAGATGAAACTTTACCAAAAAAATTCAGAAAAATAGAAAAGTTGATTTTTTCAACAAAATTTGCGTGTCCTGAAAGTGGATTTACCATAGAAGAAATTGAACCAAGATTATTTTCTTTCAATAGTCCATTTGGTGCTTGTGAGGAATGCGAGGGTATCGGAATAAAGCTTAATGTTGATCCAAATTTAGTTATACCAAATGAGAAAAAAAGTATAATTGATGGTGCAATCGAACCCTGGGCAAAAACAACAACATTGTATTATGCTCAAACATTAAGTTCTTTAGCAAAGCATTATGGATTTTCTCTAGAAGAAAAATGGTCAAAATTACCAAAAAAGATAAAAGATATTATCCTTTATGGATCTGATGATGAGGAAATAAAATTTACGTATGACGATGGTTACGAGAAATATTCACATAAAAAAACTTTTGAGGGTGTAATAAACAACTTAGAAAGAAGATACCTAGAAACAGATAGTGATTGGAAAAGAGAGGAAATTGCTCAATATCAATCAGATACCAAATGTGAAAGGTGTAATGGTCATAGATTAAAAGATGAAGCATTATGCGTTAAAATTGATGGTCTTCATATAAGTGAGGTTACAGAAAAATCAATTTCAGATGCTGCAATTTGGTTTGATAATTTAAAGAATAATTTAGACAAAAGACAAGTTAAAATCGCAGAACATATTTTAAAAGAAATTAACGAAAGATTAAATTTTTTACTTAATGTTGGTCTTGATTATCTAACTCTTTCAAGAGAGTCTGGAACTTTATCTGGTGGTGAAGCACAAAGAATAAGATTAGCATCACAAATCGGTTCTGGTTTAACAGGAGTTTTATATGTTTTAGATGAACCATCAATAGGTCTTCATCAAAAAGATAATGTAAAACTTATCAATGCTTTAAAAAGATTAAGAGATTTAGGTAATACAGTTATAGTAGTTGAACATGATACTGAAACAATGGAGAATGCAGATCATATAATTGATCTTGGACCTGAAGCTGGTAACAAAGGTGGTGAAGTTGTTGCGGCAGGTTCAATAAAAGAAATAAGTCAAAATCAAAATAGCATTACCGGAAAATATCTATCTAATAAATTTAAAATAAATGTGCCATCAAAAAGAAGATTAGCTAAGAATGGAAGATTTTTAGAAATTACAGGTGCAACTGGAAATAATCTTAATAATGTGAACTTAAAAATTCCATTAGGAAGTTTAACTTGTGTAACAGGAGTATCTGGTAGTGGAAAATCTACTCTTGTGTTACAGACTCTGTACAACGCTTTAAATCTTACACTAAATAATAACAAATCAAGAAAAATTCCAAAACCCTTTAAGGGTTTTAAGGGAACAGAGTTAGTTGATAAGATAATCGATATTGACCAATCACCTATCGGAAGAACTCCTAGATCTAATCCCGCAACCTATACAGGTGCATTTGGTCCTATAAGAGATTGGTTTACTGGATTGCCTGAGTCAAAGTCTAGAGGCTATAAACCTGGAAGATTTTCATTTAACGTTAAAGGTGGAAGGTGTGAAGCATGTGAAGGAGATGGTGTTATTACTTATGAAATGCACTTTTTGCCAGATGTTTATATTCAATGTGACGAATGTAAAGGCACTAGATACAACAGGGAAACTCTGGAAATTAAGTTTAAAGATAAAAGTATTGCTGATGTTTTGAATATGACTGTCGATGAGGGATGTGAATATTTTGAAAATATATCAAATATTAAAACAAAATTACTAACATTAAAGAAGGTTGGTTTAGGGTATATTAAAATTGGCCAACAAGCTACAACTCTATCAGGAGGTGAAGCTCAAAGAATTAAGTTAGCTAAAGAATTATCAAAAAGATCTACGGGAAGAACAATGTATATACTAGATGAACCAACTACTGGTTTGCATCAACATGATATAAAAAAATTACTTGAAATTCTTCATACATTTGTTGCCCTGGGGAATACTGTTGTTGTAATTGAACACAATTTAGATGTAATAAAAACAGCTGATTATATTGTTGATATGGGCCCCGAAGGTGGTGTTAAAGGTGGAAAAATTATCGCAGAAGGAAAGCCAGAAGAAATTTGTAAAATTAATGAGAGTTACACTGGAAAATTTTTGAAACCACTTTTAAACTAGGAAAAAATCATTGTTAAACTTAATCAAAATTAGTATATTTAAGTATGGATAAACTATTAGCCTCTCTACCAAGAACAATACATGCTTCACTTGCCTTAGCTGTGATTGTTTTTTTTGGATTATTCTATCAAAATGACGGATTTAGTTTTGATAGACTTTTCTGGTCATGGCTAACAAGATTTTTTCACGTCGTGGTAGCTATAATGTGGATAGGTCTCTTGTGGTATTTTAATTTTGTACAAATCCCAAACATGAGTAAAATTCCAGACGAACAAAAACCAGCAATTGGTAAAGTTATTGCTCCAGCTGCTCTTTTTTATTTTAGATGGGCAGCAGCACTTACAATTCTATCAGGATTTATACTAGCATGGTTAAATGGATATCTTCATGACGCTATGACTTTAAGCATTGGCTCTGGGGTACCAAAACACACTGCTATAGGAATTGGGATGTGGCTGGGTGTCGTTATGGCTTTTAATGTATGGTTTGTAATTTGGCCAAATCAAAAAAAAGCTTTAGGTATAGTAGAATGTGAACCTGAGGTAAAAGCAAAATCAGCTAAAACAGCAATGTTGTTTTCAAGAACAAATACTTTGTTATCTCTACCGATGCTACTTTCAATGGTAGCTGCTCAAAATTTATATTAGTTTTTATCTTCTCTAAGGACTGTTTTTTGAGACACATTTAGTCTTACCAACACTGTGTTTGCAATATAAATTGATGAATAAGTCCCAAAAATTACCCCGAATATCATAGCTAAAGAAAAACCTTTTAAAACCTCGCCACCAAAAAAGAATATTGAAAGCAACGCTAATAGAGTCGTTACAGAAGTTATCAAAGTACGAGACAAAGTTTCGTTAATAGAGATATTTGTTAACTCAAAAATTTTAATATCAGAATATTTTCTTAAATTTTCTCTTACTCTATCGAAAATAACAACTGTATCATTCATTGAATAACCAACTATTGTGAGTACAGCTGCAATTATTGAAAGATTAATCTCTAGACCCAATAAAGAAAAGAGACCAAGTGTAACAATGACATCATGGAATAAAGCTACTATGGCACCTAAGCTAAATTGCCATTCAAATCTTATCCAAATATAGACAAGCATCAAAAACAAAGCCACTGATATTGCAATAACACCTGATCTTAATAATTCAGCACTAACTTTAGGACCAACATTTTCTACTCTTCTGAAATTGAAGCTGTTCCCGAATGATTTATCTAAATTCTTCTTAATTTCTTCAATTACATTTTTATTTTCATTATTTTCAAACTTAATTAAAAAATCAGTCTCATTACCAAAGTTTTTAACAGATACATCGCCCAAATTCATTTGACTTAAATTATCCCTTAGTGAGGAAACATTAATCTTACTTTCTGTAGATCTTAATTCAATAAGAGTTCCACCTTTAAAATCTATTCCAAAATTTAAACCTTTAAACGTAAGTAATAATAAAGAAACAATTACTAAAGATACTGAAAGAATATTAAATTTATTATAATATTTGTTAAAGGCTATCATCTAAATCAGTCCCTCTTTTTCTTTATTTTTCGATACATACAAAACGGTCAATAATCTTGCTATAAAATAGACAGTGAATAATGTTGTAAATATCCCAATTCCTAGTGTTAATGAAAAACCTTTAATTGGACCTGATCCCATAAAGAATAAAATAATCGCTGCTAATAAAGTAGTAATATTCGCATCTAATATAGCAGTTCTGGATTTTGTATAACCACTATCAAATGCTATTAAATTATTTTTTTCACTCTTTAACTCCTCTTTAATTCTTTCAAAAATTAGAACATTTGCATCAACAGCCATACCCACGGTAAGAATTATTCCTGCTATACCAGGTAATGTTAAAGTTGCTTCAAAAATAGTTAGTATTCCAACTAATATGAAAAGATTTAAAATTAAAGCAATATTAGTGATGATTCCAAAGATTTTATATTTAACAAAAATATAAAGTATGACCAATATAAAACCAATTAACAAAGCAATCATTCCTGCGTTTATAGAGTCCTGTCCTAAATCTGGACCAACAGTTCTTTCTTCAATAATATTTAGAGGGGCAGGTAATGCACCTGATCTTAAAAGTAAGGCAAGATCAGTTGCTGATTGAAATGTAAATCCTCCACTGATTTGGCCAGAACCGGTAGCAATTGTGTCTCTGATAACTGGAGCACTAATAACTTTTCCATCCAAAACTATAGCTAATCTTTTACCAATACCTGTAGAGGTGGCTTTACCAAATCTTTTTGCTCCTACCCTATCCAGTGAAAAGGTCACAACAGTCTCATTGTTTTCTGTATCCATTCTTGGTTGAGCATCTAAAAGATTTTCACCACTTAGTATAATTCTTTTACTAACTATTGCTTCCTCGGTACCATCTTCAAATTCTAATTTTTCTGCACCGAATGAACCTTCGGTATCATTGGTAACAAATCTAAATGTTAAATTTGCAGTTTTTCCAAGTAAAGATTTTATTCTCATTGGATCATCTAATCCTGGTAACTCAACTAATATTCTATCATTACCTCTTTTTAAAATATTGGGTTCATTTGTACCGATTTCATCTATCCTTCTTCTAACTATTTCTAGCGCTTGATCTTGAGATGATGTTTTTAGATTAATAATTCCTTGCTTTGAGAAAGAAACCTTAAAAAAATTATTTTCCTCAACTATATCTAATTGATGTGATTTAAATCTTTGGTAATAAGGATTTAATTCACTTTCTTCTGACGCAAATTCATCCAAGATAGTTTGTTTTGAATTTTCATCTGAAGTAAATGATAAGGTCTGATTTGAAAGTTTAAAATTTGTAATTCTGACATTTTTTTCTTTAAAAAAATTTCTTATCGTAACTGTTAAATTTTGAAGTTTTTGTTCGATTACTGGATCATTATTAATTTCCAGCAAAAGATAAGATCCTCCTTGTAGATCTAAACCTAAATTAATTTTTTTATTTAATATTTTATTATCAAAATTAAAAAGGTTTGATAAAGCAAATATAATAAAAAGTAAGGAAATTAAAGTAATAAAAATAATTCTTAGTTTTGAAAAATATAACACTTTAAATTCAAAAAAATTATTTTTTTACTTCTTGAGAGTTCATTAGACTTTGAACACCAGTACCTCTAATCACCTCAACTGTTACGTTGTCAGCAATCTCTACTTCAATTTTATCATTATCTACAACTCTAGAAATCGTTCCTGTAATACCACCAGACGTTACAATTTTGTCACCTTTTTTTAAGCTCTCAACCATGGCTTTATGTTCTTTAACTTTTTTTTGCTGAGGTCTTATTAAGAAAAAATAAAAAATAACAAAAATTAAAATTAATGGTATAAATTGTCCTATTCCTGCACTATCCATAAAACTCCTTAATTAAAATTGATTATTTATACTATCTAAAAGATTAAAACAACTTTATTTGACAGAAATTTTTTCCAAATTGTCCATATACGGTCTTAAAACTTTTGGAATTATTATTGAACCATCTTTTTGTTGATAATTTTCTATAACTGCTATTAAAGTTCTACCCACAGCTAGACCACTCCCATTTAAAGTACCAACATAAAGAGTTTCTTTTTTCTGATTCTTATATCTTGCTTTCATTCTCACAGCTTGAAAAGTTGAACAAGATGAACAAGAAGAAATTTCTCTATATTTTTTCTCTGAAGGTAGCCAAACTTCAATGTCATAAGTTTTTTCAGCACTAAATCCCATGTCACCGCTGCATAGGATCATTTTTCTGTATGGTAATTCTAATAGATCTAAAATTGATGTTGCACATTTCGTCATTCTCTCAAGTTCTTCTAGACATTTTTCTTGTTCGACGATACTAACCATTTCAACTTTGTAAAACTGATGCTGTCTAATCATACCCTTTGTATCTTTGCCATAACTACCTGCCTCTTTTCTGAAGCATGGTGTAGATGCAACAAATCTCATTGGAAGATCTTTTTGATTAATCATCTTATCTTTAACAATGTTAGTTAAAATCACTTCTGCAGTAGGTATCAAAAACTTTCTTTCCCCATTATCATCTAGTTTGATTTCAAATTGATCATTCTCAAATTTAGGAAGTTGACCTGTACCAAACATTGTACTTTCAGAAGCGAATAAAGGTGGTGAAATTTCTTCATAACCATTTTTTAAAATGTGCGAATCTAGCATGAAATTTGAAATAGCCCTTTCTAATAAGGCCAGTTTATTTTTTACAAATACAAACCGTGCACCTGTAGTTTTTGTGGCTAGGTCAAAATCAAGCATTCCAAGTTTTTCACCTAATTCATAATGTGATAAAGGTTTAAAATCAAAATTTGGTATTTGACCTGATTTCATTATTTCTACGTTATCATTTTCATTTTTTCCATTCGGAACATCTTTATGAGGAATATTTGGGATAAATGATAAAATCTTATCTAGTTGGTCTTTTATTATTTTTTGCTGTTTTGATATTTCGTCTATTTCATTTGAAATTTCTTTTGATTTTTTAAATAATTTTTCATCTTTAGATTTTGAAATCTCTTTTTTTTCATTTTCCAAAGACTCTTTTTTTTGGATAAAATTTCTATTTTTGATATCTAAGTCTTTAAGTTCATTAAAATCTATTTTAAGAAATCTACCTTTTAGTGCGTTTTTAAAATCATCAAAATTTTTTCTTATTTCCTTTAAGTTATGCATTAGAATCTTTAAATTTCTTATCCTCTATAAACTTTACAGAAAAAATTGATAATTCATATAAAATTAATAATGGAATCGCTAAACCAATTTGGGTTATAGGGTCAGGCGGTGTTAATAATGCTGCTGCTGCAAAAATTATAACTACAACGTATTTTCTTCTTTTCTTTAAAAATTCAGAATCAACAACACCAATTCTAGCTAGTAAACTTAAAACCACAGGTAATTGAAAACTTATACCAAAAGCGAAAATAAGTTTCATGACTAATGATAAATACTCATTTACCTTAGCTTCAAGTTGTATCGGTAAATTTGTGGATAAACCTGTGCTTTCAAATGATAAAAAAAACTTTATCGCTAAAGGCATTATCAAATAATAAACTAACATCCCTCCAAGAAAAAAAAGTACTGGAGTTAATATTAGATAAGGTAATATTGCATGTTTTTCATGTTTATATAAACCAGGCGCTATAAATTTCCAAATTTGCATAAGTATAAACGGGCAAGTGACAAAGAATGCTGTAAAGAAAGAAATCTTTAGATATGTTAAAAAAGTTTCTTGAAGAGCGGTAAATATTAATCGTCTGTCAGTTCCATCATCTTTAACGGCTTGGGCGAAAGGATCTACTAAAAAACCATATAAATGTTCTGCAAAAAAATAACATCCAACAAAAAAAACAATTAGAAAAATAAAACTATGTATAAGTCTTTTTCTTAGTTCAGCTAAATGGCTTACAAAACCACCCTCTTTATCATTCTGACTCATGTTTTTTTTCTTCTTTTTTTTCTATTTTATCATTTTCAATATCAATATTTGAAACTTCATTTTGGACATTATTGATATAATTCTTAATTGTACCAATCCATGAGCCAACTTTTTTTAACATTATTGGAAAATCTTTTGGTCCAAGAACAACAATAGCTATTGCTACAATAATTAAAATCTCAAACCAACCAATAGTAGGCATGTGATTTAATCTTTTTTGTTATTATCTTGATTATCTTCGGAAATATTTTTAGGTTCGTTGTCATCAGTAACATCTGATGCCATACCTTTTTTGAAGCTCTTAATTCCTTTAGCAACATCTCCCATCAGACTTGAGATCTTACCTCTTCCAAAAAGTAAAACTACAAGTATAACAACAATTGCTATCTGCCAAATTCCTATGCTCATAGAAAAGTTATATATCTTTTATTCTCAATTTAAAAGTGACTTTTTTTTAACCTAGGTTATGAATTCTTATTTTTCTCCTCAGAGTCTAAAGTGCTGCTTAGCATTTCATCAATATTTGAATAAATATCCTCTTTTTTATCATCTTGTTTCTCTTTATAAAATTTACCAGTTCCAAAAATTGCATTATCAATATTTGTACTATCGATAAGACCAGCGGCACCCAATTCATCAACGGTTGGTAAATCGGATAACTTTTGAAGATTGAAATGACTTAAAAAATCATCAGTCGTGACATATTGAATTGGTTTTCCAGGGACATCTTTTCTACCACCTGGTTTTACCCAGTTTAACTCCATCAAAATTTCAAGAGTATTTGTGCCGAATGCAACACCTCTAATTTCCTCAATTTCAGCACGTGTTACTGGTTGATGATAAACAATGATTGCAAGTGTTTCAATTGCAGCTCTTGATAATTTTTTTTCAACAGTTTTTTCCTGTTTCATAATTTCAGAAAGATTTGGCGATGTTCTAAATGACCATTTTTTTGAGATACACACTAAATTAATACCTCGATTGGAATATTCGTTTTGTAATTTTAATAAAATTTTTTCGACATTAGTTTTTTTTGAAATCTTATTTTCTATAGTTTCAATATCAAGTGGCTCAGCAGCTGCAAAAACTATTGCTTCAATTTCTTTTTCAATTGAGGATAATTTATTAGGAAAATCAATAACATTATCTTTTTTAGTATTTCTTTTATTCATTATTTTTCCTTAATAAAAATATCATCAAATAAATTTTCTTGTTTAATTTTTAAGTTACCTTCTTTCACAAGTTCAAGTGATCCTGCAAAAATACCTGCTGTACCAGTTTTTTTGTATTTTGTAATACTCTTAAAATTTTTAGGTATCAAGTCCTCTAATTTTTTCCAATCAGTTAGTTTTCCAAAAAAATCTCTGATTGTTTTAATCCCCTCTTCAGTTGTAAAAACAGGGAGTTTAGGAATATTTATTTTTTGAAAATCTTTAGTCATAATAATAGTTGAATATGTTTTTAGTAATTCAAATAAATTTACTTTAATTTCACTATTATAAATGGGTCTAATGCCTGCCCTAACACCTCTGGTTCTGATTTCACGACCTAATCTTTTACGCTTTAACATTTGTTCAGATAATAATCTGATTAATTCTAATTTTTTAAGTTGGAGTTTTAATTTTTCTGCCACTTCTTGGACTTTAAACTCCTCCTCAGGTGTTCCGGGTAAAAGAAGTTTAGATTTCAAATAAGCAAGCCATGTGGCCATAAGTAAATACTCAGAGGCGGACTCTAGATTTAGATTTTTTTGGTTTGTTATAAAATCATGAAATTGATCTGCTAGTTTTGTAATAGAAATATTTTCTAAATTCACCTTTTGAGATTTTGCAAGGTCTAACAATATATCTAATGGACCGTTATAATTTTCAATATCAACACTAAAAAGTGAGGAATCATTTTCTGTCATAAGCGAATACTAACTTATTATCTTATAAAATTGTGATGTTTTTTTTATTACAAATTTGCTTATGAAAGGTGAATTTTCAGCAACAATTTCCATCTCATTTTCTTTGGCATTACAATGTAAAACAAGATTACAACCAGCATTAAACGCATTGATTGTATTTTCTTTAATTTTACCTTTTAAACTTTTCATTGATATATCGTCAGAAATCAAAATATTCTTAAAACCTATTTTATTTCTTATTAATTTTATCATTTTTTTAGAATGCGTTACTGTGTTTTTTAAATCGATCTTTTTGAATATGATGTGGGCTGTCATTGCAAAAAAAGAATTTTTTCTTTTGAAAGGAAAAAAATCATTTTTTAATAAGTAATCCAAATTTTTACTAATTACGGGTGTAAAATGGTGACTATCAACTTTTGCTAAACCATGTCCTGGTATATGTTTAATAACAGTTCCTACGCCATTATTATGGTGATAGTTGATACAATAATCGCCAATTTTTGAAACTATTTTAGGATTACTAGAAAAAGATCTGTCTCCAATAATTGATGATGAACCTTTCTTTCTAAGATCTAAAACAGGACAAGTGTTGATATTAACTCCTATCAATTTTAATAAATATGATGTTTTATCAATAAATAATTTATAGAAAAAATTAAATTCCTTAGGTTTTTTTATAAATTTTTTGCCAAAAAATTCAGAGGTTAAATTTTCAAAAGATATAATATTTTTAAGTCGGTTTACTCTACCACCCTCTTGATCAATTAAGATTGGATATTTATTATCGTTAAAGATTTTTCGAATAGATGTGGTTAATTGTTTTGCCTGTTTGATATCTTTTATGTTTCTGGTAAATAAAATTACTCCCCATGGCTTATATTTTCTTAGAAAATTCTTTTCTCTGAGGCTAAGTTTTGTTGATTTTATACCAATAATAAAAGATCTTCTGTTATTCATTAATCTAGAAGTTTCCAAAAATTAAATTTTTTCTTTTTATCTTTATTAGATTTCTCTACATATTGGATAATATTTTTAGTATCATTTTCTAAAACTGGCAATTTTTCAGAATAAATATCAATTTTTTTTTCAATATTGCTCAAAGATCTAAAAGAATTTTTTTTATTATCATCTGAAAAATAATACTTACCTGTAAAAAAAATAAAGAAACTTATGAATAATAAAAATATTAAATATTTAATCTCTTTTAGCATCACATTTTATCTGGCGTAGATACGCCAACTATATTCATTCCAGATTTTACTACATTGGAAATAGCTTTTAGAAAAATCAATTTATCATCTGTTATCTTTTTTTGATTATTAATAAATCTTTTGTCTGGATTTTCCTTACCTAAATTCCAATATGAATGAAATAAAGAGGCTAATTCATATAAATAAGTCGGTATTCTATGTGGCTCAAGCTTATTACAAGATACATCAATACACTTGGGCCATTCAGATAATTTTTTTAAGATTTTTATTTCATCTTTAGAATACTCAAAATCGTACTTAGTAATATCTAGATCTGAATTTAAATCTTTATCAAGATGTCTATATACTGAACATATTCTTGCATAACAGTATTGAACGTAATAAAGGGGGTTTTCTTTTGATTTTTCTACAACGTTATCAAAATCAAAATCGAGTTCAACATCACTACTTCGATTTAGCATTATAAATCTTGTTGCATCTTTTCCTACCTCATTAATTAAATCATCTATAGTTATATAGTCCCCTTTTCTTTTAGACATTTTAAAGGGTTTCTTATCTTTAATAAGTTTAACAAGTTGGCTAACTTTACAAATTAATCTATCTTTAGAGTTTGATAAAGCTTCAACAGATGATGAAATTCTTTTTATATAACCAGCATGATCTGCGCCTAAAATATTAATAAGCCTATCAAATTTTCTGTCTAATTTATTTTTGTGGTATGCAACATCACTTGCAAAATAAGTCCAAGCACCATCAGATTTTTGTAATGCTCTATCTTTGTCATCTCCAAAATCAGTTGATCGGAAAAGTAACTGTTCACGCTCAACCCAATTACTGTCATCTTCACCTGCGGGTGCCTTTATTTTTCCTTTATAAACAAATTTGTTTTTTTGAAGAAATTCAACAACTTTTTCAACTTCTTGATTTTCAACTAATTTTTTTTCACTGACAAAGTTATCATGATTAATACCAAGACTTTTAAGATTACTTTTGATTAACTTTAATGCTTCATTAATAGCTAAAGAGGTCAATTCTTGAGATATTTTGTCGAAATTTTTAAAATCAATGTTTTTATTTGAATTTAAAATGTTTTGAGCAAAGTCAATTAAATAGTCTCCAGGATATAAATCTTCATTATTTATTGGAAAAGGTTCATTAAAAGAAATCTCTCTTATTCTATAATAAACTGACTTTGTAAAATTTATAATCTGATTACCGTAGTCGTTTATATAATACTCTTTTGTAACTTTATTATTATTAAATAATAAAAGATTAGCCATCACATCACCTAAAATAGCCCCTCTACAATGACCAACATGTAAAGGTCCTGTTGGATTAGCAGATACAAATTCTATTAGGTAATTTCTTTTAATATTTTTATTTGTTCCAAAAGAATTAGAATTTTTAATTACTTCTTTAATAAAGTTTGTCCAAAAAATGGGTTTAAATTTAATATTGATAAAACCAGGTTTAACTATTGATATATCCTCAATAAACTTGTCCTCTTTTTTGATTTTTTCTGCCAAAATTGACGCCAGATCTAATGGAGATTTATTATTAATCTTAGAAAGGACCATTGCCACATTAGTAGAAATATCACTATCAAATTTTGAAGGTGGAATTTCTACAGTTATCCCGTTAAGTGAATCTGGTAGAATTAAATCTCCGTTCGAAGAGAGTGTCGAAAGAATTTCTTTTATTTTATCTAAATACTGTTCAAAAATATTCATTTAAAGTTTTTGTGAAGGTTGATTGCATATCTGTCTGTCATTCCTGATATAAAATCTGAAATTGCTCTATATTTATCCTTTGAGAGATGATTTTTTGAAATAAATTTTTTAGGGTTTTTTTGTATTTTTTTAAATAGTTTTTTAATTATTAATTTGCCATTATCGTTTTTTTTTAGAACTGCATTATTATTATACATCTTTGTTTTTAAAAAAAATCTTATTTCATTCACAGAGTCTTTAACTTTTTCAGAAAAATCTACCATTGTTAAATTTGCTTTAGTAATATCTTTATAATTTTTTATTTTGTTAATCTTCAAATTAGTTTTGGTATTTTTAATTAAATCTCTAATCATTTGATCAATAGAATCTCTTATAATCTGATATGTTGCAATTTTATAGTTTTGTTTGTTTATCTTTTTTTTATATTTTTTATAAATATCTTTAAAAAAGTTAATTTCAATTAACTCGTCTAGTTTAAATAAATTTGCATTTATACCATCTTGAATATCATGATTGTTATAAGCTATATCATCTGAAATAGCTGAAACTTGAGCCTCTAATGATGGATAAGTCTGAAAATTAATCTTATTATTGAATTTTTTTACACCAATTAGACTGTCAACCAAATCTAACTCGTAAATTGGACCATTATGCTTAAGCAATCCCTCTAACGTTTCAATTGAAAGATTTAACCCGCTATACTTAAGATATTTATTCTCCAAAAACATAACCACGCGAAGAGTTTGTAAATTATGATCAAAGCCTCCGTAATCCTCCATACATTCATTAAGAGAGTCCTCACCAGCATGACCAAAAGGTGGGTGACCCAAATCATGTGCCAAACTTAAGGTCTCAGCTAGATCTTCATTCAATTCAAGATATCTTGCAATAGATCTTGCAATTTGAGCAACTTCCATAGAATGAGTTAATCTTGTTCTGTAATGATCACCTTCTGTATTAACAAATACTTGTGTCTTGTGTTTGAGCCTTCTAAATGAGGCGCTGTGAACTATTCGATCTCTATCTCTTTGAAATGGCGATCTATATTTTGATACAGATTCATTGAATAATCTTCCTTTACTTTTGGTAAGAGCAATCTTTGAGTATTTTTTCATCCTTTAAAATTAAAATTTAAGTATTATATTAGTAATACCAGTGATCAATAATGATTAAAGAAATTAAATTTACTGATAAGGCTTTAAAACAGATCAATGTTTTGCTGTCTAAAAAAGACAAAGGGTCTTTTTTTAGAATCGCTATCAAAGGCGGTGGTTGCTCAGGCTTTCAATATGAATTTACTTTTGAAAAAGAAAAAGCAGCCGATGATTTAAATTATGAAAATATATTAATAGATAAAACGTCTGCAGATTTATTAAAAGGATCAGAAATTGACTATGTGTCAGAGTTAATTGGTGAGCAATTCAAAATAACTAATCCGCAAACCAAATCTTCTTGTGGTTGTGGTGTTTCGTTTTCTCTTTAATGATTATTTCCTCGTGGAATGTAAATTCTGTACGAGCACGTATTGAAAATATCAAAAGTTATCTTCTAAAATACAAACCTGATGTTGTGATGATGCAAGAAATTAAAACTGAGGATGTAAACTTTCCTTATGACGATTTTTCTTCAATGGACTATGAAAGTCATGTATTTGGTCAAAAAAGTTACAATGGTGTTGCTATTATTTCAAAAGGAAAATTAAAAAATATCAAAACAGACTTAATCAAAGATAAGCTTAAACAATCAAGAATAATCTCAGCTGAACTTGAACACAAAAAGAAAAATATTCAATTAATCAATATCTATACGCCAAATGGTAATCCTGTTGATACCGAAAAATATGATTACAAAAAAAAATGGCTCGATGATTTAATTAAACAATTAAAAGCTTTAATTAAAAAAAATCAAAATATAATTCTTGGTGGTGATTTTAATATTATCCCTGCAGCAGAGGATGTCTATAATCCAAAAAGCTTTGAGGACGATGCTCTATTTAGATTAGAAATAAGAAAAAAATTAAGAGAAATGATTAATTTAGGTTTTAATGATGTCTACCGACATTTTAATGAAACTAAAGAAGGATATACTTTTTGGGATTACATGAGAGGTGCATGGCAGAAAAATAATGGTATGAGAATTGATCACTTTTTAGTTTCAAATTCTTTAATAGACCAAGTTAAAGCTATTAATATTAATAAAGATCCAAGAGGTCGCGAAAAACCATCAGACCATACACCAATAGAAATTACTTTAGCTTAAAGATTTTATTTTATTAACCAGCTCTTCATTAATAAGACGAGGGCCCTTATCTAGTCTATTTTTATGTCTTCTCTCTCCTGGAAGTCTAACTCCTTCATATGATTTCATTTTATTAAAAAATTCATCAGCGTGTTTTTGCCAATCAGTTCCTGAAGTTTTATCAGGTGAAATTGCAAGAATAAATTCTCCACCACTAGGAGGTCCGCCGTCATTATTATCTTTTGCAGCTGTCTCAAAGCTAAAATTATCACCAACTAATGCGCCAGCCATTAATTCTACCATCATTGCTATTGCAGAACCTTTATATCCACCAAAAGGAAGTAATACACCTCCGTCCGCTATTGCTCCTGGATCAGTTGTTTTTTTACCATCTTTAGTTAAACCAGTTCCAAGTGGAACTTTATGCCCTTCTCTTTTAGCAACTTGAACTTCACCCATGGCCATTGATGCAGTTGCCATATCGTAAACTACAGGAGTTTTTCCTGGTCGAGGCCATGCAAAAGAAATTGGATTTGTTCCGAACAACGGTTTGATAGCTCCAGCGGGTGCTACAGCAGGCTTGTATGATGTGCAAGCAAATGCAACTAAACCTTCTTCTGCTAATTTTTCTGTCTCTGGCCACATCGCAGCCATATGATGTGAATTGTTAATTGCAAGTACAGCCACACCATTTTCTTTTGCAGCTTTTGCTAATTCAGGTAACCCTTTATTTAAAACTACAGGGGCTAAACAATTATTCCCTTGTACTTTTATTACTGATGAAGAAATCTTTTTTATTGCTGGTTTTCCTTTACCATTAATTTTTCCACTTTTTAAACCACTCACATATGCTGGTAATCTAAAAAGACCATGAGATAAAGATCCGTCCCTTTCAGCATTTCTAATTAAATCTGACAGAATTGAAGCTGTTTCTTCATCACATCCATTAGTTAATAAGGTCTTTTTAGCTAAATCAAATATTTCATCTAATGTAAGGGAAACTGTACTCATCCCATTATTAGATATTATTAATGGTTAAAGATCAATTTTTATTTAACAACCTTTGAAAGATTTTGACATATTGCCAATTAAATCAAAGTATAAATCTTTGCCAGGGTTAAGTGTTGCTCCTAATGGATCTATTACACCTGTTGCAATATTAGTATCTTTTGCTACAGCTTTAATGATATCAGGATTAAATTGAGGCTCTGAGAAAACACAACTTACTTTGTCATGCTCGATAACTTCTCTAATTTCAGCTAATTGCTCAGCACCAGGCATGACATCTGTATTTACTGTAAATGCACCCAAAACATTAATGTCAAATCTTTTTTCAAAGTATTGATAAGCGTCATGAAAAACTATTGATTTAAAATCTTTATTCAATTCAGATTTAACTTTTTTAGTGAGTTTATCTAAGTCTTTATGAGCTTTTTCTAAATTTGCTTTATATTTAGCCTCATTTTTTGAATCATTCTCAATTAAATGTTCAGCCATTTCACTTAAAATTACTTTTGCATTCATTGGATCTAGCCAAATATGTGGATCATGTTCACCATGTGCATGCTCATCATGACCATGTTCATCTTCTTTGTGACCATGTTCATCTTCTTTGTGACCATGTTCATCTTCTTTGTGACCATGTTCTTCCTCTTTATGACCATGTTCATCAAAAATATTTCTTTCTCTAAATTTAAGTTTTGTTAACCCTTTAATTTCCATTAATTCAATTTTTTCAGATTTTTTGGCAATCGATTTTAATGGTTTTTCTAAAAAATTTTCTAAGTCCTCACCAACCCAAAACACTAAATCAGCTTCTTGTAACATTTTTGCATGAGTTGGCTTAAGTGCAAATCCATGAGGAGAAGCGTAACCGTCCACTATTAAATCTGGTTTTCCCACCCCATCCATTAAATAACTAGCTAGTGAATGTATTGGTTTAATTGATGTAACTACTTTAATTTCTGCATTTGCAGGAACAAAAATAGTTAAGAATGATAATATTGTTAAGATAAATGGTAATTTTTTTATGTTTTTCATATGTTGTATAATTTAAATGTTATAATATAACACTATGTAATAATATAACATTTATAAGTCAAGGAATAATATGAGCTCAAATCAGAATATACTTGTGAAATTAAATAAAGCTGGTTTTAGTTTAAATAACAAATGGCTTGTCAAAGGAGTATCACTACAAGTTGAAAAAGGAAAAATAGTTACTCTAATTGGTCCTAATGGATCTGGTAAAAGCACAACAGCTAAAATTGCACTAGGTATTTATAAAAAAATTGATGGTTCTGTAGAAAAATATACTAGTAAAGTTGGATACGTACCCCAAAAAATCTCAATTGATTGGACACTACCATTAAGGGTAAATGATTTTATGGTATTAACTGAAAGTATTAGTAATGATTTGATTGATGAAGCTTTGTCTTTAACTGGTGTTACTCATTTAAAAGATAAAAATTTGGGTGATTTGTCTGGTGGAGAGTTTCAAAGAGTGTTACTTGCAAGAGCCATTTCAAAGAAACCTGAGTTATTAGTGCTCGATGAACCAGTTCAAGGTGTGGATTTTACTGGTGAAATTGCTTTATACGAATTAATTAAAAAAATTTCTGATGAATTAAATTGTGGTATTTTATTAATATCTCATGACTTACATACTGTAATGAGTGCAACAGATCATGTTGTTTGTTTGAATGGTCATGTATGTTGTTCAGGATCGCCAATGGATGTAGCGAAAAATAATGAATACAAAGCTTTGTTTGGTGAACAGGCTTCTCAAATTTTATCTAGATATGAGCATAGACACGATCATATTCATACAAGTGAAGGTGAAATAAAGAAAAATTAAATGTTAGATGATTTTTTTATAAGAGCTTTAATAGCAGGTATTGGAGTTGCCATAGTTACTGGACCTCTTGGATGTTTTGTTGTTTGGAGAAGATTATCTTATTTTGGAGATACTCTGGCCCACTCTGCTTTACTTGGAGTTACATTAGCTTATTCAATGCAATTCAACATAGCGTTCTCTGTATTCATTATCTCATCTTTAATAGCTTTAACTTTAATACAACTTCAAAAAAGAACTAATCTTCCAGGTGATGCTTTGCTTGGTCTTTTAGCTCACTCATCACTGGCAATAGGTCTTGTGGTCATTGGTTTTTTATCATTTATTAGATTTGATATTATGGGATTATTATTTGGAGATATATTAGCTGTTACAGTTGATGATCTATTAATAATATGGATTGGAGGAGCATTAATCCTCTTAGTTCTAAAATTAATCTGGAAACCTTTGTTTGCATCAACGGTTAATTATGAATTGGCTGAGGCAGAAGGTTTAAATCCTGATCGTGCAAAAGCTATTTTTACTATTTTGATGGCAGCGATTATTGCTATTTCAATAAAGATGGTTGGTTTATTATTAATTACAGGAATGTTGATCATACCAGCTGCAATGGCTAGAAATATCTCTTCAAGTCCTCAGAAAATGGTAATGTATTCAATTATAGGTGGATTGTTGTCTGTGATTTTGGGATTATTTTCTTCACTTGAATTTAATACTGCATCTGGACCTTCAATTATAGCAGCATCTTTATTGCTATTTATTTTATCATTATTAAACATTAAACAATCGATTAAATTGAAAAATTAATGAGGAATTGGTAAACTAAACAAAATGCATACTCTTTCAAAAAATCAGCGAATTATTTTTGATATAATTGATAAATCACCTGAACCAATGAAAGCCTATTCAATTCTTTTTAATGTTCAAAAAAAAGGAATTAAAGCTCCTCTACAAGTTTATCGAGCATTAGATAAGTTAGTTGAAATTGGAAAAATTCATAAAATTGAAAGTAGAAACGCGTTTATCGCATGTCAAAATTCGAGTTGTCAGGTGTCAAAAGCTACTGCTTTTTCAATATGTGAAAGTTGTGAAAAAGTAACAGAGATTAATAATTCTAGTCTCTCAAAATATCTATCAAATTTTAAAGATAAAGCTGGTATGAAATATAGTAAATATAATCTTGAATTTTTTGGTTTATGCAAAAAATGTATAATCAAATAAATTTGAATTATTAATGATATTTTTTACTTTAAAGATCATACTCGCAGCAATAATAATAGCATTCGCCAGTTGGCTTTCAGGACAAAATCCAAAACTTGCAGGTTTTATTATCGCCTTACCTCTTGTATCACTCATAGCTATAGCTTTTTCCTACTATGAGCATAATGATATAGAAAAAACAATTCTTTTTACTAAGAGCATACTAGTAGCAGTACCTGTGAGTTATTTATTTTTTTTACCCTTCTTTTTTGCAAAATCATTTAATATGAATTTCTTCCTAATTTATGGCACAGGCTTAGGATTTTTAGTTGTTGGTTTCTTTATTCATAAATATATAACAAATTTTCTCTAATACTGTTACATCTTAATAAATTTGTAACATTAATGTAATAATTAATAAGAAGGAGAAAATATGTTTATAAAAAAATATCTAAAGTGGATCAGTACTTTTTTAGTTTTAGTAGGAATACTTCTTACAAACTTAAATATATATCCTTTAAATATATATTTTCATGGATTAGGAGTTATTGGATGGACTATCGCTGGATTTGTTAGCAAAGATAAGGCGATACTCACTAACTTTGGATTACAAATTCCATTATTTGTTATTGGAATTTATAAGATTATTTTTTAAATGAAGAATATTTTGTTTGTATGCACAGGTAATTCAGCAAGAAGTATTATTGCTGAAAGTATAATAAATAACGAGTATGACGATAAGTATAAAGGTTTTAGTGCTGGGAGTAATCCAACAGGAAAAATTAATGAGGATGTGAAGAATTATTTATTATCAAAACATTATGATCTTTCAAATTATAGATCTAAAAATTTTAATGAGTTTATTAATGGTCAAATTAAAATGGATTATGTGATTACAGTTTGTAATAATGCCAATAACGAAGTCTGTCCTATTTGGCCAAATAAAGATCAGATAATTCATTGGGATATAGAGGATCCTGTCAAATTACTTGATGAAACAAACGACTTAAATAAAAAAGATGAAATAATAGAAGAAGTTTACAATAATATTTATAAAAGAATAAAGGAACTGATTTATGAAAAATAAAAGCCGCTATTTTCTTGCTGAATTATTAGGCAGTTGTTTTTTAGTAATGATTATTGTTGGTTCAGGTTTAATGGCTGAAAACTTAACTAATGATGTTGCTGTGATGTTAATAGCTAATACTATAGCAACAGGAGCAGGTTTATTTGTGCTTATTACAGTATTTGCTGATGTATCAGGAGCTCACTTTAATCCATTTGTAAGTATCGCAATGGCAATAACAGGCAAATTAAAAAGAAAACTATTACCCTACTATATCATTGCTCAATTGGTTGGTTGCTTGATTGGTGTTGGTTTAGCCAATTTCTTTTTTGAACATGAAATTTATGAATTATCTACTAAATCAAGAGATGGGATTTATATACTAACATCTGAAGTGATAGCAACATTAGGACTTATAGTGATAATTTTTGGGGCTATGAAGTCAGGTAAAATTGCTGTTGCTGCTAGTGTTGGGCTTTACATTACTGCAGGTTATTGGTTTACTTCTTCAACTTCTTTTGCAAATCCTGCGGTTGCTATTGCTAGAACATTTACAGAATCTTTTACTGGTATTAGTTATTTAAATACTCCTTATTATATTTTAGCTGAGCTTATTGGAATGTTAATTGCTGTACTTATTGTTAAAAAGTTATTTTTAGAAAAAAATTGAAAAATATAAAACTTACTAATCGAATAAGTTTAATTAACAAAAAATTTAAAAAAAAAGAGTTTTATCATTATCTTAAAACTTCTAATCTTTCATTAGTAATACCTAAGATTAAAGACAAATATGTAGTAGTTTCCCAAAAAAGAGTTCCAATTAATAAAATTAATTACGAGTTTCCTTCTGGCATAGTGGAAAAAAAGGAAACAACTCTGCAATCAGCATATAAGGAATTAAGAGAAGAAACAGGATATAGATCAAGATCAAAATTGAGTAAAATAATAACTTTTTATACTGAACCTGGAAGACTAACTACTAAAATTACTGGTTATTACACAGAAGACTTAATTAAAATTTCGAAACCAGAACAAGGTATTAGAATTCATCTTTTTAATCAAAAAGAGATATTTAAATTAATATTAAATCAAAAATTCAATAATAGTTCTCATATAGCAATGTTTTTTTATTTAATAACAGTTCTTAAAAAACTATAAACTAAAGGTTGTATCAAAATATCTTTTTTATTTAAGGATTATATGATTAAATCAAATATTAAATAATTCGGAGGCAGTAATGAGAAAAAAACTAAAAAAAAATGAAAAGAAAAAAACAAAGATATTAAAATCAATAGACAAACTTAAAAATAAAATTACAGCAAAAGAAAAAAAATTATCAAGCCTTAATATTAAAATTGCTGGTCTAGAAAAAAAGGTTGCAGAAAAAAAAGCAAAAAAGCTTGCTAAGAAAAATGCAGAGCAGTCTCCTGCATCTATAAATAATTAATTCCAAATCGTCTTTCTCCCTTCTCATTTAAGAGAAGGAAGAAAGTAGTTAATCAACAAAATTTAAACAGGGGAAGAAATAATGAATATTTAAACTTTGATGGTGCTTTATACATAAACTAAGTTACAAAATTATTTACTTATTGTTAAAGTTAAATGAATTTAAATTAAAATAATGTTACAAAAAAATATCACTCAATTAAAAATAGAATTAAATTTAATTTATCTTGAATTATTTGAGTAAATTACTCTTGGTTCTAAAAATAATTCTCTAGCAAGAGCTTTAAATCTTTTAGTAACTTGTTTTGAGATTATTTCTTGATGTTGTGATGGAATTTTCAAAAATACAGCATTACCTCTTTTATATAATTTAAACTCTTCAAGAAATATCGTAGATATCGAGGTCAATGATTGTGAAAATCTCAAAGCTGCTCCAACTTGTTTGCTTGAAAAAATTTCATTATTATTTAAAAAAGTTAGATACTCCATCTTTGGATTATACTTGATACTACAGTACCGCCAATAACATGACAAAGCTAATTGTATTCTTTCTTTATGAGTCAATCTAAGTAAAGGAGTATTTATTGTTTCTTGAAATACCAATTCAGCTTTTTGAAATGCTCCTAATCCCCAATCCATATGACTTAATACACATGCCAGATATAATAATTTCTTATTAAAATGTTCATTGCCTTCAAAAACTGGCTGAATAAAATCATAATATTTTTTATAGTTCGATCCTAGATCACCTCTTTTTTTTGAAATATTCTCAAGTGCTTTATGAAAAATTTCTGATTCTTTTACATCTCTAAAATAGTCAATTGATAAAGAACCTTCACGCAAACCGCTTATAGAACAAATTATATTTTTTGGATTTGTAACTCTCATAATTTCATCAAGTATAATGCAACTATAAGGTAAATATGGTGTTCTAGATTTTGAAATATACTCAACTGTTTTAAGTTTAGATTTATTAAAAGATGAAATTTTTTCAACAAACTTAGATAAAACATTGTTATCAATACTGTATTGATGAATTATATGTACCGGATGATTATTTTGAAAAAGATGTAATTTAAATAATGCTCGCCAAGTACCTCCAACTAAATATAGATTATTAAATTTCTTTTTTGAAAGCCATTTTTCTTCTCTTAATAATTTTTTGATATATTTTGCTAAATTTCTTTTTTTAACTATAGGATTATTTAATAATCTTAAAACACCAATAGGTAATGAGGTTTTATTAGTTACTATATTGTTTTCAACTCGAGCTAATTCTAAACTACCGCCTCCAAGATCGGCAACTAATCCATCAACATTTTCAAAGCCTATTTTAACTCCCTCAGCTGAGCATTCAGCTTCTTCTTCACCAGATAATATATTAATCTTAGTTTTAAAAAGTTTTTCAACTTCATTAATAAATGGTTTTGTATCAGTTGCTTCTCTTAAAACTGCTGTTGCAATGATTTTAAGATTTGTGATTTTTGAAACATTTAAAATTTCAGAGAATCTTTTTAAAACTTTTAAAGCATATTCGGTACCAGATCTGTGAAGTTTTTTGGATTTATCTAAATTTTTTCCAAGTTCACAAACTGCTTTTTCATTAAAAAAAGGCACACGAGAAGAACTGAAATCTTCATAAATTAGCATTCTTATAGAGTTTGATCCAATGTCAATTATAGCTAATCTTGCCTGTTTTAATTTTAAACTATTTTTACTTTTAATTACTTCCACTTTTAATCAATCTTAAGTGCAGTTGTTTAGGCTGCATTTTTAGTTTAGCTTTACCTCTTCCAGATAAGCTCGGATTATTCATAAAATATTCATGAGCTGAAAAGGAATCGCTCTTACTATATTTAATTTTTTTATAATTGCCATCAGCTTCAAGTTCCCAGCTCTGATTAGTATCAAGATAATTTGCCAACATTATTTGATCTAAGATCTGTTCATGAACAGTCTCATTTTCAATTGGGACTAGAAGTTCTACCCTTCGATTTAAATTTCTCGGCATTAAATCAGCTGACGAAATATATACTTTTGCATTTCTATTAGGCATTTTTTTTGTACCATTACTAAAGCAGTAAATTCTAGAATGCTCTAAAAATCTTCCTATGATACTTTTTACAACTATGTTTTCTGATCTATCTTTAACTCCTGGTCTTAAACAACAAACACCCCTTACAAATAAATGAATTTTTACACCAGCATTCGAAGCTTCATAAAATTTATCAATAATTTCTGGATCTACTAAAGAGTTCATTTTTGCCCAAATAGCTGCAAATTTTCCATTTTTAGAATTTTTAATTTCAGCATCAATATTTTCATTTAAGGTTTGCCTCATATTTACTGGCGAAATAGAAATTTTATTTAAATTTTTTGGTTTTGCGTATCCTGTTACATAATTGAAAAACTTTTCAACATCTGATGCCATTTTCTTATCACAACTAAATAAAGACAAATCAGTGTAAATTTTAGCATTTACTGGGTGATAATTGCCAGTTCCTAAATGAAAATAAGTTTGTATTTTACCCTGTTCTCTTCTTAAAACAAGTGATGATTTTGCATGAGTTTTGTATTTAGCAAAACCATAAACAATTTGAACACCTACTTTTTCTAAACTTCTTGATAGTTGAATATTAGCTTCCTCATCAAATCTAGCTTTAATTTCAATTAAAGCGGTAACTGTTTTTCCGTTTTCTGCAGCTGTTATTAAAGCTTTAACAATAGGTGAGTCTAGAGTTGTTCTATATAGAGTTTGTTTTATAGCTATAACTTTTTTATCATTTGCTGCTTGGTTTAAAAATTCAATTACTGAGTCAAATGTTTCAAAAGGATGATGAACAACTAAATCTTTCTTTTTAATAGTTTCAAAAAAATTATCATTATATTCTTTTAATCTTTCAACTTCTCTAGGTGTAAAATGTTTAAATCTTAATTTTGGATTTTTTACTTTACATATTTGATCTATATCTTGAATTCCAACAAGGCCAGCAACATCATAAATATAGTCAGGATTTATATCTAATTTATTAGTTATAAATCTTATCAATTCGTTATCACTATTTTCAAGAACCTCTAAACGAACAATATCACCCGTTCTACGTCTTTTTAAAGCCAATTCAAAAGATCTAACCAAATCTTCTGCTTCCTCTTGAATCTCTACATCGCTGTCTCTTATTACTCTAAAAATCATTTTCTTTTCTAAATCATGATCTGGAAAAATTTCATTAGCAAAAAAACTTATTACATCATCTAGAATCACAAATTTCTTATGATTTTTTGAAGACTCAATTTCAATAAATCTAGATAATGCTTTTGGTATTACTATTATTGAGTTTAAAATCCTTTTTTTATTTTTTTTTCTTAACTTCATTACAATTGCTCTTCCTTGATTGATTATAAATGGAAATGGATGTGCAGGATCAATTGCTGATGGTGTTAATAAAGGGTAAATCTCTTCTTTAAATATTTCTAAAAGTTTTTTTTTATCCTTAGTATTTAAATTAACTGGTTTAACTAAATTGATATTATTTTTTTTTAATTCCATAATCAGTTGAATAAAAATTTTGTTCTGTTTTTTTAATAGATTCTTAGTTTCAAGCACTACTTCATCCATTTGCTCTTCAGGTGTCAAACCATCAGAGCTTAGTGAGTCAACTTCTTGTTTTATTTGACTATATAACCCAGCTACACGGACCATAAAAAATTCATCTAGATTAGACCCAGCAATTGATAAAAACTTTACTCTTTCATAAAGAGGATTTTCGATATTTTGCGCCTCTAAAAGTACTCTATCGTTGAATTTTAACCAAGAAAGCTCTCTATTTATATATTTAGATTTCAACTCTTCTTTATGTTGTTTTTTTAAAGCAGTCATATATTTAGATTTTATGTATCAATTATACGTCATGAGACACGCAAAATCTAGTTGGGATGATTTAAGTATTAATGATTTTGATAGACCACTTACTAAAAGAGGCAAGAAAAATGCAAAAATGATTTGTGAATTTTTTGTTAAAAAAAAATTTGAATTTGATTATGCATTAATTTCATCATCAAAAAGAACAAAAAAAACTTTTCAAATTTTATCCAAGAAAATTAATAAGCCAAAAAAAGTTAATTTTTCAAAAGATTTATATTTAGTTGATGAGAATGCAATTGTAAAAAAAATTAAAGAAATATCCAGTGAATATAAATCAATTTTGATTATAAACCATGAACCATCAGTGAAAAATTTAGTACGAAATCTTACAAAAAATCATAATACGAATAATTTTAAATTAATGAATTATAAATTCCCAACAGCAGCATTTGCAAAAATTGAGTTTGATATTAAATCCTGGAATGAAGTTGAGAAAAAGGGAGTATTAAAAAAATTTATAAGACCCAAAGATCTTCAAGATTCTAAAGAATAACCAGCTGATCTTACTGTTCTAATTAAAGGTTTTGTATTTTGTATGTTAATTGCTTGTCTTAATCTTCTAATATGAACATCAACTGTTCTAGACTCAACATATATATTTTCTCCCCAAACATTGTTTAAGAGTTGTTCTCTTGAATAAACTCTTTTTGGATTTTTGATAAAAAAATCTAAGAGTTTAAATTCAGTTGGACCCAAAGTAATTTCTTTATCTTTTCTATAAACTCTTTTTGTAATCCGATCTATTTTTAAATCAGTAAATTCTACAATGTCTGATGATGATTGAGGTTTAGATCTTCTCAATAAAGATTTAATTCTAGCATTCAATTCTTTTTGACTAAAAGGTTTAGTTACATAATCATCTGCACCTGTATCAAATGCTTTTAATTTGTCTTCTTCCTCCCCTTTTGCAGTTAACATAATGACAGGAATATCATTAAACTTATTATCTTTTTTTAAGTTTTTACAAATTTCAACACCAGATAATTCTGGTAACATCCAATCCATTAATATTAAATCTGGCTGTTTTAATTTTATTTGTTTAAGAGCATCTTCTCCATTTTCTGAATGACTGACTTTATAACCTTCTTTTTCAAGATTGTACTTTAACAAACTAACAATTGATGCTTCATCTTCAGCTATGAAAACATGAGCTGACATAAATCATTTTTCTCCGGTTACAATTGGCTCTGTTCCCTTGGGTCTATCACCTTCTAAATATTCGCCTTTAACTAAATAATAAACTTGTTCTGCAACATTTGTAGTATGATCACCAATACGCTCTATGTTTTTAGTTACAAACAATAAATGGGTTCCATCTTCTAAATTTTTTTCATTTTCTTTAAGATATTTTATAACTTCTTGCATACAAAGATTTGTTAGATCATCTATTTGCTCATCACCTTCCCAAACATTTACTGCCATTGGCGCAGATCTTTCTAGATAAGCATCTAATGTTGATTTTAATTGTTTTTGAACATTGGTAGATACTCTATTCAATGAGTCTACCAAGTTCTTTGGAAGATTTTCGTTAAGCAAAAGTGTTCTCTTGGATATATTTTTTGCTAAATCACCTATTCTTTCTAAATCTGAAGACATTTTCAAAGCCGTTACTGTCTCTCTTAAATCAATTGCCATAGGTTGTCTTAAAGCAATTAAATTCACAACTTGCTGTTCAATTAAAGTCTCATATTTATCTATTTTTTCATCTTCTTGAATAACAGCTTCTGCAATATTATTATCTCTTGTTGTAATGGCTTGAATTGCTTTACCTAAAGAATCTTCACATGCACTTCCCATTTTAATTATATTAGCATTAAGATTTTTTAGTTCTTCTTCGTAAGATTTGACTGTATGTGGTGCTTCAGACATTATCCAAACCTCCCTGTTATATAATCTTGCGTTTTTTTATTATCAGGATTCTTAAATATTTTATCAGTAGATCCATGTTCAATCAATTGACCTAAATGAAAAAAACCTGTATTTTGAGAAACACGTGCTGCTTGAGCCATAGAATGAGTTACAATTATTATTGTGTGCTCTTTTTTTAACTCATCAATCAATTCTTCAATTTGTGCTGTTGCTATTGGATCTAATGCTGAACAAGGTTCATCCATTAATATAACTTCAGGTCTTACAGAAATCGCTCTAGCAATACAAAGTCTTTGCTGTTGTCCTCCAGATAATCCAGTTCCAGGTTCATGCAACCTATCTTTTACCTCTTCCCATAGTGCAGCCTTTTTCAAACTAGTTTCAACAATTTCATCCATTTCTTGTTTTGATTGAGCCATACCATGAATTGTTGGACCGTAAGACACATTTTCATATAAAGTTTTTGGGAATGGATTGGGTTTTTGAAAAACCATACCAATTTTTTCTCTTAGTCTTACGACATCACAACTTTTATCATTGATATTAAAATCATTAATTAAAATTTCTCCTTTAACACTACAGATATCAATTACATCATTCATTCTATTAAGACATCTTAGGAAAGTTGATTTACCACAACCAGATGGACCAATTAATGCCGTTACTTGATTTTCCTCAATATCTAAACTTATATTAAAGAGCGCTTGTTTTTTTCCATAAAAAACATCAACATCTTTTGCTTTAATCTTTATCATTTTAACTCCATTTTTTCTCAAACTTATGTCTTATTATTTGGGCAAATAAATTCATTATTATTAAAAAGCCAAGTAAGACCATTATACATGCCGAAACTTTTTCTACAAATCCCCTTTCAGCACTTTCAGCCCAAATATAAATTTGAACTGGTAAGCTTGCAGCAGGATCCATGGGTGATCCAGGTATCGTGTTAACAAAAGCAACCATTCCAATTAAAATTAAGGGTGCAGTTTCTCCTAAAGCTTGAGCTAAACCAATTATTGTTCCTGATAACGTGCCAGGCATAGAAAGAGGAACTGTATGATGCATTGTGGTTTGCATTCGACTTGCTCCCATAGCAAGTGCTGCCTCTCTTATACTTGGTGGAACTGCTTTTAAAGATGCTCTAGCAGCTATAATTATTGTTGGTAAAGTCATTAAGGACAAAGTGATACCTCCAACTAATGGGGTAGACCTTGGTAAATGAAATATAGCCAATAAAACTCCTAACCCTAATAGACCAAAAACTATAGATGGAACCGCTGCTAAGTTGTTTATATTAACTTCAATAAAATCAGTAAATCTATTTTTAGGGGCAAATTCTTCAAGATAGATTGCAGCTAGAACCGCAACAGGAAAAGCTATCATTAAACAAACAAGTATAGAAAAAATTGAGCCCATAAATGAACTTGCTATTCCAGCTAGCTCAGCTTCTCTTGAGTCAGCATTTGTAAAAAAACTTATATTAAATTTACTTTCAACCTTACCATTTGCAACAAGTTGATCAAAAATTTTTAATTGATAATCGCTTACTCTTCTTTGGTCTTCAGGTAAATCTCTTGGATAATTTCCTTTAAAAACTTGGTCTAAATCATCTGAAGCAGTTAGATAAACTTCCTTTGTTTTTCCTATTAAATTAGGGTCATTTAAAAGTTCATTTTTAATTTCTTTTTCAAAAAAATAAGACACCATTCTCTTCAATTCATTTTCTTGATCTTCATTGGCGTTTGGATCTAAATCAGCCATTGATTTTAATGCTATATCGTAATAATCAGCGTCCTGTAAATCTTCTTTAGAAGGATTTTGGTCTAACATCATTAATTCAGCATCGAAAGTTACTGGAACAATAAGCCATGTTTTTTGAAAAGCTGAATAGCCAGTTGAAAAAATTTTAAAAATAAAGATTGTTAAAAATAAAAGTGCCATAAAAATTGCACTCAGACCGTATAAGCGAAATCGCTGTTCAGCTTTATATCTTTTATTTAATAATTGTTCTTTATTTTTATTCATATTTTTCTCTATATTTTTTAACTACTCTCAAGGCCACAATATTTAAACAAAGTGTTACTAAAAATAATGACATACCTAAAGCAAAAGCAGCTTGCGTTTTTGGGTCGCCAAAAGCTTGGTCACCAATTAGAATAACTACAATTTGAGCTGTAATCGTTGAAGTAGACTCTAAAGGATTTAAAGTTAAATTAGCAGCTAAACCAGAGGCCATAACAACTATCATTGTTTCTCCAATAGCTCTTGAAACACCAAGTAAAATAGATCCAACTATCCCCGGCAATGCCGCGGGAAAAATAACTCTCTTAATTGTTTCTGATTTAGTTGCTCCCATAGCGTAACTTCCATCTCTTAAACTTTGAGGCACACTTGTAATTACATCGTCACTTAAACTTGAAATAAATGGTATAATCATAATACCCATTACCCCACCTGCTGCTAAAGCACTTTCAGCTGAAACTTCAAGACCTATTGAAGTTCCTAATTCTTTCAAAAATGGTCCAACAGTTAGGGCAGCAAAAAAACCATAAACAACTGTTGGTATACCAGCTAAAATTTCAATTAATGGTTTTGCATATTGTCTAACTTTAGTTGATGCATATTCAGCTAAATAAATTCCACTCATTAATCCAATTGGGATAGCAACGCACATAGCAATAAATGCAATAAAAAAAGTACCTGCAAAAATAGGGACTGCTCCAAAAGTATCTGAATACATTGTCGGATCTAAAGCCTCAGAAGAATCTCTAACAAAAGCTTTTGCTGGATACCAGTGAGTTCCAAAGACAAAATCAAATAATGGAATTACTTTAAAAAAATCTATAGTTTGAAATATAAGTGAGAAAACTATTCCAACAGTAGTTAATATTGCAGCTAAAGAAGCTGTAAATAAAACTGCGTTCAAAAATTTTTCAACTGGTTCTCTTGTTCTAGAATTAGATGAAATTCTTTTATACGCATAAGCAACAGAGGCAATAATTGCAGATAATACTATAACAACTTTTGAACTTTGAGCTATTGATCGAAGACTTAAATATTTTTCAGCTGAAGCTTCAATAAAAGGTGTAATTTCTCCAGTGAATTGCCCTCGAGACAATGCTTTTGATTTTTCGTATAATAAATTTAATTCATCATCAAGATAACCTTGATTTGAATAATCACTTAAGATTAATAGTTTTACAATTGTGGGCTCAAAAATTGCCCATAATGAAAAAATTATAAAGGCTGGTATTGCACACCAGATTGCAAGATAATAACCATAAAATTGTGGTAATGCGGTTAATCTTTTTTTTGTAGATTGAATTGTATATGCTTTTTTGCGTCCAAAATAATAGCTTGTGAAACCTAGAAGAACAATAAATGTAAATAATATTAAGTTCACAGAATCTCCTTAAGTGAGGACTTTACTCTTTTTTTAAAAAAAAGGGGTCTAAAAAGACCCCCTTTTTAATCATTTGTTAACTGAGGAATAATTAATTACCCATAGCAACTAGCTTCGTAGCATTAGTTCTAGTTGTTTTATACAACTTAGAGTCTAATGGCACTAAACCAATGTCTGCTAAGTAACCCCCTTTTCCAATAGCTTTCTTAGTTGTGAATTCTTTCACAAACTCATGTAAGCCTGGAATTACTCCAACGTGTGCTTTTTTCACGTAGAAGAATAAAGGTCTAGCAACAGCATAACTGTAGTCTTGAATAGACTTTAATGACGGTTGTCCACCATCAATACTTGCTGCTTGCAATTTATCTTTTGCAGCTAAGAAATAACTGAAACCAAAGAAACCAAACATTTCTTTATCTTGAGTTAACTTTTGGATGATTAAACTATCGTTTTCTCCAACTTCAATAGCAGCACCATCTTCTCTGTAAAGTTTTTGAGGTTTTTTGTATTTTTTATTTCCAGCTTCAAAACCAGCTTTATAAAGAGCTTTAGCTTCTTTAGTCATACCTTTTTTCATTACTAAAGAATTCCAAGCATCTCTAGTTCCTGATGTTCCTGGTGGGATCATCACTGAAATTTTTTGTTTTGGTAAGCTAGGGTCAATTTGGTCCCAAGTTTTATAAATATTTGGAACTAATTTACCATCAACAACTGTATGAGCAGCAAGTGCTAAATATAATTGTTCTTTAGTAAAGTTTACTGGTTTTGCATCTTTGCTGTAAGCTAATGTAATACCATCGTTACCAATTACGATCTCAACGATATCATTAACACCATTTTTCTTACATAGAGCTTTTTCTTTATCTTTCATAGCTCTTGATGCATTTGTAATATCTGGATGTTGTTCACCTACACCAGCACAGAATAGTTTAGCTCCACCACCAGTACCAGTAGACTCGATTACAGGAGTTTTAAATCCTGAACCACCAAATCTTTCAGCAACAACTGTTGCATAAGGGAATACTGTAGAAGAACCAACTATCTTAATTTGATCTCTTGCTTGAGCAACAGTTGCAATTGAAAGTGCAACTAAAGAAGCAATTACTATAGTTAGTTTTTTCATTATCTTTAATCCTTTCGTTATTTATTAATTAAAAGATGATAGACTCGTATAAATTTATTGAATCTTTAATATTACAGAATTGTTACACTTTTGTTAAAAAGGTAACTTTTTAGTTGTATTTTTTTGATATAATTATTTGATCAATATCAGTTTCTAAGCCACCAATACATGAAACAGGGTTTACCTGTTCATTAAGAGCTAGTTCTTTTGTTGGACGTAAAGTTATTTCTAGTTTTACTAAGTTTACTAATTCCTCTCTAATTTCTTCATCATATCTCCAGCTTGGCCATGAACTTGGGGTTGAAAATATAGAGGTTAAATAGCTTGTAGCCATAGTATATCTATAATTACTCAAATTTTCATTCCTCAATAAAAAATCTCTTACAGAATTAAAAATATTTCTACATCTAAAAGAATCTGAAAAATAATTTTCCTTCTTGAGATTTCTATTCATAGGAACAGAAACAATTAAATCAATTGAATTTTTAGAATACGAGGTAACTACGTCTGTATAAAATTCAGCTTCAGTAACTTCTAAATGATCTTTAATAGAAGGATATGAAGTTTTCAAATCTGCCTCTAATCTAAAAATTCCAATATCAAAAACTGTAAGTTGCTGATTTCTTAATAATGTTGTGATATCTTTAGAAAAAACACTTGTTGTTATAGAGCTTAATAAAAAAGCAAAAATCAAAATATTTTTGAATATTTTAACCATATAAAAAAATTAATTAAAAGATTAACATTAATCAAGTAAAGAATTGTTAAAAAAACCTTCTAAAACTATTACAATATAATATTTTTTAAATTTAAGTTTTCGCTGGTAAATAAATTTGAATTTCAGTTCCTTGGTTTTCCTCACTTAGAATCTCATAGTGTCCACGATGTTGAGTAACTATATGTTTAACAATAGCTAATCCTAAACCGGTTCCACCAACCTTGTTACTTTGTTCATGATCTACCCTAAAAAATCTTTCTGTAATTCTAGAAATATATCTTTGAGGAATGCCAACACCTTCGTCTTTAATACTGATCATAAAATTTTTTTCTAACAATTTACCATCGCTAATTTTGCTTGATATAAAAATAGACTTATTTTCCTTTGAATACTTAATTGCATTATCTAAAAGATTAGAAAAAACAGTTTGTAATTTTTTTTCATCTCCAATAACAACTGTTGGATTGGCGAGAGATAAATTAATATTTAATTTCTTTCTTTTTAAAACAATCTCAAAATTACTGATGATTGTTTTGAAAAGATCATTTATATCAACTAAAGAGTTTGGCCTTATGTGTTCTTCTAATTCAATTCTTGTGAGTATTAAAAGATCATTAATTAAATTTTCCATTCTATTTGATTGATCAGTCATTATTTTCATAAATTTTTTTTTAGCCTTTTCATCATCAGACGCTGGGCCCTCAATTGTTTCTAGTGATCCTTTGATTGCCATTAAAGGTGTTCTTAATTCATGGCTTACATTTGCTACAAAATCAGTTTTAAATTTTTGTGCTTTTGTAATTTCAGTAAAATCTTTTAAAAATAACACAACAGAGTCTGGTTCAGTAAACAAATGAGTCGGGCCAGGAATAATATAAATTTTATAGAATTGATATGATGGGAGGTCTATTTCAACATCGATATTTTTTGTTTTATTTTCTACGATAGCTTTTTCAATATTTTCTATTAATTCTGGTTTTCGAATTATAGAAGATATGTTTTTATCAATTAAATTACTTCCAAATCTTTTTAATGCACTTGGATTGGCATATTTAATTATGTTAAATTTATTTAATGCAAAAAATTGATCTTCAAGCTCATCAATAATTACTCTTTTTGTTTTTTCTTCTCTTTTATTAACTATTGTAGCGGTATTTATTGATTTATTTTTTTTTTGATTAAGTAAATAGAGAAGATAAACTATCACAACTATAAGTAGAATGACGAAATATTCCATAAATTTAGATGGCTTAATTTTGCATCATTACACTTTTTAATGCAAATAAATTAAGGAAAAATTAACTAATGATTTGGTGAAATATTGTTAAAAAATATTTTTGCTGTTTCTTCCCAAGTGAATTTTTTTGCAAATTCAAGACAATCATTTCTATTAACTTTCAAAGCTTTATGTGCTGATACTTTAAGATCATCATCTAAACAATTTATTTTGGATCCTTCAAATATATCTTTAGGACCTGGAACAGGATACGCAGCAACAGGTGTTCCACAATTTAAAGCTTCTGTAACTACAATTCCAAATGTATCTGTTTTACTTGGGAAAACAAAAACATCAGAGGATGCAAAATGTGATGCTAATTCACCATTTGTTTTTTCTCCTAAAAAAATATCTTTAGGGAATTCTTTTTTCAATTTTTTTAAATCAGGTCCTTTTCCTATAATTATCTTTGTACCTTCTAAATCACATTCTAAGAAAGCTCTTATGTTTTTTTCAACTGCAACTCTTCCAACATAAATCCAAATAGGTCTTTTATGAGGTAAATCAATTTTTTTAGGGTTCTTAAAAGCTCCATGATTTCCTCCTCTAGTCCAAGTAATCATTTTATTGTCATCTATACCTATATCGATTAATTCTTTTCTCATAGACTCTGTAGTTACTAAAATTCTCTCAGCCTTATTGTGAAAATTTGCTAAGAATTTTTCAGCCCATTTTGCTGGTATAATAGGAAAGTAAAGTTTTAGATATTTATCAAATCTTGTATGGAAACTCGTAGTAAACTTTAGATTATTTTTTAAACAATATCTTCTTGCCATAGTGCCTATCGGGCCTTCGGTAGCGATATGAATTGCATCTGGATTGATTTTCTTTATTAAACTACCAACTCTGGGCCATACATTTATAGACAACCTAATTTCATTATATTTCGGCATCGGAAAAGTAAAAAATAAGTCAGGTGTAATATATTCTATTCTATGACCTTGTTCTTTTAATATATTGCCTGTTTCATGTAAGGTTCTTACAACACCATTTACTTGGGGAAAATATGCATCTGTAGCAATTAAAATTTTCATTAATTATGAAGCTTTTTTTAATTCTTCAGTTTTAATTGGTTCAATTTTTTCTTTATCGTCTAAATATTGTTCTCTTATTTTGTCCCAATATAATATTTCAAAACTACCATCATAATTTTCGGCTAATGCAGTGCAGGACTCAACCCAGTCTCCACAATTTAAATAATTGACCCCATTAAAATCTCTATCCTCAGCATGATGGATGTGGCCACAAATAATTCCATCAAATTTTTTTCTTTTTGCATAATCTGAAAGTGTTTTTTCATATTCACCAATATATTTAACTGCATTTTTGACTTTATACTTTAAAAATTTTGCAAGAGACCAATATTCTTTTCCTCTCAATCTTCTAAAAAAATTAATTATTACATTTAATTTTAATAGTAAATTATAGGCTATTGATCCAAGTTTAGATAACCATTTAGCATGTTTCATAACACCATCCCAAGCATCACCATGAACAACAACATATTTTTTTCCTGCATTTGTTTCATGAATAACTCTATTAACCATATGGATGTCACCAAAATGCATTGGAATAAATTTTCTTAACATTTCGTCATGATTACCCATAATGTAGAAAACTTTAGTACCATGCCTAGCTTTTCTTAAAATTTTTTGGATTACATCATTATGTTCTTGAGGCCAAAAAAAGCTTTTTTGCATTTCCCAGATATCTATAATGTCCCCTACAAGATAAAGATTTTCGGATCTTGAGTTTTTAAAAAACTCTAAAAGTTTTTTTGCCTGACAACCCTTGGTACCTAAATGAACATCAGAAATAAATATACTTTTATATTTAAGTAAATTAGGCATTTAAAAACCTATATTTTAATACAACTGTAACACGAATCATGTATTTCTTATTTCATTTAAATGTTACAAATTTGTTAAAAATTTTTTAAGGATTAATTATGTTATGTTGTTTGATTTATAATTTGAATTCTTCCTCTGGAAGAAAATCTAAATTCATAAATAGGATTTTATCTAAGTTAAAAGAGAATATTTCTGTAGACTACTTTGAGACTAAAACAATAAATCAAGCTAAAAAAATTTTCAAAAATTTTAATCAAAAAAATTATGATCGACTAATAGTAGCTGGTGGTGATGGTTCAGTTTCTTTTGCAATTAATGAATTAATTAAAAATAATTTTAATTTTAAAGACGATTTTGCCATAGGTTATATTCCTGCTGGTACTGCTAATTTGCTTCAAGCTGAATTATCAATGAATAAAAAAGTTGATGATATAGTCAATATATTGGTTTCTAATAATTATAAATCCTCTAATCTTGTAAAAATTAACGAGAATTATTTCTTTTTAATGGCTGGTATAGGATGGGATGCAAAAATTGTTCATTCAATTAATTCAAAAATTAAAAAGTTTCTAGGTAAAATTATATTTGGTATCAAAGGTTTTCAATATTTCTTGTTTATGAATAATAAAAAATTAAATGTCACTTTTGATGATCAATTTTATCAAGCAGACTGGATATTATCTTCAAATACCAAATATTACGCTGGACATCATAAAATAAATAAAACAAATATTTTTGAAGATAAATTAGTCACCTATATATTTAAAGATTTGACTAGGATTAGTTTATTATATTCAATATTTTTAATAATTCTTAATGGTGATTTAAGTAAAAATAAAAATGTTATTACTACTTATGCACAAAACATTACAATTGATGGAAATGATTTGATGCCTGTTCAAATTGATGGAGATAATTTTGGCTCACATAAAAAAATTCATTTAAATCTATCAAATAAAAAAGTGAATTTTCTTGTAAAATAATTATTTTACTCTTCCATAAACATCTTGGTATCTGACTATATCAGTTTCTTTTAAAATTGAACCTACTTGTGCTTCAATAATTTTTACTGGTTTTTTATACGGGTTTTCTATTCTATGGATTGCACCTAATGGAATAAAGATAGTTTCATCAGGTTTCATAGTAAAATATTTCTTATTTAATGTAATTTTAGGTTTACCATGAGTAACTACCCAGTGCTCAGCTCTATGGTGATGTTTTTGAAGACTTAATATACCTTTTGGTTTTACATATAATTCTTTAATTAGGAATTCCTTACCATTAAATAGATTTACATAACTACCCCAAGGTCTATGAAATACATTCTTCTTTTTATAATAATGTCTTTTATTTCTTCCATACATCTTGCAGATTTCTTTCCAAGAACCTAAATCAGACCATGGAATATCTAATTTGATCGCATTTATATCTTTAGTTTTTTCTAATATTGCATAGTCAAAAGACTTAGCTGTTGCCTTGGTGAATGCTTGTTTATTTAAATAATACACATTACTTTTATATTTTGCTTTTGTTACAGCTTTGTTACAATTTCGGTAAATATTTGGTTGGTATTTCTTAAAATTATTGATTATTGAATCTTTTCTCAAATAAAACATTCCAGAATTCCAATAACCTTTTTTATTAATTATTTGTTTAGCTTTAGCCGCTTTTGGTTTTTCTATAAATCTAGTTACTTTAGTATTTTTTGTTAAAAAATAGCCAAATTCATTTGAAGACATTGTAGGTTTAATCCCAAAAATAAAAATATTATTATCGGTAAGTTTCTTTTGGTTTTTTTTTATAGCTTCATTAAATATTCCAACCTTCTCTATCAAATGATCAGCAGCCAAGAACATTAAAGGTTGTTCGTTAGGTATATCCTTTATTAATGCCGTACTTAAAATAGCTGGTGCTGTATTTCTTTTAGCTGGTTCTAAAACTATCTTGAATTTTCTTATCTTATGTTTTTTTAAATGTTGTTTTATTTGTTTTAAATATTTTGCATTAGTACTTATAATTGGAGCATCATATATCGGTGCTTTAACTCTCTCTAAAGTTTTTCCCAATAAAGTCCAATTACCAAAATCTATAAATTGTTTTGCTTGGTGTTTTTTAGCGTTAGGCCAAAGTCTTGTTCCAGCTCCACCACATAAAATGACTGGGCGAATTTTCATTAAATTTTTGAATAATCCTTAACTTCGTTTTTCTTACCCGGATGTGTTGGTGCACCTAAATACGCAGGTCCTACAGTTTGTGCGTATTTCCAAAGAGTTCCTGATCCAAAATCAGATTTTCTAGCCTTCCATTTTCTTCTTCTTAAAGCTAATTGTGCTCTAGTTAATCGAACATTAATTGTTCCCTTCTTAGCGTCAATATCAATAATATCTCCATTACGTAATAGAGCGATCGGTCCACCTAATGCAGCCTCTGGTCCTACATGGCCTACACAAAATCCACGAGTTGCTCCAGAGAATCTTCCATCAGTAATTAAAGCAACTTTTTCTCCTTTACCCTGACCATAAATTGCACCTGTTGTTGAAAGCATTTCTCTCATACCTGGTCCACCAACTGGTCCTTCATATCTAATAATAATTACATCACCATCTTTATATTTTCTGCTCTGAACTGCTTTCATTGCGCTTTCTTCATTATCAAAACATCTTGCTCTTCCAGTAAATTGTAATTTTTTAAGTCCAGCAATTTTAACAATTCCTCCTTCAGGAGCTAAGTTACCCTTTAAACCAACTACACCACCCGTTGGTGATAAAGGATTTTTAAATGATCTCATTACTTTTTGTTTTGGATTAAATTTAATTCCCTTTAAATTTTCTTTCATTGTTTTACCTGTAACAGTCATACAATCTCCATGAATATAACCGCCTTCATAAAGAGTTTTTAAAAGCATTGGTACTCCACCTGCTAACCACATATCTTTAGCAACATATTTTCCACCTGGTTTTAAGTCAGCAAGATATGGAGTTCTTTTAAATATTTTTGCAACATCCATTAAATCAAATTTAATACCTGCTTCATTTGCTATTGCTGGTAGATGTAAACCTGCATTAGTTGATCCACCTGTTGCAGCAACAATTGTTGCAGCATTTTCTAAAGCCTTTCTTGTAACTATATCTCTTGGTTTAATTTTTTTAGCTAATAATTCCATAACCATTCGACCGCTTGCTTTTGCATACTTATCTCGTTCTTCGTACGGAGCTGGTGTTCCAGCTGAATAAGGTAGTGCTAGACCAATCGCTTCAGATACGCAGGCCATAGTGTTAGCAGTAAATTGTCCCCCACAAGCTCCTGCTGTTGGACATGCAACTAATTCTAATTTTCTTAGTTCTTTTGCAGACATTTGTCCTGATGAATGTTTTCCGACCGCTTCAAAAACATCTACAACTGTCACGTCTTTACCTTTGTATTTACCTGGCAGTATTGAACCACCATATATAAATACACTTGGAACATTTAATCTTACCATCGACATCATCAAACCTGGTAAAGACTTATCACAACCTGCGATACCTACTAATGCATCATAACAATGACCTCTTACAGTTAATTCAGCACTATCAGCAATAACTTCTCTTGATATTAATGAGGATTTCATTCCCTCATGACCCATAGCAATACCGTCTGTTACGGTAATTGTACAAAACTCTCTTGGTGTTCCACCTGATGCTCTTACACCCTTTTTAACAGACTGGGCTTGTCTCATTAAGGCTATATTACAAGGTGCCGCCTCGTTCCATGTTGATACAACTCCTACAAAAGGTTTAGCAACATCTTTTTCTGTTTCACCCATTGCATAATAAAAAGATCTATGAGGGGCTCTGTCGGGTCCTAAAGATGTATGTCGACTTGGCAATTTTTTCTTATTAAATTTCCGCATTATAAACTTTCAATTGTTAAAGATATTTTTTTGATATCATTTTTTAAGTTACTATAGTTAGTTTTTTCTTGTTCAACAATATTTTTTGGTGCCCTATCGACAAATCCTTTATTTGATAATCGTTGTGAAATCTTATCTAATTCATCTTGGTATTTATTTTGTCTTTTTTGTAAATTTTCTTTGATTAAACTTAAATCAACATTTTCATCAAAATAAATCTTGAATATATCACCTGAAATAACAAGAGTAGCAGAAGGTCTATCTTGATCCTTTTCAAAAAAATTATTGATACGACCAAGTTTTTTTAAGATTATTTCATTATTATCCATCAAAGATCGATTTTTTTTAGCTATCTTATTCATAGAGAGATCTACAAAAGAACCTGGGCTGACATTTAGCTCATTTTTAAACGATCTAAGTTCTGAGATAATATTGATGATTTTCTCTACATCCTTTTTGGATTTGTCTTTTTTGACTTTTCCTGATGGCCAGTTTTTGTACATTAGGAAATTCTTATTCGATTTATCAAACTTATTTTTTAACCATATTTCTTCAGTAACAAACGGGATAAATGGATGAAGCATAACAAGTATTTGTTTAAAAACATAAGCTGATACTTCCTTTACCTCTTTTTTTGACTTCTCATCTTCTGAATAAAGGATTGTTTTTGAAAGTTCGATATACCAGTCACAATATGAATGCCAGGCAAATTGATAAGCATTTTTGGCTGCCTCATCAAATCGATAGTCTTTAATATTCTTTTGAATTTTATCTTTTATTTCAATCAATTCAGAATAAATCCATTTATTGATATTTAAGCTAGTTTTAGGAACTTTATCAGTCTTATTAAAATCACAATTATTTGTGATTAAAAAATTATTTGCATTCCACAATTTATTTAAAAAGTTCCTATAACCTTTAACTCTATCCTCAGAAAGTTTTACATCGGTTCCAGGTGAAGCCATTGAAAGCAAAGTAAATCTTAAAGCATCTGCACTATATTTTTCGATTAAGTCTAAAGGATCAATTACATTACCTTTAGATTTAGACATTTTTTGTCCTTTTTCATCTCTTACTAAAGCGTGAACATAGATATCTTTAAAAGGTTCTTTGTTAAGAAATTCCATTCCAAACATAATCATTCTTGCAACCCAGAAAAAAATTATATCAAAGCCAGTTACTAAAACTGTGGTTGGATAAAATTTCTTTACAAAATCTTTTTTATCTGGCCATCCTAAAGTTGCAAACGGCCATAAACCAGAAGAAAACCAAGTATCCAATACGTCAGGATCCCTAACTAATTTTACATCTTTTTTGTAATGTTTCTTAGCTTGCTTGCTTGCTTCTTTTTCATTTAAAGCAACAAATATTTTATTGTCAGGTCCATACCATGCTGGGATTTGATGACCCCACCACAACTGTCTAGAAACACACCAAGGCTCAATATTATTCATCCATTGAAAATAAGTTTTAGACCAGTTATTTGGAAAAAAATTTGTTTTTTTTGTTTTAACAATTTTTTTTGCTTTGACTGCTAATTTTTTAGCATCAACAAACCATTGCTCAGTTAAAAAAGGCTCGATAACAGAATTAGATCTATCTCCATAAGGAACTTTATTTTTTATATTTTCCTCTTTAACAAAATAATCTTTTTCTTTGAGTTCATTTAATATTTTTTTACGAGCATCAAATCTATCCAAACCTACATAATCTTTCGGTGCATTTTCATTAATTTTCCCCTCTTCAGTAAAAACATTTATGATCTCGAGTTTATTTCTCTGTCCTACATCATAATCATTAAAATCATGCGCTGGGGTAATTTTTAATGCTCCTGTTCCTTGTTCTGGGTCTGCATAACTATCTTTAATTATTCTAATTTTTCTACCTACAATAGGTATAGTGACTGTTTTACCGACAAAACTTTTGTATCTTTTATCTTTTGGATTAACAGCAATAGCTGTATCTCCAAGCATAGTTTCGGGCCTGGTTGTGGCTATAGTGATAAATTCAGATGATTTATCTATTGGGTATCTAATGTAGTAAATCTTAGAGTTCATTTCTCTTTGATCTACCTCTAAATCTGAAATCGCAGTTTTTAAAACTGTATCCCAATTTACCAATTTTTCTGCTTTATAGATCAATTTCTTTTTGTGTAATTCGACAAACACCTTAATTACAGATTTTGATAAATTTTCATCCATGGTGAATGCATTTCTGGACCAATCACATGAACAACCTAGTTTTTTTAATTGATTGATAATTATATCACCATACTGATCTTTCCAATCCCAAACCTTTTCTATAAACTTTTCTCTTCCGAGTGTATTTTTGTCTAAATTTTCGTTTTCGAGTTTTCTCTCAACAAGTGCTTGGGTAGCTATACCAGCATGATCTGTACCTGGTTGCCATAGAGTTTCATAATTATTCATTCGATAATATCGAACTAGCATATCTTGAATTGAATTATTTAAAGCATGCCCCATATGTAAACTTCCCGTCACATTGGGTGGCGGAATTACAACTGAAAATTTTTTAGAATTTTTATGAGGTTTAAATAGTTTATTTTTTTCCCAATACGAATAGATCTTATCTTCTACATTGGAATGTATATATTTATCACTCATCTTGGATATAGTTAGTTTATAATTTATTAATCTAAATTAACAATAATCAAATTAAAACGTTATTTGATAGACTAATTCTATAAATTTTATATAAAACTGATGTAGCTATCATCTAAAACATAAGGCAACGTGGCGGAATGGTTACGCAGAGGATTGCAAATCCTTGTATCCCGGTTCGATTCCGGGCGTTGCCTCCAAAAAAAATCTTGTTTTAGTTAAAAAAAAAAGTAAGTTTGCTTTTTACATTCCTCGGTAGCTCAGTTGGTAGAGCAGTTGACTGTTAATCAATTGGTCGCAGGTTCGAGTCCTGCCCGAGGAGCCAAATTTTACCCAACTTTTGAAATATTATTTGAAACCTGTAACGATTTATTAAATTTCAATTTTTGATCAGCATTAAGTTCAGAATATAACTTAACTAAAAAATTATAATTCACATTCATATGACCCTCTTGAGATTTTTCTAGATTAATTAAGTATTCAGAAAAATCTTCAAAGAAATAGTTTATTGGAACTTTAAGATAATTTGATAACTGTAATAATCTTATCGAACTAACTCCGTTAGTACCTTTTTCGTACTTTTGTATTTGTTGAAATGTGACATTGATTGCTTTTGCTACTTTTGTTTGTGTTAAACCTAAAGCTAACCTTCTAAGCTTAAGCTTATTGCCTAAATGCTTATTAAAATTATCTTCCATTAAGACCCCTCTTAATTTTTTATTAAAAACAGATTGAACAAGTTTTTAAACTTTACTGCAACAATATTATTTTTTTATTTTTTTGGAAATACCTGCTATTTCAAAAATATGTCAAGCAATACTTGAGGGATATTTTGATAAATATTCCTTGAAATTACTGGTATCTATAGTATCTGGCTCAGAAAAAGTTTAGTCCTATCACTCTTAGGATTAGCGAAAAATTCCTTGGTATCTGCTTTTTCTACTATCATTCCTTCATCCATGAATATCATTTGATCAGCAACTTCTTTAGCAAAACCCATTTCATGAGTAACAACAATCATAGTCATACCTTGTTTTGCAAGATTTACCATTACATCAAGTACTTCTTTAATCATTTCTGGGTCTAAGGCAGATGTAGGTTCATCAAAAAGCATTATTTTTGGCTCCATACATAAAGCTCTTGCTATTGCAGCTCTTTGCTGTTGTCCTCCAGATAATTGACCTGGATATTTTTGTGCTTGATCAAGAATTTGTACTCTTTCTAAATGTTTTAATGCTAATTCTTCCGCTTCTTTTTTTGGCATTTTTTTTACCCAAATAGGAGCTAATGTACAATTATCTAAAATTGATAAATGAGGAAATAAATTAAATTGTTGGAATACCATACCAACTTCAGCTCTTATTTGTTCAATATTTTTTGTATCTTCTGTTAATTCAGTTCCATCAACAATTATATTTCCCTCTTGATGTTCCTCTAACCTATTTATGCATCTAATCAAAGTTGATTTTCCAGATCCTGATGGACCACATACAACAATTTTTTCTTTTGGTTTAACTTCTAAATTAATCTTTTTTAAAACTTGAAAGTCACCAAACCATTTGTTCATATTATTAATTTGAATGATGCTATCTGACATAATTTTATCTATCTGTTTTATATTTTTGCTCTAAGTTATAGCTATATTTACTCATTGCATAACAAATAATCCAGAAAATTATTGCTGCAAAAACATAACCCTCCATTGCAAAACCTAACCATTTTGGATTAGTTTTTGCTAAATTTAACATTCCAACTATTTCTAGTAGTCCAACAACAAATATTAAAGGAGTATCTTTAACTAAAGCTAAAAATGTATTAGCAATTCCGGGAATTACTAATTTTAATGCTTGTGGAAGAATTACAAAAATATGCATTTTCCAATATCCCATACCCAATGATTTTGCAGCTTCATATTGTCCCCTTGGTAGAGCTTGTAGACCGCCACGTATAACTTCTGCAACGTAAGCAGCTTCAAATAATGAAATTGCAATAATTGCTCTTACTAATTTATCAATGAAGAAATCCTCTGGTAAAAACATCGGAAACATTACCGCTGACATAAATAGGACTGTTATTAAAGGCACACCTCTCCAAAATTCAATAAAGCCAACTGAGATATATCTAATTAGTGGAAAATTTGATCTTCTACCTAAAGCAAAAGCCATTCCTATTGGAAAACAGAAAATTAAACAGAAAAAAGATATTATAAACGTTAAAGATAATCCTCCCCAGGCACCTGTCTCTACCCAATTTAGACCATCTAATTTACCTAACTCAATATATTCCTCAAAAAATATAAAATACTTTAAAGTTATATAAAGAGCTAAAGGTACAATTAAAAAATAATAGAATTTATATTTAGCGGGTATAAAAAATCCTAAAATAATAGATAAAATAGCTGCAATAATCCCATATGAAAAATCAAAAAATACAGGACCACCAGATATAAAGAAAAAGATAAATAAAAATGCAATCAGAGGATAAATAACAACATAATAAAGAGTTAAATACTTCTTAAATCTGTCAGTTGCAAAATAACCTACCGAACCCATCAATACTAAGGCTATAAATGACAAATTTATCCTCCATTGCTCAGCATTAGGGTACATCCCATACATAAATCTTCTCATCCAAACTTTAATGTATGTCCAGCATGCTCCCGAACCAGTGCAAACATCTTTGGTATCACCTGCAAAACTAGCATCTATTACAAACCAACTAAGAATAGGTGGAAGAGATTTGATAATAACAAATATAATTAGCAATGACAGAACTGCATTAAAGTTGTTAGTATTTATATGTTTATTTAAAAGATCTAATTGTTTTATTCCGCTAAATTCTATCCTTATGAAATAAAGTCCAATAAAACCTAATATTAATGGAAATAAAAAACTTAAAAAACCAGGTAAAAAACCAGTTAAATTTAAACTAAAAAATGAATTTAAAAAAACATCCAATACACTAATCAAAAATAAAAAAGAACCTAAGTATAAGAAAGTATTTAAATTATTTTTATCAGGTCTTAAAAAATTTATTTTTGACATCATTTTTCCTGTATTGCAATTTTTTTGTTATACCAATTCATTAAAAGTGAAATTGAAATACTTAAAGTTAAATAGGTAAACATGGTTATTGAAACTATTTCAATAGCCTTCCCAGTTTGCATTAAAGCAGTCCCTGCAAACACTAAAACCAAATCTGGATAAGCGATAGCTGCTGCTAATGAAGAGTTTTTTGTTAAATTTAAATATTGGTTAGTTGTAGGTGGAATTATTATTCTTAAAGCTTGAGGCATAATTACAAGTTTAAGCACCTGATTTGGAGTTAATCCTATAGATGCCGCAGCCTCTTTTTGTCCTTTACCTACACCTTGAATTCCTGCTCTTACACACTCTGCAATAAAAGTAGCTGTGTAAAGAGATAAAGATAAAGTAAGGGCTATCAATTCTGGAGGTAAACTTACTCCACCCTCATATATAAAAGAGGTTGTAGCTAATTGTTTTAAAACAGGAACTTCAAATGAAATACCTACACCACCAATCAAAAAACTTAAAAGAGGTAAAATGAGCATTAATCCTATTGATATAAAAAATACTGGTATTTGTTTTCCTTGATTTTCTTGAACTCTCTTAGCATGAATACGAATAACAATTATAGCAATTATTGCTGCAACTATTGAATATAAGAAAACACTAAAATTTTGCCAAATAAACGCTGGGACATAAAGACCTTTAATGGTTAAGAAAAAAACACCAAAAATTGCTTCTGCATCTTGTGGTAGCGGCAAAGCTCTTAATGCAGCAAAATACCAAAAAAATATTTGAAGCAGTAATGGAATATTTCTAAAAAACTCAACATAAAAGGCAGCAAATTTGTTTATCAGATAATTAGGGGATAACCTTGCTACACCAACTATTACACCAAGAATAGTTGCAATTATAATCCCAATAACTGAAACTAGAATTGTATTTAATAACCCGACTAAATAAGCTCTAAAATACGAATGTGAGCCATCGTATTCTATTAACGAAAATTGTACATCAAAAGAAGACTCTTGTGATAAAAACCCATAACCAAAATCAATCCCTCTATTTTCCATATTAATCTGAGCGTTATAAGTAAAAAAACCAAAGACTAATACGACAGCAGTAACTGTAATTAATTGTGGAACAATATCTTTAAGTTTAAAATTCACGATGGGAGTAATATAGAAGCTTATAAAAAAAAGGGCTAGAAAAATCTAGCCCTTTTTAATCATTTAAATATGCAATTATCTTGCTGGTGGTACGTAAAGAATTCCGCCCTTAGTCCATAATTCATTTGGACCTCTATCAGGTAAAATTCCAGTGTCAGCTATATTTCTTTTATAGCTTTCACCATAGTTACCAACTTGCTTAATAATTCTTAAGCTCCAGTCATTATCTAGACCAAAAGCAGCACCTAATTCACCCTCTGCTCCAACTAATCTTTTGATAGCTGGGTTATCAGAAGTTTTCATCATGTCTGCATTTGCTGATGTAATACCGTATTCTTCTGCCTCGATCATAGTATTTAATGACCATCTTACGATATCTTCCCAGACAGAATCACCTTGTCTTACAACAGGACCTAATGGCTCCTTTGAAACAGTTTCAGGTAACACAATGTGTTCATCTGGATTAGACATTTTTGTTCTCTGTGCAGCAAGACCAGATTTATCAGTAGTGTAAGTATCACATCTACCTGCATCATAAGCAGCTACAACTTCATCAGCTTTTTCAAAAGCAACTGGTTCATATTTGATCCCTTTAGAATTAAAAAAGTCTCTCATATTTAACTCAGTTGTTGTACCAATGTTAGTACATGCTGAGATACCATCTTTGAATTGGCTTGTTGAAGTAATACCAGAACTTTTTCTAACCATAAAACCTTGGCCATCGTAGAAATTTACTCCAACGAATGTAAGTCCGATATCAGCATCTCTAGAAAGAGTCCAAGTTGTGTTTCTTGATAAGATATCAATCTCACCAGAAGTTAAAGCTGTAAACCTTTCTTTAGCACTTAGCGGTGTAAACTTCACTTTGTTTGCATCACCTAGTACTGCAGCAGCTACTGCTCTACATACATCAACGTCAATACCAGTCCAATTTCCTGCAGCATCAGCGTTAGAAAATCCTGGAAGACCTTGAGATACTCCACATCTTACAAAACCCTTCTTTTGAGTGTTTTTAAGTGTTTTAGATTTTTTAGCAGCCATAGACTCTGTTGTAAAAGTGAACAACACAGCTACCATAGCAACTAAAGAAGTTAATTGTTTTAAGTATTTAAACATATTTCTTCCTATTGTTTATTTATTTGTTAACAAATAATTCAAAATTACTTTTGAATTTTCATAATTTAAGCATGTTCAAAAATACTCTTCAAGAGGAATTTACTAGAATTTTGGACCTATTGAAATTCTAGTCAAGATAATAATTATATAAAAATTACAGTTAAAATTGATATCTGGCGCGCCCTGAAGGATTCGAACCTACGACCCTCGGTTTAGAAAACCGATGCTCTATCCAGCTGAGCTAAGGGCGCATCAAAATTAATCTTACATATACAATAATAAGTTAATTTTTAAAAAGGAATTTTTTTATTAAAAGTAAAATTGTTAATAACTCAATCCGGCCTACAATCATAAAGAAAATAAGACAATATTTACTAAATAATTGAAGGTTATTAAAATCAAATTCTTCTAAACCATAGATTGAGGAATTAACAGTGTTCATCAAAGTTAAAATCGACAATTTAAATGAATTTACAAATGTAATTCCACTTAAACTTAGTAATGAAGTTAATATTAACATAGACAAAATAAATATTAAAATTGTTAAAAAATATTTGTTTATCTCATTAAGATTAAAATTAATTTTTGTAAATATTAATTTATTCATAAAAACATTTTTAGGCCTGCTAAAAGATAAAATTTGATTTAAAGAAAACTTAAATAATGAATAAATTTTTATAAATCTTAGACCAGAACTTGTTGAAAAAAAAGAGCCACCTATAATAACCAAAATTAAGTATATAAAGTTTAAATTTTCTTGACTTGAAGTTAATGAAAAACCAATATTTGTCATACTGCTAATTATTGCAAAAAGATTAAAAAAAAAATCGTAATTGAAACTAAAAAAAAGAAAAAAAGTAGTTACTACAACTAATAGATAAATAGATAAGTGCAGATCTTCATAGAAAAAATTAACATTTTTTTTTCTTAAAAAAATTAAATTATATGAGAAGAAAAGACTAAAAAAAGAAAACAACATCATAACTGAAAATATAATTATTTGAGTATTTTCTTTGATTATCATTGATAGTTCATTGACTGGTAAAAAACCACCTGATGAAATTATTGTTAAAGCTAAATTTAATGAGTCGAATGTTCTAATCGAAAAAATATTTAAAATTCCGAATATTAATATCGTCAATAATGAATATAAAATAAATATTTTTGTCGCTTGTTTTAAAATTTCTGAACTATTAAAAGATATAAAATTTGTTAAAGTTTTTTTAAAACTCTCATCATAAATATCTATTAGATAGATTATAGAGAATAAAAAATAAAGACCACCTATCCATTGAGTGGATGATCTCCAAATAATAAGACTTTGATCGATAAGTTTTATATCCTCAAAAACAGTGAAACCGGTAGATGTAAATCCTGATATTGATTCAAAAAAAGAATTAGAAAAAGTTAAATTATAAATACTGAAATAAAATGGAATTGATAAGACTAATGGTATTAATAGATAGCCTAAAAAAATAGTTAATATTTTTTCAAAAATATTTGATTTAAAATCATATTTTCCAAATTTAAATAAAACTATAAATAAAATAAATGATGTTACTAAAGTAAAATAATAAGTATTTAAATTTAAATATAAATTAAAATAATAAGAATAAAGAATATTAAAAAAGGAAAGTATTGAAACAATACCGAAAAAAAAACTCAAATATTTGATCTGTAATTTAAACATTCAACTAAACAGAGCTAAGTCTAAAAAGATTTTCTACAACTCCGATCGTGTCTTTTTTCACAATTAAAACAACCTTATCATCTTTTTGAAAAATAAAATCAGATTTTGGGATGATCACTTTCTTGTCCCTTAAAACAGCTCCGATTCTTATTTCTTCTGGTAAATTTGAATTTTTTAATTCTTTATTAATTAATTCTGAAGACTCAATTATCTCAGCCTCTATTACCTCATACTCACCGTTAGATATTGTGTATGCATTCTCAATAGTTCCTTTATGAATATGTTTTAAAATGCTTGAGACAGTATTCATTCTTGGATCAATCAAATCATCAATTTTTAAAGATGACTGTAAAAGAGAATAGTTGGGTTTATTAATCAGAGCCATTGTTCTTTTGTCTTCGAAATCTTTTTGATCTTTTGCAAATTTTTCAACAAGAACACTAACCATTAAATTGTCTTCATCATCATTGGTAAGTGCTAGAACAGTTTCTGCCTCATCTAGATTTGCCTCTGATAAAACTTCCTCATCTAATCCATTTCCATTTATTACAATTGTATTATTCAATTCATTTGCAAGGTACTCAGATCTTAACTTATCTTTTTCTACAATCTTTACTCTAACGCCTTCTAATGTATCCTCAATATTCTTAGCTAGATTATAACCAATATTCCCTCCTCCAATAATCAAAATTTTTTTAGATATTTTTTCTGAATGACCAAATGCCTCTAGAGTTTCTGCCATTTGTGAAGAATTTATTATTACATAAATTTTATCATCTACTTTTACTTGATCAGTTTTCTTTGGAATAAAAGATTTATCTTTTCTAATTATTGCGATTATATTTGCATCTAAGTTTGGAAATTTATTTGTTAATTCATTTAGTTTTAATTCAATCAATTTACAATTATCTTTAATTAATATTTCTAAAAGCCTGATTTGATTTTCTGCAAATGGGACACTATCTAATGCGCCAGGTGCCTCCAATTTTCTTTGTATCGATCTTGCAATTTCAATCTCTGGTGAAATTATTACATCAATTGGTAAGTTTTCTTTATTGTAAACTCTTGTAAATTTTGGATTTAAATAATCTTGAGATCTTATTCTAGCGATTTTTTTTGGTATATTAAAAATAGAGAATGCTATTTGACATATTAACATATTAATTTCGTCGTTTCTAGTAACCGCTATTATCATATCAGTTTCGGCGGCATTAGCTTTCTCAAGTATTGAGGGATAAGTTGCTTTACCAACTATTGCTTTTACATCAAGAGAATCATTAATTTTTTGTATATCTTCACTTGATTGATCTATTACAGTAATAGAGTGTCCCTGCTCACCAAGTAATTTAGCAATAGTGAAACCTACCCTCCCTGCACCACAAATTATAATATTCATTTTAATTAAATTCTTTTATTCCAAGACCTTTCAGTTTTCTATGAAGAGCGCTCCTTTCCATGCCAACAAACGTAGCTGTTTTTGATATATTTCCATTAAACTTTTTTAACTGAAGACTTAAATACTCTCTTTCAAACTTTTCTCTAGCCTCTTTTAAAGGTACGGACAAACTATTTTCATTAAATCTACTATTATTAATACCAGATTTTAAAGATTCTTTAATAATATTAGAAATTTTTTCCTGAGTGTTAGGTTGTAATATTGCAATTCTTTCAATTAAGTTTCTTAATTCTCTTACATTTCCATGCCAATCGTGATTTAAAATATAACTATTATTTTCATCTATTTCTAAATTTTTAATATTATAATTTTTTGAAATTTTATCTGAAAAATACTTAATAAGTAAAGGTATATCTGAAATTCTCTCATTTAAAGGTTTAATATTAATTTCAAATACATTTAATCTATGGAATAAGTCTTCTCTAAAATTTCCTAACTCTATTTCTTGTTTAAGGTCTTTGCTAGATGAACAGATAAGTCTAACATCTACATTAATATCATTATTACCATTAACTCTTTTAAATTTCTGGTCAGTCAAAACTCTCAAAATTTTTGATTGAATTGCTAGTGGTATTTCTGATACTTGATCTACTAGAAGTGTTCCATTATTTGCCTTTTCTAATGCACCGTAAGATATAGACCCATCATTCTTTTCTTCACCAAATAACTCTAAATCATATTTATTATTATCAAGTAAAGCACCATTAATAATTACAAAAGGCTTATTTTTTCTTTTTGAATTTTTATGTATTTTTCGAGCAATTAATTCTTTACCTGAACCTGAGGGACCATTAATAAAAATTCTACTTTCAGTAACAGAAATTTTTTCAATTTGATCTTTAATATTTAAAATATTCTTACTATCACCAATTAACTCATAAGAAGAAAAAAGTTTATTTTCATATTCTTTATTTTGTGTCCTTAAGCTTAAATTTTCAACAGCTCTACTTATAAAGTTTAATAATCTTGTTTTATCAAAAGGTTTTTCAACAAATTCAAATGCTCCATGTTTCAATGAGTTAACGGCCATCTCTACATTTGCATGTCCTGAAATCATAATCACTGGCACATCAGTATTTTTTGATTTTATGTGTGTCAAAAGTTGAATGCCATCATTATCACCTTTATCTAATTTCACATCAAGTATCGCGACATCTGGCATTCTTTTATCGATTTCACTTAACGCTTGATTATAGTTTGCAGCTAATCTTGTTTGATAACCTGCGTCTATAATTAGATCATTCAGAATATTTCTTATATCTGAATTATCATCAACAATTAATATTTCTATTTTCATTTAATTAAATTTTATTTCTATTTTTGCTCCATTTGGGATCGAAACAAAACCTATTTCACCATTATGATCATTAATAATTTTATTTACTATTGAAAGACCTAATCCTGTACCATTTTTTTTTGTCGTGAAGTAAGGGTTTAAAATATCTTTTATATTATTTTTTATATTTTTAAAACCCAAACCACTGTCTGTAATTATAATATTAATTTGGTTGTTTATCTCAAAAATTTCAATAGTAATAATTTTATCGAAATTACTAGTATTTTCAGCTTTTTGTTGAATACTCTCAATAGAGTTTTTAATTAAATTAAATATTACTCTACTGATTTGCTCCTTATCACATACTAACAAGATAGAAGGTTTTTTATGATTCAAATCAATTTTTATTGAAGAATCTATTTCAGATAATAATTTTATATTTTCATAAACTATTTTAATTAAATCATTTTTTTTTAAAACTGGTTTAGGCATTCTAGCAAAATCAGAAAATTCATTTACTAAATTACCAATTTGTTTAATTTGATTATTTATGATTTTTAAATTCTCTTCAAAATTATCTTTTTCATTTTTATCAACTTGTTTAATATATTTTTCTTTAATTCTATCGATTGACAATTGAATTGGAGTAAGAGGATTTTTAATCTCATGAGCTAATTTTCTTGCAAGATTTCCCCAAGCTTCATATCTCTCATTAATAATTAATTTATCTTGTTGGTTTTTTAATCTAACAATCATAGAATTAAAATTTTTATTCAAAATTTCTAAGTCTTTGTCTGTTTTTATCTCGGGAACTTTTGTAGTTAAATCACCCTCCCCTATTGCGGTTGATGCAGAAATTAGATTATTTATAGACCTAAAAAACCTTGAAGAAAATCTAATAGCAATAGAAATCGATATAAAAAGCAAAAGAGTTACTATTATTATATATATTATTGCAAAAGAAATTTTTATGCCTGTACTTCTTTCCTCAACTGTATAATAAAAATTGATTGCCTCTTGAGACTCATTCAAATATTTTGATATGTCCTTATCAAGGTATTTCACAACATACAAAAATCTGTTTTCGAAAGCTTGAAGTCTCATAATTGCCGCCGAGATATTTTCAGGAGCATTTATTATTTTAAGTGGTCTATCATCATCTAATACAAGTTTTAATGTTTTATCTATTGGAGGAATATATTTTGTGCGATCATCTAAATTAGTAAATAGTAATTCTTTATTTTGATCAATTATATGTATTTCGTCTATATCTCTTATTAATTTTTGAGTTTTTAAAAATCTTACATATTCTTTATTGTTATCATTTAAAAATTTTGAACTTTTGTTGGTATCAAAAGCAATTAATATAATATCAGACTCAATCTTATTTCTTACTTCCTCAACATAACTTTTAGCAAGTTCATAGGAATTATTTACAACAGTTGTGACCTTTTTATCAAAATATTTTTCTAGTGCAAAAGAAAATAAAAAAAGTGAAAAAATTGAAATCAATATTGAGGGAATTAAAGTGAAAAGTGAAAAATAAGTAATATATTTTTTATTTGATTTTAGACCATCTTTATCAATATCATTTCGAATTGATTTTTTTACCTCTAAAAAAATGAATACAAATAATGATAAAAGTAATAAAATATTTACAATTAATAAATATTGTAAATTATTTTGGTTTAATTCAACAAAACTTCTATCAATAAATGTTAAAAAAGTTAAAAATCCTAAAAATAGTGTGATACTAGATAGAATAATTATGAAAACATTTTTTTTCAAAAATTCAAACATAATTAAGAATTATAGTATTTAAAGGAATGAACAACTATTTTGTAATCCTAGCAGCTGGAAAAAGTAGTAGATTTCATAAAAAAATACCAAAGCAATTCTATAATTATAAAAATAAAGAAATTATTGATCACTCTATTGAAAAATCATTAAAGTCAAAGCTTTTTAAAAAGATTTTAGTTGTCACTAACAATATTAGTCATTTCAAAAAAAAAAAGATCCACAAGTCGGTCAAAATAATAAAAGGAGGCAAAGAAAGATCTGACTCATCTTTAATAGCATTAAAATATTTAAAAAAATATAAACCTGATAATATTCTTATACACGATGCTGCCAGACCAGATTTTACTATTAAATTGTTGAAAAAATTATTAGGTAATTTAAAAAAGAATATAGCTGTTATTCCATATATTAACTCTAAAGATACAATAAAGTATAGAGTGAAAAGTGGACTATATAATCTTAATAGAGAAAATACATATCTTACTCAGACACCACAAGCATTTAAATTTCAAAAATTATACGAATTTGCAATTAATGAAAAAAATAAAATTACAGATGAAGCAACTTTATTCATTGATAAGAATCAAAAAATAAAATTTATAAAAGGAGAAAATACTAATAATAAAATCACTTTTAAAAATGATATAAATTTAGCTAAAACTTTTTTTGGAATTGGTTTTGATATTCATAGATTAGCTAGAAATAAGAAGCTTTATTTAGGTGGCATTAAAATACCTTTTCACTCAGGATTAAAAGGTCATTCAGATGGAGATGTAATTTTACATTCAATTATAGACTCGATCTTAGGTGCAACAAGAAATAAAGATATTGGAACTTTTTTTCCTAACACAAAAAAATATAAAAATATTAGATCAACAAAAATATTAAAACCAGTTATTGAAGGTCTATATAAATCAAATTTTTTTATAAATAATTTAGATATAAATTTAATTTGCGAACAACCAAAAGTTTCAAAATACAGAGACCGTATAATTAACTCAATCTCCAAACTAATGATGTTAAAAAAAGATCTTATAAATTTAAAAGGTAAGACGGTTGAAAAACTTGGATTAATTGGAAAAGAAAAGGCCATTGCATGTGAAGTTATAATTTCAATAACAAAATATGATTAAAACCATTAATACTTTATTCGTTACAATGTTTGGTTTGGGTAAAATTCCAAAAATTCCTGGTACTTTTGGGTCATTAGCTACAGTAATTATTCTTTATCTTTTTTTTCACACATTTAATTTATCTTCAAACCTAATATTGATACTGTTAGTAGTTATTTTCATTTTATCTTTTTCTGCTGTAGCGAATCATATTAAAGATAATCAAAATAAGGATCCCAAAGAAGTAATAATTGACGAATTTATAGGTCAATCAATACCGATTTATCTTTATGAAATTTCACATGGTACTGAAAAATCACCAAATGAAGCTTTAGTTTTTTACTGTATCTGTTTTGTGTTGTTCAGATTTTTTGATATTGCAAAACCATTTCCCGTAAGTTTTTTTGATAAAAACTTCAAAAATAGTTTTGGTGTAATTATGGATGATGTATTTGCAGGATTATATGTTGTTTTATCTTTAATTTGTTTTATGATTTTAAGTAATTATTTTGTGTAATGAAATCATTAATCAAGTTACTTATAAGAAAAAAAACTAAGATTTCAGTTGCGGAGTCCTGCACAGGTGGATTATTAGCTAGCTCTATCACCTCAATTAGCGGTGCATCAAAAATATTCAATCTAGGTTTGATCACTTACTCTAATCAAGCAAAAATAAAGATTTTAAAAGTAAATAAAAAAATTATCAAAAAATATGGTGCAGTGAGCCATCAATGTTGCTATGCAATGGTTAATAATTTATCTAAAATCTCAAAAGCCAATATTAATATTTCGATTACCGGTATTGCCGGACCAAGGGGTGGCACCAAAAAAAAACCTGTTGGCCTAGTTTATATTGGAGTGAAAAAAGGAGCTAAAATCGAAATAAATAAATATTTATTCAAAAGTAAAAAAAGATCCTCAATACAAAAAGCTACTGTAAAAAAAGCCCTTAATCTAGTTCTTAGAGCTGCTAAATAGTTGTTCTGCTCTGTTTTGAAATGCATCAGCTATTTTCTCTAATCCAAATTGAAAAGATACAATCATCAAAGAATTTAAAAATTTATTTTTGATTTCAAAATCGATATCAAAAGTTACTTCAGTAATTCCATTATCTTTATCAACAAAAAACCAATTGTTGGATAAATGATTTAAAGGTCCTTCTATATTCTTAACAAAAATTGAATCTTTTTTTCTATTAAAAACTACATCACTTTTATAAGTGTCTTTAAACGGTCCTTTTCCTATTGTTAAGTCAGCAATTATTTTTGTTAAATCACCTTCATTTTTATTTTCGTATACCTTTGCGCCAAAACAGAATGGAACAAATTCTGGATATTTTTCAATATCCAAAACTAAATCAATTAAATCTTTTTTTTTACATTCAATTAATCTCTTAACTGAAGCTTTTGGCATTAATGATTTTTTAATCTATTTTGTTGAAGTTTAGCGAAGTCTTCATCCGCATGATATGAAGATCTTGTTAAAGGAGATGAGGAAACTAATAAAAAACCTTTTGATTTTGCAATATCACCCAATTCTTTAAACTCCTCAGGTTTATAATATCTATCTAATGGAAAATGCTTTACAGATGGTTGTAAGTATTGTCCAATAGTTAAAAAATCTACATCAGCAGATTTCAAATCATCCATTACTTGTAAAATTTCATCTTTTTTCTCACCTAAACCAACCATTATTCCAGATTTAGTAAAAACCCTATTATTCATTTTTTTTGCATTTTTTAAAAGTTCAAGAGATGCAAAATATCGTGAGCCTGGTCTAACTTTTAAATAAAGACTAGGTACAGTTTCAATATTGTGATTAAAAACGTCAGGATTAGCATCTAATACTCTTTTGTAAGCATCACCTTTTCTTAAAAAATCAGGCGTTAAAACTTCGATAGTTGTATTTGGGTTGATTTTTCTAGTTTGGTTTATCACCTCATAAAAATGATTTGAACCACCATCGTCTAAATCATCTCTGTCAACTGATGTGATTACAACATGTTTTAAATCTAATTTTTTAACAGCTTGAGATATTTTGGTTGGTTCTAGTTTATCTAATTTTTCTGGTTTGCCAGTTTTTACATCACAAAAAGCACATGCTCTTGTACATGTATCACCCATTATCATAAAAGTTGCATGTCTTTTACTCCAGCACTCAGTTATGTTTGGGCAATTTGCCTCCTGACAAACTGTTATAAGATTATTTTTATTTACAATTGTTTTTGTTAAAAAAAATTCCTTACTATTATTAAGTTTAGATCTAATCCAATCGGGCTTTTTCTTAATTGGATTAATTGGATTTTTTACTTTTTCAGGGTGTCTTAGTTTAATTTTTTGTGTCATTTTTTTTTATAATATAAATTTTTTCATTTTTTTTACCAAATAAGAATCTTTCTCTAATTAAAGTTTCAATATAATCAAGATCTAGATTGTCACTTAATAATGAATTCTTAAAATCCAAGTCATTTATTTGATTTTTTAATGATGATTCCTTAATTTTTAAATCGTTTAAAATTTGTTTTTTTTCATAATATGAAATTAATCCCCTTTCACCCGACAAGAGATTAAAGAAAAAATATATGATTAGAAAAACTGATATAAGTAGAAAATAATTTTTTTTTAATCTTTGAAGCATTAATGAATCTTATTCATTATGACTTTTTTTCCAAGTTCTTCTTCTATTCGTAATAATTGGTTATATTTAGCAACTCTTTCTGATCTTGCTAAAGATCCAGTTTTTATTTGATTTGAATTAGTACCCACTGCAAGGTCTGCAATAAATGTATCCTCACTATCTCCAGATCTATGAGAAATTATCGTTTGAAATCCTATAGTTTGGGCAAATCGAATTACATCTAAAGTTTCTGAAACTGTGCCGATTTGATTTAATTTAATTAAAATTGCGTTAGATGATAAATTTAAAAAACCTTTTTTGAGTCGCTCAAGATTAGTAACATAAAGATCGTCACCCACAATCTGAACTTTTTTTATAGATTTCATTAATTTATTCCATGATATCCAATCATTTTCTGCAAATGGATCCTCTATTGATTTAATCTTATATTTATTAATTATTTTTTTATATTCTTGAATAGATCTTTCTACAGAGATATAGCTTTTTGAATGAATAGAATATTTGTTTCTTTTATATAATTCATTAGCAGCTACATCCAAACAAATTGAAACATCTTTACCGTTAACAAAGCCTGACTTCCTAATAGCTGAAACAATTAAATCTAAAGCTTGATTATTATTGTTAATCATTGGTGCAAATCCACCTTCATCCCCAACAGATGTTGAAAGTCCTTTACTCTTTATAATTTTACTCAAATTTTTTATCACTAAAAAACAAATCCTCATCGCATCAGTGAAATTTTTTGCGCGGTCTGGCCTGATCATAAATTCTTGAATTCTCAAACCATTATTAGCATGTGCTCCGCCATTAATTATATTCATTAATGGAAAAGGTAATTTAAAATTATTTTTAATTAAAAAAGTTTTATATAATGGTTTTTTTCTAATTTTTGCTGAAAGTTTTTTTACAGCCATAGACACAGCTAATATAGAATTTGCCCCTAGTTTTGTTTTTTGTCTTGTGCCATCTAGATTAATCATTAAAGCATCAATCTTTTCTTGATTATGAATATTTTGTCCTTTAAGTTTTTTTGAAACCTTAGAATTAACTAAACTAATGGCATTAAGAACACTTTTTCCTAAATATCTTTTATTATTTTGATCTCTTTTTTCATAAGCTTCATAAGTTCCTGTTGATGCTCCTGAGGGACAAATTGCTATTGCACTTTTGTTTTTTGTAAAAACTTCAGCTTCGATTGTTGGATTACCTCTACTGTCAAAAACTTGTCGGGCTTTTACTTTTGTAATTTTACTCACTAATTTTTAATTAAATTATCTATATCGGTTAATTGTTTTAATAGACTTTCTAATTTATCTAAAGGAACCATATTTGGACCATCAGAAGGAGCGTTATCAGGATCTTGATGTGTTTCAATGAAAACCCCTGCTACACCTACTGCAACAGCTGCTCTTGCTAAATGTTCTACAAACTCTCTCTGTCCCCCACTTTTTTCACCAAGACCACCTGGCTGTTGAACTGAATGGGTTGCATCAAAAATTACTGGGTAACCATTTTTTGCCATAATGGGTAATGCTCTCATATCTGAGACTAAAGTGTTGTAACCAAAACTAGCACCTCTTTCAGTGACAAGAATATTTTTATTACCAGAGTCTGAAATTTTTTTTGTTACATTGACCATATCCCATGGTGCTAAGAATTGACCTTTTTTAACGTTAATGATTTTATTTGTTTTAGCTGCAGCTACTAACAAATCGGTTTGGCGACATAAAAAAGCGGGTATTTGTAAAACGTCTACATGTTTTGCAACAATTGAACATTGCTCGATGTTATGTATGTCTGTTAAAATTGGGATATTGAGTTCTTTTTTTATTTTATCAAAAATTGGAAGGGAAGTATCTAATCCAACTCCTCTTTTGCCTTTAAGACTTGTTCTATTCGCTTTATCAAATGAAGTTTTATAAATAAATCCTACTCCAAATTTCCTAGTAATATCTTGTATTTTACCTGCCATATCCATTGCGTGTTGCTCAGTCTCAAGCTGACATGGGCCTGCAATAATACATATTTTATTATCGTTAGAGATTTCTATTTTATTACAATTTATCTTTATATTGCTCATTTATGGTTTTTTGATGCCTGAATGAATGAAGAGAATAAAGGATGAGGAGCCAAAGGTCTAGATTTAAATTCTGGATGAAATTGAACACCTATAAACCATGGATGATTTGTAAGCTCTATTATTTCTGGCAATTTATTATCTGGTGACATTCCTGAAAAAATTAATCCTTTGTTTTCAAATTCAGCTTTAAGGCTATTATTAACTTCATATCTATGTCTATGTCTTTCTCTTACATTTTTAGATTTATATATTTTATTTATGGCAGAATTATTTCTCAATTTAGCCTCATATAATCCTAATCTCATTGTTCCACCTAAACTTTTATCTGTACCTTTGATAATTTTTCCGTTTTTGTCCCATTCATTAATCAAACCAATGACTGGATAACATTTTTTATCTAATTCACTCGACCCAGCATTTTTAATTTTTAGTTTATTTCGCGCAAATTCGACTATAGCCATTTGCATTCCAAAACAAATGCCAAGAAATGGTATCTTTTTTTCTCTAGCATATTTAATTGCTGAAATTTTTCCCTCTGTTCCTCTTTTACCGAAACCCCCTGGTATCAATAATCCTGAAACATTTTTTAGTTTTGTTTTGATTTCACTATTTTTTAAGTTATCAGAATCTATTCTTATTAGATTTACTTTTACATTGTTTGCAATTCCACCATGAACTAAGGCTTCATCTAGAGATTTGTAAGCATCTTTTAAATTTACATATTTTCCAATTATTGCAATATTAACTGATTTTTTTGTATTTAAAACAATTTTGGTTATTTTTTTCCATGGACTTAGGTTGGCTCTTTTTTTTGGTTTTAGTTTAAAGAATTTTAAAACTTGTTTATCAAGTTTTTGATTATAAAAACTAATTGGTGCCTCATAAATAGTTCTTACATCTACTGTTTCAATAACGTTTTCGATCGGAACATTGCAAAATAATGATATTTTTTTTCTTTGGTCTAATGGTATAGATTGTTGAGATCTACAAATAATAATATCTGGTTGAACTCCTATACTTCTTAATTCTTTTACTGAATGTTGAGTAGGTTTAGTTTTTATTTCATCTGACGATTTCAAAAACGGAACAAAAGTTAAATGAATAAATAATGTTTTTGATCTTCCATATTCATTCGAAAATTGTCTTATAGCTTCAACAAATGGTAAACTTTCAATATCTCCAACTGTTCCACCAATTTCACATATTACAAAATCTTCATTTGTAATATCTTTTTTTATAAATTCTTTTATTCGGTTTGTGATATGAGGTATAACTTGAACAGTTTTTCCAAGATATCCTCCCTTTCTTTCTTTTTTAATAACATCACTATAAATACGACCAGTTGTAATGTTATCTGACTGTTTAGATGAAATATTTGTAAATCTCTCATAATGACCTAGATCTAAATCAGTTTCAGCACCATCATCGGTGACGAAAACTTCTCCATGTTGAAATGGACTCATTGTTCCAGGATCTACATTCAAATACGGATCCATTTTTCTTAACCTAACTTTGTAACCTTGTGATTTTAACAAATAGGCTAGTGATGCTGATGAAAGACCTTTTCCTAATGATGAGACCACGCCGCCAGTGACAAATATATATCGCGCCATGGAAGAATCTTATAGCTAATAAAAAAGTAAATTAAAAGTATTAATTATTATTTTCTGGAATTGACGGTGTATCCTCTTCGACTTGATCTAAAACTGAGCTAGATGGTGTCAAATCACCCCTAGATACTATCGTTAGAGCTAAACTACAAATGATAAACAGAGTTGCAACAACACCAGTTGCTTTTGTCATAAAATTTCCTGCTGACTTTGAAAACATCATATTTTCTTGAGAAACACCGATTCCAAGTGCTCCACCCTCAGATTTTTGCATTAAAACTAATAAAACTAAAATTAATGCAAGAATGATATTCAATACTAACAATATATTTTCCATGCAGGTTAATTATACGTTTTTTTGATTATATCAATGAATTTTTTGGGATCTTGAGAGGCGCCTCCTATTAGAAATCCATCAATATTTTTTATTAACTTTAATTTATTTATATTTTTTGGATTTACCGAACCCCCATATAAAACTTTGATATTTCTAACTTTTTTTTTTATAAAATTAATAGTGTTAAATAAGTCATCTGCTTTAGGAATTAGACCTGTCCCAATTGACCAAACAGGTTCATAAGCAATTACAATATTTTTTCTTTTCTTAATTTTTTGCAAACCTACATTAATCTGTTTAGATAAAATTTTTTTAGTAATTCTTTTTCGTTTTTGGCCTAAGGTTTCACCTATACAAAAAATAACCTTTAAACCTGCTTGTGTCGCTGCTCTAATCTTGACATTAATTAACTTATCCGTTTCACCAGAGTTGCGATTTTCTGAATGACCTAAAATAACATATTTGGCCCCGACATTTTTTAGCATCTTAGGATTTATGGAACCAGTTAAAGCACCATAAGTAAGGCTTTCATGACAATTCTGAGCACCAACTTGAATTTTAGAATTTACAACTTTTTTAGACATTGAACGGATTAATGTGTTGGGTGGACAATAAATAATTTTAATTTTTTTTGATTTTTTAAAAATTTTTAGAAATTTGATTACTTTTTTTAGTGAATTCAATGTACTCAATCCACCAAACATTTTCCAATTAGCAATAAAATACATATATTTATTTGTCTTATACTAAAATTTAATCTATAGGTTTGCTTTTTATAGATCAATAAATTTATATAGTAATGATAGGTGCATTTAGAAATTTTGCCAAAACAAAGTTTGCTGGGATATTAGTTTTTATAATGATTATTCCTTTTGTATTTTGGGGTATGGGCAGCATGTTCAGCAGTGGAAATACAAATTCAATTGTAAAAATAAATGAGACAAATATTTCTACAGAAGAATTTATTGATTACTTAAATAATTCTGGAATTCCTCAGGATACAATAAGAGAAAATTTAAATGATAATATAATTGAAGAATTATTATCAGGATTGATTTCGACAAAAATTTTAGATTTAGAAATTGAGGAGTATGATTTAATTATTTCGAAAGAAACATTACTCAAAATGATAAAAAAAAATAAAAATTTTCTAAACGAACAAGGAAGTTTCGAAAGACTTAAATATGAAAAATTTTTACTTGAAAATAATCAATCTGCACCTCAGTTTGAATTAAGACTAAAAAATCGAGAATTACAAAAAAACTTATTCAGTTTTGTAGGTGCTGGAGCTGTTTCTCCAAAATTTTTAGTAAAAAAACTCTATCAGGATGAAAATAGAAAATTAGAGATAGATTATATAAATTTAAATCAATTTTATAAAAAGAAAGATAGTTTTACAGATAACGATATAAAAAAATTTCTAGATGAAAATAAGAATGACTTAAAAGTAGAATATATTGATTTTGATTATTCCATAATAAATCCCAAAAATTTAGTTGGTGTAGATGAATTTAATCAGACCTTTTTTGATAAAATTGACCAAATAGAAATTGATATCTCGAATGAACTTCCTTATGAAAACATCGTTACAAACTTTAATTTAAAATCTAAGAAAATCAAAGATTTCAGATTTACTTATGATAAAAGCGATATAGAAAAAAAGATATTTGAAGCAAGAAATAATGAATTTGATATCATTGAATTTAAAGATGATTATATTCTTTACAAAATAATTAAGTCAGAACAACGTTCCCCTAATGTAAATGATCCTGTCCTCAGAGAAGAGATCTTAGGACTTATGTTTGAAAAAAATAAGTATGAATATAACAAGAATTTAATAAAAAAAATTGATGAAAAAAATTTCAACAATGAAAGTTTTGTAGAGATGGGAAATAAGAAAATTGAAAATTTATTATTAAATTCTATTAAAGATAACAAAAAATTTGATATTAAAGCTGTTGAACTTCTTTACTCATTACCCATTAATTCTTTTACTCTTATAAATGATGAGATCAGCAATATTTATTTAGCTAAAATAAAGAACTTTCAAAATCAGACTATGGAAAATGATGATAAGATAAATGAATATATAAATAAACAAAATTCAAATCTAAAAAATAATATGTTAAAATCATATGATCTATATCTAAACAGCAGATATGATGTTAATTTAAATCAAAAAACAATAGAACGAGTTAAAAATTTCTTTCAATGAACATAAATCGAAGCTTCAAAGATTTTAAGTTTCGACATAGAAGCAATAAAAATCAAATTATATATACTTCAAAAAAAATTCAAGAAGATGAGGAGATTTTAAATTTAATAGATAATTTTTTAAGTGAAAAAAATAGCTTTATATTTGAGTCGGTAGAGAAAGGAAAAATCAAAGGAAGATATACTATATTTGGCAAAAATCCTGACAAGATATGGGAATTCAAAAATAAAATTTCTTATTTAATTCAAAATGAAAAGAAAATTAAACTTAAAGATAAACCTGAAAACTTGATTGAGAAAATTATTGAAGAATTTAAATTTGAAACTCCCAAAAATTTACCAAAACTGTGTTCTTTAATTTCAGGGTATTTCTCATATGACTCTATAAGATATATAGAGAAAATCCCTAATAATTGTAAGGATGATCTAAATATACCTGATGTAAGACTTTTGAGACCAAGAACACTAATTATTCACGATAATTTAAAAAAAGAGATTTTTTATATTAGAAATATCTATAAAGACGAAAAGATTAGAGATTATCAAAAAAAATTTGATGAGGTAAAATCAGATCTTTTTAGATTACTTATTCAATCATCAATTAAGAATATAGATAATAGGACTTCATTAAAATCAAAAAACATTAAAGTTAAATCTAATACTTCTAAAAATAGATTCTTGCAAATGATCAATACAGCGAAAAAATATATAAAATTAGGAGATATATTCCAGGTAGTTTTAAGTCAAAGATTTGAAGCTAGATTAACAAAAAAACCGATTGATATTTATAAAAAACTTAGAGTGACTAACCCATCACCTTTTATGTTTTTTTTTAATTTCAACGACTTCCAAATTATTGGTGCGAGTCCAGAAATTTTAGTGAGATTAAGAGATAATAAAATTACTGTAAGACCAATAGCTGGAACGAGACCAAGAGGAAAAACATTAAAAGAGGATCGTTTTTATGAAAAAGATCTTCTTAATGACAGAAAGGAGCTTTCAGAGCACTTAATGTTATTAGATTTAGGAAGAAATGATGCTGGTAAAGTCTCAAAAATTGATACGGTAAAAGTAACTGAGAGTTTTATTATTGAGAAATATTCTCATGTAATGCACATAGTATCAAATGTAATCGGTGTGTATAATAAAAAATTTTCTAAGTTTAAATCACTTCTAGCTGGTTTCCCTGCAGGAACTGTCTCTGGAGCACCAAAAATTAGAGCTATGGAAATAATTGATGAATTAGAAACAACTAAGAGAAAAGTTTATGCTGGTGGTATTGGCTATTTTTCAGCTAACGGAGAATTTGATACATGTATAGCTTTAAGAACAGCTGTCGCTAAAAATAATAAATTTTATGTTCAAGCTGGCGCTGGAATTGTTGCTGATAGTAAACCTTTAAAAGAGTACGAGGAAACCGTTAATAAAGCAAAAGCTTTAATAAATGCTTTAAAATGAAAAAAATAATTCTGATAGATAATTACGATAGTTTCACTTTTAATCTTTATCATTACCTATCTTCATTAAAAGTAAAGGTAGATGTAATAAGAAATGATCAGATTACATCTAAAGAGATATTAAAAAGAAAATATAATAAAATTGTAATCTCACCAGGCCCAGGTAATCCTGATCAATCAGGTAATTGTTTAAAAATAGTAAAATCCTTATATAAAAAAATTCCAATTCTTGGTGTTTGTCTTGGTCATCAAATTATCGGACAGGTTTTTGGATCTAAAATTGTTCAGGCTAAAAAACTGATGCATGGTAAAACGAGCAAAATTATCTCCAAAAAGTTAGGAATTTTAAAAAATCTTCCAAAATCATTTGAGGCAACACGTTATCACAGCTTAATTATTGATAAAAAAACACTATCAAAAAATCTTGAAATAACTGCTGAGAGCAAAGATGGTTTAGTAATGGGTGTTCAGCATAAAAAATATAATGTTCATGGAGTGCAATTTCACCCTGAAAGTATTAAAACTAAACTAGGTATTAAAATTTTAAAAAATTTTATTAGACTTAAAAATTAATGAAACAATTCATAGATAAAATTAAAAATAAAGATGATCTCTCCTTTGAGGAAAGTAAGGCAGCTTTCGAATTATTAATGGAAGGTAAGGCAAATGACCAGGAAATATTTGATTTTTTAACACTTTTGTCCGCTAAAGGTGAAGTTTCAAATGAGATTGCTGGAGGAGTATTCGTTCTAAGAAATAAATCAAAAAGAGTAAATGTGCAAAATTGTATAGATACATGTGGTACAGGTGGTGATGGAATGAACACACTCAATATTTCAACAGCTTCTGCATTATTGCTTGCAAGTATGGGTGTTAAAGTAGCAAAACATGGAAATAAAGCAGTATCTTCTAAATGTGGATCTGGCGATGTTTTAGAGGCATTAAATATAGAAATTAATTTAGAACCAAATGATATTGAGTCACAAATTGAAAAAAATAATTTTGGTTTTATGTTTGCACCAAATTACCATAGTGCAATGAAATACGTTGGACCTACAAGAAAAAAAATTGGTAAAAGAACAATTTTTAATATGATTGGTCCTTTGAGTAGTCCAGCTTTAGTTAAAAGACAAGTCGTTGGTGTCTTTGAAAAAAAGTTATTAAAAACATTTGCTAACGCTTTAAAAAGTTTAGATATTAAATTTGCATGGATCGTCAATAGTGAAGATGGTTTAGATGAAATTTCACCCTATGCTAGAACAAATGTTATTCAATTAAAAAACAATGTTATATCTGAAATTGTTATTGATCCAAAAAAATTAGATATTAATGCAGATAAATTTGAAAATCTTGTTGGTGATGATGCAAAATTTAATGCTAATAAAATGCTTGAAATATTTAAAGGTGAAGATAATGATTTTTCTAAAGCGGTATGTTTAAATGCTGCAGCAGGATTGATTGTTAATGAAACTTATGAAGAGTTTAACGAAGCATATAAAAATGCAAGAGAGCATATTTTATCAAGTGAAGTTATTAAACATTTAGAGACAATTCAAAATGCCTGAAAATGTTCTCAAAAAAATAATTAAAAAGAAAATAGAAAAAATAGAAAATTCTAAAAAAAATATTTCAATAGACTCATTAAATGAATTAATTGAGAAAAATAAAATGTTTATTAATTTTAAGGAAAATATTGAAAAAAATATTAAGAAAAATAAATTTTCAATTATTGCTGAGATCAAAAAAGCTAGTCCTTCTGCAGGTGTAATTATAAATAATTATGACCCTGTAAAAATAGCTAGTATATATAATAATAATAAAGCTACTTGTTTGTCTGTTTTGACTGAAGAAAATTTTTTTTTAGGAGATTTGAGACATATAAGTGAAATTAAACAGAATATTAATTTGCCAATTCTTTGTAAGGACTTTTTTGTAGATAAATTTCAAATTCCATTAGCAAAGAGTTATGGAGCAGATGCAATATTAATTATATTAGCTGGTGTAAGTGAAAGTCTTGCAAAAGAGTTATATGAGGAAGCTTTAAAATTTAATATGTCTGTTATAGTTGAGGTGCATACAGTTGAGGAAGCAAAACAAGCTTTAAAATTTGAAGATGCATTAATTGGTATCAATAATAGGAACTTAAAAACTCTTAAAACTGATATAAATACAACTTTTGATATTCATAATGTTTTGGTTAATCATAAAGGTCCATTAATTTCTGAAAGTGGAATAAAAACAAAAGATGAACTATTAGAACTCTCAAATAAAACTTCTATTAAAACTTTTCTAATTGGTGAATCACTTTTGAAAAATTTAGAAAATAATTCTATTTTCTCAGTTCTTTAGTCAAATAGTTCTCAATTTTATTGGGTTTTTTACTATTGTGAATTGAAAAGAACTTTTGTAGAACAGATTCTGTACGATATTTGTTCTTATGTTAACAAAAAAACAAAAAAACCTGCTTTTATTTATCAACAAAAAGTTGAGAAGTTCTGGTGTTTCTCCATCTTATGAGGAGATGAAAGCTTCGTTAAACCTTAAATCTAAGTCTGGAATTCATAGACTAATAAGTGCATTAGAAGAGAGAGGTTTTATTAAAAGACTTGCTCATAAAGCAAGAGCATTAGAAGTAATTAAATTGCCAGAAACCGCCTCTGCAAATGATATTTATAACAGTTTTTCACCAAGTGTTATTAAAGGTGGTTTAGATGACGAAAATTTATCATCAGATGATGCTGAGGTACCAGTTTTAGGAAAAATTGCTGCTGGAACACCTGTTGAGGCTATTCAAAATGAAGTTTCAAGAATACCTTTGCCAAGTAATTTAGAGAAAAATGGAGATTATTTTGGTTTAAAAGTTCAAGGGGA
>CACCPC010000005.1:0-68053 GCA_902547785.1 uncultured Pelagibacteraceae bacterium
GAATTCAAGCCAGCTCTATGACCAGCATTTCTTGATTTTTTATTTTTTAAACCCCACCTCCCATTACCATCCATGATAATGGCTACATGTTTTAAAGGGTTCATATTGTCATTATTTCTTTTTCTTTAGTTGAAATTTTTTCGTCAACAATTGATATATGTTTATCAGTAATTAGTTGAACATTTTTTTCAAAAGATTTTTCTTCATCTTCACCAATTTCTTTTGACTTTAAAAGTTTTTTTAATTCCTCATTTGCATCTCTTCGAATGTTTCTAATAGAAATCTTACATTTTTCACCCATAGATTTTATTAACTTTTTAAGTTCAATTCTTCTTTCTTCATTTAATTCTGGTATAGGTAATCTAATTAACTGTCCATCTATTTGAGGGTTTAACCCAAGCTCTGATTTTTTTATTGCAGCATCAACCAAGTTCACATTATTTTGATCCCAAACTTGAATATTAATCATTCTTGGTTCAGGTGTTGTTATGCTACCAACTTGATTAATTGGCATTTGTTGACCATAAACATCCACCTTAACGAGGTCTAGCATTGCAGCATTAGCTCTTCCGGTTCTTAATGATGATAACTCTTTAGAGAATACATCAATAGCTTTATCCATTTTTAAGCTATGTGATTTTTCATCAAACATCTATTCGCCTATTTTTATTCTGCTAAATTCCTTAATCTTTAAATCATTTACTGCAAGTTCTTTCAAAACGTCTTGAACTTTCTTCTTAGGTTCCATGACCCAAGCCTGTGTCATCAGTCCATTTTCCTCTTTAAATTTATTCATTTTTCCTAGACTAATTTTTTTTGCAATATCTTCAGGTTTACCTGAATTCTTTAGCTCTTCAGTTATCAGTTCTTGTTCTTTATCAATAATTGATTTATCAATTAATGTTGAGTCTAAAGCTAAAGGATTTGATGCTGCAATATGCATTGATAGTTGTTTACCAAATGTTTTTACAGTTTCAGAATTTTCTTTTGTTTCCAAAGAGACAATTACTGCTAATTTCGCTAAATTATCCTTAACCACAGTGTGTAGATATTGATAATTAGTTGAGGATGAGTTTGAGATAGTTTTTGTTTGTCCAATTGTTATTTTTTCTCCGATTTTAGCAATCAACGCAACCAAATTATCCTCAACTGAGGAACCATTTTTCATTATAGATTTTTTAAGATGATCAAGATTAGAGTCATTTTGATTATTTAATTCACTTAACTCTTTAACAAAATTTATAAAATCATCATTCTTTGCAACAAAATCTGTCTCACAATTTACTTCAATAATTGAAGTTTTTTTTTCATCACCGCTAATGGCTACGACACCCTCTTTTGCTTCTCTTGACATTTTTTTTGATGCTTTGGAAATTCCTTTTACTCTTAGAATTTCTACTGCCTTATCTAGATCACCATTAGCCTCTTTAATTGCTAAGTTGCAGTCTTTAAAACCGGCTCCTGTGGCAACTCTTAATTTCTTTACTTTTTCAACATCACTCATGTTAATTTATTGTGTTTTTTTCTTTTTCACTAAATTTTTCCTCTAATTTTTCTCTATCTTTTTCTTGTATAGTCTTAGATGATTTAGTCTCTTTTTTTACACTCTCTTTTTTTTCAACTACAGGAATTGAACTTTTTGCAGAAACAATTGTCTCTTTGATTAAATTACAATATAAATCTATTGCTCTTCTGGCATCATCATTTCCTGGGATTGGATAATCAATACCATCGGGATTTGAGTTGCTGTCTAATATTGCGACAATAGGAATACCTAATTTTATAGACTCTTGAATTGCAAGAGACTCATAATTTGTGTCGATAATAAACACTAGATCTGGAACTTTTTTCATCTGTGATATTCCACCTAATGATCTTTGTAATTTATCTTTTTTTACACTCATTTTTAATAGTTCTTTTTTCGTAAAACCTCTATTTTCTGACACTAAATTTAATTCTAATTGTTTTAGCTTTTTTATTGAATTTGAAATAGTTCCCCAGTTAGTTAGCATTCCTCCTAACCATCTATAATTTACAAAATATTGATCAGTTTCTTTAGCAACTTCAGCTATAGCCTCTGATGCTTGTTTTTTTGTTGAGACAAATAATATTTTTCCATTATTAGATATAACATCGTGAACTTTTTCTAGAGCAACTTTTGTAAGTTCTAAAGTTTGAGTTAAATCAATAATATGGATTGAGTCTCTTTTTCCAAAAATATATTTTTTCATTTTTGGATTCCATCTAAGTGTTTTGTGTCCTAAATGAACACCTGCTTCTAATAGTTGTTGGATTGTAACGTTAGGTATTTTCATATTTATTCCCGGTTAAGCCACCACAGTAATTTCCAATTAAGGACCGGAGGTATAAAACCAAAAAACTGTGTGCGTTTTTATTAATTTTAGTGACTGTTTACAAAGATTTTTTTTATTTAACAAGCTTAAAATTATTGAATAATAGCAGAAATCTCTTTATTTCTAATTATATTTAACATTTTTCTATCAATATTTCTCTTTTTCTTAAGTGTAAAATCCAATTCATTATTTTGGTCTCGTAATTTAATTTTAACAATTGTATTTCCCTCGTCGGGGATAATTTTTGAGATTTCGTTCAACTCATTTAATGATTTTAAATTAAAAAGTACTTCTTCGATTGGTTTATTAATCAACTCTGAAAGTGAAGCTATTTTCTGAACATTTATTCTTTTGAGTCTATTCTCTTCATCTGAAATGGATTTTACTAAAGTTAATATTATTGATGATCCCTCTTTCAATATATCTCGATTTTTTTCCAAAACCTCAGAAAAAATGAATAATTCAAAAACACTATTTAGATCAGTTAATTTTAAAACAGCATAAGGATTTCCTTTGGCAGTTTTTCTTTCTTGTATTTTTAATAAGGTTGCAGCGATATTTGAATTAATTATTTCATTGTTACTATTAAAACTTAGGTAGTCTTTTATATTATAGTCTTCAAATATTTCTTTAAATTGATTTAAGGGATGATCTGATATAAAAAAACCAACCGACTCAAATTCTTTGGACAATCTTTCCTCAAACTTCCAGTCATCGATCTTTATTATCACTTCACTATCTGGGATATTATTTTCACCGAACAAATCAATCTGATTAGCAGATTTATTTTCATAAATATTTTTTGATTTTGTTATAAAGTTTGGTATTGAATTAAATAACGATTGTCTATTTAGATTTATATTATCAAAAGCTCCTGCTTTTACTAAACCTTCTAACTGTAACTTGTTTATATCTTTTGGATTTACTCTGTTTAAAAAATCATTAATAGAACTAAATTTTCCATTTTTAATTCTTTCCTCAATAATATTTGAGACCGCTTCATATCCCACAGCTTTAATAGCTCCTAATGCATAATAAAATTTTTCTCCATCTGTTCTAAAATCAGCATAACATTCATTAATATCTGGTCTTACTATCTTTACATTTAATCTTTTTAATTCCTCATAAAACTCGCTTAATTTATTTTGATTAGAAATATCCATTGTCATTGATGCAGCAATAAACTCTTTTGGATAATATGTTTTTAAATAAGCTGTTTGATAAGAAATAATTGCATATGCGGCTGCATGACTTTTATTAAAACCATATTCTGCAAAAGGCTCTATTTTCAAAAATATTCCCGCAGCAATATCTTTACTAATTCCATTATTTACAGCGCCAGAAATAAAACTTTGTTTTTGTTTTTCTAATTCTGCTCTTTTCTTTTTACCCATTGCTCTCCTTAAAATATCTGCTTGACCAGCTGTAAAGCCAGAGAGTTTTTGTGCAATTTGCATTACTTGTTCTTGATAAATTATTACACCATAGGTAGGTCGTAAAATATCCTCAAGTAAAGGATGTAAATAATCGGGGGTCTTTTTTCCATGTTTGCAATCATTATAAATTGGTATATTGCTCATTGGACCTGGTCTATAAAGTGCTACCAGTGCAATAATATCTTCTATGTGATTTGGTTGCATTTGCACCAATGCTTCACGCATTCCTGCACTTTCAATTTGAAATAAACCAACAGTTTTGCCAGATGACAATAGATCAAAAACTTTTTGATCTTCAAAATTTATATTTTCAATATTAAATTTTTTATCTTTTTTTCTTATTAATTTTTGAGTGTTATTTATAACGGTTAAAGTTTTTAATCCCAAAAAATCAAACTTGATTAATCCTGCATTTTCAGCTGAGTACATGTCAAATTGTGTTGAAGGTAATAATAAGTCAGATGTTGCGTCCTTGTATAATGGTACCATCTCAGTTAATTCTTTGTCTGCTATCACTACACCTGCAGCATGAGTTGCAACATTTCTATTTAGTCCTTCTAATTTTAGTGAAAGATCTGTAAGTTTTTTTACTCTACTATCCTCATTTATTAGTTTTTGAAGTCTTGGTTCTCCAGCTATACATTCAGTCAGATTTTGTGGCCTTGATGGATCAAAGGGTATCATTTTCGATATACTATCGACAAAACCATATGCCAATCCTAAAACACGTCCAACGTCTCTAATAACCATTCTGGCCTTTAATTTTCCGAATGTGATAATATGAGCTACACTATTTTCATATTTTTTTGTTAAATATTTAAAAACTAAATCTCTTTTTTCTTCACAAAAATCTATATCAAAATCAGGCATTGAGATTCTGTCAGGGTTCAAAAATCTCTCAAAAATTAGGTTAAATTTTATTGGATCAACATCAGTTATTGAAAGACACCAAGCGACAAGAGAACCAGCACCAGATCCTCTACCAGGTCCAACTGGTATATCATTTTCTTTTGCCCATTTAATATAGTCAGATACAATTAAAAAATAACTTGCATAATTCATTTTAATTATGATTTCTAACTCATGATCTAATCTATCTTTATATTTCAAATAATTCTTGTTAGATGTAAAATCTTTATTATCTAAGTTAAATATCTTTATAAATTTTTCATTAAGGCCATCTAATGAGTTTTTCTTTAAAGTTTCGTCTGCGCTGATGCCTTTATCAGAACTGATATTAGGTAGTATGGGTTTGGATGATAAAGGTCTAAAATTACATCGAAATGGAAAGTTATAATTATTTTCTAATGCCTCAGGTATATCAGCAAATAAATCAATCATTTCTGAATTAGTTTTAAGATAATGCTGATTGCTAAATCTAACTCTGTTTTTTTCGTTTACATAAGTTTTGTTTTTTATACATATCAACGCATCATGTGCCTCATGCATATCTTTATCTATATAAAATACTTCATTAGTAGCGATTAGAGGAATATTTAATGTTTTTGAACTTGTTAAATTAAATTTTTCAAACTCTTTTTCATTTAAATCACCATGACGCTGTATTTCAATATAAAATCTATCACCATAACAATTTTTTAATTTTAAAAAAATTTCTTGAATTTCGGCAAATTTACCTTTGTTAAATAATTGTCCAAAAAAGCCATTAACAGTTCCAGAAAATATTGCCACTCCTTCATTTTTATTTAGTAGCTCATCAAAATCTAAATGAGGTTCAGAAAGCTCGTCATTTTTTAAATAAGATAACGAAGATAACTTTATTATTGTTTTATATCCATCTTCATTTAATGCAAATAAAGGTATAAGACCTGTTGTATCATCTAATTTAAAATTAATTTGAGTTCCAATTATTGGTTGAGATCCAGATTTAGATAATTTTTCAGCAAACTCTAGGGCGCCACATAGATTGGAGGTATCACACAAACCTATTGCTTTTAGTTTATTATCTTTAGAAATATCTTTTAGATCATCTAACTTGATAGCTCCTTCACAAATAGAAAATTGAGAATGTATTTTTAGATGATTAAAATTTTCAAAATTAGACTCTTGCATTAATGGACCTTATATTACCATTAACTATTTCCAACATGCAATCAGCCTTTTTAGCAAAAAATCTATTATGAGTTGCAAAGATTATTAGTCGGTTTGCATTAATTTGTTTTTTTAAAAGATCAAAAACACTTTTTGCAGTTTCTAAATCTAAACTTCCAGTTGGTTCGTCGGCTAAGATAACTTGAGGATCATTAATTAGTGCTCTAGCTATTGATACTCTTTGTTTTTCACCTCCAGAGAGTTCTGCGGGGTAATGGTAAATTCGATTCGATAAACCAACTTTTTTTAATAATTTTTTTGATTTTATTTCTGATATTTCTTTATTTTTTTCAATAGCAAGATTAGCCAAATATACATTTTCTAAAGCTGTAAAATCTGGAAGTAAATTATCCTGTTGATATATAATTCCAATTTTATTAGCTCTTAAAACGTCATTATAGTTAGAATTTTTATAATCTATTTGTTTATTTCCATATTTCATTATACCACTTGATGGTCTATCGATTAATGACAACAAGTTTAATAATGTTGATTTTCCAGAGCCAGAAGGTCCCATTAAAGAATAAATTTTTCCGAGTTTAAAATTATAAGTTAATTTTTTTAAAACTTTTAAATTTTTTTGGTGAGTAAAAGACTTAGAAATATTTGAAAGTTTAATAAAATTATTCATATTTTAATGCTTTAACAGGATCTAGTTTTGCTGCTTTTAAAGCAGGGAAAATTGAAACAATAATTGTAATAATTATTGAGCATAGCGAGATTAATAAAATTGATGGTGGGTTAATCTCTGAGGGCATCGTACTTAAAAAATATATTTCTTCTGGAAACAAACTTATGTTGAACAAAGTGCTTAAAAATTGTCTTAAATTTTCAACATATATTGAAAAAGTTACACCAAGAATAATTCCAAAAATTGTAGCAGATGTTCCTATTATTACTCCAACAAGAAAAAAAATTTTTACAATTGATTTGTTAAGTACACCAATAGATTTTAATATCGCAATATCTTTTGTTTTGTTTTTAACCAATATTGTTAAACCAGAAATTATGTTAAAAGCGGCTACAATAATAATTAAAGACAATATTATAAACATTACATTTCTCTCAACTTTAAGAGCTGAAAAAAGAGCACTATTCATATCTGACCAAGAATACACAAATTCGTTTTTAAAAATTTTCTGTACTATTTCTTTTTGATCTTCAATTTTTTGAGGATTTTTAAGATAAATTTCTAAATTTCTATCATCCTTATTTAAATTAAAGAACTCCTCTAGAGTTGATAAATTTATAAAAGCTATATTGTTGTCGAAATCGACAAGTCCACTTTCAAAAACTGATACAACCGTAAAAGTTTTTTGTTTAGGTATATTACCTATTATTGTCTCAATTCCACTTGAGGACATGATTGTAATATCATCCCCTATATCAAGATTTAGACTAAAACTGAGCTCTTTTCCAATTGAAATAAAATTTTTACTTAAGTTATTTCTATTGCCTAAAAAATTTTTATTCTTTACTAATTCAAGTTTCGGGAAATCATTATTTTTATAACCTCGCAATACTATTCCTTTGGAGGTCTCGCTTTTAATCATTATGGCCTCACCTGAATTGCTTAAAATTAATTCATCAGAAATAAGTTTTAAATTGTTAAGTTTTAACTTTTCAATTTCGATTACATTTTCATATGGTTTGACAGTTATATGAGCATTAAAACCAACTATCTTATTTATTAGTTCTGTCCGGAAACCATTCATGACTGACATAACAATTATTAAAACAGCTACACCAAGACTGATACCTATAAAGGAAAAGATTGAAATAACATTTAGAAAGCCGTCTTTTTTTCTAGCTTTCAAAAACCTGAAGGTAATTTCTTTTTCTAAAGTAGAAATCAATTTTTTTCTTTTTGTTTTTTGATTATTTCTATTATTTCAGTTATTTTTAATTTTTTTGTTTCTTTTCCAACTTCTTTAAATTCTATTAAGTCACCCTCAGTTTGTTTACCTATTATTATTTGATATGGAGCACCTATTAAATTCATCTTTTTTATTTTTGATGAAAAATTTTCATCAGTATCGTCAATTATTGCGTCAATGTTGTTTTTTTCTAATTCAGAATTAAACTTATTTGCTTTTTCTAATGCAGAATTATCATTTTTATTTATCATCGTTATTATTCCAATATCATATGGTGCAACAGATATTGGCCATTTCATGATTTCATTTTTCTCATCGTATTTTGCTTCTATTATTGCGCCTACTAACCTTGAAACTCCTATGCCGTATGAGCCCATTTTAACAAAATCTTTTTTACCACCAGGAAGATCTACTGATGCACCCATTGGTTTTGAATATTTGTCACCAAAATAAAATATATGACCCACCTCAATACCTTTAGTTTTCAATCGATTAGTTTCTGAAACTTTTTTTTCAAACTCATTCTTGTTAAATTTTTCATCAGTAACTGAGTAAAATTCTTCATATTTTTTTCTCAGGTCTTCTAACGATTTTTTTTCTAATTTTGTGCCTTCACTTTTCAAATCAAAAATTCTCTTATCCGTATAAATTTTACTTTCACCAGTTTCAGCTAAAATAATAAATTCATGAGAAAGGTTACCTCCTATAGGTCCAGTATCAGCAGCCATTGGAATGGCTGTGAGATCTAATCTCTTAAAAGTTTTTAAATAAGACAAAAAAAATTTATTATAAGAAATTAAAGCTTCCTCATCAGAAATATCGAATGAGTAAGCATCTTTCATATAAAACTCTCTACATCTCATTATTCCAAATCGTGGTCTAATCTCATCTCTAAATTTCCATTGAATATGATATAAAAGTTGCGGAAGAGATTTATAAGATTTAACTGATGCTCTAAATATATCTGTTACGAGTTCTTCGTTGGTTGGGCCGTAAAGCATTTCACGATTTTGACGATCTTTTATTCTTAGCATTTCTTCACCGTAGTCCTCGTAGCGCCCACTCTCTTTCCATATTTCACTTGATTGTATGGTTGGCATTAAAATTTCTTGAGCTCCAATTTTGTTTTGCTCTTCTCTAACAATATCCTCAATTTTTTTCATGACTTTAAAACCTAATGGTAACCAAGAGTAAATTCCTGCTGATGATTGTTTAATCATTCCCACACGTAACATTAATTGATGTGATTTTATTTTAGCTTCTGAAGGATTGTTTTTTAAAATTGGAATAAATGATTGTGAAATATACATTCTAAGTGATTATATTTCTTAAATTTAAATATTCAAATTTCATAAGTAAGTAAATAATTATAAACAAAACTGTTGTAATTCCAGTACAATAAACAAATTTCTTTAACATTTTTGGATTTTCTGGGGAGCCTGGATCCTCACCCTCAATTTTAATCACTTTATTTCTCACTACATCTATTGGTAGAATTGCAAAGAAAATTATCCACCAAATAATTATATAGATTATTGCTAATCCTGTGAGGCTCATTAAATCTTAACCAAGTTAATATTAGCGAAAGGTTTTTTTCCAGTTTTTTCTTTAGTAAATTTACGACAAGCAATTTTTAGCGCATCTATTAAATTGTGCTCTTGCTGTTTATTACCAAGTTTAAATGTTCTTGATGTTTTTTCAATTTCATCTTCTAGTCCATATAAAAACTCCTCTTTCTCATAAACAGGCAATCCCCTGAAAGTGATTATGGGACTATTATGGATATTTCCCTTTGGAGTAATTAAAATTGTTATTTCCAAATATCCATTACTACTCAAATTTCTTCTATCTTTTATTGACTGAGAATCTTCCTCAACACTAATATTTCCATCTAAATATAATCTACCACTCGGTGCTTTATCATAAACTTCTGGTTTATCTCCAGGTGATAATTTTACAATATCTCCATTTTCAACTTGAACAGGATGAGGAACCTGCATTTCTTTTGCAAAATTGATATGTTCTATCATATGTCTGTGCTCTCCATGAACTGGAATAACACATTGGGGTTTGACCCATTGATACATATCTTTAAGATCTTCTCGATTCGGATGACCTGATACATGAATAAATTCAGTTTCTTCAGAGATCACCTCGATACCATCTTTCACTAATTGATTATGGAGCTTATAAAGTTTTTTTTCATTACCTGGGATAATTTTTGATGAAAAAATTACAGCGTCATCTTTTTCAATAAATACATCTGGATGAACATAATTTGCTATTCGCATCATTGCTCCCATTGGTTCACCTTGACTACCTGTGCATAAATAGAGTATTTTTTCTCTAGAGAAATTTTTTGCATCCCTAGGATCAATAGGTTCAATTGTATTTTTTAAATATCCACATTGTCTTGCAGCCTTATAAATTCTGTGCATTGATCTTCCAACTAAAGATATCTGTCTCCCAGATTTTTCAGCACAGTAAAAAGCTGTTTCCATTCTTGCGACGTTTGACGCAAAAGAAGTAATGATAACTCTTTTTTTTAATCGGTTAACTATATTTAACAAATTTTTTCTTACATCTAACTCTGATCCTGATCTTCCGGCACTAAAAACATTTGTTGAGTCACAAATCATTGCTAAGACACCCTCATCACCTATTTCTTTTAACCTTTTAGAATTAATTTCATCACCGATTAGTGGATTTGGATCAACTTTCCAGTCTCCAGTATGTAGAATTACACCTGCTGGGGTTTTTATTCTCAAACCATTTGGCTCTAGTATTGAATGTGTTAAAGTAATGTATTCAATCTCAAACTTTTCTAATGAAACATTTCCATTTAATTCAACAATTTGTAAATCTTTAGTAATATCAATATGTTTTTCTTTAAATTTTTCCTTTATCAAAACAGCTGTGAACGGTGTTGCATATATCTTGCATTGAAGTTTTGGCCATAAATGAGCAATTGCTCCAATGTGATCTTCATGGGCATGGGTAAGAACTATACCTAATAAATTATCTTTCTTTTCAACAATAAATCCTGGATCTGGATAAATTAAATCTATTCCAGGAAGAGTATCATCTGCAAAAGTAACACCAATATCAACCATTATCCATTTGTGGTCGCCTGGTAAACCATAACCAAACAGATTCATGTTCATCCCAATTTCACCAGATCCACCTAGTGGACAAAATAATAATTCTTCTTTCATCTATTTAATAATTTAGAAATTTTTATAAGACCCTTAACAGTGATATCTTTGTTTTCAATAACTTTTGTTTTAATCGAATTTTTAAATAAATCAGAAAAGCCACCCGTAATAACAACCTTATAAGATTTTCCTGTTTCTTTCTTAATCAAATTAATAATATTATCAATTAAGCCTGCATAGCCCCAAAAAAAACCTGATCTAACTGCTGAATTCGTATCAATTCCAATTACTTTTTTAATTTTTTTAAGATTAATTTTTGGTATCAGAGAAGCCTTATCAGTTAAAGTATTTAATGAAATACTTATACCGGGAGCAATAACACCTCCTCGGTAAGTATTATTTGTTAATACATCGAACGTTGTAGCTGTGCCAAAATCTAAAATGATGAAATTTTTCTTAGGACTCATTAAACTAATTGTATTTGCCAGTCTATCAGAGCCGACTTGTTTAAAGTTTGCTTTTATATTTAAAATAGATTTTAAATTGAGATCTTTTATTTCATAACACTTAACTTTAGTTTTTTTTGATATAAATCTTTTAATAGAGTTAAAAGTTTTTGGGACAACGCTACAAAATAATATCTTTTCAATATTCTTGAAATCTTTTGCTAAAATTTTAAATTTTTTATTCAGAATTGAGTTTGTTATTGATTTTGATGGTAAACTTATTTTTTTTAAGATCTTATCTTTAGGATTTACTAAAAATAATTTAGTTACTGAATTTCCAATATCTCCTAAAATTAGCATATTTATATTTATACTCTTTTTTTAATTAATCTCTTCAAATTGTTTTCAAAAATCTTTTTTAGTTTTAATTCAAATTTTTTTTTTGATATATCTTTGTTTATAAGCTCTCTTAAATGAGTAGTTGGATAATTTCTTATAAAGGGACTTTTTATTAAATTTACTCCAATACCAACAATCAAATAAGTATTATTAAATTTATTCACTTTTTCTTGTAATATTCCACATATCTTTTTTTTTTGGATTAAAAGATCATTAGGTTTTTTAAAATGGATCTTTTTTTTATAATATTTTGAAATACATTTTTTAACTATTAAACAATTAATTTTAGTTAATTTATTTAAAGATATCTTAAAGTTTTTAAGATTATAAAAAAAACTTACGAATAAATTTCCTCTATAGGAAACCCATTTTTTTCCATATTGTCCTCTACCATTAACTTGCAAATCAGATAAGATCATACCAAAATCATAATTATAATTTTTGATTATTCTTATTGCGGTATTGTTGGTGCTTTTTACTTTATTAAATCTAAATATTTTAAATTTCATTAAATTATATTGATTTTTGAAACTACATCAATCAATTCACTAGGAAAAATAACGTAAATTAAAATTAGTATTGTAGAAACTGTTAAAGATAACTTCAACCAAAGGTTATGATCTTTATCATAACTATCTTTTTCCTCATCAAAATACATTATCTTAATAATTCGCAAGTAATAAAACGCTGCTACTACTGTTGATAATAGTCCAACTATAGCTAAAAAATACATTGACTGTTCAATGACAGATTTAAAAATATAAAATTTTGCAAAAAAACCTGCTAGTGGTGGTATTCCGGCTAGAGAAAATAGAATTATCAATAATGAAATTGAAAGCAAGGGATGATTTTTTGATAATCCTGATAAATCATCTATTTGTTCATAATAAATATTGTTTCTTTTCATCATTAACAAACATGAAAAAAAACCTAAGTTCATGATAATATAAATTGTCATATAGATAACTGAGCTTTGTATGCCTTCATTAGACCCAGTTGCTAAACCTGCTAATGCATATCCAATATGACTAATTGAGCTATAAGCTATAAGTCTTTTAAGATTTTTTTGTCCTATTGCTGCTATCGCACCAAAAAGCATGGATGCGATTGATAAAAAAACTAAAATCATTTGCCACTGGTCAATAAGATTTAAAAAAGGAACATATAAAAATCTTATAAACACAGTCAACGCTGCTATTTTAGGAACCATCGTAAAAAATAATGTTACTGACGTTGGCGACCCTTCATAAACGTCTGGGGCCCACATATGAAAAGGTACAGCAGAAATTTTAAACGCTAAACCCACCAAAATAAAAACTATTCCAAAAGTAATAGCATATTCATTTGTATTAAATTGGGTTGAAATAACATTAAAATTTGTTGAACCTGTAAAACCATAAATCAAAGAACAACCGTACAATAATAAACCTGAGGATAATGCACTTAAAACAAAATATTTTAATCCTGCTTCAGATGATTTTAATTGATCTCTATTAAATGTTGCCAAAACATACAAGGCTAATGACTGAAGTTCTAAACCCATATAGAAAACAATTAGATCATTAGAGCTGATCATAATCATCATGCCCAATATAGAACTTAGAATTAAAATTGAATATTCAATTTTGAAAATTTTAAAGGTTCTTAAATAATTTGATGAAATTAGCAAAACTACAAAAGCAGCCAATAAAGTTATAATCTTCATGAATGATGACAAATAATCAATGATAATACTCTCATTAAATAGAGTTGTCGGATTAATACTTAAAGTTTCATTAAATGTAATGACTGCTGTAATTAATAAAACTAATAATGAAATATTATGAATTATTTTCGAACTATCTTTTTTAAAAACTCCTAAGATAAGTAAAAACATTATTGATAATGAGATAAAAATTTCTGGAAATATTAATTCAATATTATTCATTGTTTGCTTGCCACACTGAAGTTATATGTATCTATTAAATCTCTTATTGAAACTTCAATAGTGTTAATTAATGGTTCTGGATAAAAACCGAAATATAAAGTTGGTATAGCTAAACAAGTGAGCGTGAACGCCTCTGATTTATTTAAATCAATCATTTTTTTTAACTCAGAGTTTATTAGTTTTCCAAAAATAACTCTTTTGTACAACCAAAGCATATATGCTGCTCCAATGATAACTCCTAAACTAGCTAATACTGCTACTAAAAAATTATCTTTAAAAGCAGCCATTAAAATTAAAAATTCACCAACAAACCCACTTGTTCCTGGTAATCCTAAAGCAGCTAAAGTAAATACCATAAATAAAATAGCATATTTGGGTATAACAGTAACAATACCTCCATAGGTTGTGATCAATCTAGAATGCATTCGATCATAAACAACGCCAACACATAAAAATAAAGCTGCTGATACTAAACCGTGACTGATCATTTGAATTATACTTCCTTCAATGCCTTGCTGTTGGATTGTAAATATACCTAAAGTAACAAACCCCATATGGGCCACAGAAGAATAAGCTATTAATTTTTTCATATCCTCTTGCATTAAAGCTATTAACGACGTGAAAATGATTGCGATAACACTTAATGTATAAATTAAAGGAGTAAAAATCTCTGAAGCAGAGGGAAATAATCCCAAAGAAAATCTTATAAATCCATAGCCTGCCATTTTAAGTAAAATAGCAGCTAACAACACCGATCCTGCTGTTGGAGCTTCAACGTGTGCATCTGGAAGCCATGTATGAACTGGCCACATTGGAGTTTTTACTGCAAATGAACTAAAAAAAGCTAGCCACAACAAATTTTGATATTTCGTGTCTATACCTAATTCATAAAGTTGAATAACATCTGTGGTACCTGTGATCCAATAAATTGAAATTATTGCCACTAACATTAGAACTGATCCCATAAGAGTAAATAAAAAAAACTTAAAAGCAGAATAAACTCTTCTATCTCCACCCCAAATTCCAATAATTAAAAACATTGGGATTAATCCAGCCTCGAAAAATAAGTAAAAAACAACAAGATCTAGAGAACAAAAAACACCTATCATGAAAGTTTCCATAACAAGTATAGCTATTAAAAATTCATTTAATCTTTTCGTGACTGAATTATTGACTGAAATTATACATAAAGGTGTAATAAATGTTGTAAGAATTATAAAAAGTATTGATATTCCATCAACTCCTACTTTGTAATTAATTAAACCTTTGATCCAAATTCTATCTTCTACAAATTGGAAAGCAGAAGTTGTTTGGTCAAATAAAAACCATAAATAAATAGATAGAAAAAAGTTTACTAGAGATGTAAATAAGGCAACATATTTTGCAGTAATCTTATTTTCACTTTTACTTTTTGTAAAAAATAAAAAGAGTGCTCCAATGGAAGGTAAAAGTATTAATGAAGAAAGAATTGGGAAATTCATTATTTAACAATTAAGAAGGTTAAAAAAGCAGAAAAACCAAGTAACATTATAAATGCATATTGATAAATATAACCACTTTGAAATTTATTGGCTTTGATAGAAAATTTTTTAATTATCCCAGAAATACCATCAGGTCCAAAGCCATCAATAACTTTAACATCAAAAAATTTCCATAAAAATAAACCAAATTTTTTTGAAGATCTTACAAATAATGTTTCGTAAATTTCGTCAAAATACCATTTGTTTAACAAAAATTTATATAGTGGCTCATTAATACTGACTAGTTGAGCTGAAAAATTCTTATTTTTTACGAATAAATAATAAGCAAGTGGTATAGATAAAGTTACTAATGTTGGGGTTAAAACTAAAAACCACAATGGTGGGTGGTCAGTGCTTAATGGTTCTAAAAAGAAAATCGATTTATTCCAAAAATTATTAATTCCTTCATAAGCTAAAAATAAATCCTTAAAAATAAATCCAGCAAAAATCGCTCCAAGAGATAATATTATCAGAGGTATTAACATAACTAATGGAGACTCATGTGTTTCCTCGATATTGAGTTTTTTGTTGTTATATTGACCATGAAAAGTTTTAAACATCAGTCTCCACGAATAGATTGATGTTAAAAAAGCCGTAAATATTCCGATACCAGCTGCATAGTACCCTGTTGTAGTGCCACTTAAATATGCAAATTCAATAATTGCATCCTTAGAATAAAAACCAGATAGCAAAGGAAATCCTGTTAACGCTAAAGTTCCAATTATCATTAGAGCATAAGTGTATGGCAATTTTCTCCATACTCCTCCCATATTATTTATGTTTTGCTCGTCCTTAAAAGCATGAATAACAGACCCTGATCCTAGAAATAATAATGCCTTAAAAAATGCATGTGTAAATAAATGAAACATTGCAACATTATATGCACCTACACCAGCAGCAAAAAACATATAACCTAATTGACTACAAGTGGAATAAGCTATGATTTTTTTTATGTCTGTTTGAACTAAAGCTACACTCGCTGCAAAAAAAGCGGTACTCATACCTACTACAGTGACAATGTTTAAAGCTAACTCTGAATATTCGTATATCGGTGAACATCTTACAACTAAAAAAACTCCAGCAGTAACCATAGTGGCTGCATGGATCAAAGCTGAAACAGGTGTTGGACCTTCCATTGCATCTGGCAACCAGGTATGTAAAAAAATTTGAGCCGATTTACCCATAGCACCAATGAATAATAAGATACAAATTAAATTTATAGCATTAATCTGAATACCTAAAAAATTAAGTTTTTCATCTACAACTGTTGGGATTTGATTAAAAACTTCTGTGTAGTTAACTGTACCAAATAAATAAAAAATTAGGAATATACCAAGAGCAAAACCAAAATCTCCAACTCTATTTACAACAAACGCCTTAATAGCTGCTGCATTTGCAGTTTCTTTTTTAAACCAAAAACCAATTAAGAAATAAGAACAAAGACCTACCCCCTCCCAACCAAAAAATAATTGAATAAAATTATCAGCTGTTACCAACATTAACATGGCAAATGTAAATAACGATAAGTAAGCCATAAATCTTGGTTTATGAGGATCATGGGACATGTATCCAATTGAATAGATATGAACCAATGCAGAAACAAAAGTTACAACCACTAACATTACTGATGACAATGCATCAATTTTCATTGACCAGTTTACCTCAAGTGATCCAGAATTAATCCATGTAGCAATTATGATATTTTCCTCGTATTGATTGAAAATTACCTCATAAAATACAATTGCTGAAAGAATAGCTGAAATTGATACCAATAAACTTGTAACTATTTCAGAATTTCTGTCACCTATAAATTTACCAAAAAATCCAGATATAATTGATGCGATTAACGGTAATGCTATAATTGATACTTCCATTTTATCCTTTTAATTTATCTATCTCTTCAACTCTTATAGTTCCTGCATTTCTGTAATAGACTACTATTATAGCGAGACCAATAGCTGCCTCAGCAGCTGCTACAGTTAAAATGAATAATGTAAAAACTTGACCAGTTAAATCACCAAGATAAATAGAAAATGATACTAAATTAATGTTCACAGCTAATAATATCAGCTCAATACTCATCAAAATTACGATAATATTTTTTCTATTAAGAAAGATACCAATAACACCAATACTAAAGATAACTGCTCCTAAGGTAAGATAATGTCCTAAACCTATTTCAGTCATCTATCTTTACTCCTTTATTTGATTGAACTTCTAAAACTTCGATACCCTCAGATCTTTCTCTAGAAATTTGTTTCAAATAACTTTGTGTTTTTACTCCTTCTCTTCGTCTAAAGGTTAGAACGATCGCACCAATCATTGCAATTAATAATATCATTCCACTAATTTGAAAAATATGAATGTAATCAGTATACAAAACTTGGCCTAATGAGTGTGTATTACTTATTTCGTTAGAAATTTGAGTAGTATTCGGATTAGACAATTCAGGTTTATATTTCCAACCACCTACAACAATAATCAATTCAAAAAAAATAATTGTGCTTATAATTAAACCGACTGGAATGTGGCTTGAGGAAGTTGACTCAGAATTAAACCATTGATTTTTTTGTTGTGCAACATTTAACATCATTACAACGAATAAGAACAAAACAGCTACTGCACCAACATATACAATTAGCATTATCATTCCTAAAAACTCTGCTCCAATCATTATAAAGAGACATGAAATACTAATAAAATCTAATATTAAAAAAAAAACTGAGTGCACTGTGTTTTTCGAAACCGTAACCATAATGGCTGAGATGATTGCAATAATCGAAAAAAAGTAAAAAAATATTGCATGAGCTACCATAAATTTACCTATAAGGATTATCTGATTTTATATTCGCTGCTAAAATATTTTCCCATCTATCGCCATTATCAAGTAATTTTTCTTTAGTATAATAAAGCTCTTCTCTTGTTTCTGTTGAAAATTCAAAATTTGGACCTTGAACTATTGCATCTACGGGACATGATTCTTCACATAGACCACAATAAATACATTTCATCATATCAATATCGTAACGCGTAGTTTTTCTACTTCCATCAGATCTTTCAGCTGACTCGATTGTAATTGCTTGAGCTGGACAGACTGCTTCACACAACTTACATGCTATACATCTCTCTTCACCATTTGGATATCTTCTAAGTGCATGCTCTCCTCTAAATCTTGGGCTAATTTTTCCTTTTTCAAAAGGATAATTTATTGTTTTTTTTGTTTTAAACATTTCTCTTAAAGCAATTAATAAGCCTGTTACAAAATCAACCATGAATATCGTTTTTAAAAATCTTGTAATTTTCATTTATAGTTTAGGTAAAAGGTTAAAATAAAATAAATAACTAGCAGTTAAAACAACATAGGTTAGAGAAAATGGAAGGAATATTTTCCAACCTAGTCTCATTAGTTGATCATATCTATATCTTGGTACAACTGCTTTAACTAGTGCAAATAAAAGAAATAAAAGTAATATTTTTAGAATTAACCAAATAGCTCCTGGAATCAAATTAAACGGATATAGATCAATAGGTGAAAGCCAGCCACCCAAAAATAAAATTGATCCTAAAGCACACATTAATAATATATTTGCATACTCTCCTAACCAGAACATCGCATACATCATGCCAGAATATTCAGTTTGATATCCAGCAACTAATTCCGCTTCGGCTTCTGGTAAATCAAAAGGTGGTCGATTTGTCTCTGCTAAAGCAGAAATAAAAAATATTACAAACATTGGAAATAAAGGAATTATGAACCAGATATTCTGTTGAGCTAAAACGATATCACTCAAATTTAATGATCCTACACACAAAAGGACATTAATAATGATTATGCCAATTGAAACTTCATAAGAAACCATTTGTGCTGCAGATCTTATTGAACCCAAAAAAGGATATTTGGAATTGGATGCCCAACCTCCCATTATAATTCCATAAACTCCAAGAGATGAGACAGCGAAAATATAAAGAATTCCAACATTAATGTTTGCTAAAACTTGATCTTCTCCGAAGGGTATAACTGCCCATGCTATTAAAGCTAAAGTCATAGTAATTATAGGAGCTAAAATAAAAATAACCTTATTAGAACTTGCCGGAATTATAATTTCTTTAAAAATATATTTTAATGCATCAGCTAATGATTGTAATAAACCAAAAGGACCTACAACATTAGGACCTTGTCTTTTTTGAACAAAAGCCCAAACTCTTCTATCCAACCAAACAATCATGGCAACAGAAACTAAAACTGGGACAAGAAGAAAGAGGATTTTGTAAACCTCTTCAAAAACTAAATTTATATATTCCATTATTTATCCTTCGGTTCCAGTTCGTTTAACCTCTAATTTAGAATTACTACAATTCAACATTGTTTTTGATGATCGTGCAATTACATTTGAAAAATAATAATCCTTGTATGTTATTTTAAGGATTTCATCCTCAAAATCACCAAAGTCTACTTTACTGTTAGAGGGGCTTTTTTGTTTATCTTTTTTTAAATTTATATAGTTGAACATACTGCTTTCTAACTCATCTTTATCGTTAAAGAGTTTTCTATTATTCATAAGTTCGGCAAGGTTATTTATAATTTCCCAATCTTCTTTAGCGTCACCTGGTGGATATGATGCCTTATAAGCTTTTTGTAATTTGCCTTCTAAATTGGTATAGTGACCTGATTGCTCTGTGTAAGCTGCTCCAGGTAAAATAATATCTGCTAGTTCTGCACCATTGTCCCCATGGCTTCCTATATAAATTACAAACTCATTTTTTTTATTAAATTTAAGATTATCTTGACCCATTAAAAAAACTAAATCAAATTCATTTTCATTGAGTTTTTTTAATAATTCATTTTTTTTGTCAATTACATCAAGGTCTAAATTTCCAACTGTAGCTGCATCGGAAGGTAGAAAGTTTAGAGGACTCCAATCATCAGTAAATTTATTATTATCCAATAAAAAGTTTTTAAATGAACTAAATAAAAATTCAGCTGACCCAGATTTTAAAAATGACTCTCCAAATATTATTAATGGTTTTTGAGCATCAATAATATCTTTTGTAAATGTATTTTTATTTTCAAAAATATCTTTAATTGTTCGAGTTTTTCCATCAAGGGTTTGATAAGGATAAGTTAAATCACCTACATCATTTAAAGAAACAATTTTGACTTTATTTTTTAGATAAGCTTTTCGAATTCTTGCATTAAGCATGGTGGCTTCAAATCTTGGATTAGTTCCAATTAACAGAATAAAATCTGATTCCTCAATACCATTAATCGTTGAATTGAATAAATAGTTTTCTCTTTTAGAACTATCAATAAACATATCAGATGATCTAGATTCATAATTTTTTGTATCTATAGTTCTCTCTAAAAACTCCTTAAATATATAACTAGCCTCCATATTTATAAGATCACCCACAAATCCGGCTATTTTTTCTTTGTTAGTATTTTGTATTTTTGATTTTATAATTTTAAAAACTTCATCCCATGAAGCTTTTTCAAATTTATTATTATATTTGATATATGGTGTATCAAGTCTTTGATTCAACAAACCATCACAAGCATATCTTGTTTTGTCTGATATCCATTCCTCATTTATATCCTCATTGATTATTGGAAGTATTCTTTTTACTTCCCAATCATATGTATCTACTCTAATGTTTGATCCAACAGCATCCATTACATCAACAGTTTCTGTTTTTTTTAATTCCCAGGGTCTTGCTTCAAAGACATAAGGTTTTGACGTAAGGGCACCTACAGGGCAAAGATCTATTACATTACCTGATAATTCTGACTGTATTGATTTTTCTAAGTAAGTTGTGATTTGCATGTCCTCGCCTCTACCTATTGCACCTAGTTCAGGCACACCAGCAATTTCTGTTGCAAATCTAATGCATCTAGTACAATGAATACATCTTGTCATTTGGGTCTTAATAATTGGACCCATGTTTTTATCAGGGACCACTCTTTTATTCTCTTTAAATCTAGATTTATCAATTCCATAAAACATTGACTGATCTTGAAGGTCACATTCACCACCTTGGTCACAAACAGGACAATCCAATGGATGATTTGCTAATAAAAATTCCATTACACCTTTTCTAGATTTTTCTATTTTAGGAGTATTTGTTTTTATTACCATACCCTCAGCAGCAGGCATTGCACAAGAAGCTATAGGTTTTGGAGATTTTTCCATCTCGACAAGACACATTCTGCAATTTCCAGCAATCGATAGTTTTTCGTGGTAACAAAATCTTGGAATTTCTACTCCAGCTTTCTCACAAGCTTGTAGAACAGTTAAGCCTTCTTCGACTTCAACCTCTATATCATTTACTTTTAATTTAAGCATTCTTATCTAATAAGTGCTGATCTACTAGGTAAGGAATATTTTGAGTTTCCTTCACAATTGGATCAAAATTATTTCTTTTTTTAATTTCATCTTTAAAATGTCTTAATAAACCTTGAACAGGCCAAGATGATCCCTCACCAAATGCACATATTGTATGACCTTCAATTTGTTTGGTTACATCACCAAGCATTTCAATTTCATCTTTTGAAGCCTCTCCTTTAGCCATTCTCTCAAGCATTCTCCACATCCACCCTGAACCCTCTCTACAAGGTGTACATTGACCACAGCTTTCGTGCTTATAAAATCTAGCTATTCTTGCCATACATTTAATTATGTCTTGATCTTTATTTATAACGACTACTCCTGCTGTACCTAGCCCACTTTTTTCGGCAACTAAAGAGTCAAAATCCATTGTTAGTGTTTCACACTTTTCTTTGGGAATAAGTGGCATTGAAGATCCTCCAGGTATTACAGCTTGTAGATTGTCCCAACCACCTACTACACCTCCTGCATGAACCTCTATTAACTCTTTCAAAGGTATGCTCATTTCCTCCTCAACATTACATGGATTGTTTACATTTCCAGAAATACAAAATATTTTAGTACCAGTATTTTTTTCTCTACCCAAGGAAGCAAACCATTTACCACCTCTTCTTAGAATTGTTGGAACTACAGCTATGGTTTCAACATTGTTAATTATTGTTGGACATCCATATAAGCCAATTAATGCTGGGAAAGGTGGTTTTAATCTTGGCTGACCTTTATTACCTTCAATGCTCTCGAGTAATGCTGTCTCTTCTCCACAGATATAAGCTCCTGCACCGTAATGTATATAAATATCTAAATCCCATCCAGTTCCAGCTGCATTTTTTCCAATTAATTTTTTTTCATAAGCTTCATCAATTGCGGCTTGAAGTTTTTGTCCATCCACAAAATACTCACCTCTTATATAAATATAACAAACATGTGCTTGAATTGCATATGAAGCTATTAAACAACCTTCAATGAGTTTATGTGGTTCAAACCTTAAGATATCTCTATCTTTACACGTACCTGGCTCTGACTCATCACCATTAATAACAAGATAGTGAGGTCTAGATCCAACTTCTTTTGGTGCAAATGACCACTTAAGACCTGTAGGAAAACCCGCTCCCCCTCTTCCTCTTAATTGAGAGTCTTTGATTTCATTTATAATCCAGTCTCTTCCTTTTTCAGTAATTTCTTTTGTATTTAGCCAATCACCTCTTTTTTGAGCTGAAGTTAAATCTGAACCCAAATCGTTATATAAATTTTGAAAAATTCTATCTTGATCCTTAAGCATTTTTTAATTCCATTAATGTTTTTCTTCCATTTTCTGGTTCATTGTTTATGCGTCCTCTGTATGAACCTGGTTTTGGTATTTCATTTTTTAAAATTTTATCTAAAATTTCCAAAGTTTTTTCTTTGTCTAAATCCTCATAATAATCATCATTAATTTGCATTATTGGAGCAGTGACGCAAGCACCTAAGCACTCTACTTCCATCCATGAACAATTTTTATCTGGTAATAATTCAGATTCATTTTCAGAGATTTTTTCTTTGCAGGCCTCAACTATTTTACCAGCTCCCCTTATCATACAAGGTGTTGTAGTACAAACTTGAATGAAATATTTTCCAACTGGTGATAAATTGAACATACTATAAAAAGTCGCTACTTCATAAACTTTTATGTAAGGCATATCTAGAAGTTTCGCTATATATTTCATTGCAACTAAAGGTATCCAATTATCATTTTGTTTTTGAGCTATATATAACAACGCCATGACTGCACTTTGTTGTTTTCCCTCAGGATATTTTGAAATAATCTTATTGGCTGCCTCTAAAGAGGATGAATTAAATTCAAAACTCTCTGGTTGATCTTTGGCTGGTCTCTTTAAACTCATCTATCAACCTCACCAAAAACTATATCTAAAGAACCGAGTACTGCAGGAACATCAGCCAACATATGTCCTTTAATTAAATAATCCATTGATTGTAAATGTGAAAATCCAGGCGCTCTAATTTTACACTTATAAGGTTTGCTTGATCCATCTGAAATTAAATAAACTCCAAATTCTCCTTTAGGTGCTTCAACCGCTGTATAAATTTCATCCTCAGGTACGCGATATCCTTCAGTAAATAATTTAAAGTGATGTATCAAAGCTTCCATCGATTGTTTGATATCTTTTTTTGATGGAGGTGTTATTTTTCCGTCAAAAGTTTTGATTGGACCTTTTTCCATTTTTGATAAACATTGTTTAATTATTTTGACACTTTCTTTCATTTCTTCAATCCTGCACAAATATCTATCGTAACAATCTCCATTTTTTCCTACAGGAATTTTAAATTCTAGCTGGTTATAACAATCGTATGGTTGTGATTTCCTTAAATCCCATGGAACACCAGATCCTCTAATCATAACACCACTAAAAGAGTAATCGAGGGCGTCTTCTTTTGTAACAACACCAATATCAACATTTCTTTGCTTGAATATTCTATTGTCAGTCAATAAGTTTTCTAAATCATTAATTATTTTTGGAAAAGTTTCGCAGAATTTTGCAATATCTGTCTCTAAACCTGCTGGTAAATCTTGATGCACACCACCTGCTCTAAAATAATTTGCATGTAATCTTGATCCAGATGCTCTTTCATAAAAAGTCATTAAAGTTTCTCTTTCCTCAAAACCCCATAAAGATGGTGTCAAAGCTCCAACATCTAATGCTTGTGTTGTAACATTTAAAATATGACTTAAAATTCTTCCAATTTCACAAAACATCACTCTTATAAATTGAGCTCTAATTGGAACATCAATATCTAAAATTTTTTCAACAGCTAAAGCAAAAGCATGTTCCTGGTTCATCGGAGCTACATAATCTAATCGATCAAAATATGGAACTGCTTGCATATAAGTTTTATTTTCTATTAATTTTTCAGTGCCACGATGTAGTAAGCCAATATGTGGATCTGCTTTTTCAACAACTTCACCATCTAATTCTAATATAAGTCTAAGAACTCCATGAGCTGCTGGATGTTGAGGTCCAAAATTTAAGTTTAGGTTTTTAATTTTTTTTGTCATTACTATCAGTTAATTCTTTTATATATTTTGTGCCTTCCCACGGACTTTCATAATCAAAGTTTCTATAATTTTGTTCCAGTTTTACAGGTTCATTGACTACTTTTTTTTGATCCTCGCTGTATCTAACTTCGGTATGACCAGTTAAAGGAAAATCTTTTCTTAAAGGATGACCCTCAAAACCATAATCTGTTAAAATTCTTCTTAAGTCAGGATGATCTTTGAAACTCACTCCATACATGTCAAAAACTTCTCTTTCCATCCAGTTAGCAGATGGAAAAATTGGTGTTAATGACGCAATAACTTCATTTTCACTTATATCATAACTTAAGATCATTCTCTGATTAAACTCATGACTTAAAAATAAATATACAATTTTAAATCTTTTGGACCTTTCAGGATAATCAACAACTGTAATGTCTATAAGTTGTCTAAATTTTGTATCTTTATTAGTTTTAACAAATAAAACTACATCAATTAAATCTTCACTATCTATCTCAAGATAAATTTGATTATGTTTGATTTCAGAAGTATTTATTTTGGTGCCAAGCTCTGAATTAATCTTTTTTTCTAAATCAATTAAGTTATTCATATTATCTACTAATGGATCCTTTATTTCTTATTTTTTTTTGTAATTGCATAATTCCATATAATAAAGCCTCTGCAGAAGGAGGACATCCAGGAACATAAATGTCAACTGGAACAATACGATCACAACCTCTCACAACAGAATAAGAGTAGTGATAATATCCACCGCCATTAGCACAACTTCCCATTGATATAACATATCTTGGTTCAGGCATCTGATCGTAGACCTTTCTAAGAGCTGGTGCCATTTTGTTAGTTAAAGTGCCAGCAACAATCATTACATCAGATTGTCTTGGTGACCCACGAGGTGCAGCACCAAATCTTTCTAAATCATATCTGGGCATTGCAGTTTGCATCATTTCAACTGCACAACAAGCAAGGCCAAAAGTCATCCAGTGTAATGATCCCGACCTTGACCAGTTTATTAAATTGTCTAATGATGTAGTAATAAAACCATTCTTACTAAAATCTTCAGCAAGTTGTTTAAACTCTTCCGGAACTTGATCTATCTTATTATTCATTTAAAAAAAATTTATTCCCAGTCTAAAGCACCTTTTTTCCATTCATAAATAAATCCAATAGTAAGTATGAATAAAAAAATCATCATTGAGGTAAAACCTAAAATTCCAATATTTCCTAAAGAAATTGCCCACGGAAATAAAAATGCTATTTCAAGGTCAAAAATTATAAAAAGTATAGCAACCAAATAAAAACGAACATCAAATTCCATTCTAGAGTCCTGAAATGGTTCAAATCCACATTCATAAGCTGATAACTTTTCTGGATCTGGATTTTTTGGAGATAGAATAAAATTAATTACTATAAATGCACAGCTCAATCCTAATGCAATAATTAGGAACAATATTATAGGTAAATAATCCTTTAAAAATTCCGCAGTCATGTCGAATATATATCATTTTTTATAGCTTGATGAAGTGGTGTTAGGTCACATTATTCAAAATATACAGCGTATTTGATAGTGATTATCAGTAGTAAACTTGCAAAGTGGCGGGAGTGAAGGGACTCGAACCCTCGACCTATCGCGTGACAGGCGATCGCTCTAACCAACTGAGCTACACCCCCACTTTTGATTCTTTTGGTGGGCAGTAAAGGACTCGAACCTTTGACCCCCTCGGTGTAAACGAGATGCTCTACCAACTGAGCTAACCGCCCTAAACCAAAACAGAGTGATTTATATCTTTTGGAAAAATAACGTCAAGTTCTATTACTATTGAAAAATTGGCTTAAAAATTATTTTATTAATAAATCTTTTGAAAGTTAACAAAGATAGTCAAGTGCTTTAAGTATTCCACCTTTTTTATAGGGAATTTTCGATTTCATTAATCCCATTTCAACACCAGCTAAAGTTCCAGCTAACATCAATTCGTTAAAATCTCCTAAATGTCCGATTCTAAAAATTTTACCTGCAACTTTTGCTAAACCCGTACCTAAAGACATGTTGTAATGATCTAAAATTATTTTTCTTAATGAGTCCGCATCATGTCCATCCGGAACCATTACTGCTGTTAGTGAATCTGAATATTCTTCTGGATTTTTACAAAGTATTTCTAAACCCCAAGCTTTTACAGCAACTCTAGTAGCTTCTGCAAATCTTTTATGTCTAGTAAATACATTTTCTAAACCTTCTTCAGTCAACATGTTAATTGCTTCATCTAATCCATACAATAAATTTGTTGCTGGTGTATATGGAAAATAACCTTTTTTATTATTTTCTAGCATTGGTTTCCAATCCCAATATGATTTTGGTAAATCAGAAACTTCATAAGCTTTTAACGCTTTTGAACTTATTGCATTAAAGGAAAGTCCTGGAGGTAATAATAGTCCTTTTTGAGATCCACCAACTGTAACATCAACTTTCCATTCTTCGTGTCTATAATCTATAGATCCAAGTGAGGAAATTGTGTCAACAAATAGTAATGCAGGATGTTCTGCATTGTCCATCGCTTTTCTAATTTTTCCAATTCTACTTGTAACTCCTGTGGATGTTTCGTTATGAACTGCACAGACTGCTTTAATTTTTTTCTCTTTATCTTCCTTCAATTTTTGCTCAACAATATTTGGATCAACACCTGTTCTCCAGTCACCTTTAACAAAGTCAATCTCTAATTTAAATTTTTCTGCAATGTCATACCAAAGTGTAGAAAAGTGTCCTGTTTCAAACATTAAAATTTTATCACCTACACTTAAAGTATTTACAATTGCAGCTTCCCAAGCACCTGTGCCTGAAGCAGGAAATATTATTACAGGTTCTGAAGTTTTAAAAACTAACTTTATTCTATCTAAAACTCTTAAACCAAGTTCTGCAAAATCTGGACCTCTATGGTCTATTGTTGGATAATCCATTGCTCTTAAAACTCTATCAGGAACGTTAGTTGGACCTGGTATTTGTAAAAAATGTCGACCTGGTCTTATATTGTTTGAAATTGCCATTCTGCTGTATATGCTAAAGAAATTATATAATCAAACTTATAATATATGACAAATAGTAGTAATTCAATCGAGACTATAGAAGTTTATGTTTTAAATAACCCTGATGAAGTTAATCCTCACTGGGTAAGCCATTTCATAGTTCCAACAGCAAATGAATTATTGATTAAGATTAAAACTAAAGATGGTAATTCTGGTTTTGGTCTGGCGACAAGTTACACAGATATCAAACCAATTATCAAACCTTTCTCTAATGGATTGCAAGATTTAATATTTGGGGAAGATCCTTTTTGTCCAGAAAAATTGTATGAAAAAATTTTTAGATTAACAGATACACGTAAAAGCAATGAAAAAGGTTGGAGCAGAGAGGCTTTGATTAGAATTTCTGCTGCTTTAGATATTGCATGCTGGGATTTGATAGGTAAAGCCTCAAAAATTCCACTATATAAGTTGTTTGGAGGTTACAGAAATAAAATTCCTGTATATGTAACATGTGCTTATTACAGAGATGGTAAAAATGAAAAAGAACTTAGAGATGAATTACAAAAATTAATCAAAATTGGCCATCAAAGCTTTAAAGTTAAAGTAGGTGGATTAAGTATAAAAGAAGATGCCAAAAGATTAGAAATAATTAGACAAGAAATTGGTGACAATAAAGATCTAATGATTGATGTTAATAGAGCATGGGACCTAAAAACGGCTATTGAGGGAGTAAAAGAATTTGAGAAATTTAATCCAACTTGGATAGAAGAGCCTGTGAGATGGGAAGATGATAGAAGAAATTTAAAACTTTTATCACAACATACAAAAATTCCTTTATCAGGTGGAGAAAGTGAAATTACGATTTATGGATGTAGATCCATGGTGGAAGAAAATGCAATTCAAATTTTACAATTTGATTGTACAATGTTTGGTGGTTTTACAAATGGTAAAAAATTATCTGCTTTGTGTGAATTAAATCATTTGGATATAGCACCACATCATGATTGTTATATTCATGCTCCTTTAGTTGCATCGTCACCATCAGGAAGAATAGTCGAGTCATTTGATGATGAAAGAGATCCTCTACAAGCTGAATTATTTGAAAATTCCCATAAAATGAGTAATGGTTGGATACATCTAAATGAAAATCCAGGTTTAGGATTAGAAATTTCAGAAACCGCGTTAAAAAAGTTCGGTAAACTAGTTTACAAAAATAAATAAACCTTTAATTAACTTTTATGAGGTTTAGTTCAGATCAAATACAAAGAATAGGAAAAGAAATAAGTGGTAAAGTTGATGGGAAAACTTTATTTGATGAGTTTTCTCGGGGTCGATACAGCACTGATGCGTCAGTTTATCAAATTAAGCCTTTAGGTGTAGTTCTTCCAAAGGATACAAAAGATGTTTTAAACTTAATGGAATACTCTCAAAAGAATTCTATTCCTCTACTTGCTAGAGGTGGTGGAAGTTCTCAATGTGGTCAAACTGTAGGTGAGAGTGTGGTTCTTGATTACTCAAAACACCAAAATAAAATATTAGAGCTAAACGTAGAGGAAAAATATGTATGGGTTCAGCCTGGTGTTGTATTAGATCATTTAAACTCATTTTTAAGGCCACATGGTTTATGGTTTCCTGTAGATGTGTCTACAAGTAGTAGAGCAACTATTGGAGGGATGTCAGCAAACAATTCATGTGGATCAAGATCTTTGTATTATGGAAATATGGTTCATAACGTATTAGCTATTGAAGCAATTTTAGATGATGGTTCGTTACATACTTTCGATCAAATTAACAAAAACTATCTAACAACAACTAATAACCAAGATCGTTTTTATAAAATAATTGATAAATTTTTAAATTTAAGACAAAAAGTTAGTAAGGATATTGATGAAAATTGGCCAACCACTCAAAGAAGAGTTGGTGGTTATAATATTGATTTGATTGATCCAAATGGATTTAATTCATCAAATTTATTAGTTGGTTCTGAAGGAACATTATCACTTTTTAATAAGATAAAATTAAAATTATCTGAAATTCCTAAAAATAAAATTTTAGGTGTTTGTTACTTTGATAACTTTCATCAAGCTATGGAATTAACAAAAGAAATTGTAAAATTAAAACCAACTTGCGTTGAATTAATGGATCAGAATTTATTAAATCTAGCAAAAGAGATACCAATGTATGCAGGTGGTATAAAAAAATATATAAAAGGTAATCCAGAAGCTGTTTTAATGGTTGAATTTATAGATACAGATCAAAATGTTTATGAGAAAAAAATAAAAGACCTTGAGTATTTAGTTCTTAATCAAAATAAAGAAAATCAATTTTCTTTTTTTACAGACTTATCAGAACAAAAAGAAGTTTTTGAGATTAGAAAAGCTGGATTAAATATCTTGATGTCGATGAAGGGAGATAAAAAGCCAGTTGCATTTATAGAGGATTGTGCAGTTTCTTTAGATCACTTGGCAGAATATACAGCAAGATTAAATGAAATATTTAAAAGATATAATACAAGTGGAATGTTTTATGCTCATGCATCAGTTGGAACCCTTCACGTAAGACCAGTTTTGAATATGAAATCTGACCAAGATATTAAAAACATGAGATCTATATCCGAAGAAGCTTTTGAAATGGTTAAAAATTATAAAGGTTCTCATTCTGGTGAACACGGAGATGGCATAGTTAGATCAGAATTCCACGAAATGATGTTTGGAAAAAATATCACAAATGCATTCGAAGAAATTAAAGACACATTCGATAATAAAAATTTATTAAATCCAGGTAAAATTGTAAGACCTTTTAAATCAAATGATAGATCTTTGATGAGATATAAATCAGATTATCAAACAGAGAATATAAGTACTCATTATGATTGGTCTAATTGGGGTCAATTTTCAGATGCAATTGAAATGTGTAATAACAACGGCGCATGTAGAAAATTAGATTCAGGAGTGATGTGTCCTTCATACAGGGTAACGAAAGAAGAGAAAGATCTGGTTAGAGGAAGAGCAAATACATTAAGACTCGCACTTTCTAACCAATTACCAGAGGGGTCTTTTGCATCTAAAGAAATGTATGAAACAATGGAACTTTGTGTGAGTTGTAAAGCTTGTCAAAGAGAATGTCCAATGTCTGTAGATATGGCTAAGATGAAAAGTGAATTTCTCTCTCATTATTATAAAAAATTTAGCATGAGAATTAAAGATAGAATTATCTCTGATATGCCTAGGCTGATTTGGTTATATAAAATCATAAATCCAATAATTAATAAGATTAAAAATTTTCCAGTTATTTCAAACATTATTAGAAAATTTGGTTTTGCAATTGAAAGAAGCCTGCCAGAAGTCCAAAATCAAAAGACTTTAAAAGAAATATATATCAATCAAGAAATTTCAGAGAATAAAGTAATTTTATTTGCAGATACATTTAATATTAATTTTGAGAATGAAAATTTGGTCTATACAATTAAAGTATTAAATAAATTTGGTTATCAAGCAGTAATCCCAAGTTTTGATAGTGATAAACTTGATAGACCACTATGTTGTGGAAGAACTTTTATATCGTATGGTCAACTAGATAAGGCTGCGGAAGAATTAAATAGATTTAATGACTATATTATAAAAAATAATTACTTTGAATTACCTATTGTAGGTATTGAACCGTCTTGTTTGCTTACTTTTAATGATGAGTATCAATCACTTAAAGGCATAAAGAATAGAGATAAAATAAAAAACAAATTTTATTTATTAGAGGAGTTTATTTTAGAACAAATTAAAAAAGATAAAAATGTTAAATCAAATAGTTTTAGTCAAAATGTTCTGATTCATGGACATTGTCATCAAAAATCTCAAGATAGAATGAAAGGACTAAAAGATCTTTTATCTGAGTTAAATGTAAATAATAAGATGATAGACTCTAGCTGTTGTGGGATGGCAGGCTCTTTTGGCTATGATAGTAAAACTTATGAAACTTCAAAAAAAATGGCTAATCTATCTTTAATACCTGCGATTAATAGTAGTGACAAAAATGTTTTTATAGTCGCAAATGGTACAAGCTGTAGACACCAAATATCTGATTTATCTCAAAAAAAAGGGAAGCACGTTTCTGAATTACTATTTAAGATTTTCGAGACTATAAATTAAAGAATTATTTTTTTGTTATAAAAATCATCTATCTCTTCATCTTTATAACCAAAATTTTGCATTATTTCTCTTGTATGTTCACCTAAATCTGGTGCGCCTTTGGATTTTTCGGTTTTGCTTTTTGAAAATTTAATTGGCATTCCAACAGCTTTGCTTGGACCAGCTTTCTTATTATTTACCTCAATAATCATCTCTCTGTCAATAGTTTGAGGGTCTTTAAACATGTCGGTTATCGAATTTATAGGACCACATGGTAAACCATTTTCATCAAATATTTTTAACCATTCTTGAGAAGTTTTTTTGATAAATTCATTATTAAGTATTTCTACAAGTTCATTTAAATTTTCTTTTCTACTTGAATTAGTTGAAAATTTTTCATCCTCATTAAGATCTTGACGATTGATTGCCTTTAATAACATAAGCCATGTATTCTGATTAGATGCACCAATAGTAATCCATTTATCTTTAGTTTTAAAAGCTTGGTAAGGTGCAGTTAAAGGATGAGCTGATCCAAGAGGACCTGGGGATACACCAGTTGCACCAGCAATTGCTGATTGCCAATAAGTATGAACTATTCCTGCCTCATATAAAGATGTATCAACTTTTTGACCTTCGCCAGTTTTATCTCTATGAATTAAAGCAGCTAAAATACCACTTGCAGCAAGTAATCCTGCAGTGATATCTGTAAGTGGCGCTCCTACTTTCATTGGTGGTTTATTTTTATCTTCACCAGTGATACTCATTAAACCACTGATGCCTTGCGCTACTAAATCAAATCCTCCTTTATTTGAGTAGGGACCTGTTCTACCATATCCAGAAATTTCACATAAAATAATTTTAGGATTAATCTTTGATATTGTATCATAACCAATACCTAGTTTTTCTAATGTCCCTTTTCTAAAATTTTCTAAAACTACATCAGAATTTTTTATCATAGTCTTAAAAATCTCTATTCCTTCTTTGTCTTTCAAATTTAAAGCAATACCTTTTTTATTTCTATTCATCATTAAGTAAGCTGCTGATACTCCATTGATATCAGGAGGAAGAAAATTTCTAGTATCATCACCTCCTAGAGTTTTTTCTATTTTGATAACCTCAGCTCCTAGATCAGCCAATAACAGTCCACAAGTAGGACCAGCCATTATTTGAGCCATCTCTAACACTCGAATGCCTTTTAATGATGCCATTTATTGTTTATTTATTTTTAAATTTTGGCTTAGTTTTATTTAGAAAAGATTGATATCCAATTTTAAAATCTTCAGTATCATAACATTTATAACCAAGATTATTTATTTTTTCTGTTACTTTACCTTTCTTTAAAATATTTCTTGCAAACTCTTTGTGCCATCTAGCAACCTTAGGTGCTCCTTCGCATATAAGATCGGCTGATTTATATACTTCTCTCTTAACTTCTTCATCATTAACCACTCTATTAACTAATCTTTTATCTAAAGCCTCTTTTGAGTCAAATATTCTACCTTCAAATAAAATTTCCATGGCAATTGAATAACTAGTAGTTTTTAAAAGGACTTCCAATTCTTTTGCTGCCATAGTTAAACCGAGTTTTTTAATTGGTATTCCAAATCTTGAACTTTTCCCACAAATTCGAATATCACAACAAGCAGCTATTTCGAGACCACCACCCACACAAATTCCCTCTATCATCGCAATTGTGGGTATTGGGCAATTGAATACTAAATCTAAAGTTTTGTGCAAAACTTTTCCATAAGATTTTGCAAGCTTTGATGATGACCTCTCTTTTTTAAATTCACTTATATCATTTCCCGGTGAAAATGATTTTCCACCTTCACCTCGTATTATGACACACCTAAGATTTTTTTCTTTTGAAATTTTATTGAAAATTTTACCAAGTTCTATCCACATTGGTTTAGTCATTGCATTTAATTTTTCTGGTCTATTAATAACAACCTCAAATAAATGACTATTTATTTTTTTAAGTTTAACCAAGCTCATCTAACTCCTATAAAAATATTCTACCAATGTCATTGGTATTGCTGGTACATACGTTACCAAAAGTAATAAAACCAATAACACACATATAAATGATATATTTGATCTTGTAACATCCCAAATATCTGCTTTTGCAACTGAACAGGCTGTTACTAACACACTTGCCACAGGAGGTGTTTGTTGTCCTATAGCTAGGTTTAAAGTTACAATTATTCCAAAATGAACAGGATCAATACCAACTGCATTAACTAATGGCATAACTATAGGTACAGTTAAAATTATTGCTGCGACTGAATGTAAAAAAAAACCAATAATTAACAAAAATATATTTAAAATTCCTAAAACTGCGTATTTATTATTAGTAAAGTCAATAATTGACTCAGCAACTTTTTGTGGTATTTGTTCAATTGTTAAAAACTCTCCCAACAAAACAGATGCTGCAACTAATAACATTACAGACGCAGTCTGTATCGCTCCCTCGCAAGCTGACTCATATAGCCTTCTAAAGTCTATTTCTTTATAAATAAAACCAATAACTAAAGATGCTACAACTGCTAAACCTGCTCCCTCTGTAGCTGTTACAACGCCTCCAAAAATCCCTCCTAAAATAATTATTGGCAATAAAAAAGCTAGAGCTGCATCTTTTGCTGTTTTTTTAACATTTGGTATATTGAAAGTCTCCTCAACTGGAAAATTTTTCTTTCTCGCTGTAACATAAGCTGCCAACATAAGAAAAAATCCACCAATTACTCCAGGAATAATTCCAGCAACAAATAGTTGAACAACCGAACTTTGAGACATAACTGCATAAACAATCATTGGTATTGATGGTGGAATGATGATTGCTAAAGATGCTGAAGATGAAGTCACTGCAGCAGCAAATGCGCCTGGGTATCCTTTCTTTTTCATTGCAGGAATTAAAATAGAACCTAGTGCAGCAACATCAGCAACTGCCGATCCAGAAATTTCAGCAAAAAACATTGAGGTTGCAATATTAATCATACTCAACCCACCTTTAATAAATCCAACTAGAGCAGAGGCAAAAGCTATAAGTCTTCGTGAAATACCAGCACTATTCATAATTGAACCAGCTAAAATAAATAGTGGTATTGCAATCAATGGAAACTTCATTGATCCATCAAACATTACGATTGCAGTATCAATTAGAAAACTTGTGCCAGTTTTCATAACCATTGCAATAATAGTTGTTACTGCAAGGCCAATCGCAATAGGTACATTTATAGACAACAAAAGTAACAAGACCATAAACATTGTTAGAATTACCATTAAATATCTCCTGTTTGCTCGTCACCTGTATTTTGTAAAACTAAATTTTTATAATCTTCTGGAATTCTTAAAGTCTCAGATAAAATAAAAAGACATGATGCAATTGGAATTACTGATTGAACAAATGGTTGAGGAACCCATTCTAATGTCACCAGCGTTTCGCCTGTTATTAATGTTAAAACTAAATAACCGTAATATGCTAATAATATTAAAAAACCATAAACAACTAGCTTAGAAACAACAAAAAAAATTTTTCTTAATGGCAGTGGAAAAGCTTTAAAAATACTTGGTACACTTATGTGAGAACCTTTTAAAGCGGCATAGGCAGAACCATAATATGTTATCCATGCAAGTTGGACAGCAGCAACTTCATCGTACCAAACTAATGCACTGCCAGCAAAACGAAAGGTAACTCCAAGTAAAACCGTTACTGCTAATGCTACCATCATTATAAACAGTATTAGTTTTAATATTTTTTCGTACGAATTAATAAAATTTTGTAATTTCATTTTATATACAGGCCCTCTGAATGAGGGCCTGATAAGAACTATTTAATTATATTACTTTGCTAAAGATGAAACTTTTTTTACTAAAGCACCACCCGTAGGAACTTCTGATCCAAATTGATCATAAATCCCTTTACTAGCTGCAATAAAAGCACCTTTGTCCGCTTCGTTTACTTGGACACCAGCATCTTTAATTACTTTTAATAAAGATTTTTCAAGTTTAGCAGCCTCTTTGTAAACAAATTTTTGTGTATCTTGAGCAGCTTTTTCTAAAATATCTTGAACATCAGAAGGTAATTTGCTCCAGTGATCTTTATGAACAGTTACATAAGCAGGAGTATAAACGTGACCTGTGATTGATAAATATTTTTGAACTTCTTGAAATTTAGCACTAGCTATTTGAGCATATGGGTTTTCTTGTCCATCCATTGTACCTGTTTTCAAAGCAGTAAATACTTCAGAAAAAGACATCGGAGTTGGGTTTGCACCATATGATTGGAACATTTTAACTCTCCATTTTGATTTAGGAGTTCTTAATTTAATTCCTTTTAAATCACCTGGAGTATTAATTGGTCTAGTATTATTTGTTATATGTCTAAAACCATTTTCCCATACAGCAATAACTTTGTAACCTGTTTTATCTTCAAGGTTTTTAAACATCCCTGGTAAAACATTTTTTTCTACTTTAGCCATGTGCTTTCTATCTTTAATAATAAAAGGCATATCAAAGACCCCAAACTCATCATGAATAGAAGCCATTACTGATGAAGGTAACCACATATTAACTGTGCCTAATTTTAGTTTTTGCATTCCTTGTTTATCTTTTCCAAGCTGCGAAGAACCAAATACAGTTACTTTACCTTTGTTACCTAATCTCTTATTAGCAAGCTTAGCAAAATGATCAACTGAAGCTGAAAATAGAGAACCGGGTTTACCCACGTGTCCAAATTTTACTTCAACTGAGTTTGCTGCAAAACTTAAGAATAAAGATGAGAACAATACAACGATTATTTTACTTAATTTATTCATATTTATTTCCCTTAGTTATTATTTATTTAAAGTAGGTTACCTAAAATATTTATATAGATCTAGTGATAAATCAGCTTAGATCAGAAAATTTTATTTAAGTAAATATCTGGAAAATTAAAGATTATTGGATGCTCGCTTGAGATTTATCATCCTTTTTGGAAATATCAACTTCAACCCATTCCGTCTTCTTAAGCTCTTTAGTTAAGGCAATTTTTAAAACCTCATCAGCAAACTCAACTGGAGTAATTTTTATCTCATCGATAATCTTTTTCGGCATATCTACAAGGTCTTTTTCATTTTCTTTTGGAATTAGAACCTCTTTTATACCTGCTCTATGGGCTGCTAATAGCTTTTCTTTTAGACCACCAATAGGTAATACTTGGCCAGTCAATGTTACTTCACCTGTCATAGCTACATCTCTTTTTACTGGAATGTTTGTAATTGATGAAACTATTGACGTAACCATTCCTATTCCAGCAGATGGGCCATCTTTTGGTGTTGCACCCTCAGGAACATGAATGTGAAAATCTTTTTTTTCAAATAATGGAGGAATAATTCCATATTCTAAGCATTTTGATCTTACAAATGATTTTGCAGCTTTAACCGACTCTTGCATGACGTCACCAAGCTTTCCAGTAATTTGCATACGACCTTTACCTGGCATTGTTACTGTCTCTATTTTTAAAATCTCACCACCATACTCAGTCCAGGCTAATCCTGTTACTATACCTACTCTATTTTCAGACTCTAACTCACCTGATTTAAATTTAGGAACTCCTAAAAAGTCTGGTAGATTTTTTGTGTTAATATTGACTTCTTTTTCTTCTCCAGAGACAACCTTTTTGACTACTTTTCTTGCAATTTTAGAAATTTCTCTCTCAAGATTTCTTACTCCAGACTCCTTTGTGTAACTTCTAATAACTTCTTTTATAATATCATCACCTAAATTCATTTCTTTTTCCTTCACACCATTATCTTTTATTTGTTTTGGAAGAAGATATTTGTTTGCAATATTTATTTTTTCATCTTCTGTGTAGCCTGCTAATCTAATAACTTCCATTCTATCTAATAATGGAGGTAAAATATTTAATGTATTAGCTGTAGTCACAAACATTACATCGGATAAATCATAATCAACTTCTAGATAGTGATCATTAAAAGTAGTATTTTGTTCTGGGTCTAAAGCCTCTAATAAAGCCGAAGAGGGATCTCCTCTATAATCATTTCCAACTTTATCAATCTCGTCTAAAAGTATCAGTGGATTTTTAGTTCCAGCTTTTTTCATCATTTGAATGATTTTACCCGGTAAAGAACCAATATAAGTTCTTCTGTGACCTCTAATTTCTGCCTCGTCTCTCATTCCACCTACCGACATTCTTACAAACTCTCTGTTTGTTGCTTTAGCAATTGATTTTCCTAAAGATGTTTTTCCAACACCAGGCGGTCCTACTAAGCACAAAATAGGGCCTTTAATCTTATCCATTCTTTTTTGGACTGCTAAAAATTCAATAATCCTCTCTTTTACTTTTTCTAAACCGAAATGATCTTTATCTAAAACTTCTAGTGCTTTTTTTAAATCAATAACAACATCGCTTTTTTTATGCCAAGGAAGATCTATCATCCAATCTAAGTAATTTCTTACCACAGTTGCCTCTGCTGACATCGGGCTCATATTCTTTAATTTTTTTAATTCTTGAAGACATTTTTTTTCAACATCTTTTGGCATTTTAGATTTAAGGATTGCTTTATTTAAACTTGTATTTTCATCTTTGCCATCCTCTATTTCACCTAACTCTTTTTGAATAGCTTTCAATTGCTCATTTAAATAATACTCTCTTTGAGTTTTTTCCATTTGAGTTTTGACTCTTCCTCTAATTCTTTTTTCAACTCCAATGATACTTGTTTCATTTTCCATTATTTTTATGATTGCATTTAATCTTTTCTTAACATCTATGGTCTCGAAGATTTGTTGTTTCTCTGAAATTGTTGCTGAAATGTGCGAGGCAATATTATCAGCTATCTGAGAAGGATCTTTCAATTTTTTTATCGTATTAATTGTCTCGCTAGAAACTTTTTTATTTATGGAGGTTAACTTTTCCATTCGTCTGATAGCTGTAACAGCTAATGGGTACAAATCTTCATCACCATCGATCACATCATTGTGAGTTGTATATTCACAAGTTATAAACTTTTCATTATCTTTAAAATCAATAATCTTTACTCTACGAATACCCTCAACTAAAACTTTCACTGTTCCATCTGGAAGTTTCAAAAGTTGTAAAATGCTACCTTCGCATCCATACATAAATATATCTGTTTTCTTAGGATCATCGATTTCAGAATTTTTTTGAGTTACTAAAATTATTTTTTTTTCTTTTTTCATCACCTCATTTAAAGCAGAGATTGATTTATCTCTTCCAACAAAAAGTGGAATTACCATGCTAGGAAAAACCACAATATCTCTCAGTGGTAATAACGGTGAGGAAATTTTTACGTCCATAAAATCAATATGGATATTAAAATTATTTTTGCAATACCTTTTTACAAGTTATTAGGGTTATTAAGCCGCTGTTGTCTTGGTTGATTTGGATTTACTATCCTTTTTGGAATGAACAATAATGGGCTGCGACAGACCCTTAGCCGCTGATGAGTCTACTATTACCTCTTCAATATTTTCTTGACTCGGTAAATCATACATAGTTTTAAGAAGTATATTTTCTAAAATAGATCTTAAACCTCTTGCTCCTGTTTTTTTGCTAATTGCTTTAATTGCAATTTCTTTAAGTGCAGAATCTTTAAATATTAATTTTGCACCATCTAGTTTAAATAACTCCTGATATTGTTTTGTTAACGAATTTTTTGGTTCTTGTAGTATTTTAATTAATGATTTTTCATCTAAATCTTCTAGAGTGGCAATCATAGGTAATCTACCAATAAACTCAGGTATTAATCCATATTTAAGCAAATCCTCAGGCTCTAAGTTCTTCATCCACTCACCAGTCTTTTTATCTTGTATATTCTTAACATCTGCTCCAAAACCAATAGATGTTCCTTTATCTCTCTGAGAAATAATTTTATCAAGTCCCGCAAATGCTCCACCACAAATAAATAAAATGTTTGTAGTATCAACTTGTAAGAATTCTTGTTGGGGATGTTTTCTACCACCTTGAGGAGGTACACTTGCGATTGTCCCTTCCATTATCTTTAATAAAGCTTGTTGAACACCTTCACCAGAAACGTCTCTTGTAATAGATGGATTTTCAGATTTTCTGCTAATCTTATCGACCTCATCAATATACACGATTCCCCTTTGAGCTTTTTCAACATTATAATCTGCTGCTTGTAGCAATTTTAAAATAATATTCTCTACATCCTCTCCTACGTAACCTGCTTCAGTTAAAGTTGTTGCATCAGCCATTGTAAATGGAACATCTAAAATTCTAGCCAACGTTTGTGCTAATAATGTTTTTCCACATCCAGTTGGACCAACTAAGAGTATATTAGATTTTGCAAGCTCTACATTTTTACTTGTTTTATTTTCGTAATTCAGTCTTTTGTAATGATTGTGAACAGCTACTGATAAAACTTTTTTTGCGTGAGACTGTCCGATTACATAATCATCTAAGACCGTACAAATCTCTTTAGGTGATGGTAAACCATCTTGATGTTTTACAAATGTGTCTTTGCTTTCTTCTTTAATAATATCCATGCAAAGTTCAACACACTCATCACAAATAAAGACAGTTGGACCCGCAATTAATTTTCTTACTTCATGTTGGCTTTTGCCACAGAAAGAGCAATAAAGAATATTTTTGTTATTTGTGTTCATAAAATTTTAAACGAATCAATAAATCCACTCTATTATAAATGTCTCCTATTAATCAAGTTTTGGATTTTGTAAACTATATGTGGTGTTTTAAGATCTTTTCTCTACTACAGAGTCTATAAGTCCAAAAGATTTGGCCACTTCTGCAGTCATAAAATTATCTCTTTCTAAAGCAGTTTTAATTTCATCCACAGATTTACCAGTATGTTTTGAATATATTTCATTCAATCTTTTTTTTAATGATAATACTTCATTCGCATGAATTTCGATATCAGTAGCCTGTCCTTGAAATCCCGCAGATGGTTGATGAACCATAATTCTTGAATTTGGAAGTGAAAATCTTTTTCCTTTTGTTCCTGCCGATAATAAAAAAGATCCCATTGAGGCTGCTTGACCAATGCATAAAGTTGAAATATCTGGTTTTACATATTGCATTGTATCGTAAATACCTAAACCCGCAGTAACAAGTCCACCAGGACTATTAATATATAGAAAAATTTCTTTTTTAGGATCTTCTGCTTCTAGAAATAATAATTGGGCTGTGATTAATGAAGCAACATTGTCATTAATTTGACCTGTCAAAAAAATAATTCTTTCTTTTAACAGTCTTGAATAAATATCATAAGCTCTTTCACCTTTGTTAGATTGCTCAACAACCATGGGTATTAAGCTACTCATATGTTCTGACAGTTTATTATTCATAAAGTTGATTCGTATTACTTATACAACTTGAGATTACTTTTTGCTAACTTTTTTTGTTTTTTTGGCAGGGGACTTAGTTTTTGGCGTGGTTTTTTTTACTTCTTTTTTTTTAGTCTCAACTTTTTTCTTTGAGGCTTGTTTTGTTCCCTCATCTTGATTTTGAGATTGTTTTAATATTTTTTCGGCTTCCTCTTTCGAAACCTCTTTTTTGTTAGACTTTGCTTTCTGTTTAACAAGATTTAAAATTTTTTCTTCATAGACTGTTCCTCTTAAACTGGCCAATGCTGATTGATTTTTTTGATAAAAATCCATTACCATTTTTTCTTGACCAGGCATCATTCTTATTTGTTTTTGAACTTCAGACTGTAATTCTTGTTCTGATACTTTTATCTGATTTTGCTCACCAAATTCGTTTAATATTAAACCAACTTTAATTCTTTTTTTTGCTATCTCTTCAAAATTATCTTTACTCTTTTTTTTATCTTCATCTGTCATTCCTTGAGATAGAGCTTTCACTTCTTCATCAACTAAATTTTGTGGGATTTCATCTACTTTAAATTTCTCTAATTCTTTAAGGATTTGATTTTTTGACAATCTGTCTAGTGAATTCTTATATTCATCATTTATTTGCTTTGAAATTAAAGTTTTTAAATCTTTCAAATCTTTTGCCCCCAGATTTTTTGCAAATTGGTCATCTATTTTTACTTCCTCTGAAATTTTTACTGATAATATTTTGCAATTAAATTTTGCTTTTTTATTTACTAACTCTTTTTCAGGAAAATTTTCAGGAAGAATAGCTTCAACAATTTTTTGATCATCTTTTTTTACACCTACTAATTGTTTATCAAAACCTTTTAAAAATAAATCTTTACCTAAGGTTAACTGTGTATTTTTTCCTTCCCCTCCTTTAAATGATTTTTCATCAACGGTAGCTGTATAGTCAAAAGAAACTAAATCACCTTCTTTTGCTTTTGTTTCAGATGGAGCATCTTTAAAGCTTGGTGTATTTTTAGCTATTTCTTTAATTCTTTTTTCAGTCTCACTCTCGTCGATTTTTACAGTATATTCATCAAATTTAATATTTTCTATAGATTTTAATTCAACTTTAGGGAACTCTGTGACGGAAATTATATATTCTAGATCTTTATCTTCACCGTAAGTTTTGAGATCCAATTTTGGTTGTCCTGCTGGTTTTATTTTATTTTCTTCTAAAGCCTTTGTAGTTGTGTCTTTTAAAACTTTGTCCAAAACTTCGCTAAATACTGCTTTACCAAACTGTCTTTTTAAAACTTCTACTGGAACTTTTCCTGGTCTAAACCCTTTCAAATTTACAGTACCTTTAATTTCTTTATATTTTTCATCCATATAAGAATTCATTGTTTTTTTATCAATGAAAACTTTTATATCTTTATTAAGACCTTTTTTATTTTCTACTGTGACTTTCATAATAAATTAATGGTAGGGCGAAAAGGACTCGAACCTTCACAGATTGCTCTATCGGTTCCTAAGACCGACGCGTCTACCAATTCCGCCATCGCCCCACAAATTCAAGAGGTTTTATATATGATTGAAACTATTTGTCCAACGACAATTATTGTAAATTATATAATTTTTACTCTATAATATTATTATGGTAATTTCTCCGTGTATAAGTATTTGTAAAACTGATCCAAAAACTGGTTATTGCTATGGGTGCGGAAGAACTAACGAGGAAAAAAAAACCTGGAAAATTGAGGCTACAACTGACGATTGGAAAAATGAAAATCTTGAAATCATTCAGAAAAGATTAACTGGTTGGCAATTGGAAAGTTTTAAAGAGTCCTATACTTATAAAATTGAAAATGGTATCTCTCTCTTCAAAAAAAAATTATTAGATGAGTAAAACTACAATTGTAATTATTGTCTATGTTCTGGGTCTTATTTTTGGGGCCTTATTTCTTGATTTATGGAGTGCCGACACTAATATTATTAAAGGATTAGTAGGACTTGGTTGGACAGCTTTGCTTTTAATTGGTCTATTTTTTGCTGAAAAAAATGAGAGAAATTAGATTTTTAATCTCTTTTTTATTGATAATTATTCCTCTCCAACATCTTAAATCAGAAATAATCATTATGAGTAAATGTGATGATAAACAAGACGAATTTTTAAAGAATGAGTACATCTTAAATCTAGATGAGTTAATCATGATTAGAAATTATGTTTATAAGGATAAAACATATAAAAAATATCGACTAACTGATTTAAGTATCAAAAAATCTAACTCTTATGTAAGAAATATTTACGAAGAAAATGGTAAAATACTTACTCACAAACATGGATATCCTCAATTTTATACTCAAATTCTTTTTGAAAAAGACAAACAAGAAATTTTCATGAAAAGCGTTCTTAATGATGAAGAAGGTATATCAAAAATATCTACATGTAAAAAAATTGAAAAATTTAAAAAAGAGAGTTAACTTTTTTTCTTTTGAATTTTAAAAGATTTTTTTTTAGAGAGTCTATTGGTTGAAATATTACTTCTATGTTTTGCATAGGCTTGTTTTTGTGCTTGTTTCAGTGCTCTTTTTGATGACATAAAGTTTTAATAATTTATTTCTATACTACCTATAACATTAAAATTTCTATCTGAAACGACTATTTCTCCTGATGACGCATTATAATTTAATACCTCAGAAATTAGAACATAATGAGTTACTAAAATTAAATTTTCGTTTTTTTTAAAATTTTTGACAAAATCATCTAGTGCTTTAATTTGTTTATCTTTATTTTTGGCAAATTTTGAGCTGTAAAAAGAATTCAAAAAATTATTCGTGGAAAAATTTTTAAAAGCAATTTTTGCTGTTTCTTTACATCTACACCATTCACTTGAAAGAATATTGCCTATCTCAACTTCATTTTTAATAAAAAATTCACCTATTAGCTTAGCCTGTTTTCTTCCTTCATCACTCAAATTTCTTTGTGTAGAGCAATCGTTTAAATTGAAATTTGTTGGATCTCCATTCCCAGGTGCATAAGCATGTCTGATAAATATTAATTTTTCACCCTCATTAATTTCATTTATCAAATTATTGTCTAAATCTGCTTTAATAGGAGTAATTAAAGATATAAAAATTATTATATAAAATTTTATAAATTTCATTTTATGGATATTAGATTAAACGAATTAAACAAAACAATAGTTAATTGTAAAAAATGCCCAAGGTTAGTAAAATTTGTAGAAAAAATAAGTATCAAAAAAAGAAAACAAAATATTGATGAAATTTATTGGGGTAAACCTGTCCCTGGATTTGGAGATATAAATTCTAAATTAGCTATTATCGGTCTTGCGCCTGCTGCCCATGGTGGGACTAGAACGGGGAGAGCTTTTACTGGAGATAAGTCCGGAGACTTTTTATTTAAGTGTTTACACAAAGTGGGGATTTCTAGCTCTCCATTTTCAAGAAATATAAATGATAATCTAAAATTAAAGTCAACCTATATTACAAATATACTTAAATGTGTTCCACCTGAGGACAAACCATTAAGCAACGAAATTTCAAATTGCTCAAAATTTTTTGATGAAGAAATATTATCTTTAAAAAAATTAAAAGTAATAGTTACTTTAGGTAAAGTTGCTTTTGATAATTGTATAAAACTTTATAAAAAAAAATATGGTATTAAAGATAAGTTAACTTTCAAACATGGTAAAACAAAATTATTACCTAGTGGTTTAATAATTTTATCAAGTTATCACCCAAGCCCAAGAAATGTTAATACTAAATTAATTTCTGAAAAGATGATGATAAGATTGTTTGAAAAAGCAAAAAAACTAGCTAAATTTTGATATATTTTTATATAATAGACGATAACTTTTATGTTCCTATTTAAAAAAAAAAATTTCTTTCAAATCATGTTTTGTTTTCTTCTCTCTCAATTACAAACTAATAATAAAATAAAATTATCAAGGTCAAAAATAGAAATTATCGAAAAAATTATTATTTTTTCATTAATGACTATTATTTGTTAGAATTTAGATTAAATGAGAATATTAATTTTAGGAAATTCTGATATTTTTCAAAGAAAAATCTTTCCAGCTTTATTAAAGGTTAGAAATTTAAAAATAGAATTAGCTAGTAAAAGTTTCAAAGCTACTAATATCAAGTATGAGAAGGTTTATAAAAATTATGAAAATGCATTAAATAAAACTACTGCCAATTTAGTCTACATAAGTTTAGTCAATTCGTTACATTATAAGTGGGCATTGAAATCACTAGCATACAATAAGAATTTGATAATTGATAAACCAATTGCATTAAATTTAAATCAAACAAAAAAAATTATCAAACTTGCTTCAAAAAAAAAACTTTTAGTAACAGAGGCGATCGTTTTTGATTTGCATAAACAATTTAAAAAAATGCATTCATTATTAGATTTTAAGAAAAAAACTAAAATTAAAACAGAGTTTCACATACCAAAATTAAATAAAAATAACTTTAGGAACTTTAATAAATTTGGCGGTGGGTGTTTTCAAGATATGTCTCCTTACGCCTCATCCATGATAAAGACATTTTTCAAAAATCAGAAATATTTAATAAAAGTTAAAAAGAAAAAAAACTCTAACGGTATTATCGAACACTTCAAAGTTGAGGTAGAATCAAAAAATATTTCTTTAAAGTCCTCTTTTAGTTTTAATAGCGTTTACAAAAATCAGATGCATATTTACAATAATCAGAAACATTATTTTATTAATAGACCCTTCTCACCTCCAATTGATAAAAAATTAGAATTAAATATTTTTAATGATACTAATAAAAAAAATCATAAAATTAGATTTAGTCAACAAAATGTTTTTTTAACCTATATTAATTTTGTAATAAATATATTAAGAAAAAAAAAATATAACTTTTTTTATAAGGAGATAATTGATATTGCTAAAATCAAAAAAAAAATATCCTAGTTCAGATGTTTATATGACTTTTTTATAAATTAGTTTGAATTTAAATACTTAACTATTCTATTTACTTTGTTTTATACTGTCACAAAAATAAGGTTTAAATTTAAAGTATATTTCCTCAGGTATTTTTATAGGTTTTTCTTTTGTGTTGATAAAAACTAAATGAACTTGTGCTTCTACTATTATTTCTTCCGCACGCGTAATAATTTGATTCATAAAAAAAGATGTTTTTGTAATGGATTTAACAAAAGATCTGATTTTTAATTCATCTTCAAGAAAAGCTGGTTTTTTATATTCAATGTTGCAAGCTTTTACTATGATTAGTGAACCAAAATCCTTTTTCACTTTTTGGTTACTGAACCCAATTGAATGGAGAGCTTCTGTTCTCGCTCTCTCTAAAAACTTTAAATAATTGGCATAATATACGACGCCTCCAGCATCAGTATCTTCATAGTAAACTTTTAAAGTATGAAAAAAATTTTCATGCATAATATAATTATATCAAAAAAGTAAACTATTTAATAGAAACTAAGGTATAAGTATTTAATGAATATATTTGTAATTTGGTTAGTGATGGTTACGGCATGGAACTTTGGCTATCCGCAAGCAAGTCCTTTAGAAGACGTTATAGTAGCTGTTATACTATCTTTATTTAATATTTATCTTAAAAAATATCTTAAATTCTAATTATCGAGATGAAAAATATATATTTTGAAAATAAGCTATAGATTTCATCTTTGAGTTATCAGTATCAGACATAATAGCTATTCCATCAAGCTCTTTAACATCTAGATCGTGTAATCTTTTAAAATCCTCTTTAACATTAGCTTTAACTGTTACCCATTCATTTAAATTATCTTTTGTGCTAGCTAAAACATTGTCTATCGATTTTTTTGTATATGGACTCGGAAAATTTGCCCCAACTTCATTATTACTTGAGAAAACATAATTAATTGCTCTATTTGATAGTGGTGTAGCTCCAGTTTTTTTAATCACAAAAACTCTTGCAGCAAAATCATGCCCTTTTTTCGTATTTTCTTTAATTCCTGACAGATCTTTCTCAATTCTCCAAGTTATGTTTATAAACGGGGTCTTATCTAAGTCTATCTTGATCTCTTTTCCAAGGCCAGATGCAGCATTATCAGCAACCGATTTCAAATAATTTCCGTTATCATTAGTTCCAACGGTATAAAGTGTTTTATTATCAGCCCCTCTTACTTTTCTAACTTTAAGTTCTGCTAGCTCTGTTTCAGTAAAATTAAAGACTCGTAATTCACCTGCTAAAGAAAAGTTAATAGATAAAATTGTGATGATTAAAATATTTAATAAAATTTTCATAAAAATTAAAAAAATTCTTAATACATTATTTAGACAAAATTTAAACATTCAAAATTCAACATTCGATTCTATATAAATTATATGAAGACAATATCCGCTTTTATACTCTTAATTTACTGGTCTATAATGATTTTTGCACCAGTTATGTCCAAAGACATCAAGTTTAGTAGAGCTAAAATTAATAATATCAAAATAGTTGAACAAAAACCAAGAAGTTAATAAGTAGAGCGACCACCACTAATATCAAAGACTGCTGCTGTTGAAAAAGTGTTTTCCTCAGAAGAAAGCCAACAAATTAACGAGGTAAACTCTTCAACTTCCAGAAATCTTCCCCTAGGTACTTTTGATAGCATTTTTTGAACATGCTCTTTGGTCATTTGATCTAAAATTCTAGTTTTTGCACCCGCTGGAGTGACTGCATTTACGGCTATATTCTTATCTGCTAGCTCTTTACCTAATGATTTAGTTAAACCTATCGCTCCTGCTTTTCCTACACTGTATGCACTAGCATTAGCATTTCCATCTTTTCCAGCTACAGATGCTACATTTACAATTCTACCATAATTATTTTTGATCATGTTTGGCACTATTGACCTGCAACAATTAAACGTTCCCATTACATTGATTTCTACAACTTTTTTCCACATCTCAATGTCATATTCCCACAGAGTAGCTGTGGGACCAGTTATGCCTGCATTGTTTATTAAAATATCAATATTAGAATTTTTTGTAATCTCCTTAACATTTTTTTCAACTTCATTAAAATTAGATACATCGACAGTATTGGAGCTCAAATTTGGATTATCTATTTCTTTAATGGCTGATTCTATAGCTTTTGTATCTTTATCCCATATGATCACCTTTGCACCTGATTTTAAAAAACGTTTAGCAATATCAAAACCAAAACCTTGAGCACCTCCTGTTACAATTGCCGTTCTATTTTTGAAATCGAAGTTAATTTTTTCCATTTTTTTATTTTCGTGTTAATAAATAATAAGTAAAAGCCGCCACAAAGGCTCCTATAATCCAAGAAAATGATTGAAGGAACATTAAATTAGAATTCCAAATAGTTGAAGCTGAAAAGATAAAACCCAAAATTACAGAATAAACTGCTTTTATATGCCATCCACCACTGTAATAATAAATTCCATTGTTCTTCAAAGAATAAATATCTTTATTATTTAATTTACCCTTTTGAACATAATAAAAATCAAAAATTATTATTCCAAAAAGAGGTCCAAAAAAAGCTCCAAATGTATCAATAAATGATAAAGCACCAACTTGGCTTAAAAAAGTTAGCCAAAATATTCCTATTATAAAACCTATAATAGTGATTATAAAACCAGCACTTTTAACTGATAAAGAAAAAGGTAAAAAATTAATTAAAGTATATTGAGATGGAATAAAGTTTGCTATTAAATTTGTGGAAGCAGAGGCAATAATTATAAAAATTAAAGCTAAAACAATCAGTAACAAATCATCTATCTTTCCGAGAATATCTGTAGGATTTGTCAATATTCTAGAAAGATTTTCTGGATCTTGTTTTAAAAAGGCATCCATACCTGAAACTATAAATAAAGCAGCAAATGAAAAAATTATCAAATTTAATATTAAAGTTAGATTTCCTTTTTTGAGCTGACTTTCGCTTTTTACATATCTTGAAAAATCCCCGAAACTTAAAATTATTATCGAAAAATATGCAAATACCGTACTAGTGACTGTTATTAATGGCACAAAATTATTTTTATTAAAAAAATTTTCTGTTTTTAATAAATTTAAAAATGCATTTGAGGTAAATTTAACATCACTAAGTAATACAGATAAAAAAAACAACAATATTCCAAGATAAACTGTAATTGCTGAAAAAATAATAATCTTTTTATTCATGTTCATTCCAACACTAAATAGAAATCCTTGAAAAATTATTGCTATGATAATTGCAATCCAATCAATTAAGTTCATTCCCAAAAAGAATAAAAGTAATATTTGTTGATCAAGTATTGCAGGTTCTATAGAAAAAATTGCTATTCTGATCAAATAACTAAATGCTTTTGATAAAAAATACGTTTGAATACCAAATAGAAAAATACCAACCAAAAATCTCAGTAAACCAAAGTATTTTGCTCCAACAATACCTAATGAGGGTCGTAATAAAACAACAAAGGGTAGTCCATATTTTTGAGAAGGTTTTCCAATTAAGTTTGAAAATAGATAGACTAGAAGAGTTCCAAATATTGTTCCAAAAAATACAACAAAAGTATTAAGATTATAGATTACATATAAAGAGGTGATTAATGAAAAACCTATAACACTCTGAATATTTACTCCCCAAAAACAAAATAAAACTTTCCAATCCCAATTTTTATCATTGGGATTAACTGAAACTAAATCCCAATTAGTAAGATTTTTTTTTAAATTTTGAGGACTCACTTAGACAATATAAAACTTAAAGTTTCTACTGTCCATATAAGAGAGTTGGTAACCAAAGAGCAATTTTAGGAAATATTATAATTAATACTAGACCAATGACTTGTAAGACCATAAATTGCATCATTCCATAATAAATGTCTTTAAGATCCCATTCTGGAACAACTCCTTTTAAAAAATACGCTGATAAAGCTACTGGTGGAGATAGCCAGGCGGTTTGTAGATTCACTGCAACTAATATTGCAAACCAAGTTAAATTAAATCCTAATGCTTCCACCAAAGGTAAGATAATTGGGACTATTATCATTACAATAGGAACCCATTCTAATGGCCAGCCTAATAAAAAGATCATAACCATTATCATTGCTAGAATTAAATACTTGTTCATTTCTAGTCCTAATAAAAATTCAGTTAGCAAAGTTGGTGTTCCTAGTCTTGCAAAAACTGCACCAAAGAAATTTGAAGCTGCAACTAAAACCATAATTAAAGCTGTTATTTCTAAAGTTTTTACCAAAGCTTCTTGTAATTTAGACAGTGATAATTTTTTATAAGCTAAAGATAGAAGTAATGCTCCCATAGCACCACATCCTGCTGCTTCAGTTGGAGTCGCAAATCCAAATAATATACTTCCCAAAGCTGCAAAAACTAAGGCCGCAGGAGGAACCAAGCCAAGGAAAAACTCGACCCAAACTTCTTTCATACTGGCAGCTCTCATATCATCAGGTAATACTGGTCCTAACTTGGGATTAATCATACATCTTATTGTTGTGTAAGCTGCATATAAACTTGCAAGAAGTATTCCTGGTAAGATTGCAGCAGCAAATAAATCTATAACTGGGATTTCCATTATAGGACCCATGACAACAAGCATAATGCTTGGAGGAATTAAAATACCCAGGGTTCCACCTGCAGTGATCGTACCTGCTGCTAGCTTAACGTCATAACCTGATCTATTCATTGATTTAGCAGCCATGATGCCAAGAATAGTTACTGATGCACCAACAATACCTGTGGCTGCAGCAAAAATTACTGAGACAAACAAAACTGCGTAATATAGCGAGCCCTTAACTTTTGCTAACATTAATTGAAAAGCTGAAAATAATCTTTCCATCAATCCAGCTTGTTCCATCATTATCCCCATAAACACAAAGAGTGGCACGGCGGCAAGAGTTTGCTCAGTCATTACCATGGAAAATTGAAGTGTCATCAAATAAAAAACTAATTTTCCAAAACCAAGGTATCCAAAAACAAATCCTAAAAATATCAGAGTAAATGAAATCGGAAATCCTACAAAAATTGCAAAAAGCATTACACCAACGAGAATAAAACCTAAAATTGCTGGATCAATTAACTCAGCTATCATTATTTTTTATCCTCTCCTGGCCACTCACCTTTTTTAGCTGCCCAGTAACTTTTAAGTAATTCTGAGAAACCTTGAATAAGTAAAAAAATAATTCCGACTAATAAACAAGTTTTTATAGGCCACATGAAAGGCATCCATGTGGTATCCATACCTCTTTCACCTCTTCTAATAGACTCTTCTACAAACCCAATTGTCATATAAAGAAAAACCAAAAGACCAGGAAAATAAAATAATAGATATAACCAAAAATCTATCAAACCTTGAGTTTTTGTTTTGAAATTTCTATATAAAAAATCTGCTCTGATGTGTACACCTCGAGAAAGCGCGTAACCAGCTCCTAACATAAACAACGCCCCGTAAAGGAAACGGCTAATGTCATAAGCCCAAATTGTTGGTGCTAAAAATAGTTTTCTTGCAAGAACTTCATAAGTCATTGCAAATATTAGTGGCATCAATATCCAACAAACAATATTACCAATCCACTTACTAAATTTATCAATATTAATAATAGATTTTGCCATCCATGATGGCATATCAGTTGGCATTTTTCCTGATCCGCCTCGCCTTTCGGCAATCATTTCATCTGAAATATCTAGTTTACCAGGTTCTTCTACCATAAAATTCTAGTTAAAAAAATTAGAGCGGACTGTAAAAGTCCGCTCTAAAAAATCAAGATTAATTACTGATTACTTTAATGTTGCAGCGTGAGCCATTCCTAGCTTCGCATTAGACATTTGAGCACCACTCCAGAAAGGTACAGCAACATCAGCAAAGTTTTTCATTGAAGTATAAACTTCATTGAAGAATTTGTTCTTCTCTGCATTTTTATTCAATGTAGCTTTTGCAGCTGCCATGTACTCTGTAAAGTAGTCTGATGGAGTATCTTCTAATTTTACCCCATGTTTAGTAGTAAGTTCTTGTAATGCTTTTCCATTTTCATAGATTCTGTAACTTAAAGATTTAGCTAATGAAGCATTAGCTGCAACTTCAAGAGACTTTTTCTCATGAGCACTCATAGCATTATAAGTTTTTCCAGTAATGTAAAAGTCAGCATTTACTACTACTTGGTGTAAACCTTGTAGGTAATAGTGCTTTAATACTTTTTGGAAACCAAATGTTAAGTCTGGTTTAGGACAACACCACTCAGCAGCATCAATAGTTCCTGCCTCAAGAGCTGGTAGAATATCTCCACCACCCATCGCAACAGATGCTATACCAATGTCTTTGTATGTTTGTCCTGGAATTCCTGGAGGAGTTCTGAACTTATATTTTCTAAAGTCAGCCATATCTTTAATTGGTTTTGGAAACCAACCTAAAGCTTCTGGACCAACTGGTTGTAGCATAAATCCTTTGATATCTCTTCCCATTTCTTTCCAAAGCTGATCGTATAATTCTTTACCACCACCATATTGAAACCATGATAGAAACGCTAAGTTGTCGATACCAACTCCACCACCAGCTACTGGCGAACCAAATAACATAGCAGCAGGATGATCACCTGACCAATAGTGTGTCCATGCGAAACCACAATCAATCAATCCTTTATCAACAGCATCTAGAGTTTCTTTAACTCCCACAACTGCACCTGCTGGTAAAATTTCAAATTTTAACGAACCAGATGTAAGTTCTGTAACTGTATCAGTAAAGTCCTTTAACATTTTTACTTCATCAGCTTTAGTGTTAAGAACTGTCTGACATTTTAGTGTTTTTGCAGCATTAGCACTAGATGCAAATCCAAGTACCAAAACAGTTGCAAACAACATTGAAATGATTTTTTTCATTATATTTCCTCTTGTTAGTTAAATTTAACGACAACATACAATCAGAAAAACAAAGGTCGTACAAGTGACAATTGATTAATATGAGTGTAAAGATGAACAAATGAGATTTATAAAAAAAACTTTTCAACTATAGATGGAAAACTTTGATTTTATAATTTTAGGAGCTGGATCTGCTGGATGTGTTTTGGCTAATAGATTATCTGAAAATCCAAAAAATAAAGTTCTCTTAATTGAGGCTGGCGGTAAAGATAATTATCCTTGGATACACATACCAGTTGGTTATTTCAAAACTATGCATAATCCTTCAGTTGATTGGTGTTACAAAACTGAACCTGATGAAACAATGAATAATCGATCAATTCGTTATCCTAGAGGGAAAACTTTAGGAGGAAGTTCAGCTATTAATGGTTTGCTATATATAAGAGGTCAAAGTAGAGATTATGATGTTTGGCGTCAACTAGGTAATACTGGTTGGGGTTGGGATGATGTTCTACCTTACTTTATCAAAGCTGAAGATCAAGAACGAGGTAAAAATGATTACCATGGTATTGGAGGGCCTTTGTCTGTTTCAGATCAAAGAATTCAATTACCGCTGTTAAATGAATTTCAAAATGCAGCAGAAGAATTTGGCATTCCAAAAACGAAAGATTTTAATACTGGTGATAATCATGGTTGTGGATACTTTCAAGTAACTGAGAAAGATGGATTTAGGTGTAGTACTGCAGTTGGATATTTAAACCCAATTAAAAATAGAAAAAATTTAAAGATTATTACTCATGCTCATGTAAAAAAAATAAATTTCGAAAATAAAACTGCTAAAAATATTGAGTACTGGCAAGAAAATGCTCTGAAAAAGGTTGCCGCTAACAAAGAAATAATACTCTCATCTGGGTCAATTGGATCACCTCAGATTTTGCAAACTTCAGGGATAGGAAATTCAGAAAAATTAAAAGACCTTGGTGTAACTATGGTGCATGACCTAAAGGGAGTTGGAGAAAATTTACAAGATCATTTAATGTTCAGACCAATTTACAAAGTTAATGGACTTAAATCATTAAATAAAAAAGTTAATAGTTTATTTGGTAAATTAATGATTGGTCTAGAATATGTTTTTAATAGGAGTGGACCAATGACAATGGGCGCTAGTCAAATGTGTATGTTTGCAAAGAGTGATCCTTCTTTAGAATTGCCAGATCTTCAATGGCACGTGCAACCAATGAGTATGGACACTTTAGGTGCTACAAAAAACCATGACTTTCATGCATTTACACCAACTGTTTCAAATATAAGACCAACAAGTAGAGGTCACGTAAATATTATCAATAAAGACTCAAGAATTTATGCAAAAGTAAAACTCAACTATCTTTCAACTGACCATGATCGTATGGTTGCTGCAAAAGGTTTGAAGCTTACAAGGAAAATAGTAATGGAGTCTGAAACTTTTAAAAAATATAAACCAGAGGAATATAGACCTGGTATTGATATTAATGACGATGAAGAACTTGTAAAAGCTGGATCAAATTATGCGCAAACTATTTTTCATCCAGTTGGTACATGTAAAATGGGACAAGATGATATGGCAGTAGTTGATGAAACTCTTAAAGTAAAAGGTTTAAATAATTTAAGAGTAATTGATGCCTCAATAATGCCTAATATAACTTCGGGTAATACTAATGCACCTACAATTATGATTGCCGAAAAAGGTGCTGATATGATACTTAAAAGTTAATGCCCACTGATTTTATTAATCCAGAACAAATTACAATTTTAACACAAATCATTTTAATTGATCTTGTTTTAGCAGGAGACAATGCGATCATAATTGGAATGGTTGCATCAAAATTTCCTTTAGAACAAAGACGAAAAATTATTTTTTGGGGAATAGGTGGTGCGGTTGTCTTAAGGATAATCTTAACTTTATTGACTGCTTATTTATTACAAATTACAGGTTTAAGGTTAATTGGAGGTGTTCTTCTTCTCTATATTGTCTACAAACTTTATGTAGATGTAATAAAAGGTTCTGATAACGAAAGTGATATAAAGGTAGATAATTCCAGTTTCCTTAAAGCTATTTGGACAATCTTATTAGCTGATTTTACTATGAGTTTAGATAATGTTTTAGGAGTTGCAGGAGCAGCAGGAGACCATTATTACTTATTAATTTTTGGTCTTGTTTTATCAATTGTACTTATGGCAACAGCAGCAACATTGATATCTAATTGGATAAAAAAATATAAATGGATTGCTTGGGCAGGATTATTGGCAATTTTTATTGTTGCTATTGAATTGATTTATACTGATATTAAAATATTATTTTTATGATGTACCTAAAAAATTACAATTTAAAAAATAAAACTGCAGTAGTGACTGGAGCTGGAAAAGGACTTGGTAGAGCATGTGCTATAGCGCTTGCTGAAGCTGGTGCGAATTTGATCATCATAAGTAGAACAAAAAAAGATTTAGATGAAGTTTCAAAAAAGATAAAAAAAATAAAGTCTAAATGTAAATCTTATGTATGTGACATCACAAATTACAATCATATTAAAGAGATAATTAATAAACAATCAAAAATAGACATACTGATTAACAATGCAGGCAATAATATTCCAGAACATTTTACGAAAGTTAAAACAAAAAATATGGAGTATTTGGTTAAGATAAACACAATGGCAACTTTTAATCTTGCTCAATTATGTGCTTTAAAAATGATTAAGTCCAAAAATAGAAAAAAAAATGGCGGTGCGATTGTAAATATGTCTTCTCAAATGGGTCATGTTGGTGGTCCTATTAGAAGTGTTTATAATATGACAAAATTTGGCTTAGAAGGCTTAACCAAAGGAATGTCGATTGATCTAGCTAAATATAATATAAGGGTAAATACTGTTTGCCCAACTTTTGTTGTTACTCCAATGACAAGTAAATTTTTGAAAAGTAAAAAGTTTAAAAAAGAGGTTTTGGGCAATATTCCCTTGGGAAAATTTGCTGAACTTTCAGATGTAGCAAGTGCAGCTGTATTTCTTGCATCTGATGCAGCGTCAATGATTACTGGAACTTCTTTATTAGTTGATGGCGGATGGACTGCAAAATAATACCAAAATTATTTTTTTTAATAATCTTTTTTATATCAGCTCATTCAAATGCTATCGAGTTTAAAGGAAAATTTTTACAGGGTCATTATATTATAGGAATAACTGATCCCTCTTCTAAAATAATTATAGATAAAAAAGAAGTGAAAGTTTCTAAAGATGGTTATTTTGCTTTTGGTATTGATAGAGATAGAAAATTTGATTTAACTATTACTAAAATAACAAACGGAAAAAGTGAAAAAATAATTAAAAAAGTTCTTAAAAGAAAATATAATATTCAGAGAATAGATGGCTTAGAAGAAAGTAAAGTTACGCCACCCGAGTCAGTTTACAAAAGAATAAAAGAAGAAAACAACAGAATTGGAAAAGCTAGAGCTATCAATTCTGATTTACCTTTTTTTAAAAACCAATTCATTATGCCTGTAAAAGGAATTATTAGCGGTGTTTATGGAAGCCAGAGAATTTTAAATGGTAAACCAAAGTGGCCTCACTATGGAATTGATATAGCGGCGAAAAAAGGAACAATGATTAAATCATCAGCATCTGGGGTTGTGACAATGGCTGAGGATGATCTTTATTATACTGGCGGTACAATTATAATGGATCATGGACACGGGATTTCAACAATTTACTCTCATCTAGAAAATGTGATGGTATCTGTTGGTGACCAAATTAATCAAGGAGATATCATTGGTACGGTTGGATCAACTGGTAGATCTACAGGCCCTCACCTAGATTTTAGGGTAAATTGGTTTCAAACTAGACTTGATCCAATGTCTTTATTGAATTAGCAAAATTTATCTAAATGATGACTAGGCTTAAAAATTTTCTGTCAAAAAATAAATGGGGTAAATATATTCTAGTTGGAGGATTTACTTTTTTTTTAATAAAAGGTTTGGTGTGGTTGATAGTCTTCTTTATTGCTGGTTTTAGTTTGATAAACTTTGGATCATAAAATATAGTTTATTAATTAAATAAAAAAAATGATTCAAAAATATGAGCACATTAATAGAAAGAACTTCAAATAAATTAGTAAAAGCTTTTCTGAAAAATAAAATTATCGCACCATTGCCTAGGAGATTTACAAAAAAACTGACTGAGGCAAACAAATTTAGAATGCTTTGTGAGAGTAAAGTTAAAAAACCTATAATTGGTTACAAAGCTGGGGGAACTGGAATTCCAGTAATGAAAAAGTTAAAGGAAAAAGAGCCATTTTATGCATCGGTTTATAAAAATAATTTTTTGAAAAGTGGTAAAAGTGTCAAGATTAGTAAAACTACTTTTGGCATTGAGTTAGAGGTTTGCTATCTAATTAAAAGATCTTTTTTTAATTCAAAAGGTGTAATTACGATGAGAAATATTTCAAAATTTATTTCTCATATGGCTCCTTGTATAGAAATCGTTGGTTATAGACAAAGAAAAAAAGGAATAACCTCGTTTGGAGATTTATGTAGTGATTTCGGAGCTAATGTAAAATTTTTGATCGGTCAAAAGAAAAAATATAGAAAAATTAACGTTGGAAATTTAAAAACAAATATTTCAAACAAAAATACAAAACAGAATATTAATGGTAATACTAGTGCTGTTTTTATTAATCCATTAAACTCATTAAGGTTTGTCTTAAATAAATTAAAAAAAGATAAAGTTAATCTGAATAAAAATTTTTATGTATTTACTGGTTCAACTGTAGGAGTTGTTCCGATAGGTAAAGGTCTTTATCAAGGAAAAATCGATAAGCTCGGTTCTGTTAAGACAATAATAAGATAAAAGTGAAAACATTAATATTATTATCTTTAGTAATTGTTATTGCTTGGGTTTTGTTCAGGCCAATAACAAAAAAAGAGTTAGATCGATATAATGGTAAAGATAACTGGCCTATGGATTTACATTAAGAATTTATAGAAGGCTGCTTTTTCATATCCTCTTTTTTAATTCCAGCAACTTTTACAGGTGCTTTCATCGCATCTCTTCTGAATGGTTCACCTAATTCTTGATTAAGTATTACCTCAATAAATGTCGTAATGCCTTTCTTTTGATCCTCACATGATTTTTTGATTGCCGCAGTTGTCTCTTCCATAGTTTTAACAGTCACACCTTTTAAACCACATGCATCGGCTACTTTTGCATAACTTAAATTAGGATCTAATTCAGTTCCTATAAAATTATTATCATACCAAAGGGTAGTGTTTCTTTTTTCTGCACCCCATTGGTAGTTTCTAAAGATAACCATTGTAATTGCCGGCCATTCTTCACGAGCACAAGAACTCATCTCGTTCATACTAATTCCAAATGCTCCATCTCCCGCAAAACCAATTACAGGTGTATCGGGACATCCAATTTTTGCTCCGAGAATTGATGGAAAACCATAGCCACAAGGACCAAATAAACCTGGTGCTAAATATTTTCTTGGTTTTTCAAAAGTTGGGTAAGCATTTCCAATTGCACAATTATTTCCAATATCACTAGATATAATTACATCTTCTGGCATTCCCGCTTGTATTGCTCTCCAAGCTTGTCTTGGTGACATTCTGTCTTTATCTCTCTCTCTTGCCTCTTTATTCCAAACTGTTCCTTCATCATCTTCTTCATGATCTAAACTTGATAGTTTTTGTAACCATGCAGATTTTGTTTGATGAATTAAATCTTTTCTTTTTTGTCTATCAGTATCACCTGCATTAGGTGATAATTTATCAAATATTTGTTGAGCAACTAATTTTGCATCTCCGCTTATTCCAACAGTAACTTTTTTAGTTAATCCAATTCTATCAGGATTGATATCAACTTGGATTATACCAGCTTTCTTAGGCCAATAATCTATGCCATACCCTGGAAGTGTCGAAAACGGATTTAATCTTGTTCCTAAAGCCAAAACAACATCTGCTTTTGAGATTAATTCCATAGCAGCTTTTGACCCATTATATCCTAATGGTCCTACAGCTAACGGATGACTTCCCGGAAAACTATCATTGTGCTGATAACCAGAACAAACTGGAGAGTCTAATTTTTCTGCAAGTTTTTTTGTCTCTTCAATTGCACCACCAATTACAACTCCTGCACCAGATAAAATAACTGGAAACTTTGCATTTGATAAAAGTTTTGCAGCTTTATCTATAGCCTCTGCTCCTCCACCTTGTCTTTCTAATCTTACTATTGGTGGTAATTCAATATCGATAACTTGCGTCCAATAATCTCTTGGAACATTAATTTGCGCCGGCGCTGATCCTCTTATTGCTTTTTCAATTACTCTATTTAAAACTTCAGCCATTCTTGATGGGTCTCTAACCTCTTCTTGGTAACAAACCATATCTTTAAATAAATTCATTTGCTCTACTTCTTGAAAACCTCCTTGACCCATAGTCTTATTTGCTGCCTGAGGTGTAACTAATAATAATGGTGTATGGTTCCAGTAAGCGGTTTTAATTGGGGTCACTAATCCAGTGATACCTGGCCCGTTTTGTGCAATGACCATAGACATTTTACCTGTAGATCTTGTATAACCATCAGCGATTAGTCCACCATTTGTTTCATGAGCTACGTCCCAAAAAGTAATACCTGCATCAGGAAAAATATCAGAGATAGGCATGAATGCTGAACCTATTATTCCAAAAGCATGTTCGATGCCGTGCATTTGTAAAACTTTTACAAAAGCTTCCTCTGTTGTCATTTTCGTCATTAATAGAACCTTTCTAATCTAACAAATGTAATAATTTTTTTATAAAACTATTTCTTAATTGTCGCGATTAATATATAAGATTTTTGAAAATTCAAACAAACAAATCGACACGATATAATGGCTACTGACATCATAATCCACGATAAAAAGGATAATGTAGGGGTTGTAGTAATCGAAAAAATAACACCAAAACAAGACTGCAAATGCTGGATTATGGAGGATGATACCTCAACAGATATTCAATCAATGGATGAAATACCATTGGGTCATAAAATTGCTATGACGGACTTAAAAGAAGGTGACACAATCTTAAAATATGGTCACGACATAGGAAAAGTTGTTAAATCCATAAAAAAAGGTGAGCATGTACATGTTCATAACGTAAAAACAAAAAAGTGGTAAATTGATGGAAATTCCAAAAAGTTTTTTAGGTTACAAAAGAGAAAATGGAAGAGCGGGAACTAGAAATCACGTAATTATTTTACCAGTAGATGATATTTCAAACGCTTGTGCGGAAGCAGTCGCAAACAATATAAAAGGAACTATCGCATTACCTCATTCATATGGACGATTACAGTTTGGAGCAGATTTAGAATTACACTTTAGAACAATGATAGGTACGGGAAGCAATCCAAATGTTGCCGCTGTGATTGTAATTGGTATTGAACCAAAATGGACTAAAAGAATTGTAGATGGAATAGCAAAAACTGGAAAACCTGTGGAAGGTTTTCACATTGAACGAACAGGTGATATTGGAACAGTCATGAAAGCTTCCAAAAAAGCACAAGAATTTGTCATGTGGGCTTCAGAAAAACAAAGAGAGGAATGTCCAATAAGTGATTTATGGATTTCAGTAAAATGTGGAGAATCAGATACTACTTCAGGTCTTGCGTCAAATCCTACAGTTGGAAACTTAATGGATAAACTTGAGCCACTTGGTGTTCATTTATGTTTTGGTGAAACTTCAGAACTAACTGGTGCTGAAAAAGTTTGTGCAACTAGAGGTGCAACAAAAGAGGCTTCAGATAAATTTATGAGAACTTGGAGCGCATATAATGATTTTATTTTAAAAGAAGCAACGGATGATTTGTCAGAAAGTCAACCAACTGCTGGAAACATTGCTGGAGGCTTGACGACTATTGAAGAAAAGGCGTTCGGAAATTTTCAAAAAATTGGTGATTGTAAATTTATAGATGTTTTAGAGCCAGCAGAAGAACCAAAGAAAGGTAAAGGATTATACTTTATGGATACTTCTTCAGCTGCAGCAGAGTGTGTAACACTACAAGCAGCAGCAGGGTTTAATATTCATCTGTTTCCAACTGGGCAAGGTAATATTGTTGGAAATCCAATTGAACCAGTCGTTAAATTAACTGCTAATCCATTGACCGTTAAAAGTATGGGTGAACACATTGATTGCGATGTATCAAAAATTCTTTCAAGAGAAATGAATTTATCAGAGGCGGGAGATAAACTTATTGAGACAACTCTTAGAGTTGCTAATGGAAGATTAACTTGTGCAGAAGCTTTGGGTCATAAAGAATTTGTTATGACTAAACTTTATAGAAGCGCATAATCACTTTATAAAAGATGGTCTTAAAAGATTACTTGGTGTTAATACCGGGTATAATACTTGCATTTATTCTTTATTCTCTTTCTCAAGGTTTTAATAATATTATTGGTATTGAACTTTTAGGATATAGCAAAAGCCCAATCTCTACAGCGATGATAGCTATTCTACTAGGAATTTTTTTTGGAAATTTTTTTAAAATTCGAGAAAGTTTTCAAGAAGGATTAGATTTTATTAGAGACTATATTTTAAAACTTGGAATTATCTGCCTAGGAATACAATTAAAACCTTTTGAATTTTTAGAATTTGGAAAAGTAGCAATTCCATTAATAGTAATTTGTATATTTAGTGTTTTAATAGTAATAAAGCTCATAATTAAAAAGCTCCAAATACCAACAAGGATGGCCTACTTAATATCAATTGGTAGCACTGTTTGTGGCACTACAGCGATCATGGCAACCGCACCGGTAATCAAAGCTAATAAAAGTGAAATTTCTTATGCAATTGCTAACATTACTTTATTCGGAATACTATCGATGTTGTTATATCCCTACTTTGCAAATTTTTATTTTGAGGGAAACTCATTATTTGCAGGTCTCTTTTTAGGAACTGCCATACATGAAACCTCACAGGTAGCTGCAGCAGGATTAATATACGAACAACAGTTTAATAGTCCTGAGACTTTAAATATTGCAACAGTTACAAAGCTCATAAGAAATACTTTTTTAATTGTTATGATTCCTCTTTTGGCTTTTCTTTACAACAGAGGTCAAACAAAAGAAAGGGGTTACTCTATTTTAAGTATATTTCCATATTTTGTTTTAGGTTTTGTTGGGATGATAATTTTAAGAAATGTAGGTGATGAAGTTTTTTCAACTAATAATCATTGGATTGATTTAATTAATTCAATTAAATCTTCTTCTAAAATTTTTTTGACTATGGCTATGGCAGCTATAGGCTTATCTACAAATTTAAAAGATATTAGAAATATGGGTTATAAACCTTTTATTGTTGGATTTACATCAATGTTGACTGTAGGAATTGTAAGTATTTTGACAATTGAGATATATGTAAAATTTTTTATTTAGATTGTTTAACTATCTTTTTAAAATACTTTTCTCTAAATTTAGAAATCGATCTTCTAATAAACGCAGCTCCTATTCCTAAAATAACAGCGAATAAGATTGAAAATAATCCATAAAAGAATGGCATATCTTCTGAGAACTCCTTAATAAACTTTGAGAAGAAATTTAAATCTGGTGAAGTTACAGATGTAACTCCGTTCTTAATCTCCTCAGCAAAAAAGGTATCGTAAGCTATTACAATCCCGACTATTAATAATAAAATTGCTAACAAAGCTTTTAATCCAGAGCTGTCAATCTGCTCTCCGAGTTTTTGGCCTACTTGAACACCTATTATTGATCCAACAACTAGCATTAAAACTAACATTAAATCAATTGATCCATAATTAATTGAATGGAGAAATGTCACTATCACACTAACAAATATTGTCACAAACAAGGAAGTTCCAGGCACTAATTTTGTAGGCATCTTAATAATGTAAATCATTGCAGGCACTAAAATGAATGCGCCGCCGATACCCATGATAGCTGCAATAAAACCAACGATTAATCCAATAACGATAGGTGTAAATATACTCTCATATAATTTGGATTTAGGAAATCTCATTCTAAAAGGGAGACCATGGATCCAATAATGGACATGTAGTTTTTTTTTCTCTACTATATTTTTTTTGGCTTTATCAATTTCACCTAAACTTTCTACCAACATCAGAGTCCCAATTATTGCAAGAATGTACATATAGGCTAAAGAAATTACTGTATCTATTTTTCCAATATCCTTAAAATAAGTGAAGGTAAAAATACCTAATACAGTTCCCATTGTTCCACCAATTACTATAATTAATCCCATTTTATAATCTAAAGTATTTTTTAACCAATGAGTGGTAGATCCAGATACAGAAGTTGCTAGGATATTGTTGGCCTCATTTGCTACTGCATAAGCTGGAGGAACACCCATAAAGATTAAAAAAGGTGTCATTAAAAAACCACCTCCTACTCCAAACAAACCTGAAAGAACACCAACAATCGCACTTATTAAAAGTATTTCTACTGGATTAATAAAGACTTGAGCTATAGGTAAAAATACGTCCATCAAATATAAAAACTTAAAATATTACTTAATTAAAAGTAATAAAAGTTCCAACTAAGATAACACCCCAACATGCAGCTATAGCTGAAAAAATTCCAGTTTTAATAAAAGTTGATTTTCTATTAGCTATGATATTTAGAATTTTTAAATTTGAAAGATGCATCTAAGTCACTGAATACACCCAGCAAAAAAATTGTCAAACTATAATTAGTAAATTGTTGCTCCAAAAATTTTGATCTCGTCATCCTCAACACCAAGTACCAATCTCCCCAAGAACTCCCCTGATATTTCCTTATTTGTTTGTTTGATTAGTACTGTTATGTGTTCACCACGTCTTAAAGTTCCAAATGGCTTGTAAGTTTCTTCTAAATTTGTGATAATTTTGTTGTTTGCCCATTGTTTACCAAGCTCTACTTCGTTAGCTCCAAACAACATTTGTGTTGAAAAGTCTTTAGTAAAACTTCCATAATCTTTCATATTTGAGGCTCTTACTAAATTTTCCCAAAAAGGTTTGCCGATCTGAAAAATCTCTTCATCTGACTTTGATAAAAGATCCATAAATGTTCTTAAAATAAATTATGATGCCTTCTTTTTCTCTTTTTCATCCACTATGTGATAAACTGGAACTTTTTCTAGAGTAAATTTTCCGGTTTTAGGATCTCTTCTTGAAACTGTTAAACAATGCCAATTTTTATCATCTAATTTCATATGATCTCCTCTATAATAATAACCTGGCCAACGAGTTTCTTCCCTAAACAAAGTATGCTCAGTAACACATTGTGATGTCAAAGTTCTGTGTTTCAACTCCCAAGCCCGCATCAATTGATGATAATCTTCTGCACCAACGTGCTCTAAATCCTCTTGTAACCAAGTTAAAAGTTCTAAAGCTTTTTTTAGTAAATTTCCGTTTGTCATATAATTTGAAGTGATACCCCCAACGTATTCATCCATAATCTTTTGAAGTCTTTGCAATCCTTGTATTGGAGAAATATAACTTGGTGAAACTGTTCCTCCAGTTATCTCGTTTTGAGCAACTGTATAGGTTTCTAATGGTTTGTAGACAGCTTTTTTAAAATTATCACATTGTTTATCTGTAACATTAATTCCTTCAGCTTTTTTATCTTCAATATATTTTACTGCTGCTTTTGCTGCTAATCTACCCTCTGTAAAAGATCCTGATGAAAATTTATGTGCACTACCACCCACTGTATCCCCTGCACCAAAAAGTCCATCGATTGTTAACATTCTGTTATAACCCCAGAAGTATTCTGGTGGAGACAAATCTTCAGGTCCACTAACCCATGCTCCTGAACATGTCGCATGTGATCCCATAACGTAAGGTTCTGATGTTGTTAATTCAGGATTTGTATACTTTGGATCAATATTTTGTGATGCCCAAACAACAGCTTGTCCAACTGTCATCCCTAAAAAGTTTTCCCATCCAACTGTTTCTAAATGTGGATCTTGAAAAGCCTCTTTAGTTACCATGTGGATCGGTCCGCCTCCGGCAGCAACTTCTTGTATAAATGCGTGGTTTCTTAAACAAGTAGGAGTTGGATGATGATCAATATATTCGCCAACTAATTGTTTAGTTTGATCATACCATTTTTTTTCATAATTTTCGCCATTAGCATTTTGTGTATATGTTTTTAAATGTAAAAAATATGCTCCAACAGGTCCATAACCATCTTTAAATCTACACAAAACAATTCTATTTTCCATTTGAGTCATCTTTGCGCCTGCAGCAATAGGTAGTGCATATGCAGATCCATTACTCCATGGTGCATACCAAGTTCTTCCCATACCTTCTCCAACCGCTCTTGGTTTAAAAATATGCGATGCACCACCTGCAGCAACAATAACTGCTTTAGCTCTAAATACATGAAAATCTCCTGTTCTCATGTTAAATCCAACAGCTCCACCAATTCTATTTTCTTGAGCTTCATCCATTAATAAATGAGTAACCATTATTCTATTATAAATTTTATCTGCAGATTTTTTTGCTGCCTCAGCAACGATTGGTTTATAGCTTTCACCATGTATCATTATTTGCCATTTACCTTCCCTTAAGTATCTTCCAGTTTTTTCATTTTTCATCATCGGAAGACCCCACTCATCAAACATGTGAACAGTTGAGTCTACATGACGAGCCATATCATAACCTAAATCTTCTCTAACCATTCCCATTAGATCATTTCTGGCATATCTAACATGGTCCTCAGGTTGATTTTCATCCCATTGCATACCCATGTAACAATTGATTGCATATAAACCTTGTGCGACTGCACCACTTCGATCAATATTTGCTTTTTCAACACAAACAATTTTTAAATCTCTTCCCCAATGTCTGGCCTCAAATGTTGCTCCAGTACCAGCCATTCCACCACCAACAACTAATACATCACATTCCTCATAATGTGTTTTGTGCTTAGCCATTAATAATAAACACCTTTTTTAAAAGACTCTTTTGGAACTGATGGTAATTCTTTATTAGTATTTAAACCCTCTGGCTCACTATATAATCTTTGTGAATTAATTTCTCCTTGGTTAGGAGTGTCACCTTCAGCAAGTTTAGGAATAAATTTACCCCAGGGTTTTGTTGTTATTGGGGATACGAAATTCTTTTCTGTTCCATTTCTAAATTTGATTTTCCAAGAGATGGTTCCTTTTTCTTCTTCTCTTCTAACTCTCACACTGTGACCCATAGGAGCAAAATCAGCATACCCTCTTACGTCAATTGCATGATTAGGGCATGCTTTAACGCATGAGTAACATTCCCAACAAAAATTTGGTTCAATGTTTTTTGCTCTTCGAATATTTTCATCTATATGCATGATGTCTGAAGGACATATATCTACACAATGTCCACAACCATCACATCTTGTCATGTATACAAAAGTTGACATAATTTATTTTTCTCCTTTTTCTAATAACATATTAATAGTGTTTTGGCTCTTCTCTTTTTATACCTAAGCCAAATTGCTCAGGGGCATCTGCTGGTGGAGGAAGATTGTCTCTTGAACCATCAGCTTCAGCTAGATTTTTTTGTATTGCTGCTCCTGGTTTGTAGAACATATGGGCAAATTTAGACCAATAAACGCCACCAAATAAAATTAAATTAGATGCAACAAATAAAGTTAAAAACAAATATGATAATCCCATTTGTCCGTTAAATTGAGTGTAAGACCATGCTAACCCAAAAGTTGAGCATGCAAGTAAAGCTAAAACAAATAAATCAGCTTTAATGATTCTATACCAAGGATGAGCTTCCGCTGATACGTCTACTCTTAAAAAAAACCAAAACCAATACCCGCCCAAGCAAGTTAATATTGCTCCTGCATGCCAAATTAATGACCAAGTTTGAGAACTTGGTTTATCAGCACCTGTGTAACAAAAAACTAAAACAGTTGAAGACACCCAAAATAAAATTGTTCCGTACATTCCTAGAACATGGGCCAGTCTTCTTTTACCAAAACCTAATTCAGAGGTAGTACCAATATCAACAACTGTTGTTTTAGCAATCACGGAAACTTTTTCTCCAACACCTAGTTCTTTTGTCGCTGATAGTTTTGCTTTTTTTGCGTTATTAAAAAAATAAGTCAAATTTTTATGATGTATCATTTGAATAATAGTTCCAACTGCAATCAACAAAACCATTGTAATAATAAAAGATTGCATAGCAAACGGTGAAATGGTTTCTGATAAAATTGAAAATGGATTGTTGCTTAACATTTCCGCCTTTTGTTAAATTTTGAATTAATTTTAAAGTTTTATATATAGTTGAATTTATAGTTCAACCTCAAACTAGGGTCAATTTGTCTTTTATAACAGGCTAATTATTTCTTTTATAATGTTGTTTGTTTGGAATGACCGATCTTACTCCACCCTGAGGATTATCTACATCTCCTTCTCTTCGGGGAATCAGATGAAAATGACAATGTAAAATAGATTGACCAGATACAATTCCTATATTTGTGCCTAGATTAAATCCTTTAACTAATGGATCTTTATTGATTATTTCTTTTTTTACAATTTTTAAAAGATCATTACAGGCAACCAATTCATCATTAGATAAGTCAAAATAATCTTTTATGTGTCTTTTAGGTATAATCAAACAATGATGTTCTGAAACTGGATATGAATCATAACTTGCATATGCCAATTCATTTTCATGAGCACATCCACTTTTTTTAACATTACAAAATAAACAAGGATTGTTTGGGTCTTTCATTTGCTAAAATCTATAAGAATTGCATTTATTTATAACTGCATCATACTGTTTTGATAGAAACTTGAATTTTTTTAGGTTTTTTCTTTTCCATTTAAGCTCATTTATAGTTTTAACTGAAGTAACACCTTTGCCAGATCCTATTAATAATATTTCATCATAATTTTTTATTTCTTTAAGCAAAATATCTTTTTTAATTATCTTTCTTATTTTTGTTTTAAAAAATTTATAAGTATTTCCCTCATAATAATCTTTTTTGGGTGTAAAGAATTTTTGATCTTTAACAAATAATAAATTTGAGGTTCCGGTCTCTAATAATTTCTTATTGGATACCAATGCAATATC
>CACCPC010000006.1:0-59290 GCA_902547785.1 uncultured Pelagibacteraceae bacterium
CATTAAAATTAAGATCTGATGAAGTAAAAAGTAAAAATATAAGGGAACAAATTATTAAAAATTCTCCTCAGGATAATGAGGACTATTTTGTAGTACCCAAGGTTATTGAATAATGTCTGATATTACAAAACAATCCCTTACAGAACTGGTTGAAAATATTAAAAATAAAAAACTTTCTTCAACAGATGTAACCAAAGCATTTATTGATAGATCTGAAAAATCTGAGAAATTGAATGCTTATATTACAAATGACTTTACATCAGCTTTGGATAAAGCAAAAAAATTTGATCAAAAACCTAATTTTGATTTAAAACTGCCTGGTATTCCAATGGCAGTTAAAGATTTATTTTGTACGAAAAATATTAAAACAACTGCTGGTAGTAAGATTTTAAATAACTTTATACCAACTTATGAATCAACAGTAACTCAAAATATTTGGAATGAGGGCGCAATACTTCTGGGTAAGCTTAACTGTGATGAGTTTGCAATGGGCTCATCAAATGAAACAAGTTTTTTTGGTAATGTTCAAAGTCCTATTGATAAAAATTTAGTTCCCGGAGGATCATCAGGTGGCTCAGCTTCAGCAGTGGCCGGACAATTGACTCCTGTTACAATTGGCACTGATACTGGTGGATCAATTAGACAACCAGCTTCTTTCACTGGAATTGTTGGATTGAAACCTACATACGGAAGTTGTTCAAGATATGGAATAGTTGCTTTTGCTTCATCATTGGATCAAGCAGGACCAATGGCACAAAATGTTAAGGATTGTGCTTTATTGCATGAAGTGATTAGTTCCTATGATCCTAAAGATTCTACTTCAATAGAATTTAAAAGAAACCATTATAGTAAAGAACTTACAAATAACATAAAAGGAAAAAGAATTGGAATACCAAAAGAATATAGAGTCGATGGTATGCCAAAGGAAATTGAAGATCTTTGGCAAAAAGGTATTCAATATATTAAAGATTGTGGTGCTGAAACTATTGATATTTCTCTGCCTAATACAAGTTATGCCTTACCAACATATTATATAGTTGCTCCAGCAGAGGCGTCATCAAATTTAGCAAGATATGATGGTGTTAAGTATGGATTTAGGGCTAAAGGGGAAAATTTAATTGATATGTACGAAAAAACTAGATCAGAAGGTTTTGGAACTGAAGTTCAAAGAAGAATTATGATTGGAACCTATGTTTTATCTTCCGGGTATTATGATGCATATTATCTTAAAGCTCAAAAAGTAAGGAAACTTATCAAAAATGATTTTGATGAGGCTTATAAAAAAGTCGATGCAATTTTAACTCCATCAACACCTAGCTCAGCATTTAAAATAGGTGAAAAAACTAATGATCCAGTTTCAATGTATCTTAATGATATATTTACAGTTCCTGTTAACTTGGCTGGACTTCCAGGTATCTCAATACCTGCCGGACATGATACAAAAGGTTATCCTTTAGGTTTACAAATTATTGGTAAAGCCTTTGATGAACAAAATATATTAAATATAGCTTATGCTATGGAAGAAAAGATCAACTTTAAAAACAAAATTACTGATTGGTGGATAAAATGAGTAAAAAAGATTTAGAATATTTGATCAATCGAAAAGATAATCAGTATGAGGTAGTAATTGGTTTAGAAGTTCACGCTCAAGTTTTATCTAAGTCTAAATTATTTTCTACTTCAGCAACAAAATTTGGAGCAGAACCTAATACACAGGTTAGTTTAGTTGATGCTGCATTTCCAGGAATGTTACCAGTAATAAACGAATTTTGTGTCAAACAAGCAATTAAAACTGGCATTGGCCTTAACGCAAAAATTAATAAACGTTCAGTATTTGATAGAAAAAATTATTTTTATGCTGATTTACCTCAAGGATATCAAATATCACAATTTAAAGATCCTATAGTAGGCGAGGGTAAAGTTATTTTAGATATGCCTAATGGTCAAAAAGAAGTTGGTATAGAAAGATTACATCTAGAACAAGATGCTGGAAAAAGTATACATGATCTTGACCCAAAAAATACCTTTGTTGATTTAAACAGATCAGGGGTAGCTTTAATGGAAATAGTGAGCAAGCCTGATCTAAGATCCCCAGATGAGGTTAATGCTTACATTAAAAAATTACGATCTATAATGAGATATTTAGAAACTTGTGATGGAAATATGCAAGAGGGCTCTTTAAGAGCTGATGTGAACGTTTCTGTAAGACCAAAAGGCTCAAAGGAATTCGGTACTCGATGTGAAATTAAAAATGTTAATTCAATTAAGTTTATGCAAATGGCGATAGAATATGAGGCTAATAGGCAAGTTGATTTAATAGAAGAGGGCAAAACTATTGATCAAGAAACAAGGCTTTTTGATACGAAGAAAAATGAGACAAGGTCAATGAGATCAAAAGAAGACGCTCATGATTATAGATATTTTCCGGACCCTGATTTATTACCTTTGGAGGTTTCGGAAAAATTTATTGAAGAACTTAAAAATGATATTCCAGAACTTCCAGATGATAAAAAGAAAAGATTTATTGAAGAGTTTAAATTATCTTCTTATGAAGCCAATATCTTAGTTTCTGATATTGATACTGCAAAATACTTTGAAGAGGTTGTAGCTAAAATGGGTAAAAACAAAGATATTAAGTTGGCAGTCAATTGGATTACAGGAGAACTATTTGCTGTTTTAAATAGCAAAGGTTTAGAAATTTCTCAAAGTCCAGTGAGTGCTAAGAATTTCGCTATTTTGATAAATCTTATTAAGAATGGAACTATCTCAGGAAAGATAGCAAAAACTGTTTTTGAATTGATGATCGATGGAGATAAAGATCCTCAAAAGATTGTGGAGGAAAAAGGATTAAAACAACAAAGTGATCCAAAAGCTCTAGAGTTATTAATTGACAAAATAATTAATGACAATAGAGAAAAAGCCATAGAATATAAACAAGGTAAAGAAAAATTATTTGGTTTTTTTGTTGGTCAAGCAATGAAGGCATCAGGTGGAAAAGCCAACCCTCAATTAATCAATGAGATCCTAAAGAAAAAATTATAAGGTTATGGGTTCAGACCTTAATATCACAAAACATTTACAAGATTATATTCTAAAGAATGGTTTGAAATTACATCCAATTCAAAAAGAAATAATAGATTACAACATATCACTTGGTGATTCAAAAAGAATGCAAATATCTATTTCTCAATGTCAATTTCTACATCTGATTATTAAAGTTTCTAAAATTAAAAAAGTCCTAGAGATAGGAACTTTTACAGGTTTAAGTACATTATCCATGGCTTTAGCCTTACCAGATGAAGGCAGTATAATTGCATTAGATAAAAATGTGGAAACAACCAAAGTTGCACAAAGCTTTTTTAAAAAGGCCAATCAAGATCATAAGATTAAAACAATGATTAAACCAGCATTAGAAACTTTAATGAGTATAAGAAATAAAAAATTCGACTTAGTTTTTATTGATGCAGATAAAATGAATTATAAAAAATATTATGAAATTTCTTTAGATTTATTGAATAAAGAGGGTTTAGTGATAATCGATAATGTATTATGGCATGGGGAAGTTGTTAACAAAGAAATAAATGACAAAATTACAAAAAGTATTAGAGATTTGAATGATTTTATCTCTAAGGATACAAGAATTGAAAAGGTCATGGTACCTTTTGGTGATGGAATGACTGTTTGTAGAAAGATTTAATGTTCACTGTATTTGGTTTTTATAAATTTCAAAAAATAAATAATTTAAAAAAAAATCAAAAAATATTGAGTAATCTTTTAACTAATAAAAAAATAAATGGATCAATTATCATATCCAAAGAAGGTTTAAATGGATCTATTTCTGGAATGGATAAAGATATTAAAACCACAATTATTAGATTAAAAAAAATTTTGAATATTAAAGAATTTGATAGTGTCAATAATTCAATAAGTAAATTTAAACCTTTTCATAAACCTAAAGTGAAAATTAAAAGAGAAGTTGTTCCAATGGATCTTAAAATGTCGAATAGGATCGAAAAAAAGAATACTCATATTGATCCAACAAAATGGAATAAATTAATTAAAAAAAAAGAAACTCTTTTATTAGATGCAAGAAAACCTTTTGAACATAAAGTTGGTTCTTTTAAAAAATCAGTAAATCCAAATATAAGTAACTTTAGAGATTTCCCTAAATATTTAAAAAAATTAAAAAAAGATCAGCCAATAGCAATGTTTTGCACTGGTGGAATTAGGTGTGAAAAGGCCTCTGTATTTTTAGAAAGAAAAGGTTTTAAAAATATTTATCAATTAAAGGGTGGAATTTTGAATTACTTAAAAAAAATCAAACCAAAAAAAAGTTTATGGAAAGGCGAGTGTTTTGTATTCGACAACAGAGTAAGTTTAAAACATGGATTAGTACAAGGAACCTATTCAATTTGTGGTGGATGTAGACAACCAATCTCGATTAAAGATAAAAAATCTAAAAAATATGAGGAGGGTGTAACTTGTCCTAATTGTTTTGATAAACTCTCAAAAAACCAAAAATCTCGTTTTAGAATGAGACAAAGTCAGATATACAAGGCAAAGCTATCAGGGAAAAAATATAATTTTCAAAAAGAATTTAACTAAGGATTTATTTGTCACAATCTTTCAAATTAACTAAAGATCCAATATGGTTTTTATTGAGAAAAGTTACTATTCCAGCAAGTGTTGGCTCATTATTTCAGACCTTTTACAATCTAGTAGACACATGGTTTGCAGGAAGAATATCTGCTGAAGCAATAGCAGCGATCGCAAAATCTTTTCCAATTTATTTTACTATTATTGCAATAGGTGTTGGATTAACTGCTGGAACTAATACTTTAATTGGAAATAATATAGGGGCTAATAATAAAAAGAAGGCGTCATTATTTGTTGCTCAATCAATTATTTTTGCAATCTTTTTATCCATACTAGTTACTTTTTTTGGTTTGAATGTTTCAGATTTTTTACTTTCTCTTATGGGATCAAACCAAGAGGCAATTATATTAACTAGAAAATATCTAGATGTAATTTTTTATGGAACTATAATTGTTTTGATACAAATTTCCTTAAATGGAACGCTAAATGCGCAAGGGGATACAAAAAGTTACAGAAACGTTTTAATTTTTAGTTTCTTTTTAAATATTATTCTAAATCCATTATTTATTTTTGGTTATGGTTTTATTCCAGCATTTGGTATAGCTGGACTTGCAATAGCTACTGTAGTTGCTCAGTTTGTTGGTCTTTTGTATTTAGCATATAAAGTTTATTGTTGTGAATTAAAACAATATCTTAAGCCAGAGTGTTTTATTCCAAAATTTGATCTTTTAAGAGAACTTTTGTATCAGACAATTCCTGTAATGTTTAGTATGTTATTGATTGGTGTAGGTTTGTTTAATATCCTTTACTTTATTGGTCAATTTGGAGACTTAGCTACTGCTGGTTATGGTGCTGCTTTAAGAATTGAACAAGTTTTTTTACTTCCTGTAATTGGATTAAATACAGCAGTATTATCAATTGGGGGACAAAATTTTGGTGCAAAAAATTATGATAGATTGAGAGAATTATACAGAAAAGCTTTAATGTTTGGATCATCTTTTATGATCTGTGCAGGAATAATAATATTTTTAGGCGCAGAGTTTTTAGTTTCATTATTTACCGATAACCAAAAGGCAATAAAACATGGTGCGATATATCTAAAAGTTGCTGCATTAATTGGCCCAATTTATCCTGTTTTTTTTATAACCACTGCAGTATTCCAAGCAGTGAAAAAACCATTGTACAGTCTTTATCTAAGTATTCTTAGATTAACAGCTCTTCCATTTTTAAGTTTATGGTATGTAATTAATATTAAAGGAGGAGATTATGAGGATATTTTTTATACGATTTTAATAACAAATTGGATTATGGGAATTGCAGTTCTAATATTTATTGGGTATTTTTTGAATAATGTTTTCAAACAAAATAAAAGTCTTTTTACTTACTAGTATTTGTCTAATATTTTTCTTTGTCACATACCTTGATGTAAAATCTAGTGAAATAAAGATTATAGACGGAGACACTATTCATTTAAAAAACGAAAAAATTCGTTTTAGTGGCATTGATACTCCTGAAATTAAACAAATTTGTAATAAGAATAATGAGGTTATTAAATGTGGAATTCAAGCGAAACAATTACTTATTAATAAGATAGGTAAAAACAAAGTAAGATGTGTCAAGGAGGGTGTAGATAGATATAAAAGAATTTTAGCTGAATGTTTTGTAAATAATCAAAGTCTATCTAAGTATCTTGTTCGAGAGGGTTATGCTTTTGCTTACAGGAAATATTCAACAAAATACATTCCAGATGAGGATTATGCCAAAAAAAATAAAAAAGGTATGTGGGCAATGACTTTTGAATATCCTTGGGACTATAGAAGAAAAAATTAATCTTTTTGTAATTTTTTTTCTAATTTTCTAACAAGATAAGAAACAATTAATATCAAAACTAAATACTCTAGAATTAGAAATGTATATATTTCAAGTGGCCGATAAGTCGTGACAACCAATTCGTTTGCTTTTCTAGTCAGATCCCCAATACCAATTATCGATACAAGAGAGGACATTTTAAGCACATATACAAATTGATTACCAATAGCTGGTAAAATATTCTTTATTGCTTGAGGTAGAATTACTAATCTTAATTTTCTAATAAAACTTAATCCTAAAGAACTTCCAGCTTCCCATTGTGATTTTTTTATTGAATTAATTCCTGCTCTAAATATTTCTGCTTGAAAAGCACTTTCGCTAATTGACAGAGCTATGATACCAGAAACGAATGGGCTAAAACTTATACCCGTCATGATTGGAAGACCATAATAAATCCATAAAATTAAAACTAGCAAAGGAATTGCTCTTACAATCTCAACATAGCCAATATTTAGGTAGGTTAAGAATTTACTTTTAGCCAGTGATGGAATAGCGACTAAAAGGCCAAGAATAATAGAAATAATGATTGAGAATATACTAATATAGATAGTAGTTGTTAGACCACTTAATAAAAACTTTAGATTAGTTAACCCCTCAATGTTGTTTGGTGATAAGATTAACCAGTTTAATTCACTTTTACCGCACGATGTTAATGGAAAAATTAGAATTAATAAAAATAGATTTTTCACTCCTTAACTTATAAAGAATAAAAAATTAATTACTAATTTTTTATAAGCTCTTTAGATTATATTTAGCTAATAACTTAGTAAAGAAGCCTGAAGATTTTTTATCTTTAATCCATTTATTAACATAATCATTCCACTTAGTATCACCTTTTGGTACCATCATTGCTAAAAATGCTGGATTTTTTCCACCATCTGGGACGATTGCTAACTGAGGATATTTGATGACCAATTTATTTGCTTCTGTTGAACTTGTAATATTACCATCAGCTCTACCTGCCAAGACTTCTTGGAAGTCTCTTGCTGGTGCTTCAATTGAGTTTAATTTTGATTTTGGGAAAAATTCTTTTGCTTTTTCCTCTTGAGAAGTACCAAGAGTAGTTGCGATTGTTACATTTGAATTATTAAGCGAGTCCCAAGTTGGAAATTTTTTTAAGTTCTTTTTGAGAACAAGTGGCACAGTAGCATATTTGTAATAGGTATCGGTAAAACCAGCTACTTCAGCTCTCTTTGGCGTTTTTGTAACACTTGTTGAAATATCATATCTTGCAGATGTTATTCCTGAAACGATAGTTTTCCATTCTGCAGGTACAAACTCAATTTTTACACCCATATCTTTAGCTAATTGATTCATTACATCGATATCGAAACCTTTATATTTGTTGGTTGCAGGATCTTTGACTGTCATAGGATCCCAATCTCCAGTAGTACCAACTTTAAGTACTCCAGAAGACAAAATTTTATCTAGATTAGACTCTGCGTTTAGTGAGAAGGGTAAAAGAGCAAATAATGCTACAAGAAATAATTTTTTCATATTTTTATTTAACTTATTTGAGATCTAAATGTGACTATAATCTTGACGCACTATCATTCATCCATGCGAATAAATGCTCAGAAAATGAGCGTCTTACAAACAAATTCACTTCATTTTTATTTTGATTATGAATAATTACATCTATTTTTGCCAGAATTGTTTGGGTCACTGAGCCAATTTTATCCTTAAAATCATTAAAATTAAAAGGAGAGCCTGTTTGAAACAAATCATATATCTTATCCCCTTTGAGATTAATCCTTACGAATTGATCTGTGACATCCACCACAGCTCCTAAATTTAATTTAGATATGTTTTTATTCAAAAGTGTTTCAGTTTCATAAGAATTTTTATTTTCTTCAACAAAGCCATTTGAAAAAATCATCCATTCATCAGGACTCAACCATAGAGCTGTCAATTTTTCACTTTGAGTGGAAGTATTTGCTTTTGTAGGCAAAACCATATTTAAAGATTTACCAACAGCTGATAAAAATTCTCTTTTTTTACCTCTTACTATCAATTTCATAACAGGTTTAACCTCGTTCATTTGTAGACCTTGATATGATTTTTCCTCTTTAATTGTATGATTATAATTTAGCATTTAATCTTTCACCTTCTTTATCTAAAAAAACTGGATCAGCTACAGTTACATTAATGTTTTTATTTTCCATTGGTATGATCAATTTTTGCCCCAACATTTTTTTTCCACCTTTTACAACACCTAATGCGATCGACTTTTTTAAATTTGGGCTGTAATAACTTGAGGTTACATGACCAAGCATTTCAATAGGTGATTTTTTTATATCAGCAACTATCTGTGCGCCTTCTTCTAAAACTTCCTCAGGATTTTCTGTTAATAAACCAACTAATTGTTTTCTATCTTCTCTAATAGTATCAGATCTATATAATGATCTTTTTCCAATAAAATCATATTTCTTTTTGCTTACTATCCAATCCATCTGTAAATCAATTGGTGTTAGTGTTGCATCAGTATCTTGTCCAACTATTATAAAACCTTTTTCTGCTCTTAATAAGTGCATCGTTTCAGTTCCATAGGGCGTAATATTAAAATCTTTACCTGCTTCCATACATTTTTCCCAAACAGATTTTCCAAAGTTTGCTTGGATATTAATTTCATAACTATGTTCCCCAGTAAAACTAATTCTCATTACTCGACATTTAATGTTGTCTATTTTTGCATTTTTGAATGACATATGTGGGAACTTTTCATCAGAAAGATCTAAATCAGGAATAACTTTTGAAACAATTTTTTTACTATTAGGTCCACAAACACTTATTGTAGCAAAATGATCTGTTACAGATGATAAATAGACATCTAATTCAGGCCATTCTGTCTGAAGATAATCTTCAAGTTTTCCTAACACGTTAGCTGCACCACCAGTAGTAGTGGTCATGATATAATGATTTTCACCCAATCTAGTAGTTACTCCATCATCATAAACCATTCCATCTTCATTTAACATTAAACCATAACGACATTTACCTACTGCTAGTTTTGACCAAGCGTTAGTATAAACACGATTTAAAAATTCTGAAGCATCAGTACCTTGAATATCAATCTTTCCCAATGTAGATGCATCTAGAATACCCGCTGAGTCTCTGGCAGCTTTACTTTCTCTTTGCACTGCTTGATGCATATTTTCATTATCCTTTGGATAGTACCAAGCTCTTTTCCATTGACCAACGTTTTCAAATTCAGCGTTGTTGGCAACATGCCAATCATGTATTGGAGTACGTCTAAATATATCAAAAAATTCTCCTACATTTCTTCCAACAATAGTTCCAAAAGTTAGAGGTGTATAAGGAGGTCTAAAAGTTGTAGTTCCGTGTTCACCCATTTTAGTTCCCGCTGTTTCTGATATAATTCCAAGAGCATGCATATTACCAAGTTTACCCTGATCAGTTCCCATACCAGTAGTAGTGTATCTTTTTACATGTTCTATAGATCTAAACCCTTCTCTTAGAGCTAATTTAATATCTTTTGCAGTTGCATCGTTTTGATAATCAACAAAAGATTTGGTTTTCCCTATGGATTTATCAGATGGTAATAACCAAATATTTCTCTTTGATTGATTTAAACCTGAGATAGTTTCAACAGTTTTGTATTCAGAATTATCAATATCAAGAAACTTTTTAATAGAAGATAGGGTATTCTTTATTATTTCCTCTAAACCAAAGTCTCCATTACAAGATCCAATACTTATTTGATTTGAGGGATAAACATTAGGTATAAATACTTGGTCTTCTTCTCTAAATTTTAATTTACCTCCTGATTGTGTAAACAAGTGTACTGCTGGGGTCCAACCACCAGATACACCTAAACAATCACAATTCAACTTTGTTTTGTCACCAATAACTGTTTGACCATCTTTTGAAAGTTTCATGATGGATATTTTATTAATTCTTCTATATCCATAAGTATTAACGACAGTATAACCTTTATAAATTTCAATATTATTTTTCTCAACTTCGTATGAAATTTTAGAGTCAATTTGTTCTCTATTATCAATTATTGCATTAATTTTAATTCCTCTTTGAATTAAACTCATGGCTGTTTCATATGCCGTATCGTTATTGGTAAAAAGAATATTATTTTCACCACATGCCACACCATATAAATCAATATATCTTTTAATTGCTGAGGATAAGAGTATCCCTGGACGATCATTATTATCAAATATTAAAGGTCTTTCTATAGAGCCAGTTGCTGTAATTACTTTTTTAGCTCTAATTTTTAATAATCTTTGTCTTACTTTATTTTCTCTTTGATTAATCGGTAAATGATCAGTGAGATTTTCACGAGCCAATAGAAAGTTGTATCCATGGAATGCTGCAACGCTGGTTCTTGTTTTTATTTCTAAATTTTCTAATTTAGATATTTCATTGATTTCTTTTTCTAACCATGAACTTGTTATTTGATTATTAATCTTTGAAAATTCTGAGTTATCATAAATAGAAGATCCCCCCAAATAAGATTTTTCATCAACTAAAAGAGTCTTAAAACCATTTTTAGCTGCCATTTTAGCTGCTATTATTCCTGATATACCTGCTCCGATAACTAAAACATCACAATGAATATATTTATGTTCATATATGTCTGGATCAGCTACTTTAGGTGATTTACCTAAACCCGCAGATTTTCTAATAAAGTATTCATACTTTTCCCAGAAACTTGCAGGCCACATAAAAGTTTTATAATAAAAACCTGCAGGTAAGATAGGGGATAATAGATTATTAATTCCTCCAATATCAAAATTAACGTTAGGCCAACAATTTTGACTAGATGCAACTAAACCTTCATATATTTCTATTTCTGTAGCTCTTACATTAGGTTCAGTTCTTGAGGAATTATCATGTAATTGAATTATTGCATTAGGTTCTTCAGAACCAGACGTCATAATTCCACGCGGTCTATGATATTTAAAACTTCGTCCTACAAGATGAATGCCATTAGCCAATAAAGCTGATGCTAAAGTATCACCTTTAAAACCAAAATATGTTTTATTATTAAATTTAAAAGAAACCCGATAAGTTTCATCAATAAATCTACTTGTTTTAAATCTTAAATTATTTGGCATTTTATTTTACCGGTGGTTTTTCACCCATTTTGTATACAGCTTTTATTTGGTCGTTTGATGTATCTCTAACCATATTGAACCATTTTCTACAACCATGAACATGATTCCATCTTTCAAACTGAACTCCTTTTATATTTTTTCTCATGAACAAATATTCTGCCCATTCATCATCACTTAGTTCTGTAGGTTGTTTTGGTCTTACAATATGTGCTTCACCACCAGCTTTAAATTCGCTTTGTTCTCTCTCTCCACAAAAAGGACAATTAATTAAAAACATTAGTGTGCAACAGCGGCTGCACCATGCTCATCAACTAGATCACCACTTATAAATCTATTTATATTAAAGGCAGCATTTAATTTATGAGGTTCATCATTTGCTATTGTGTGTGCAAATAAATCCCCTGAACCAGGTGTAGCTTTAAAACCTCCAGTTCCCCAACCACAATTAAAGTACAAACCCTTAATTGACGTTTTACTTATGATTGGACTTGCATCAGGACATATATCAACTATTCCACCCCACTGACGAAGCATTCTCATTCTACTAAATATTGGATATAATTCTAAAATTGCATTTAAAGTTCCTTCCACAATATCATGACTTCCTTTTTGAGAGTAAGATACATAATCATCAGTTCCTGCTCCAATAACCAATTCTCCCTTATCAGATTGGCTAACATATGCATGAACAGCGTTAGACATTACAACTGTATCTATTATTGGTTTTACTGGTTCAGAAACTAAAGCTTGAAGTGGCTTACTCTCCAAAGGTAATTTCAATCCAGCCATATTCGCTATTACACTGGAGTGACCAGCTGCTACGACTCCAACTTTTTTTGTTTTGATAAATCCTTTAGTTGTTTCAATTCCTTCAACCGTATCACCATTTCTTTTTATTCCTTTTACTTCACAATTTTGTATTATATCAACACCCATTTCATCAGCACCTCTTGCATATCCCCAAGCAACAGCATCATGCCTAGCTGTACCGGCTCTTCTTTGAAGGGTTCCGCCTAAAACTGGATAACGAATATCCTGTGAGGTATTTATAATTGGACAAAATTTTTTAACTTCTTCGGTATTCAAATAAACTGCATCAATACCATTCAATCTATTTGCGTGAGTTCTTCTTTTTAAATCTCTAACATCTTGCAAATTATGTGCAAGATTCATAACTCCTCTTTGACTAAACATAACATTATAATTTAATTCTTGAGATAAACCTTCCCAAATTTTAAGAGCATGATCATATAGACCTGCACTTGCATCCCATAAATAATTAGATCTAATTATTGTAGTATTTCGACCAGTATTTCCTCCACCTATCCAACCTTTTTCAACAACAGCAATGTTCTTCATGTTATGTTTTTTTGCTAGATAATAAGCAGTTGCAAGACCATGTCCTCCACCACCAACTATTATCGCGTCATATTCTTTTTTAGGCTCAGGATCTTTCCAAGCTTTCTCCCAATTTTCATGATAAGAAAAAGCGTTTTTAATAAGTGAAAATATTGAATACTTATTTTTCATAATTACTGAATAATTACTTTATAAATATTGATTATTCAATACAATCAGAAGTGACAAATTTATTGGAAGAGTGGGTGAGAGGCTGAAACCAGTCGTTTGCTAAATGACCGTGCGAGGAAACTTGTACCGAGGGTTCGAATCCCTCCTCTTCCGCCATTTTTAATACAAAGGATCATCCTTAAAGAAGTTTATCATTGTAACTGGCTTTTGGGCTAAGATATAACGATAAACGTTGTAGTTTTCCAGTACCCTTTGCACATAATTTCTTGTTTCTTTAAATTTAATTAGTTCAATCCAATTTATATAATCAATTTGATTTTTTTGTGGATTTTTATTTATTTTTTTCCAATATCTAACTCTTTTAGGTCCAGCGTTATACGCTGCAATTGCAAACGGATAAGCACCATCATATTCTAAAATTAGGCCAGCTATATAGTGAGAACCTAAATTAATATTATATTCCGCATCTCTAGTTAATCTAGATTTTGAATAAGGAAGTTTTGCTTGCTTAGCAACTACTTTTGCTGTGTAAGGCATGAGCTGCATTAGCCCTTTTGCTCCTGCGTGACTGTTAGCACTTAAATCAAATTCACTTTCTTGTCTTATTATTGATAGTATAAATGCAGTATCAGGAATTTTTCTTCCATTTATATAATTGGGTGTACTTATAATTGGATAATTATATTTGTTATGAAATCTTTTTTCATATGATGCAATTTTTGCTATTTGAATAGCAAAATCAAATCTATCAATGCTTGTTGCTAATTCTGCTGCTAAAACTTCACTACCATTATTTATATCATCATTAGCCAAATGTCTTAAAATATGTTTTGTATATTTGTCTTCATTCAGCTCATCAAGAAGATAAACTAATTTGACTAATTCTTTTTTAAAAAAATAGTCTCTATATTCTTTTGAAACTTCAATATCTTTAGATAGTTCAAAAGTTTGATTGGGATTTAACTCCATAAATGCTAACTGACCATAATATGTAGTAAGAAAATTAGATGCTTTACCAAACCATTCATTAGCTAATTCATTTTTACCAAGTTTTTGATAAGTTTTAGCTAACCAATAAGCTCCTCTAGAAGTACTTATCGGGTAACCAACATTATTATAAAAATTTTCAAAATGATCCTTAGCTAATAAAGGATCATCTAAGAAACTTAATGCTATCCATCCGCTCATCCATTCCGCGGCCGCATACTCGGGTCCATCAGTCAAAGCATGATTACTCGCAATTTTATAGGCTAATGCAAATTTTTTTTTATAAATTAATGATCTTGAAATGATTTCTCTTTCAAACCACCACTTATCTGGTCTGACCAAATAATCTTTAGTATTTTTAATTTTTACTAAAATTTCAACAGAGCTATCTACTCTTCCTCTTTTTCTTCTCCATTTTAATCTGTCGTAATTTAAACCTGCATCATTTTTAAATTTTGCTGGGACTTTCGAAATAGCATTATCTACACCATAAGATTTACTCATTAACAATTGTCTAGCCGTATAAAGTAATTGATGATCTTTAGGTAAATATCTTAATAATCTTTTTAAATCCCAGTATTTATTATTCCAAGCTAAGTAATCTGCTCTTTTAATATAATCTTCCACATTGATATACTTTTTGAATTTTTTTCTATAAAATTTTAATTGAGATTTGCTTAATTCGGCAGAAATCCATCCTTCTTTAATATATGAAATACCTTTTTGTGTATTACCATTGAGAATTATGCTTTCTCCAAGTATCATTTTTCCAAAACCGCTTAGAGGTTCATCAACACCGAACCAATCGATAATTTTTTTGGGTGAAATAGTGTCTGTAGAAAGTTTATGCTCTGCTAAATATTTTACTCTTCCTAATCGTGGATAATCCTCATTTTTGTCTATAAAAGTTTTATAATCGTAATATGATGCTTTGTTTCCTTTAGTAAGTAGATGTCTCCATTGTATGAAATTATAGAGTGATTTATCTTTGGCTCTTTTTGCTGTTTTCAATGCGGTAGGCCATTTGGCTTGTTTCATTTCCGAAATAGCCTTTTTCGCAATTTCAAAATCTTTCTTGTTATAATATTTGGATTTTTTCGCTGTATCAGTTTTTTTGGTTCCAGCTATTAAAGGTTTCTTTTTTGGTAGAATAATACCTAGGTCTTTCTCAGCTTTTAATTCTATTTCATCCTCAGGCTTTTTTTCAATTTCCTCTACTATTTTTTTAGGAATTGGTTTCGGCAGAGGCTTCATTATATCAATTAATAATTTCTGGTCCTTTTCCGCTTTAGTTTGGATCGGTTTCTTTAAAGGTATTATTTCTGTAGAAAACAAAATAGTAATAGTAGAGAAGAAAAATAAATTGATAAAAAATATGAATTTTTTTAGCATAATCTTTTAGTATATGAATCCACAAACTATGTTATAAGTATTTATGTTCAAAGGATCAAATGTTGCTTTAGTCACTCCATTTAAAAATGATAAACTCGATGATGAAACTTACATCAAGTTAATCCATTTTCATATTGAAAATGGGACAAATGGTTTGGTTCCTGCTGGAACAACTGGTGAGTCTCCAACTTTAAGCCATAATGAGCATGAAAGAGTAATTGATTTATGTGTCAAAGAAAGTAATGGAAAATTACCTGTATTTGCTGGTACTGGGTCAAACTCTACTGAGGAGGCGATTTCATTGACTACTCATGCTGAAAAAATGGGAGCAGATGGAGCATTAATTGTAACTCCATATTACAATAAGCCTACACAAGAGGGACTTTATCAACATTATAAAGCTATCAATGATAAATGTGGAATTCCAATTATCATTTATAACATTCCCGGAAGATCAGTGATTGATATGTCTGTTGAAACAATGGCAAGATTATTTGAATTAAAGAATATTATTGGTGTTAAGGATGCAACAGGAGATTTAACAAGAGTAGATAAAACATTAAAAAAATTAGGCAAAGATTTTATACAATTGACAGGAAATGATGATAACGCTTTAGAGTTTAATAGAAAAGGTGGAGTAGGCGCTATAAGTGTAACAGCTAACATTGCCCCAAAACTTTGCTCTGATTTCCAAAGATTTTCAAAGTCTAACAATGATAATGAAATTAAAGAGGCTGAGAGATTAAATGAAATATTGCAGCCTGTTCATCATGCTATGTTTGTTGAAAGCAATCCTAGCCCAGTTAAGTATGCTGCAAAATTATTAGATTTATGTGATGATGATGTAAGATTACCATTAGTAAAAGTTACAGATACTACCAAAGAAATTGTTAAAAAGGCTCTTCATACGGCTAAATTAATTTAATGAACAAAAAAACCAATTCTGGTTTAAAAATAATATGTTTGAATAGAAAGGCTAGTTTTAATTATTTTTTTGAAGATTTATTAGAAGCTGGGATTGTCCTTAAAGGCTCTGAGATTAAATCAATAAGAGAAGGAAAAGTAAATATTGCAGATTCATATGCTGTTGAAAAAGATGGTGAGTTGATCTTAATTAATTCTCATATAGCGTCTTATAAACAAGCCAGTTATTCTAACCATAATCCAACAGATGAAAGAAAGTTACTTTTAAATAAACGGGAAATAAATAAATTAATAGGAAAAATGCAAAGAGATGGTCTTACCATTGTTCCTACTAAAATGTATTTTAAAAAAGGAAAAGCAAAAATTGAACTTGCGGTAGCAAAAGGAAAAAAACTGCATGACAAAAGAGCTAGTAAAAAGGATAGGGATTGGAATCGTGACAAATCAAGATATTTTAGAAAATCAAGCTAATCGTATCTACTTAGGTATTGGCTCAAATTTAGGAAACAGAAGATATAAAATAGAACAAGCTAAGTATGAATTATTGTTAAGAAATATTAGACTTGTTAAATCATCAAATTTTTATGAGAGTTTATCATGGCCGGATGAGAGTAAACCTAAATACTTAAATATTGTCTTAGAAGTTATTTCTGATTTAAAACCTTTAGAGTTACTTAAAGTATCTAAAGACATTGAAATCAACCTCGGTCGTAAAAAAAGGTATAAAAACGCCCCTAGAGAATGTGATATAGACATAATTGATTATAAAAGTAAAAAAATTAGTCAAAAAATCAATTTACCTCATCCAAGAATGCACAATAGAAATTTTGTCCTTTTTCCATTATTTGAATTAAATAAAAATTGGAAACACCCAATTTCCAAAGATCACATTAAAAAACTCATAATATCATTACCAAATAGAGACATAAGATCTATTAAACAAATCTGAATTAATGATATAATAAGGTGTATGCTCAATTCAGATGATTTAATAAATAAAGTAAAAGGATATAATAAGTTTTTAAATCCAGATAGGTTAAATAAGGCCTATGACTTTGCAGTAAAGGCCCATAGCAATCAAAAAAGAGCCTCAGGCGATCCGTACTCAGTCCATCCAATTGAAGTAGCAAATATATTAACTGATTTAAAATTAGATAGTGCAACCATAACTACGGGCTTATTACATGACACAATAGAAGATACATATGCAACATATGAGACTATCAAAGGTGAGTTTGGAGATGAAGTTGCAGATTTAGTTGATGGTGTTACAAAAATATCTGCACTTGAAAATAATGCATCATCTAATTCCAAAGCAGAAAATTTTAGGAAATTAATTTTAGCAACTTCAAAAGATATTAGAGTTTTATTAGTAAAAATTGCTGATCGATTACACAACATGAGAACTATAAAAGCAATTTCAAAAGAGGAAAAAAGAAAAAGGATTTCCCAAGAAACTATGGAAATTTATGCTCCGTTGGCAGACAGGATGGGAATGCATAGAATCAGGGATGAGTTAGAAGATCTTTCTTTTGAAATTTTAAATAATGAGGCTAGATCGTTAATTCAAGAAAGACTTGATGAAATAAAATTAGATAAAAAAGATATTTTTGAGACCTTATCAACTGAAATAAGAAAATTATTAGATCAAAATAAAATTTCTTCAAAAATTTATGGAAGAGAAAAAACACCTTTTTCAATCTGGAGAAAAGTTCAGAAAAAAAGAGTTTCTTTGGAACAAATTACAGATATCATTGGATTTAGAATTATTTTGGATAATGTTGATGACTGTTATAAAACCTTAGGAATAATTCACAAAGAATATAATTGTATACCTGGGAAATTTAAAGATTATATATCTTCAGCAAAAATTAATGGCTATAAATCAATTCATACTGCAGTTATTGGATCTAATAGAAAACCCATAGAAATTCAAATCAGAACTAAAGAGATGCACGATTTCGCTGAGAGAGGAATAGCGTCTCATTGGCAATATAAGTCCTCAGAAAAATTCAACTCTCTTACCTGGAAAGAGTATGATTGGTTAAAAGATTTAGTTGAAATTATAGAAAAAAATGAAAATCCTGAACACTCTTATGAATATACTAAACTTCAAATGTTCCAGGAAAATGTTTTTTGTTTTACTCCCAAAGGTTCAGTAATCAAATTACCTAAAGATGCAACAGCAATAGATTTCGCTTATGCCGTCCACACAAAAATCGGTGATACAGCAGTTGGATGTGAAATAAACGGAAATAAGAGTGAACTTCAATCAATTTTAAGAAATGGTGATAGAATAAAAATAATAACTTCAAAAAATCAATCACCATCACTTCACTGGATTCCAACTACAAAAACTGGAAAGGCCAGAGCTGCTATCAGAAGATATTGGCATGATAGAGGCGAGGAGAAACAGGAAAGAATAAAAAAATACAATACCACTTTGTGGATTTCACTACCTGATAAACCTGGACAATTAGGAAATGTAAGTTCATTAATTGGTGAACATAAATTAAATATTTCAAATTTAGTAATGGCTGGAAAAAAACCTGACTATATCAATTTTAAATTTCAGCTGATAATAAGAGATTTGAAAAATTTTACTAATTTTATTGCAGAGCTTAAACAAAAAGGTATAAAATTTAAGATAATTAGACACGAAGATAAAAGAAATGCTTTCACACAAAAAATCCTTAGATATTTTAAGAAAGACTAATGCTTTATTAGAAGGACACTTCATTTTATCTTCTGGATTACATTCTTCGAAGTATATCCAGTGTGCTAAACTTTTAAGTTATCCATCAAAAGCAGAAAAAATATGTAGATCATTGGCCTTTAAAATCAAAAAAAATTTTAGAAAATTTGATTTAATTTTAGCACCGGCTATTGGTGGTATTGTGATAGGTTACGAAATTGGTAGGATTTTAAAAAAAGAGACGATTTTTTGCGAGAGAGTTAAAGGTAAATTCACCTTGAGAAGAGGGTTTAAGATTAAAAAAGGTTCTAAAGTTATTATTATCGAAGATGTAATAACAACAGGAAAATCTAGTATGGAATGTGTAAAACTAATAAAAAAATCTAATGCAATATTAGTGGGCTTCGCCACAATTATAGACAGATCATCAAAGAAAACATTGAAAATAAGAAAAAAAATAATTTCACATCTTAAAATTGAAGTACCAACTTATAAATCAAACAAAATACCAAAAGAATTAGACTCAATTCCCATTTCAACGCCAGGAAGCAGATTTATTAAGTGAAACGATTAGGTGTAAATATTGATCATGTTGCGACAGTTAGAAATGCTAGAGGTGAAATTCATCCCGACCCACATAAAGCTGCATTATTTGTTAAAAAAAAAGGTGCCGACTCTATCACCATACACCTTCGAGAAGACAGGAGACACATTAGAGATTTAGACGCAAAAAAAATTTGTTCAAATAAAAATTTGTTAGTAAATTTAGAAATTTCAACAAATAGTAATATTGTTAAGAATGCTTTGAGAATAAAACCAAAATTTATTTGTATTGTACCTGAAAATAGAAATGAAATAACAACTGAAGGTGGTTTAGATTTAAAGAAGAATAAAAATAAAATTAAAAAAATAATATCACAATTTAAAAAAAAAAAGATTAGAACAAGTTTATTTGTAAACCCAAATATAAAAGATATTTATTTGTCTAAAGAAATAGGTGCTGATTGTATTGAAATACATACAGGACACTTTTCCAATCTGATAAAATCAAAAAAATCTTTCATTAAGGAATTTTTAAAGATTAAGAAATGCGCAATATTAGCATCAAAAATTGGTGTGGAGGTACATGCTGGACACGGCCTGGATTTCAAATCTACTAAGATACTAACTAAAATAAATGAAATAGTTGAATTTAATATTGGGCATTTTATTATTGGTGAGTCTATTTTTTATGGTTTACCATTTGTCATAAAAAAGTTTAAAAGAATTATCAAAAATTAGAATGAAAATTTTAGGTATCGGTGTAGATATTGTTGAGAATAAAAGGCTAAAAAAATCTATAAAAAATAAAAGTTTTATCTCAAGATTATTCACTTTGCTTGAAATAAAAAACTCTAGGACGGTAAAAGATAAATCTAACTATTTTTCAAAAAAATTTGCAGCAAAAGAATCATTCTCTAAAGCAATCGGCACTGGTTTCAGAAAAGGTTTAAATTTTAAAGATATTGAAATCCTAAATGATAATTTAGGTAAACCATATTTTAGACTAAATAACAAAACCAAAAAAATTATATTGAAAACATTAAAAGTTAAAAATTTTGATATATTTCTTTCAATATCTGATGAAAAAGAATACTCAATTGCATTTACTATAATTCAGGCCAAAAATGTTTGATAAAAAATTTTTTATAGAAAATTTTAAGACACTTTTTTATGCTTTTATAATAGCTATAATTATTAGATCATTAATTATCCAACCATTTTATATTCCATCTTCATCCATGGAACCTGGTTTATTAGTTGGAGACAGACTTTTTGTAACTAAATATTCATATGGTTACAGCAAGCACTCATTTCCATTTAGTCCACCTATTTTTGAGAATAGAATTTTTTCTAGCAAGCCGAATAGGGGTGATGTAATAGTTTTTAAAACCCCTGCAGATAATAGAACAGATTATATAAAAAGACTTATTGGTCTACCAGGGGACAGAATTCAGTTCGTGGATTCCAATTTATATCTGAATAATAGTGAAATTCTTAAATCTAAAATTTCTGAAAAAGATACAATTTATTGTGGGGAAAAGACTATTAATGTTTTTACATTTGAGGAAAAACTACCAAATGGAAAAATTTACAAAACCGTCTATCTAAAAAATTTTACTTTTAAGAATTCAGACGTTTTTACTGTTCCTGATAATCATTATTTCTTTTTAGGTGATAATAGAGATTGTTCAAAAGATAGCAGGTATTTAACCAGCGTGGGTTATGTTCATGAAGATAATCTTGTTGGTAAGGCAAGATTCATTTTTTTTTCATCTGATAGATCGGTTGGTAGCATTTTTGCTTTTTGGAAGTGGAGTAAATCAATTCGATTTGACAGATTTTTCAAGAAAATTATTTAATGAGAATCGATTATTCTAAACTTGAAAAAAAAATAGATTATAAGTTTAAAAACAGAAATTTACTTGTTCGAAGTCTTACTCATAAAAGTTTTAATAAAATAAATAATAATGAAAAAATTGAATTTTTAGGAGATAGAGTATTAGGTTTAATTATTGCAAAAAAACTTTTAGAAATCTATCCTGAAGAAAAGGAAGGAATTTTGGATAAAAAATATGCCTCGTTAGTAAACAAAAAAACATGTTTAGAAATTGCTAAAAGTATAAATTTACAAAATTATATTTTAATTTTTAATCCAAAAAATAGATCAGTTACGATTGAGGATAAAGTGATATCAGATAGTTGCGAAGCTTTAATTGGAGCTATTTACCTTGATAGGGGATTTAACATAACAGAGAAAATTATATTAGAATTGTGGAAAGAAAAAATAAAAGAAAGTGTGATTACTCAAATTGATGCAAAAACAAAACTTCAAGAGTTTTCATTGAAAAAGTTCAAAAAACTGCCTACTTATAAAATAATTTCTAATACCGGCCCAAGACACAAGCCTATTTTCAGAGTTGCTGTAAAATTACAAAATACGAAATTTTATAATGGTGAGGGAAAATCTAAAAAAGAAGCAGAGCAGAATGCAGCTTTACTTTGTTTAAATGATAATTTGATTTGATGAATTGGGACGATACAGGTTTTTTACTTTCAAAAAATAGATATAATGAAAATTCTATTATTTCGGAATTTTACACTAAAAATCATGGAAAAATATCTGGTATCGTTTTTGGTGGTACTTCAAAAAAAATCAAAAATTATCTTCAAATTGGAAATCAACTATTTCTAAATTATAATTCTAAATCTGAGAATAAATTAGGATATTTTAAATTAGAAATCCAAAAAGTTTATTCACCTATATATTTTGAAAATTCTCAAAAACTTTCATGCATTAATTCTGCAATGAGTTTAATTCGTTTGTTAACAGCTGAGTCTCAATCTAATATTAAGATATTCAACCTTATTGAGAAATTTTATTTGATACTCTCACATGATGAGTGGTTAAAAGATTATATTTTTTGGGAATTAGAATTATTCAAAACAATAGGTTTTGATTTAGAATTAAGTAATTTTGCTACCAAAGAGTTATTAGATGATAAAATAATATATGTAGTTAAATCTAAAAATGAAAAAAAGATAATACCAAATTTTTTAATTGATAAGAAAATTGTAGTTAATGATTTGAATATACTTTTAAATGGATTGAAATTAGTAAGTGATTTTTTAGAAAAAACCATATTAAAACCAAATAATTTAAACTATCCAATTAGCAGAAATCAGTTTATAAATTCATTGAGATAATTAAGGTAAAATTTCATTTAATCTATCTGCGTAATAACTTACTATTGCGTTCGCACCAGCTCTTTTAAAACTCATTAAATTTTCAAATATCGCATCTTTATTTATTATTTTTTTTTCTACAGCATTGGATAACATGCTATATTCACCAGAAACTTGATATGCAAAAACTGGGATTTTAAATTTATTTTTTATTGATCTGATAATATCAAGATAGGGTAACCCAGGTTTTACCATGACCATATCTGCACCCTCTTTTATATCTAAAGCCACCTCTCTTATTGCTTCATCATAATTTCTAAAATCCATTTGATAAGTTTTTTTATCTCCTTTTAAGGCAACCTTAGATCCTACGGCATCTCTAAAAGGACCATAAAAGTTAGATGCATATTTAACCGCGTAAGAAAGAATTTGAGTATTTTTTAAATTTTCTTTGTCTAGAGCTTTTCTAATTTTACCAATTCTTCCATCCATCATATCTGATGGTGCCAACACATCACATCCCATTTGAGCTTGTAATAAAGATTGTTGAATTAAGATCTCTATAGTTTCGTCATTCATTATATTATTTGATTTGAGAATTCCATCATGACCATGTTTTGTGTAAGGATCCAAAGCTACATCACACATTATTCCAATTTTGTTTTTGTATCTTTTTTTAATGTATTTTATAGCTTTACATACTAAATTATCTTCATTTAGAGCTTCAGTTCCTAGATCATCTTTTAATTTAGGTGATGTATAAGGAAATAAAGCAACCATAGGTATCTGATTTTTAATAGCTCGATCTAAGATTATTCCCAATTTATTAATAGAATATCTATATACACCTGGCATAGATTTTATAGGTTGTGTCTTGTTTTTACCCTCAATCAAGAATATTGGAAGTATAAAGTCATTAGGTGATAAATTGTTTTCTGAGACAAGTCTTCTTGACCACCCGATTTTTCTATTTCTTCTTAGTCTCAAACTAGGATATTTTCCTGTAATCATATTTAATTTTTATTTTAAAAATGCGACAAATGTAATATACACATATATAGTAAAAAGGGTACAAAGCAATCACGATGACAGTTGAAAATACAAAGGTAATAAATTTAAATGTAAAAAAAGAAGAACGAGTTTTAGATTTTAGCGACTTCCAAAAACAAGAAATAAAATTTGACATCTCAAAACTTCAAGAAGCGTATAATCAAATTATTCAGACTAAAAAGTTTGAAGACGCTGGTGTTACCCATTTTGGTGCTATATCTTTAACGCAAATTCCTGGTGATCCAGATTCTATCAAAGGAAGTAAAGCAAGAGGTCTTTATTGGACTAAACCTGACAGATCTGGCAAAGAAGTAATGAGGGAAGGAGCGATAAATGAGTCTGCATATAGTGAATTTGTTAAAGATTATGATAATACTTACTTTAAACATGTGTATGATGTTTTGTCCTCAAATTATAAATTAGGTAGGATGAGAATTTTACTTAAGGAACCTCGATCAACTTTAAGTTGGCATAGAGACCCAGAGCCTAGATTGCATATACCTATAATCACGAACCCTGGTTGTATTATGGTTATAGATAATGTTGCTAAACACATGCCAGCAGATGGATCGGTTTGGATTACAAATAATACAAAATACCATAACGCCTTTAATGGTGGTGAAGAAAATAGAATACATCTTGTTGCATGTGTTTTAGATTACAAGTTCAACTAATTTGAAAAAAATTTTTATTTCCTCAGATCACGCCGGTTTTAAATTAAAAGAAGATATAAAAAAACACCTTAAAAGTTTAAAATTAAATTTTAATGATCTTGGACCTATAAATGATAATAGTGTTGATTATCCTGATTACGCACATAAACTAGCAAAAAAAGTCAAAATTGGTAAAAATAACGTTGGAATTTTAGTATGTGGATCAGGTACAGGAATGAATATTGCGGCAAATAAGCATAAAAATATACGTGCAGCTCAGTGTTTTAACGCAAAATCTACCAAATTATCCAGATTGCATAATGATGCAAACATCATTACATTAGGCTCTAGATTAATTAGTAAAAAAAATGCTTTCAAATTTATAAAAATTTTTTTAAATACTAAATTTGATGGTGGTAGACACTTGAGAAGGGTTAAAAAAATTTAATTATGTCTAGTGAAAAGAGTTATTTAAATGATAGCTATAAAAGTTTTTTTGAGGATGGTTTATCCATAAAAGATCCTGAGTTATATAAAGCTATTAAAGATGAACTAATAAGACAGCAACAACATATTGAGTTAATTGCTTCAGAAAACATAGTTTCTCAAGCTGTCTTGGAGGCTCAAGGTTCAGTATTAACAAACAAATATGCAGAAGGCTATCCAGGTAAGCGTTATTACAACGGTTGTGAACATGTTGATGTCGCAGAAAATCTTGCAAATGATAGATTAAAAAAATTATTCAATTGTAAATTTGCAAACTCTCAACCTCACTCAGGTGCACAAGCTAATGGTGCTGTATTTTTAGCTCTATTAAGTCCAGGTGATACATTTATGGGGATGAGTTTAAATTCTGGTGGACATATAACTCACGGTTTAAAAATTTCAATGTCAGGTAAATGGTTTAATGCAATTAGTTATGACGTTGATAAAAAATCTGAACTCATAGACTATGATAATGTTGAAAAACTTGCTTTGGAACATAAACCGAAATTAATTATAGCTGGTGGAAGTGCTTACTCGAGAGTAATAGATTTTAAAAGATTTAGAGAAATTGCTGATAAAGTTGGTGCTTATCTCATGGTTGATATGGCACATTTTTCTGGATTAGTTGCAGGAAAAGGATATCCAAACCCATGTGATCATGCTCATGTTGTTACATCAACAACACATAAAGTTTTTAGAAGTGCAAGAGGTGGAATAATTTTAACTAATCATGAGGATCTTGCGAAAAAATTTAACACTGCGGTTTTTCCTGGATACCAAGGTGGTCCATTGATGCATGTTATCGCAGCTAAAGCTGCAGGTTTTCTAGAAGCTTTACAACCAGAATTTAAAGATTACATAAAATCAGTCTTAGCGAATGCAAAAATGTTAGCTGAAACTTTAAAAAATAATGGTTTTAAGATTTATTCTGACGGAACTGATACACATTTAATGTTGGTAGACTTGAGACCTTACAATGTTAAAGGTAATCTTGCTGCTGAGAGTCTTTCAAGAGCAAACATTACTTGTAATAAAAATGGAATTCCTTTTGATACTGAAAAACCAATGATTACCTCAGGTATAAGATTGGGTACTCAAGCAGCTACAACGCGTGGCTTTGGTTTAAATGAATTTAAAACTGTTGGTGAATTAATTACAAAAACATTGAAAGGTTTATCTGAAAATCCAAACGATAATAGCAAAGTAGAAAACGAAGTTAAAAATGAAGTTATTTCTTTAACTTCATCATTCCCGATATATAAAAACTTGTAGTAGATGATTTGTCCTTGTGCAAAAAAAGGTGAAACCTCGGTTGTGGATTCACGTCCAACCGAAGATGGTACTGCTATTCGTAGAAGACGATTATGTGTTTGTGGTGAAAGATTCACTACTTTTGAAAGAATTCAACATAGAGAATTAATGGTAATTAAAAAAAGTGGTCGAAAATCATCCTTTGATAGAGATAAACTCGCAAAATCAATTTATATAGCTTTAAAAAAAAGGCCATTAGATACGGAAACAGTTGAAAAATTTATTAGTAAAATCTCAAGATCAGTTGAGGATCTTGGACAGAATGAAATTTCATCTAATACCATAGGTACTATGGTTATGGACGGATTAAAAGAACTAGATCCTGTTGCTTACGTAAGATTTGCATCTGTGTACAGAAATTTTAGAGAAGAAAAAGATTTTGTACAATTCGTGGACAAACTTGATGTCTACAAAAAAAGATAAATTTTCAACTGAAGATAAATTATATATGGAGATAGCCTTGAAACTGGCTAAATCTCGATATGGTCATACAGGATCAAATCCTTCTGTTGGTTGTGTGATTGTCAAAAACAACAAGATTATTTCTATTGGTCAAACATCAATAAATGGAAGACCTCACGCAGAGTCGAACGCTATCAAAAACTCTACTGAAAATTTGAATGGATCAAAAATGTATGTGACCTTAGAGCCATGTTCCCATTATGGTGTTACTCCACCATGTACAAATTTAATTACAAAATCTAAAATTTCAGAAGTAATTTATTCAGTCTCAGATGTAGATATAAGAGTAAAAAATAAAAGTTTTAAAATTTTAAGATCGAAAAAAATTAAAGTTAAAAAAGGACTCTTAGAAAAAAAAGTTAAAAATTTTTACTCCACTTATTTTTTTAATAGAAAGAAAAAATTGCCATATGTTACTGGTAAGATAGCTGTTTCAAAAAATAATCTGATTTATAGTAAATTAGGTAAAAAAATTACAAACACCAAAGCTGATAAATTTACCCATTTATTGAGATATAAAAATGACTCATTAATGATTTCATATAAAACATTGAATAATGATAATCCAAAATTAAATTGCAGATTAAATGGGTTAAACAAATATTCTCCAAAAAGAATTATTTTAGACAGTAAACTTAATACCAATATTAACAGTTTTATAATAAAAACAGCTAACAAATCTAATACTATTATTTTTTACAATAAAGCTGATAATTCACAAATTTTAAGTTTTAAAAAAAAAGGAGTAAATTTGATCAGATCTAAAATAGATAATAAAGGAAGATTTGATATCAAAACTATATTGAAAAAATTATATAAATTGAACTGTAGAAATTTATTAGTGGAAGGAGGTGATGTATTAACAAATTATCTTTTAAGAAACAAAATTTTCAATACATTTTATTTATACAAAAGTGATAAAAAACTCTCAAAAAAAACTGAATATTTGAATTTTAATAGTTTAAATTTGTTGAAACAAAAATATAAAAAGAAAATAGATTTAAAACTAGATTTGGGAAAAAATAAAATAACATTATATAAAATCTAATATGTTTAATGGAATAATATATAATCAGGGTATAATAAAAAAAATTGTCAAAAGACCTAAAGGTATTAATATTTTTGTAAAAAGTAATCTTAAAGTATCTAAAAAAGATATTGGATTATCTGTAGCCTGTGATGGTGTATGTTTAACATTAATTTCTTATAAATCACTATTGATGGAGTTTTATCTCTCAAATGAAACGATAATCCGATCTAAATTTAAATATATTAAGAATAAAGATATGATTAACTTAGAACTACCACTAAAATATGGAACAAAAATTTCAGGACATATTTGCCAAGGTCATGTTGATACAGTTGCGAAAGTTTTAAGTATAAAAAAAATTGATAAATCATTTATTTTTGACTTTGAGATACCTAAGAAAGAGAGAAAACATCTTATTGAAAAGGCTTCAATTTGTGTAAATGGAATATCACTTACAATTTCAAAAGTAAGCAAAAAAGGTTTTCAAATTTGGATAATTCCACATACCTATAAAGAAACTAATTTATCAAAACTTAATAAATATGATTTAGTGAATATTGAGATAGATATCTTGTCTAAATACGTTAGAAATTATTTTTATGAAAAAAAATAATTTTTCATCTATAGAAACAATAATAAGTGTCGCTAAAAAGGGAGGTATGTTCATATTAGTTGATGATGAAAAAAGAGAAAACGAGGGTGATTTAGTGATTTCATCATCAGATTCAACAGCAAAGAATATTAATTTCATGGCAAAACATGGTCGTGGTTTAATTTGTTTAGCACTGGACAGTTTGCAAGCTAAAAGATTGAATCTATCTTTAATGTCTCCAGTAAATCAATCGAGAAATAAAACAGCTTTTACAATTTCTATAGAAGCAAAGAAGGGGATTACAACAGGTATATCTGCTAAAGATAGAGCTAAAACAATTAAGATCGCATCAAAAAAAAATGTTAGTAAAAAGGATATAGTATCTCCTGGTCACATTTTTCCAATTATTGCTAAAGATGGAGGGGTTCTTGTAAGAGCAGGTCACACAGAAGCCTCTGTTGATATATCAAAATTGGCAAAAAAAAATAATTCAGCAGTTATTTGTGAAATTATGAACGAAAATGGCACAATGGCTAAAGGTCAAGATCTATTTGATTTCGCAGAAAAGCATAAGCTTAAAATTGGAAAAATAGAGGATTTAATAGCTTATAGGTTAAAAAAAGAAAAACTAATAAGGTTAAAAAAACAAAGCGAGATTAATGTTAAAAAACAAAAATTTAAAATTAGAATTTATGAGAATTTATTAGATGGTTCAGAACACTTTGCTCTTGTAAAGGGTAAAATCAAAAGGGGTATCGCTCCAAGAGTAAGAGTAATTTCATCAAATATTGTTCAAAATTATCTTATAAATCAAAAGTTGCCAAATTCATTTAATAAAACTCTAAAATATTTTAAAAAATACCAAAATTGCGTTTTAGTATTTATAAAAGACACAAATTTAAGTTCGGTAACACAAACATTAAAAAAATATAAGAACAAAGAATTTATTAAAAAGGGAAATGATAAATCAATTAAAAATTATGGAATAGGAGCTCAAATAATCAAAGATCTAAAAATTAAAAATATGATATTAATAACTAGATCTTTAAAAAAAGTTATTGGGCTTGACGGTTATGGAATTAAAATTAAGAAACAGGAATTGATATAATGAATAAAAAAATTCTTATTGTTTTAGCTAATTATTATAAAGATATAAGTAACGGATTACTAAAAAGTGCTTTGAAAAATATACCTAAGTCAAGCCATATAAAGATTATTAGAGTTCCAGGTGTTTTTGAAATACCAGTTACAATATCAAAAAATTTAAAAAAATTTGATGCATTTTTGGCATTAGGTTGTGTAATAAAAGGTCAAACACCTCATTTTGATTTTATTTCACAAGCAACCACTAATGCCATAATGGATATATCTGTAAGTCAAAAAAAACCTGTTGGTAATGGCATTATTACTTGTTTAAATATGAGACAAGCAAAAGCAAGAAAAAGCAAAGGTGCTGAAGCTGCATACGCTGTGTTTTCAGTATTATCACAAAAATGAAGACTTACTTTAAGCCTAAAAATAATCCTAGAGTAATTATTATTCAAAAACTTTATGGGAAATTTTATAATGAAGATAATGATTTAGATTTTCCTAAACATAGGTTTAAAAAATTTATTAAAGATATCGTTATGGGCACTATTGAAAGAAATGATCTTATTTTAGATGAATTAAATAACAATCTTGGGGATCAGTTTATTTTTAATAAGTTAGATAAAATTTTTCAAACTATTCTTAAAGCTGCAACTTATGAATTTATGTATAAACCAAATTTATCGATAAGTATTATTATTAAAGAATATCTGAATTCATCTAATTTTTTTCTCGAAGACTCTCAAACGAAATATCTTAATGCTTTATTAGATGATTTAGGAAAAAAATTGAGATCTAAAAATGGAAGAATTTGAATTAGTAAGTAATTTTTTTTCTAAGTTATCTAAGCATAACGAATCTGCTCTTGGTTTAAATGATGACGTTTTTTTTGATAAGTCAAAAAAAACAGTTATTTCTGTTGATACTTACAATATAAATACTCATTTCGTAGATTTTAAATCTCCTGATCTTGTAATTAAAAAAATCCTGAGATCATCAATATCAGATTTGATTTGCAAGGGTGTTAAACCAAAATTCTACTTTATTTCTGGATCTGGTAATAAAAAACACTTTTCAAAAGAAAATTTATCAAAAATTTCAAAGTCACTAAAAAAAGAACAAAAAAAATATGATATTAGTTTGTGTGGAGGAGATACAACTTTTTCAAATAAATTAAGTTTTACAATAATTTCATTAGGTTATTCAAAAAATATAGTTTACAGAAATAAATCTCGATTAAATGACGATATTTATGTAACTGGAAATTTAGGCGATAGTTTCATTGGTCTTCAAATACTTAAAGGTAAAATCAACTTAAATAACAAATTATCTAAATATTTTATTAAAAAATATTATGAACCTGATCTTCAATTAAAGTTTATAAATAGTTTGTTAAAACTAGCAAATACTTCAATTGATATTTCAGATGGATTAATTGATGATTTAAAAAAAATGATTAATAGACAAAGTTTTTCCTTTCATATTTTTGAAAAAAAAATACCTGTATCAAACACCTTAAGTCAATTGATTGAGATTAAAAAATTGAGAAAAATTGATATTACATCTAGAGGTGATGACTACCAGATACTTTTTTCAGCTAATCCAATTAAATCAAGAATCATAAAAAGAATATCAAATAATACAGGTATTAAGGTTACCAAAATTGGTAAAATTATATCTGGTAAAAATAAATCTAAGATTATAAATATAAAAAATAAGCAAATTGAGGCTAAAAATAAAGGTTATATTCATCAATTCTGAAAGTTAATCGTTGTCTTTTTCATTCTTTTTTGTATTGTCCGGCTTAAAAATTTAACAACCAATAACTTAGGGTTTATATGAACACAACAGCAGAAACTATTTTAGTATACACAATTATAGCAGGTTTATTATCTATCGTTTATGGATATTTAACTGGAAAGAATATTCTTAATTCAAGTGCAGGAAATTCAAAAATGCAAGACATCGCTTCAGCTATTCAAATTGGAGCAAAAGCATATCTAGCTAGACAATATAAAACTATAGCTATTGTTGGTGTTGTTGTTCTGGTAATTGTTAGTATTGCCTTTAGTCCCCTTGTTGGTCTTGGTTACTTAATTGGTGCTGCCTTATCTGGGATTGCTGGCTATGTTGGTATGCTAGTTTCTGTAGAAGCCAATGTTAGAACTGCAGAAGCATCAAGAAAAGGTTTAGCAGAGGGACTCTCTGTTGCATTCAAATCTGGTGCTGTCACAGGAATGTTAGTTGCAGGTTTAGCTTTATTAGCAATAGCAGTTTATTATTTTTTATTACTTAAATTTGAAGTTGATGAGAGAGAGATTGTAAATGCACTAGTTGCATTAGGATTCGGTGCATCCTTAATTTCAATTTTTGCAAGATTAGGTGGGGGAATTTTTACAAAAGGTGCTGATGTTGGTGCAGATTTAGTTGGTAAAGTAGAGGCAGGAATACCAGAGGATGATCCAAGGAATCCTGCTGTTATTGCAGATAATGTTGGCGATAATGTTGGAGATTGTGCTGGTATGGCTGCAGATTTATTTGAAACTTATGCTGTTACTATCGTTGCGACAATGGTTCTTTCATCTATTTTTTTCATGGGAGATTTAAATATGATGGTTTATCCTTTGACTATTGGTGCTGCATGTTTGATTACATCAATTATAGGAACCTTTTTTGTAAAACTTGGAAGAAATAACAATGTTATGAATGCTTTATATAAGGGTTTCATTGTATCTGCTATAACTTCGTTATTAATCCTTTGGCCAGTCACTGATTATGTAATTGGTTTTTCAAATGAATATACAATAAATGACAAAACTTTTAATGGTAAGGATTTATATTATTGTGGTGTGATTGGTCTTATAATTACAGGTTTACTAATATGGATCACTGAATATTATACTGGAACAGGATACCGACCTGTCAAATCAGTGGCATTATCATCTACAACAGGACATGGTACTAATGTAATTCAAGGATTAGCTGTATCTATGGAGGCGACTGCAATACCTGCTTTAATTATCGTTGCAGGAATTTTAATTACCAATTCAATTGCTGGACTTTTTGGAATAGCTATTGCTGTCACAACAATGTTGGCATTAGCTGGAATGGTTGTAGCATTAGATGCTTATGGACCAGTAACAGATAATGCAGGTGGTATTGCTGAAATGTCAAATCTTGACAAAAAAGTTAGAAAAACTACTGACGCATTGGACGCAGTTGGAAATACTACAAAGGCTGTAACTAAAGGTTATGCTATTGGTTCTGCAGGCTTAGGTGCTCTAGTTTTATTTGCTGCTTATACAGAGGACATAAAACACTTTTCGAAAGAGGCAGGATCTGCATTAGAAGGTATTGTAGTTACTTTTGATTTGTCAAACCCTTATGTTGTAGTTGGGCTATTAATTGGTGGTATGTTACCATACTTATTTGGATCAATGGGTATGCAGGCTGTGGGTAGAGCAGGTGGTGCTGTGGTTGTTGAAGTAAGAAGACAATTTAAAAAATACCCAGGTATAATGAAAAGAAAACAAAAACCTGACTATGCTAAATTGGTAGATTTATTAACAGTCGCTGCAATAAAAGAAATGATTATACCATCATTATTGCCTGTCCTTTCACCAGTGGTATTGTATTTTATAATTCTTTCTATTGGGGGACAAGTTGCTGCTCTTGCGGCAGTTGGTGCAATGTTACTTGGTGTTATCATAACTGGACTTTTTGTTGCAGTTTCTATGACTGCAGGTGGCGGTGCATGGGATAATGCAAAAAAATATATCGAAGATGGTAATCATGGAGGTAAAGGATCAGAAGCTCATAAAGCTGCAGTGACAGGTGATACAGTTGGAGATCCATACAAAGATACAGCTGGACCAGCTGTAAATCCGATGATTAAGATAACAAATATTGTTGCATTATTATTGTTAGCTGTAATTGCTGGTTAGATTACCGACCCAATTTTCCTCTTTTTTTACCTAGAGGATCATCAATTTTAGTAATCACACCAGACAATGCTCTATTCACAAAGGACTCTTGGTCAACCACAGTCCTTGTTGTTTTTTTTGTAAACGCAATTTTATTAAGGTCATCTTGATTTAAAAATTTTTTATTAATCAATATTCCTCTGTTATTTATTTCTAAAAACAAAACATTACTTACAATTAATTTTTTTTTTCCAAGTTTTAATAATTTTGAATTAGATGTTTTTCTTTCTAGATATATTAATATATCATCATCAAAATAGCTTTTAGTTGATGGTGGACCTAATAAACTTGTTATTTGATTTATATTAGTTTCATTTATAAATAATTTTTTACTTTTTGCCTCTAAATTATGTATACCATGGTGATTAACAACTTTATTTAATTTACAACTACTTAAGAAAATTGCTAAAATAATTAATAAGATTTTCATGAGATGAATTATATACATTTTTATAACAAATTAATTAAATTAACTACAAATAAAACACTTTATAAAAGCCTTGGTAAACAAGATAGTTTTAATGACAGGTTAATAGTTTTTTTATTCCATTTTGCCTTTTTTTTAAAAGTATTCAAATCCGAAGAAAATGAAAAAAAATTACAAGAAATATATGATTTTAATTTCAGACAACTAGAATTAAGTATAAGAGAAATTGGATATGGTGATCAATCTATTAATAAAAAAATGAAAGATTATATTAATGTTTTTCATGCTATTGTTTCTGATATCCATTTCTGGGATGATTTAGAGGATATCCAAAAAAGAGAAATTATATCTAAATTTTTGGAAAATTTTAAAAATATTGAAGAATTGGCAGAATATTTCAATAATTATTATTTAAATTTATCAAAAAATACTTTGAATTCTTATTTAAAAAGTGTAATTAACCTATAATTATGGCAGTTCCAAAACGTAAACAAACTCCTTCAAGGACTGGAATGAGAAGAGCTAAAAATATGAAATTTTTGGCTAAGAATGTTGTTGAAGATAAAAAATCAGGTGAATATCGATTATCTCACCATTTAGATTTAAAAACTGGCATGTATAAAGGCCGTCAAGTTATAGACCCCAAAGATTAAATAATTTAATATTAAGTAATGGCTGATTTGATAAAAATTGCAGTTGATGCAATGGGCGGAGATAATTCACCTAAAAAAGTTATTGATGGCATTATTCACAATCACAAAAATAATAAAGCAAACTTTTTCAAAATTTTTGGTGATAAAAATAAGATAATTTCATTAATTAAAGATGAAATTGACAATCAATATTATGAGATAATTCATACGGAGAATTTTGTACTGAGTACAGATAGTCCTTTAGAAGCAGCAAAAAAAGGTAAAGATACAAGTATGTGGTTAGCAATAGAAAGTGTTAAAAAAAAAGAGGCGGATATTGTTATTTCTGCAGGTAATACGGGAGCTTTATTAGTAATTGCAAAATTAAATCTCAAGATGATCCAAGATATTGATAAGCCTGCATTATCAGCATTATGGCCAAATAAAAATGGAATGAGTGTTGTATTAGATTTAGGTGCTAATATCGAGTGTAGCTCAAAAAATTTATTTGATTTTTCAATAATGGGTGCATCTCTTTACACATCTTTATATCCGGACAAACAACCAAACATAGGCTTACTTAATATAGGTTCAGAGGAACTTAAAGGAAATGAAGTTATTAAAGAAACTTTTAAAATATTAAGTAACAAAAAATCGGAAAATTATAATTTCGCTGGTTATATTGAAGGCAATCAAATTATGGATGGTAAAATAAATGTAATAATTTCAGATGGATTTACCGGAAATATAGCTTTAAAAACAGCAGAGGGAACTGCAAATTTTATTGTTAAAGAATTAAAAAAAACAATGACAGGTTCAATTATTGGAAGAGTTTCTTCAATATTGAATTATTTTAATTTGAAAAAATTTAAAGAGCGACTAGATCCAAGACTATATAATGGTGCAATATTTCTAGGTTTAGACTCACCTGTTGTAAAAAGTCATGGTGGTACAGATTTTATAGGGTTTTCAAATTCTTTAGATGTTTGCAATAAAATCGTAAAAGGAAATTTGATAGAAAAAATAAAGTATAATATTTAAAAAATGAGAATAAATTTAACTAAAAAAGATTTAATCAACCAAATTTATATGCAATTAGGTTATTCAAAACTAGTATCTGAAAGTCTCATTGATGATCTTCTTTCAACAGTAATTATTAATTTAAAAAAAGAGAAAAAACTTAAGTTATCAGGATTTGGAACTTTTTCTATAAGAAGAAAGAAATCCAGAGTTGGAAGAAATCCCAAAACTAAAGAACTTAAAGTTATTTCAAGTAGAGATGTTGTCCTTTTTAAACCTTCAAAAGAATTTAAGGAATTTATTAACAATAAAAATGACAAATAAATCTGAGAATGCTTACAAAACAATAGGAGAGGTGGCTGAAATTTTAGAATTAAAGTCAAAAAATAAAGGAGTTTTTTCTACACACACTATTCGATTTTGGGAAACACAGTTCAAGCAAGTTAAACCAAAGTTATTAAATTCTAATAGAAGATATTATGATCAAAAGACTATAGATATCTTAAAAAAAATAAAATTTCTTCTTAAGGACCAAGGCATGACTATAAATGGAGTTAGGAAAATCCTAGATAATTCAAATAATAACGATACTTTAAATCTTGACGAAATTTCAAATAATTCTATAAGGACTAATAATTTTAAAAATAAAGTTTTAAAAATTTCTAAAATTGTTAAAAATTTAAAAAATTATAAGTAATGGCAAAAAAAACACACGTAAAAGTTAGATTGGTTCCAGAAAGTAAACCAGACAGCCCATTTTTTTATTATGTAAAAAAACCAGCAGGCGGTGAAAAAGCAAAAGTTAAACTCTCAGCTCGTAAATATAACCCGAGCACAAGAAAGCACGAAGTTTTTGTAGAAAAAAAACTGCCCCCTCACAGTAAGTAGTTATTTTTTTTTAAAATTTCTTTTTTCGTAATCAATGTAAGACCATATCATATTTTTCCAGATACGATTGGTAATTTTAGGATCTATTTTATTTGCAATAGATTTTTTCCTTATATTTTTCAAAATTATCTTAATTCTTTTGTTATCGATTATTTCTTTTTTTTTATCCTTAAGTTTTAAAACTTTATTTACAAGATTAGTTCTTTGTTTTATTAGTTTAATTAATGAATTATCTAATTTATCTAGCTTTAATCTTATCTTATTAAGTTTTTTTCTTTTTAAAGGCGACATTTATATATTTGGATAATAGGAAAATTATTATATTTATCCCAACATGTACACAACAAATACAGAAATAAATAATCAGCTATCAATTTGGTTAATTGTTATGTTTGGGATTGTATCTTTTATGATAATAGTTGGTGGCTTAACAAGACTTACTGACTCAGGTCTCTCAATAACAGAGTGGGAATTATTTTCTGGATTTTTTCCACCTCTTAATCAGAACGATTGGTTTGTTTATTTTAATCTTTATAAACAAATTCCTGAATTTAAATTACAAAACTATAATATGACTTTAAGTGAATTTAAGGTTATCTTTTGGTGGGAATGGGCACATAGATTTCTTGGAAGATTGATTGGTCTCGGATATTTAATACCACTAATTTATTTTTCTTTTAAAATAAAGATCACTAAATTATTTAATCTATATTTCATATTTTTTCTAATATGCTTTCAGGGTTTCATCGGTTGGTATATGGTTAGTAGTGGATTAGTTGATAAAGTGGATGTAAGTCACTTTAGATTATCCTTACATTTATTTGTGGCTTTTTTGATTTTATCTTTAATTTATTGGAATTATTTAAAAATTAACACATCAAGAAAAATAACAAACAAGCTAAACGTATTCATTCCTTTATTCTTTTTAATTTTAGTTTTTTTACAAATTTCGATTGGTGCTTTTGTTTCCGGTATGGATGCTGGCAAAATTTATAATTCATGGCCACTGATGGGTGATACTTATTTTCCTAATGATAATAATATCAATAATCTATTTGAATTTGCAGCTCTAAGTGATCCTTCTTTAGTACAATTTATTCATCGTAATTTAGCTTATTTGATAGGAATTTTTTACATTTTAATTTTCTACAAGGTTTATAGAAACAAGATGTATGATTTATATAAATCTATTAATTATTTGGGAATATTTATAATTCTTCAAATTATATTAGGTATTTTCACGGTATTATATGGTGCACAGATTTATGTTGCATCTATGCACCAAATAAGTTCAATTTTCTTGGTTAGCTCAAGTATTTATTTTTTTTATTTAAATACAAAATTTAACTAACTGCTTTTAAACTTCCTTTCGATGATTTGTTCAAAGCTTGATCTAAATCATCAATAATATCATCAATGTGCTCAATACCTATACAAAGTCTAACATAACTTTGGGTTACACCTGATGCTGCTAACTCTTTTTCATTTAATTGACTATGAGTAGTGCTAGCAGGATGTATAGCTAAACTTCTTGCATCACCAATGTTTGCTACATGATAGAACATTTTCAAAGACTCAATAAATTTTTTTCCAGCCTCAATACCACCTTTAAGTTCAATACCAACCATTGGTCCATTTCCACCTTTAAGATATTGTTTAGCTCTATCAGCTATTTTCTTCTCATGTTCTGTTGAATATATAACTTTAGTAACTTCTTTATGTTTTTTTAAGAAATTAACTACTTTTTCAGCATTTTCGCAATGTTGTTTCATTCTTAAAGCTACGGTTTCAAGTCCCTGAATTATTGCAAAAGCATTATCTGGTGCTAAAGCTGAACCTAAATCTCTAAGCAAACAAACTCTTGCTCTGACTGCAAAAGGCACATTAGCTCCAGTTAATTCTGGTACAGCTTTTCCCCAAACTACACCTCCATAACTTGCATCAGGCTCATTAAATAAAGGTTGTCTTTTAGGATCTGCAGTCCAGTCAAAGTTACCACTATCTATTATGCTTCCAGCAACAGCAGTTCCATGTCCACCAATATATTTTGTTAATGAATGTATAACAACAGCCGCTCCATGTTCTATTGGTTTACATATTACTGGCGCAGCAGTATTATCCATTATTAATGGAATATTGTATTTTCTTCCAATATCAGAAACTTCTTTGATAGGGAACACTCTCAAATATGGGTTAGGTAATGTCTCACCATAAAAAGCTCTAGTCTTATTATCTATTGCCTTTTCAAAGTTTTTAGGATCACTTGGATCAGCATATCTTATTTCTATTCCAAGTTTACTCAATGTATGTGTAAATAATGAAACTGTACCTCCATAAAGATCTGTGGAACTAACAATATTATCACCTGATTGAGCGACATTTAAAACAGCAAAACTTGAAGCCGTCTGTCCAGATGAAACTGTTACACAAGATAATCCACCTTCCAATGCTGCAATTCTTTTTTCTAAAACATCATTAGTAGGATTCATAATCCTAGTATAGATATTTCCAAATTCCTTTAATGCGAATAAATTTGCTGCATGTTCAGTACTTTGAAATTGATATGAAGTTGTTCTATATATTGGCACAGCAACAGCATTAGTTGCTGGGTCACTTCTGTAATCACCACCATGTATGGCAATGGTTTCAGGATTATTTCTTTTTTTACTCATTTTACTCCTTTTTTAGTGCTTTAGCTTTATGCAAGGCGCACAATATAGTTCAAATGCCTACCGAGTTTGTGTGATGATTTCCTCTTTAGCTGTAAGCCCGCAATAGGAACAAATCGGCATTATTAATATAACAAAAAAAAGGCTTAAAACAATAAAAATATCAATTTGACTTTGATCTTATTAATAGTATTAATCCTCGCACAATGACAAAATTCCTTAAAAAAGATCAATTATCATCTAATTGGTTTGAAATAGACGCTAAAAATGCTGTAGTAGGCAGGCTAGCAACTGTCATATCAAAAATTATTAGAGGTAAAAACAAAACAACTTTCACACCACATATGGACGATGGAGATTTTGTAGTTGTTAAAAATATTGAACATATCAAATTCACTGGAAATAAATTTCAAAATAAAAAATACTATAGACACACAGGTCATCCTGGTGGGATAAAAGAGACTACACCTGAAAATCTTGCTAAAAAAAAACCAGGCGAAGCTCTTAAACTCGCGGTAAAAAGAATGCTTCCAGGGGGAGTGTTGGGAAAAAAGCAACTTACTAAATTGAAAATATATGTTGGAAATGATCATCCTCATTCAGCACAAAATCCTAAAGTTATACAATTGGATAAATTAAACTCTAAAAATTTAGCAAGAAACTAAAATGGAAAATACACAAACATCAACTAAAGCCCCAAAGATGAAACTGGACTTTAAAGACAGCAAGTATGCTACTGGAAGAAGAAAAACTTCAATAGCTAAAGTTTGGCTGAAAAAAGGTTCGGGTAAAATTTATGTAAATGGTAAACTTTTTAGTGATTATTTTTCAAGTGATAATCATAAAATGCTAATAGTAAGACCTTTTGAACTTATAAATCAAGCAACAGAATATGATGTAAAATGTAGTGTAAAAGGTGGTGGTCCAACAGGACAAGCAGGAGCAATGGTACACGGAATTTCTAAAGCTTTAGTTATGTTTGATGAAAAATTGAAATCTACACTTAAAACCGAAAAATTGACTACCCGAGACTCTAGATCAGTTGAAAGAAAAAAACCTGGACGTAAAAAAGCTAGAAGAAGCTTTCAATTTTCTAAAAGATAATTCTTTTTTAACTTTTAACTGTTATAATATCAAATGCCTAAGCTTAACGTACTAATTGCTGGATCAACTGGATATATTGGAGTTCAATTAATAAAATTGTTAATTAAACACAAGAATATCAATATAAAGTATCTATGTGGTAATTCCACTGTAGGAAAAAAAATCTCATCATATGATACATCGTTAAAGTCCAAAAAGTTACCAAGAATTACTAAGTATAATAAAAAATATTTAAGTTATGTTGATATTATATTTACTGCTCTGCCGAATGGGGAAGCTCAATTAATTTCAAAAGATTTATTAAAAAAAAATACTTTAATTGATTTAGCTGCTGATTTTAGACTAAATAAAGCTTCTGATTATCTAAAATGGTATAAACAAAAGCATAAAGCGTTAAGTAATATAAAAAATAGTATTTATGCCTTACCTGAAATAACAGGAAAATTAGTTAAAAAATTTAGCATTATTGGGTGTCCAGGTTGTTACCCTACATCAATACTTTTACCACTTATTCCATTAGTTAAAGAAAGATCGATCAATTTAAAGAATATTATTATAGACTCCAAATCTGGATATTCTGGAGCGGGTAGAGGAGTGCACAAAAAATTCAAAAACAAAAATTTATACGAATCTCTTAGTGCATATGGTGTAGGTTTTCATAGACATAATTCAGAAATTGATCAAGAACTAAAAAATAACTCTTCTTCAAAAATCAATTTTACTTTTACACCCCATATTATTCCAATGTTTAGAGGTATATTAAGTACAATTTATTTGGATTTAAAACCTGGTACTACTTTAAATAAAATACAAAATATTTTGAAAATTTTTCATAAAAATAATAAATTTGTAAAAATAAAGAGTATTAACTCTTTTTTGAGCACAAATGATGTTATGAATACTAATTACTGCTTTATTTCTGTATGTAAAACCAAATTTAAAGATAAAATAATAATTTTATCGGTCATTGATAATCTTATTAAAGGAGGAGCGGGTCAAGCAGTCCAAAATATGAATTTGAAATTTGGTTTTAAAAATAATGAAGGATTATTATGAAAAAATTATCATTACTAATTTTCTTTCTAGTTATTTCTTGTGCCCCTGTTCAAACTGAGAAAAAAATTAATTTTTCAAAAGATCTAACTTTTGAAGAATTTAAGTCAAATTTAAAAGTTTACGTAGATAACAGTGATTATCCAAATATAGATGAATAAAATAGTAAACATTGCAATTGTTGGTTTAGGTCAAGTAGGTATTTATCTTTACAATGAATTAAGATTAAAAAAAAAAGAAATAGAAATTAAAACAGGAAAAAAGATAAATATCGTTGCAATTTCCGCAAAAAATAAAAATAAAAAGAGGAAATATAATATTAACAAAAAGATTTTTTATACAAATCCTCTTAAAATTCTAAAAGAAAAAAAAATAGATATCTTATTTGAGTCTATTGGTCAATCTGATGGAATTTCAAAAAAAATTGTTGCAATGGCTTTAAAGAATAAGATTAATGTTATAACACCAAATAAAGCTTTAATTTCTAAACACGGTAATGAATTGGCTAAATTAGCTGAGAAGAATAATGTAAATTTAGAATTTGAAGCCTCTGTTGCTGGAGGAATTCCAATACTTAGAACAATTAAAGAGGGTTTGGCTACAAACAAAATAAAAAAAGTTTACGGGATTTTAAATGGAACAACTAATTATATTTTAACAGAGATGGAAAATTCAAATGAGACTTTTGATAAAGTTTTAAAAAAAGCTCAAGAACTTGGTTATGCTGAACCAGGTAATCCTAAATTAGATTTGAATGGGTTTGATGCTTTTGCAAAAGTTAGGATTTTATCAGCTCTTGCATTCAATAATCAAATTTCACATCAAAAATGTATTATGGAAGGTATAGAAAATATTGATTTAAAAGATATTAAAATTGCAAATCAATTAAATCTTAGAATTAAGTTACTTGGTATATGTGAAATGATAAATAATCGTTTATTTGAAACTGTTCATCCGTGTTTAGTGGGTAAAGACACATACATAGGTAATGTAAATGGTGTTATGAACGCCGTTATTACCGAGGGAAAGCCTGTTGGTGAGAGCATACTTCAAGGGGAGGGTGCAGGACCAGGACCTACTTCATCCTCTTTATTATCTGATTTATTGTCTATTCTTAGAGGAAATATAAAATATCCTTTTGGAATTTCCTCAAACAAAAGAAAAGCTGTTAAGGCTTTTAATAATGATGACTACTCTAATTCTCTATATTTAAGATTTGAAGTTAAAGATAAACAAGGTGTTTTATCTTCTATAACTAATCGATTGGCTAAATATAAAATGTCTGTAAAAAGAATTATACAAACACCTGATAAAAAAAGAAATTCAGCTACTATTGTCATAATTACCCATAAAACATCAGAAAAAAATGCAAGAAATTGTTTATCGATATTTAGAAAGAATAGAAATATTTTAAAATTTCCAACATTAATCAGACTGTATAGTTAATGGAAATTTATATAAAACTTTTTGAGGTTTTGTTTCCTGTTTTTTTTGTTGTTGGGATTGGTTACTACTTAGGTAAAAAAAATCCTAAAATAGATACTACGTTTATCACTAATTTTGCAGCCAATGTAGGTACCCCAGCAATGATAATTTATGCTTTAAACCCAGTAAATATCTCATTTGATATTTTCATCAATTATTTTTGGTATTACGCAATAGCTATTTTAGGATTTATGATTATTGGAACAATCATATTATATCTTTTAAACACTAAAGATATTATAAGAGAACTTCCTCCATTAACAATGCCCAATACTGGTAATATGGGGTTGCCAATATGTTTATTTGCTTATGGTTCACAAGGTCTAGGAGTTTCTGCAGCCATCTCTGCTTTAATAATCTTGTGTCACTTCACATTAGGTGTATTTTTGGCTGATAGAAAATTTAGTCTACAAGTTATAATTAAAAGCCCACCATTTTATGCAATCATTGTTGCGGTTTTTTTACTTTATTATGATTTAGAACTACCTGGCTTTGTTGAAAATACGACTTTTCTTTTAATGTATGCAACAATTTTTTTAATCTTAATGTCGTTAGGAATTGCATTAACAAGACTGAAGGTTTTTTCGTTAAATAAAGCTATATTTTCCTCAATAGGACGTGTAATTGCAGGACCTATTATAGGATATTTATTAATCTTATATTTTAATCTAGAGGGATTTGCTGCTGGAGTTTTATTAATACAATGTTCAATGCCTAGCGCTGTTCTTAATTATCTTGTTGCATCAATATATTCACCAAAAAAAATAGTTGATAGCGTTGCTAGTACAATAGTTGTCTCAACTTTGATGTCTTTCATAACCATTCCAATTGTTGTATTCTTTGCTTTAAAATACTTTAATTAATCTATATCCTTTAAGTTCATGAAGGCTATAACTTTCAATCTTTTAGCGTGGGTAATGCTTCCAATTATGGACGGATTTGCTAAGTATTTAAGTACAGACCTTCCTGTTTTACAAATTACATGGGCAAGGTATTTTTTTACAGTTGCTTTTACTCTCCCAATTATGTTTTTCTTTTTTAGAGAAAATCTGGTTTGGACAGATAAACCAAAATTACAATTTATAAGAGGTATAATTCTTTTAACAGCTAATATCTGTTTTTTTTATGCAATCTCAGTAATTTCTTTAGCAAAAGCATTAACATTAGCTTTTGTTGCACCTTTAATTGTTACAGCTTTTTCTCCAATTTTTTTAAGAGAAAAGGTTGGTTTTAGAAGATGGTCTGCTGTAATTATTGGATTTATAGGTTCATTAGTGGTTATAAGACCTGGGTTTGTAGAAATAAACTTAGCAAGTATAGCAGCTCTTGGAACTGGAATAATGTACGGGTTTTATTTAATTATTACTCGTAAATTAAGTACTTCAGATAATCCTCTATTAACTCTATTATTAACTGGTGTAGTAGGGGCCATAATAGTTTCTTCAGTAATGCCATTTGTATGGGTTGCGCCCTCTTTAAATCAGTGGTGTATGATGGCTGCGATAGGGATTTTTGCATGTATTGGGCATCTATTTTTAATTTTATCTCTTAAATACGCTGATGCATCTAAATTAGCTCCATTTAGCTACTTTGAGATCATTACTAACATAATTATAGGTTATTATTTCTTTAGTGATTTCCCAGATAATTGGACTTTTTTAGGATTATTTATTATTGTATTAAGCGGTATCTATATCTCGAGGAGAGAGAACATAGTTAAAAAAATTAAATAATAGGTGTTATTTATTTACTAATATATAAAGTATTACATTAATTAAAATATGTAAACTATTGTAATTATTACATTTTTATAAAATCTAAAATCTAATAAGAATTTGATATAAATGGATATTATAGATGTAAAACATATTTGATTTCAGTTTAAGTACTTAAATTTTCAGCTAAATCTTAAAAATATAAAATTATCGTTAAAAATAGGGGCTTTTTGAACATAGGAAAAAAGGAAATCTTGAAAAAATGAGGTGTTCTAAAAGCGTTGATATAGTTAGATAGTAGAGCGATGCACTAATTGAATATAGCATTTAAACGGCCAAATAAGGGTCTATTTTAAGCGTAGGCTTATCCATGGTACAACTAAAGGGTGAATTATGATATTTAAGAGAAAACTAAGAAAAAAGGTCAAAAAATGTTGATTTTATTGGGTTTTTTAACATAAAAAATCCCTTAAATAAGGCTAAATGGCTACTTTTTCAGATCTAAGTAATTTAAGCTTTTGCTTGATTCCACCTCTTCCTGAGTATCCTCCAAGTGCTCCATCTGATCTAATCACTCTATGACAGGGTATTTTTGGTGCATATGGGTTTTTAGCGCAAGCGTTAGCGACAGCACGAGCTGATCTAGGGCTTTTTATGCTAATAGCTACTTGTTTGTAGGTTTTTACCTTACCTTTAGGGATGGTTTTAAGGTATTTCCAAACTTTTAATTGAAATTTAGTTCCTTTGAGTATCATTAGTGAAAAACCCCTGTTTCCTTGCACTCTTAAGGGTGCAAAGAACAGTTGTTTTGGCACGTCGTTGATGCGCTACCGCCATGCCTCCCGCTCCACATGTTCAGCGATGCTTTGTGAAGCTTTCTGCCCCCTGGAATTGTACCTCTCGGCTTTTCTCCAATTGGCCAGTTAAGAGTTGCCTCTTAATTCATAATTAATATAACAAATACTGATTTTAAAATGAATCACTTTTTAAGTGATTCTATTATTTTTCTCATTTCCTTGTGAATAGCGGGGATAAATCAAGTTTTAAAAAGCAATATAAAATAGCTAAATAAAAACAAAATGGCCATTATGCTTAAAAAAATTGTATTAATACTTCTACCAGTATTTCTATATTGAATGAAACTCAAAATAATAAAACCAATTGAGCTTATCAAAAACCACGCAGCTGGAATTTCACCATCAATTGAACCCATAAATTTATAACTTAAACTATTGACATTATAAATCACTTGATATATTACTAATGATAATTAATTGTTATCAATAGTAATAATATGAGTGAGTTAACAACAGATCTAAAGTCATTACATGAGGCAACTTTAAATAACCTCAAAAGTTCTAAGGCAAATAACACACTAAGAGCTTATAAATCTGATTTCAAAGACTTTGGGGCGTTTTGTGCAAAGCATAGCTTGAATTCACTGCCAACCGAACCTAAGATAGTCTCTTTGTACCTAACTCATCTATCTAAAAACTCAAAAATAAGCACGTTAAGACGAAGATTAGTATCAATAAGCATGGTTCATAAACTTAAAGGACATTACCTTGATACTAAACATCCGATAATAGTTGAAAATTTAATGGGTATAAGAAGGATGAAAGGAAGCATTCAGAAAGGAAAAAAACCTCTATTAATCAATCATTTAAAATTAATAATTAATGTAATAGATGAGCAAAAAGTTGATGAAATTAAAAAACTTAGGGACAAATCAATAATACTAATTGGCTTTGGAGGTGGATTTAGGAGAACAGAGCTGATTTCTATCGATCATGAGGATTTAGAATTTGTACCAGAGGGCGTAAAAATCTCTATTAAAAGATCTAAAACTGATCAATTTGGCGAAGGAATGATGAAGGGACTACCCTATTTCACAAATGAAATTTACTGTCCTGTCATGAATTTAAAAAAATGGTTAGAGGTTTCTCAAATTAAGTCTGGTGCTATTTTTAGAAGATTTTCTAAAGGTTTGTCATTAACGAATAAAAGATTAACCGATCAATCTGTAGTTTTATTGATAAAAAAATATTTAAATTTAGCAGGTATAGAAAATAAAAATTTTGCTGGTCATAGTTTAAGATCAGGCTTTGCAACAGTGGCTGCTGAATCTGGCGCAGATGAGCGAAGTATAATGGCTATGACGGGTCATAAAACAACACAAATGGTTAGAAGATATATCAAGGAAGCTAATATATTTAAAAATAATGCACTTAATAAAGTAAAAATATAGATTGTATCTTACAAGACAAAAAGCCAAATATATACCCAAGAGTTATATTAGGTTCTTTCAACGGTCCATTATATTTAGTTCTTGATTTTAAATAATGTTTTTTAAAAAACTTCGTTGTGATTCCCCATTTTTTTAAAAATGTCCTATCCCCTCTATTTTGAATTAAATTCTTTTTCTTCCTGGTTGTTAAAGAACCAAAATGATAAACTTTAAAGTCATTTAGACCCTTGAATATCCTCACACCTTCTTTCCATAATTTCATATTAAAATCTGGATCAGAACCTATACCAGGGTTAAATTCTTCACTAAAACCACCAACTTTATCCCACATTTTTTTTGAAACTAAATGTGGAGCAAAATGAGTACCCTGATGATCATAAAAATTAATATTTTTATATTTAGATAATAGTTCGTTTTCTTTAAAAGTATCTAGGTCAACTCCAAAATCACAAACTATATGACCAGAGTTAGGTTCAATCATTGTGCCAGATAGATAGAAATTATCATGATTTAAATTTTTTACCTCATTTAGTAAAACTTTATCCCAATTAGGACAAAAATACATATCATCATGACTATAAAGAATATATTGATTTGACACTAATTTTGCAGCTTTATTAATTGATGAACAAAGACCAATATTATCATCTGAGTTTGTATGTTTGTAATTGTTAGTTTTTATAAAATCTAATGTGCCATCTGAACCATCATTGATATGAACTATAATTTCATGATCAAAACACGAGTTTTTTTTTAAACTTTTTAAACAAAGTTTTAGATAATCTAAATTATTATAAGTTGGAATTACTATGGAAATCATCTTATGGTTTATGCCACAAATACTTTTTTGAGCCATTCATCTCATATGTCTTATTAATGATAAAATCCGCCACAAGTGTTGAATTAAAATATTTCATGTATTTAGCTTTACCTTTTTCTCCAATTGTCTTTCGCAACTTTTCATCCTCCGAAATTTTTTCAATTTTTTCAGATAAATCCTTTATATTCCTGTAAAAAACCATCTCTGTATCATCAAAAAAATCACTATAACAAGTTTTTTCATCAATTAATGTAACTAAACCATTACCAATAATTTGCGTAATTCTATCACTACTATAATATTTTATTGGTGTTCCCCTACTGAGGTTGAGACCCATTTTTGAATTAGAAATATTCTTAAAATATTGATCAGCCCAAATCGGTTGAATATTGTTCATACCAAAAATATCAAATCTTATGTTTTTACATTTATTGATTAGAGATTTTATGAATTTTTCTCTATCATCATAAGATCGACTTTTTAATTGACCTCTGTGCACACCATGACTTAATGCAAAAAAAACATCATTTGAACAATCTTTTTTAAAATTATTGAGTGTTTCCATAGACTGATCTGATGGATTGGGTATAAAATAATTTGATTTATTTTTAGATAAAAAGCTTAATACATCAGGAGAAGTAGTTAGGAAATTTGAATCTATTACATCAGATTTATCTAGTATTCGTTTTTTGTTTTTCTGAAAATCAGGACCATTTTTGTTCAAAGGATCAAGAAACCATTGAGCTACTTTAAGATTTGAATAATCTTTTTTAAGATTATACAGAATGTCTTTTGATATCATATCTGCATGTCCCAAAACAATTAAATCTGGCTTAAAATGATAACAAGTTTTAATTAATTTGTCATTTAGTGTGTCAGACCCATAAAGATCCTTTAAAGATTTTCCTCTACTTACAATATCTCTGTCACTAAATTCTAAAACACTGTGTCCAAGTCTAATAAAACCGTTATTTAGTCTTCTTCCAGTATTAAAAAAAAGTCTACCATTATGTCTCTCATTAAAATTTGTAATGTGCAATATTCTTAAATTTGATTGTGAGTTTGATAAAAAAGGTTTGCTTATTCTACTTAAGTTGTCTCTAACTTTATCTATTTGTTCAGAAACAAATTCATGAGACAAATAAAAATTTTTATAAGATAACTTTTGATATTTTTTTCTAATAGATGAATTCTTTATTAAATCTTCAATATTTTTATAAATATCATTAACGGTTAAGTTTTTAAGTATTCGACCATTAGTAATAGTTTCTGGTAAACCACCTCTATTACTTATGATTACAGCGCAACCATTCGCTGCAGCTTCTAAACTTGTTCTGCCAAAAGGTTCATCCCACCTTGAACAAACAACAGCTATACTTGTTTTTTTATAAATCTTTATAACTTCGTTATGTTCTTTGAAACCAAAATTTTTTAATCTTTTATGTTTAAAATCAAGTTTATCCCTAGGTTCATCTCCAACTACAAAAGCAGACCAATCCTTATATTTTTTTAATATTCTTAAAACTGCTTTACCAAAAAGATCATATCCTTTGGACCTATTGAGTTTACCAACAAATGTTATCAACTTTTTTTTATTATTAAAATCTATTTTGTTTTTTGAAGCTGACTGATTAATTACAATTAATTTTTCACTATTAATTGCATCAGACTTCATTTTTTGTAAAAATCTTTTTTTAGACCAATTACTGTTAAAAACTATTCTATAACAGTTATTCAATAAAAATGATCTTTCTTTAATACTTTTTGATCCTGACATTGTAAGAGGATCGTTGTGAAAATATAGAATATAATCCCTTTTTTTTAAATCATTTACCAGATATTTTAAATAAATTGGTCTATTATGTAATTCTATGATCTGAGAGTCATTTTTTTTTTCTATTTCGATAAATTTTTTTACATATTCTTTATTTTGACTTGAAAAAAAATTTTTTTTGACGTCGATATTGAAATATTTTTGACTAAATTTTTTTTTGTAGTTTGTGTGTCCAAAAACAGTAATATCTTTTTTAAATTTACTTGACTTTAAAGTATCATTTATAAACAGCGAAACAGCGCCTGCATATGAAGGTGAAAAATTTTCTTTTAAAGGAAGCAAAATAGAAATTTTCATTTATTTTTAATCAATTCTTTTCTTAATTTATAATCTTTTTTTAATCTGTACTCGTTTTTCATTGCATCAGATTTTGAGTCGTACTTTTCATAATAAACTAACTTCCATTTTTTTCCTCTTGTAAACTTCGCTCCTTTACTGGAGTTATGTAAATTAAGTCTTTTTTTTATGTTTCCTGTATAACCTACGTATGAAATTCTTTTTTTATTTTTATCTTTGGTGATAATTAAATAAACAAAATATGGCATTTTGGCGGTCCCTAGGGGAATCGAACCCCTCTTTCGAGGATGAAAACCACGTGTCCTAACCGATAGACGAAGGGACCAAACTCGGATCTTTTATTGTAAAATATTATATTTATCAAGTTTTTATAATGTCTTTTCTTGTAACAATTTTACAGGTATTTGAGCTTTTGTGTGTAACTAGAGTTTGAGTGATATAATTATTATCTTTGAGATTTATACCCTTAACTAAATCACCTGATGTAATACCTGTCGCACAGAAAATTGAGTCGCCTTTAATAATTTCTTTCAAATCATATTTTTTGTTCAAATTATCAATACCCATTAATTTAGCTCGTTTAATATCTTTCTCATTATCAAAAATAAATCTTCCTTGAAACTTGCAGTTATATGCATCAATGGCTGAAGCAGCTAAAACTCCTTCTGGTCCCCCTCCTATACCTAAAAAAATGTCTACATCATATTTATCATCAGTTACCATTAATGCTCCAGATACATCACCATCAGAAATTAATTTCATATTAACATTCATTTTTTTTAATTGATCAATAATTTTCTTATGTCTGGGTCGATCTAATAAACAAGCAGTAATATTTGTTATATCTTTGTTTAAAGAGTCAGCTATATTTTTAATATTTTGTTCAATTGAAAAGTCTAAATCAGTTGCTTCAAAAGGTATTTTATTCGAAACTGCAATTTTATCCATATAAGTTTCTGGAGCATTAAAAAGATTCCCCTTTTCTGCAATAGATATAACTGATAATGCCCCAGGAAGATTTTTGGCAACAAAATTTGTTCCCTCTACAGGGTCAACTGCTATATCGATATTTAAATTTCCACCTGAACCTAATTTTTCACCTATATATAACATAGGAGCTTTATCTAATTCACCTTCACCTATAACAACTTCTCCATTAATAGATAATTTATTAATTTCATTTCTCATGGAGTCTGTAGCAGCTTTATCAGCATTTTTTTTTTGATTTTTTCCAATAAATTCGTAACAAGAGATAGCTGCTTTTGAAGTAATTGTTACTATATCTTTTATTAATTCTTTATTTAAAGCCACTAAATTTTTTCTTTAGATGTGTTTTCTGTATTATATTTTAGTTTATTCTCAAATTCATTAAGTCTTTTCCAGACTGAAATCAGTTCAACAATAATAGGCCAACTTCTTACTAAATATTGAAGTGAAGTCTCTACCCTTCCAAAAGCTCTTATAATTTGCTGGACAAAACCTAAAGTAATTGCACCAGTTACAATTGTTGGTGCTAGTGCTAGGTAGGGAACAATTACCATTCCTTGCAAGTAACTCCATTTAACAGCGTTAAAATAAAGATAATGAAAATACATTTTATAATGAATCTTTCTAACACCACCGTATAAATTATCAATTCTCATAGGTTGTGCATTTTCTTTAAAATCTTCACCTAAAACTAATTCTTTTCTATATGCAGCCTCTTCTTTTTGAATATCATACTCAATTCCAGGTAATTTAATTCCTACAGCAGCGAGTATAAAAGTACCACCTAAAGCAGAGATAATAGCTACCCAAACTAAAGCATGATTAACCTCACCTATCCATGGCAACACAGTAATACTTTTAGATAATCCCCACAAAATTGGAGTAAATGCAATTAATGTCATTACACTTCTTAAAAGTTCTGCACCTAAGCCTTCCATTATTCTAGCAAATTTAAGAGTATCCTCTTGAACTCTTTGAGATGCACCTTCTATCGATGAAGCAAAATTCCATTTATCATGATAAAAATCAGCCATGGCTGTTCGCCACCTAAAAGTCCAATGACTGGTAAAATAATCACTAAATATAACCACTAAGATATAGACAGCTGCAATTTTTGCAAATGTAAAAAGATAAGCAATAAATTCTTTCTCGGTAACTGCACCTGGTTCTGCCAATGCTTTTTGAAGAGTATCATAGAACTCACCGAACCATTCATTAATTCTTACATCTAATTGTACTTGATACCACGTAGCAGCAAGGATTAATATTGTACCTCCAATACTCCATAAATGCCATCTTTTATCTGTAAAAAATTTAAACATAAATCTAATTTAAGAAATTATCTGCATAAGATTTCTTCACTATTTTTCTTTTTTTAGGTTCTATTATTTCAAAATCAATTTTGTTTTTTTTTGCATAAGTAATCGCTAGATCTTTGCTGGTAAATTCTAATTTTAATTCAGTATAAGTGTCGGATGAACTTTCCCATCCCATTAATGGATTTCTTGTAGGATCTTTAGTTTTAAATTCCAAAACCCATTTGTCAATCTTACCTAAGCCAGATTGCATAGCTGTTTTATTAGGTTTATAAATTTTTGCTTTTTTCATAATAGGTGGTCGGAGTGGCAGGATTCGAACCTGCGACCCTCTGGTCCCAAACCAGATGCGCTACCAGGCTGCGCTACACTCCGAATGAAGTACTAATACAGTAGTTATTTATTTTTTCAATGTATAAAGATGTGTAAAACAAGGGATTTTTAATCAGAATCTGTTATATAAAGCTAATGATAATAATTTGTCCATGTGGTGAAAAAAAATTCGAAGTAGATGAAAACTTAATTCCAGAAAAAGGCAGATTATTAAAATGCGGATCATGTGATCAAACATGGTTCTTTAACAAAAATGTTAGCGAACAAACTGAGCCGTTAATTGATAAGCCTGTTAAACAAAAAAAGATTTTATATAAAGATGAAAATGTTGATAAATCAGTATCCGAAGCACCTATAAAACCAGGTTCAGAATTAGTCAAATATAAACCAAAATATAATTTTACCTTTGGAAAATTTTTAAGTTATATAATTGTTTCTATAGTAACTTTTATTGCAATTATAATTGTATTAGACACATTCAAGAGTCCATTAAGCAATATTTTCCCGAATTTAGAACTCGTATTATATAATTTATTTGAAACCTTGAGAGATGTAATACTTTTTGCTAAAGATCTTAATTAAATGATTAATTATTTATCCAAACCCTTTATTTGGTTTTTTAAGCTTGAAGCCGCTAGTGGTTTAGTTTTATTATTTGCAGCAATAATTGCGTTAATAATAAGTAATTCAGGTTTATCAGAATTATATTTTTCAACATTAAATCAATATTTATTCATTGGTATAAATGATTTTGGATTAAAATTATCTGTTCTTCATTGGATAAATGATGCTTTAATGGCAATATTCTTTTTTTTTGTCACTCTTGAGATAAAAAGAGAATTTTTACAAGGTGAACTTTCTAATATAAAACAAGCCCTACTCCCAATAATTGCAGCAGTTGGTGGAATGTTAGTACCTGCATTATTTTATGTATTTATCAATTTTGGTGATAGCGAAACTATGAATGGATGGGCAATACCCTCTGCTACAGATATCGCTTTTTCACTTGGAGTATTATCTTTATTAGGAAAAAGGGTGCCTTTATCATTAAAAGTTTTTTTGACAGCTCTTGCGATTATTGATGATTTGGGTGCTATAGTAATTATAGCTTTATTTTATTCAGGAGACTTAAGTATTAAATATTTAAGTCTAATGTTGTTAGCCTTTTTAATCTTGCTAGTTATAAATAAATTTAACATTAAAAAATTCTTACCTTATTTAATTATTGGTATTTTTCTTTGGGATTTTACTCATAATTCAGGAATACATGCAACAATCGCAGGTGTTTTGCTAGCGATGACAATTCCTCATCGAAAAAAAGAAAAAGATTTTTCTTTATTAATCAAAATTGAACATGCAATAAGCCCTTATGTTGCTTTTGGTATCATGCCTTTATTTGCTTTTGCGAATGCTGGTGTTTCATTAGAGGGTTTATCTCTTAGTTCTTTACTAGATAAAGTACCATTGGGAATAGTTTTAGGGTTGTTTTTAGGGAAGCAATTAGGTGTATTTGTTTTTTCATATGTTGCTATTAAAACAAAAATTGCTCAAATGCCAAATAACACAAGTTGGTATAATTTTTATGGCGTAGGTGTGTTAACTGGTATTGGCTTCACAATGAGTCTTTTTGTAGGAAATTTAGCTTTTGTTGAAAACATGGAGTATATGGATGGTGTAAAAATAGGTGTATTAACCGGGTCATTATTATCCACTTTATTTGGTTACTTTTTGATATTACTTACTCCCAATAAGTAATTTATAAATGAAAAAATTAATATTTATAGTTTTAGTATTTATTATGTTTTTTTTTAAAAATTTTGCATCAGCTAATTACAAAAAAGTTTTTTATGATTTGCGAATTAATAGCATTACAGGAGAACTAATAAATTTGGATAAATATAAGAATAAAGCTGTTTTGGTAGTTAATACAGCAAGTTATTGTGGTTTTACAAAACAATATGAAGGCTTACAAAAATTATGGGAAAAATATGAATCAAAAGGATTAATCGTACTTGGAGTCCCCTCAAATTCATTTAATCAAGAAAAAAAATCAGATAAAGATGTTAAAGAATTTTGCGAGGTAAACTTTGACATTAGTTTTCCACTTACTGCTATTACAGATGTAAGAGGTGAAAAAGCACATGAGATTTTTAAATGGGCTAAAGAAAACCATGGAAAATCAGCAGTTCCAAAATGGAATTTTTATAAAATTTTAATTAATACAGAGGGAAAAGTTGAAGATACATTTTCGTCATTAACTAAACCTATGTCACAAAAGATAATACAAAAAATAGAAGAAACTTTAAAAATTTATTGAAAGACCATCATAAGCAGGCACTACATTTTTAGGCAATCTTTTTTTAAGAATATTATAATCTAAATCAATATGTAGATTAGTTAATATTGATTTTTTTGGTTTGAAAAATTTAATTATATCTAAAGTTGAAGCCAAGTTAAAATGAGATGGATGAAAATCATATCTTAAACAATCAATAATTAAATATTTTAAATTTTTAAAGAATCTAAAATCTTTATTATAAATCTTATTTACATCGCTTATATAAGCTAACTTTTTATTGATTATAAAACAGTTTGATTTTACTTTCCCATGCTTAACCTTAATAGATTTAACGTTTATTTTTCTCTTTCGATTTAAAATTAAATGATTATTTTTTAATCTGTTTAATTTCAAAGTTGCAGGATATTCTTTAGAATAACTATTAAAACAATATGAAAAACTTTTTTTTAAATACTTAGATGTATCTAAATCTGCATAAACATTTATTGGTTTTCTGTTTTTAATATAAAAAATTCTAAGATCGTTGATTCCATGTGTCTGATCACTATGAATATGTGAATAAAAAACTTTATCAATTTTCGATATTTTATGACGTAACAATTGTTGTCTTAAGTCTGGAGAGGTATCTATTAAAATATTTTCATCTGAAGTTTTTAATAAAGCTGAACATCTTGTTCTATAATTTTTTTTATTCTTTGGATCACAATTACCAAAAAAACCGTCTGCTCTTGGAACACCCATTGAACTTCCACAGCCAAGAATTATAAATTTCATAAAATATTATTGAAAAAATAATCTATTAAAATTATCTGTAGTTTTATTTACTAACTCTAACTTGGAAATTTCTTTTATCTCAGAGAGTTTATTTGCTGTAAAATCAATAAAAGCAGGCTCATTTTTTTTTCCTCTATTTGGAACTGGTGCCAAATATGGACTGTCGGTCTCTATTAAAATTTTATCTATTGGTAAAGATTTAAAAGTTTCTTGAAGATCAATTGAGTTTTTAAAAGTAATAATTCCACTAGCAGAAAAATATGAGTTCAATGTTAGGAGTTTTTCTGAAAATTTTTTTGATCCAGTAAAACAATGCATTAAAATTTTGGGATTATATTCTTTATATTCACTAAGTATTTTAAAAGTATCATCCTCAGCATTTCTTGAATGAACAATAATAGGAACGTCACACTCTATTGCCGCTTCAATATGAGTTTTAAAACTAGTTATTTGTTTCTCTTTATCACTATTATTGTAATAATAATCTAGTCCTGTCTCTCCCACACCAATTATCTTCGGGTTTTCTTTAAGGCTTTTAACTATTTCATTCTTAGTTATTGTAGTATTGTCACTTTCATGTGGATGTATGCCAACTGTTCCATATATGATCTCATCTTTATTGACTATATCTTTAATTCTAGAAAAACTTTCAAAAGATGTGGAAATAGTTAATAACTTTTTAATACCAACGTCCTTGGATCTTTTGAGTACATTTGAAAGATCACTAAGTAACGGTTCATGATCAAGGTGGCAATGTGAATCAATCATCTTGTTTTTCTATTTTCTTAATTAATATATCTATCTTATTTATCATATTACCTTTAATAATAAATTCATTATTAGAAATAGTTTTTAATTTGATATCTTTTTCTGATAAATCAAAAATTTTTAATGCTTTCAATGATGTTTCAGGAATAATTGGATAAAGTAAAAAGCTAATTTTCCTAACTATTTCTAATGTTGTATAAACTATAGTATTCAACCTAATTAAATTATCCTTTTTTTTCCATGGCTCTTGATCATTAAAATATTTGTTTGCCTCAAATAGTGAATTAACAATGAAATCTATATAAAAATTTATATTTTGATCATTTATTTTTGACCTTATTGTATCTAAATTTTCTTTAAATTTATTTAATATTTTTAAATCATCTGGTTGAAAATCAATTTTTGCAGGAATTTTTCCATCACAATTTTTCATCGCAAATGCAGTTACTCTTTGACATAAATTACCGTAATTATTTGCTAAGTCGCTATTTATACAATCCTCAAGTCTATCTTGAGAAATATTACCATCGTTTCCAAATGAAACTTCTTTAATCAAATAATATCTTAAAGGGTCTAAACCGTATTCTTCAATAATCTTTAATGGATCTAAAATGTTTCCCTTAGATTTTGACATTTTTTCTTCACCAGATAATATCCAACCATGTCCATAAACTTTTTTTGGTAGCTTAATTTTAGCAGCTAAAAGGAAAGCAGGCCAATAAACTGCATGAAATCTTAGAATATCTTTACCAATTAAATGGATAGATGCTGGCCAAAATTTTTTAAAAAGTTCATCATTTGTATCTGGATAATTTAAAGCACTTAAATAATTTGTTAATGCGTCGAGCCATACGTAAATAATATGTTTATCATTACTAGGAACTGGAATTCCCCATTTAAAAGTTTTACGACTTACAGAAAGATCTTTAAGACCACTTTTTACAAAACTTATTACCTCGTTTTTTCTAGACTCAGGCAATATAAAATCTGGATTATTTTCATAAAATTCTAATAAAGGTTTTTGCCATTTAGAAAGTCGAAAAAAATATGACTCCTCCTCTATCCATTCAACGGTAGATTTTGATAATTTTGCAATTTTTTTTCCCTCTATTTCTTCTATTTCATCTTCATTGTAAAAAGCTTCATCTGAGACTGAATACCACCCAGAATAATTTGATAAATAAATATCATCATTTTTTTCAAGAAGAGACCAGAGATGCTGGACTGTTTTTTTATGTCTATCCTCAGTAGTTCTTATAAAATCTGTATTGGATAAATTTAATGTTTTTGAAAGATCTTTAAATGTTTGACTTATTTGATCACAGAATTCCTTAGGATCCTTGCCGGCTTTTTCAGCTGATCTTTGTATCTTTAAACCATGCTCATCCGTACCAGTTAAAAAATGAACATTATAATCATCAATTGATTTAAATCGTGCAAAAAAGTCAGCTATAATGCTTGAATATGCATGTCCCATATGAGGTCTTCCAGATGGGTAATATATTGGAGTAGTAATATAAAAATTTTTATCCATTTAAAATTTTATATTCAAATTCCATAAATAAAGACTCTTCATCTAAATTAAATTTTTTAGTGTCATTTATTCTCTTTAAAAAATAATCATAATATTCAAAAGTTCTTGATTTTGCCAATTTTACTTTTGTTCGAAAATAAAACTCCAAATATTCAAATATTATATTTCTAATTAAGGTATTTTTTTTATACAAATTATCTCTAATAACAAGTTTAATAAAACTTTTTAAATCATAATTCTTAAGATCATGTTTCTGTAATCTAAAAAATTCTATTAAATGATATATTTGCCCGGGTGTTAAATAGTAGTTTATCAAATCTTTATTAATAAATTTCATAACATCATCATCTAAAATCTTATTAATAACCGAGATCGAAGTTTTGTGATCTAAAGATATTTTGAAATTGATACATCTAGATTTTAAAGTCGGTAAAATAAATCTGTCATTATTTATCAATATAAAATAAGTGTTTGGTGGTGGTTCCTCTAAAACTTTTAAAAGAGCATTAATAGAGGAAATATTTAATGTTTCGATATTATCTATAATTATAAATCTTTCCTTAGTATTAAAAGATGATTTATTTAAGTTATTAATTAATTCTCTAATTTGATTAATATCAATGTTTTTTTTTTCACTTAAAATATCAACTAACAATAAGTTGGGATTTGATCCATTTATTACAAGTTTATAAGATTTGTTGTCAGGATTAATCTTAGATTCTTTAACAATATAGGGATGTTCTTCGTTAACGGACAATATATAGTTTGCTAAATGAAATGCTAAAGTTGACTTACCCAAACCTTTGTCACCACTAAGTAAAATTTTTGTAGGTAATTTTTTTTTCTTATAAAGTTCTATAAATTCTAAGAGATAGTTATCGAGTGAAAACAAATTAGTTTGATTTATTGGACTTAAGCTCATTTTATCAATTTTTCAATTTTCTTTAAAACTAATTTTTCATTCAACTTAATATCTAAATTAGAGTCAATTATTTGATATTTTCTTTTATTCTTATCTGAAAGTTTTATAAAACCTTTTTGAACTTTATTGTAAAAATTTTTTTTAAAATTATCATACCTATTAGTAGATTTTCTTGATCTAAGTCGCTTAACCATATTTTTATGATTTACTAGGTTTAAAAAAGTAAAGGAGACTTTAAAGTTTGATAAAATATGTTTGTTTATACTATTTATTAAATCTAAATTTACACCCATGCCATAATGTTGATATGAAATAGTTGAGTCAACAAATCTATCTATAAGGATAATTCTTTTTTTATAATATTTTCTTAGTAGATTGATATTTTCACTTCTAGAGGCTAAATAAAGCAGTAAATCCGTAATTTTATTAAAATTAGATTTTTTATTAAGTATCAATTTTCTTATTTTTTCTGAATTTAAACTTCCTCCTGGTTCTCTAATCTTGATAAAAGAAAGTTTTCTTTTTTTTAGATATTTTGAAATTTTATTTAAATGATGAGTCTTACCACTTCCCTCAATACCCTCGAAAACAATAACAGGTTTTCTAGACATCACCCCAGATTAAATAATTTAATGATTTAATTAATCTAGTAAAAATATTTACTTTTTGAACATCGTTAGATGCTAATAGATCATAT
>CACCPC010000007.1:0-47779 GCA_902547785.1 uncultured Pelagibacteraceae bacterium
TTATTGGAAGGGGTTCTTTTAAAAATATATTAATCAGTGAAATTAAAAGGTTAAATCTTGAAAAATATATTAAATTAGTTGGTTTCAAAAATTACGCAGAACAATATATTTCATCAAGTGATATTTTTGTATTGACTTCAAAGTTTGAAGGACTCCCAAATGTTCTTATTGAGGCTCAAAAGTATAGCATACCAATTATATCAAGTAATTGTCCTACAGGTCCTAATGAAATATTGATGAATGGTAAGTTAGGTGATTTATTTCCAGTTAGCAATTATAGTATTTTAGCGAAAAAATTGCTTAATTTTTCGAAAAGTAAAAAAACTTTAAAATCAAAATCACTTAGAGCAAAAAAATATTTAAAAAGATTTGATCCTTTAATAAATTCAAAAAAATACTCAAGATTAATTTTGAGGGAGTATGAAAAAATATAGAATATCTATTATTACTGTAACTAAAAATTCTGAAAAATTTTTACTTCAAAACATTCTAAGTGTTAGATCTCAAAAATATAAAAACTTTGAGCATATTATTGTGGATGGAAATTCAAAAGATGAAACAATTAAAATCATTAATTCCCATAAGCAAGGTATAAAACTTATTAAAAATAAAAATGATAAAGGTTTATATCATGCAATGAATGTTGGAATTAAAAAATCATCAGGTGACATAATCGGAATATTAAATTCAGATGACATCTATTATAAAAACACATTAAACATAGTTAATAACTATTTTAATAAATATAGAGATTTAGATTTTTTATTTGGCAGTGTTTATAAGCATAAACTATTACATGGTTATAATCCAAAAATTATTAATTGGAGCTTCGGATTTTATACTACTCATTCTGTAGGTTTTTTTATTAAAAGAAAATCTCAACTTAAAGTGGGACTTTATGATTTAAGATACAGTTATTCTGCAGATTATGATTTGTTTATGAGAATGATAAAAAAATTTAAATTAAAGGGTCTATCTACCAAAAAAAAAGAGATTTTTGGACGGTTTAGACCTGGTGGTCTTTCCTCAAAAATAAATTTTTTAGATTATCTAATTGAATGTAATAAAATAAGACTCAACAATGGTCAAAATTTTATACAGGTTTATTTAATTTTTATTTTAAGAATTTTGAAAAATATAAAGAAAATTATAAAATGAATATTTATATTTGTTCTCTATTAAGTAAAAAAAATTTTCGATTTTTAAATGCACATTTAAAATCTTTAAATAAATTGAAAATACCAAATAATTGCAAATTAAAGATCATTTTTGTAATAAATCCAAAAATTTATAAAATAAGAAATTTACTTAAAAATTTTTTAAATAAAGTAGATTATTCAATTATTAAAAGTATTAAAAATAGTATACCAGACTCTCGAAATGTTTTTCTTAAATTTGTAAAAAATAAAAATGCTAAATATGCCGGATTCATAGACGATGACTGTTCAATAGATAAAAATTGGCTTGTAAATATGATGAAATTTTTTGAGGAAAATAATTGTGATATTGCTGGTGGTCCTCAGTATCATCAAATCAAAGACAAAATTTTTAAAAATTACTATGATGTTTTAGAGCCTTTTCGGAGACACGGTCAATTAGTAAGATGGGTAGCCACAAATAATTGTTTTTTTTCCCAAAAAGTTTTTAGTACATCAAAAGTTTTTTTTGATCCTGAATTTGCTAATATTGGTGGAAGCGATCAACTTTTTTTTAGTAAACTAAAAAAAAAAAAATTTATTATCAGATGGAATAAAAAATCATTTATTACTGAAAATTTTAATTTTCAAAGAGAAAAAAAGATATGGTTTTTCAAAAGAAATTTAAGGTATGGATATTCAGGAAATTTGATCGATAAAAAAATTTATGGAAAAATTGGTTTATTAATAATTTTCATAAAAATGTTGTACTTAATAACTGCTGCATTTTTTCTTGTATTTTTTCCATCTCGAAAAAATTATATAAAAGTCACTTTTTTATTATTGAGAGCTTATGGAAGATTTATAGGGTTACTGAATTATAAACCTAAAAAATATATATAATTTGATAGAATATAATAAATACTAAAATAAAACAAAATTATGTAATTACTTTTTTTAATTGATTGTGAAATTTTATATTTGTCAAAAAAATTTAAAAAAATAATGTAAAACATTGGTTCGAAGTATTTTTGAAAAATAAAAAAGCCTGTACTAAAAGTAATTAATAATAATATAACAAGAACATAATTTGATAGCGTATTTTGGCTAAAGTATAAAAGGAAATAAATTCCAAAAAAAGATGCAGGAATAACTAGATATGGATTGTTTAATAAAAAATAAGATAATTTTAAAACAACACCCCCACCAATATTGCCACTATAAACAAAGTTAAGACTACATAAAAGTGGTATGATTAAACTTATCAAAAAAATTTTTTTATTGAAAAGATATGAAAGATTAAGTTTATGATCATCAAAATTATTTATAATTGTTTGAATAATAAATGGAACTAAGTAAAATAAAATCATCGAGGCGCTAACTAAAATTGCAGAATTAAAGTTTGTAGTGCTTTGTTTTAGTCCAAAAAATAAAAGAGGATTTAAAATTACAAAATATACACCTGGAATTGCGCAGAAAATAACTAATAGTAAAATCAAAGCAAATTTTTTAATGTTTATTTTTGTTAGTAAATAAATTAACAGAAAAATAAAAAAGAAAATGTAAAATTGTTTTGTATAACAAGCCAAAGTAAAAAATATAATTGAAATTATTAAACTCATATTTTTTTCAAAATTTGTTTTTATAAAAGAGTTGAAATAAAAAACTCCTAAAGAAAAGAATATAAGCGCTATATTATGATTATTGCCCCAAATGGCTGAGTACTGAAAGACCGGAAAAATAAATATTATTGAAGATAATATAAGAATGATTGATTTATCAAAATTTTTAAAACGTTCTTTTAGTGAGCAATACAGAATTAAAGGTAAAAAAAGTGAAATTATTAATACAGAAATTAAATAAGTATTTAACGAATTGATAAAATTTAATTGTGAAAATATTAAATGATGTAATGGATAATTTATTAACCTTACGTCTTCACCTAACCTTAAAATAAAAAGATTACTTAAATCTTTTTTCAAGTAGATTATATATTTCCAATGGGTTATTAGATCACTAACAACCCCCCCAGTTTTTGTTTGAATGCCGTAAACAAGTAAATCTGAATTATAACTGAATGTACCTAAAGTATTTGATAAATTGATTTTTAATAAAAAACTTATTAATAATGTTATTATAAATAAGGTTGTACATATCCAAACAATAAATTTATTTATTATAACTTTATCTACGATGTTTAAAAAAAATTTCATATCAATTATCATACCATATCATAAAAAAAGAATTTTTTTTAAAGAAACAATTGAGTCTATTAACAATCAATCTTACAAAAATTTTGAAGTAATAATTGTCTACGATGATACTGATAAATCAGAATTAAATTTTGTAAAGAGAATAATAAAAAATTTTAAGTTTAAAAAAAAATTAATCATTAATAAGAAAATCATTGGCGCAGGATTATCAAGAAATAAGGGAATTAAAGTTTCAAAAGGTGAATATGTTGCTTTTTGTGATGCTGATGATTTATGGAATAAAGATAAACTTAAAATACAATTAAATTTTATGAAGAAAGAGAATATACTATTTTCTCATTCAAATTATTCTATCATTGATTATGCCTCAAAAAAAATTGGTAATTTAAAAGTTCCAAAAAATATTTCATATAACAAATTAATAAAAAGCTGTGATATTGGACTATCAACAGTTATGATTTCTGAATCCCTAATTAAAAAAAATCTTTTTTCGAGCTTAAAAACAAAAGAAGATTATTTATTGTGGATTCAATTAATTAGACGTTTAAATAATTTCAAAAGTATTAATAAAGATCTTACTTATTGGAGATACTTAAAAAATTCTTTATCATCTTCCAATATTCAAAAACTAGTAGATGCATTTGAATTATATTATAATCATTTAAATTTTGGTTTTTTGTTTTCAATTTTTTGTGTATTAAGACTAAGTTTTTATGCTTTGAAAAAAAAAACAACTATATATTTTAAAATTTAATGGAAAATTTAACTTTAGTAATACCAGCAAAATTTGAAGCCACAACCCTTCCTATTGTTTTGAGAGAAATTAAAGATTTAAATCTTAATTGTAAAAAGATTATTGTAGTACCGAAATATGATGAAGAAACACAAAAGGCATTAGAAGGCACTGATTGTGAAGTTCTAATTCAAAAAGGAGAGGGTTTTGGAAACGCTCTTATTGAAGGTCTGAACCATTCCTCCACTGAATATTCTTGTATTTTTAATGCTGATGGTTCCTTTGATCCAAAATACTTAGATGAAATGTTAAGGAAAAATAAAGAAAATTACGAGTTTGTCTTCAGTTCAAGATATAAAAAACCTGGTGGAAGTGATGATGATACAATTATAACATTTATTGGAAATTATTTTTTTACATTATTATGTAGAATTTTGTTTAGATTAAAAATTTCAGATGTGCTTTATACTTACGTAATGGGGAAAACAGATGCGTTTAAAGATTTATCTTTAGTTTATAATGATTTTTCTTTTTGTGTAGAACTACCAATCAAGGCACAGTTTAAATCTTTTAGTGTATTTGATTTTCCATCCTATGAAAGACGTAGAATTAGTGGAAAAAAGAAAGTAAATGAGATAAAGGATGGCTTTCTAATTTTAATTTCTATACTAAAGTTATTTATTTTTAAAAAATGAAAAAAATAGCATTGATAACTGGAATTACAGGGCAAGATGGCTCATACCTAGCTGAGCTATTATTAAAAAAAAATTATGTTGTTCACGGTTTAATTAGAAAATCATCAACATTCAATACAAAAAGAATAGATCATATCTATGTAGATCCTCATAATAAGACAAATTTTTTTTTACATTATGGAGATTTAACAGATACAAATAGTATCTATAATATCATTCACAAAATTAGACCTAACGAGATATATAACTTAGGAGCTCAAAGTCACGTTGGTGTTTCTTTTGAAAATCCTGAATATACATCAGAAGTTTCTGGAATTGGAACATTAAGGTTGTTAGAGGCAATAAGATTTTTAAAAATCAAAAATATTAAATTTTATCAAGCTAGTACCTCAGAGCTTTTTGGTGAGACATATGGCAAGAATATATTTAGTGAAAAATCTAGATTTCATCCGAAATCACCATACGGCGTTGCTAAATTGTACTCATACTGGATTACTTCAGTTTACAGAGAGTCATATGGTATTTTTGCTTGCAATGGGATTTTATTTAATCATGAAAGCCCAAGAAGAGGAGAAACTTTTGTTACAAGAAAAATTACAAGATTTTTAGCGAGAAAAAAATTAGGTAGTAAGGAAATATTGTACTTAGGCAATCTTAATGCAAAACGAGATTGGGGACATGCAAAGGATTATACTGAAATGCAGTGGAGAATTTTGCAACAAAAAAAACCAGACGATTTCGTAGTTGCAACAGGGCAAGCATTTTCGGTAAGACAATTTGTTGAAATTGCCTCAAATTATTTGAAACTTAAAATATATTGGCAAGGTAAAGGATTAAAAGAGGTTGGATATTTGAAAAAAGGATCAAAAAAAGAGGTAATCATTAAGATAGATAAAAATTATTTTAGACCCAATGAAGTTGAATATCTAAGAGGTGATGCAAGAAAAGCATTCAGAGTGTTAAAATTTAAACCTAAGTACTCTTTTAAAAATTTAGTAAAAGATATGATAGAAAGCGACTTAATTGAAGCTAAAAAAAAACTCGAAATTTAATATATGTTAGAGATTAATGTAATTTTAATCTCATTTTTTTTATGTCTTGTTATTAATTATATTCTATCAAAATATAATTTTTTAACAGATAAAAAGTTCTTTCCGCACAAATCATTTGTAAGTAAAAATTTAGTACCGGTTAGTGGTGGTTTGATTTTTGCTATAAGCACACTATTATTTTTAAAATTTGAAAATAATTTAAGCTATATAATATTTTTAATTTTTTTTGTTGGAATTTTATCAGACATAAACAAGCTTAAATCACCTTTTAAACGTTTTTTTTTACAATTATCTGCAATACTAGCTTTAGTTTTTTTTAATAAAATTTTTATATCCTCTATTAGAATTCCTTTTTTTGATCATTTGCTTACGTTTGAATTATTTAAATACTTTTTTGTTGTGTTTTGTCTATTAATTTTAATTAATGGCTCAAATTTTATAGATGGAGTAAATACTTTATTAATCGGATATTTTTTATCTGTTATTTTGATAATCCTAATTTTAATCAACAATTATAACCTAAATTTTGAAACGCAGAATCTCAAAATTATTTTTTCTGTTCTTTTAACTTTATTCGTTTTTAATTTTTTTGAGAAATTCTTTTGTGGAGATGGCGGTTCTTACGCAATATCATTAATTGTTGGGTATTACTTAATTCTATTATCGAACTTAGATTTGATTATTTCACCTTATTTTATCGCATGTTTATTATGGTATCCAGCTTATGAATGTTTATTTTCAATGATTAGAAAAAAAATTAAAAAATACCAAATTACCAGCCCAGATAACAGGCACCTCCATCAACTTTTATTTACTTTTTTTAAAAAAAAAATGAAATTTAATAGTTGGGTTATTAGTTCTTTAACAGGAGTCTTAATTAACACTTATAATCTTATTATTTTTTATATTGCTCTTCTAAATGTTTCACAAACAAAAATCTTAGTAACTATTATAATTTTAAACGTTATTTTTTATAACTCTATTTATTTTATATTAAAAAAAAAAATTCGTTAATTTGATTTTTCAAGATTCGCTAATCCTAAAAAAAACCAAAATAAAAATCCATTAAAAGTTGAAAATAAACTACCACTTGGTAAAATTGGAATTAAAAAAACGATTAAATATAAGTTTATTATATTTTTAAAAATATTTTTTTCTTTTAAATCATTAAATAATTTTTTTTTAAAAAAGCTGTATAAAAATAAAAAAAAGATAAAGTAACCCAACAAGCCTTGTTCTGACAATAATTCAAAATGTATTTGATGAGGATGAGTTGTACATCTTTGATGTGTAAATTTTAGATTTTCTTTAAAATATCTTTTATCATAACACTCAAACCTAAAGTTTTTATTTCCTACACCATTTAATTTATTATTTTTAAAAATCTCAATAGCAGTGTCATAATGAGTGAAGTACTTAATATTCTCAAATCGTTGAAAAAAGGTTTTTGGTTTTTCAACGTTAAGAATTCTGTAAAAGAATTCTGTTTGTTTAATTAGAACAGTTGGAAAAATAAAAAATAAAGATATTGCAAGGAGAATTGTTAATATAAGTAAATGAAATTTTTTTAATATTAATTTTCTTTCATCTATAAAATAAAAAATTAAAAGTAAAAGAAAAGTTGACTTTAAAAAAGCTGACCTTTCCCCGGTGATAAGAATACTAAAAAAAACAAGGATTAGTATTGAATTTAGAATAATCTTATACTTTTTAGTAAGTTTATTTTGAAAAAAAAAAATTGTCGTTATAAAGCCAAAGCTAAAAAGAAAAGTTCCAACTACATTTTCGTCATAGAAGAAACTAGTAATTCTGGTACCATCTAGACTTTTGAAACCCAACAGGTTTGATCCAGTGAACTTCTCAAAAAAAATATCTATTATGATTATGAAAATTATAAATAACCAGAATTTAAAAATTTTATCTAAAATTTCTTTTTTATTTAATAGTAGAGGAATAGCAGGGAATAATATTAAAAATTTTAAAAAAAATAAAGATCTTAAAATTCCATCGTAGCCGAATGATTGATTAATGTAGTAATTAACAAATGAATTTAAACAGAGATATAAATATAATATTGAAAGTATTAAAAAGTTTTTATTCTTCAACCAAGTAAAATTTTTAGTTTGCAAAACATTAAAAATAAATACTATAAAAATACTTAGTAAATAAAAATTTATAAAAAAATTACCAACAATAATTGCTATAGGAAGTGTAGCAAATAGAATAATTATAAAGTTATCTTTTATATCCAATTTTTTCGATATCATTGTAAGAGATTTCTAATTATTTTTATATTGATTTTTAATTTTTACAACAAAGTTTATTTGAGGTAAAAGTCAATGATATTTATTTGCTTATTATGGGACTAAAAAAAATCTGTTAAGAAAAATGATCGTAATCCAAGTTTCTTTTTAGGTTGATGGAATATAATTAAATTTTAAATGATAAACTTACCTATACTTTACTTTGGTTATTTGATTATCTTGTTTTCGATTGTTGGTTTTGGATACTTATCCTCTAAACTTTTATCTATCAGACTCTCTCTTGGAGAATTAGGTTTAAGTGGAATTTTATTAATGACAATTTTATCATATATTACTAATTTATTTATTTCTCACGGGTTTATTCACAATTCTATTTTTTTACTAGTAGGCTTATTTGCTTGCTTTTTTATATCAAAAAAAAAATTATTCCGAAAAAAAATTAAAATAATTATATTAATTTCGTCTATTTTGTTCATTGGAATTCTGATGCACAAAACACATGATGATTTTTTTTACTATCACTTCCCATACACAATTTCATTAATTGAATTTAAAAAAATATTTGGTGTAGGTAACTTAGAGCATGGATTTCGTACTCCATCTTCAATATTTTATTTAAATTCTTTATTTTATCTTCCAATTCTGGATAAATCTTTGATTAATAGTGGTGCTATATTTTTCTTAATTTTTTCAAATATATTTTTGATACAAAAAATATTTAATCAATTAAAAAATAAAAAATACAATTTTATATTAATATTATCTCTATTTTCTTTATTATTTATTAATACAATTTTTTACAGAATAGCTGAACATGGAACTGATAGATCGGCATTAATTCTTATTTTTATTTTAGCCATTTATTATCTTGAAGGGACTAATAGAAAATTAACTAAAATAAATTTTAAACATTATTATCAAAAAATACTAATTACTGTCCTTCTTATAGTTTCATTAAAAAGCTTTTATCTAATTTACACGATCTTTATATTAATCCTATTTTTTGAATATAGAAAAATTTTAATTGAAAAAACTTATTATAAAAAAATCTTTTTTGAGCGAGTGAACTACTATTTTTTAATTGGGATTACAATTTTTATATTTACTATTTTTTCAAATACTGGTTGTTTAATTTATCCTGCCAGTTTTACCTGTGTGGAGTCATTCTCTTGGTCTATACCAAAAAAAGAAGTAATAGAAATGAAAACATGGTATGAACTTTGGTCTAAAGCAGGCGCAAGCCCAACTTATCGAGTAGATGATGTTGAATCTTATTTATCTGGACTAAATTGGTTTCCCAATTGGCTGCAAAATCATTTTTTCAATAAAATTTCAGATTTTTTATTATCATTATTTTTGATTGTAATTATTTCCTCAATTTTTTTAGTTAACCTTAAAAAGATAAGATCAAAAAAAAACAATTTTTATTTATTTTATTTTGCAATTGTACTTTTACTAGTTGAATGGTTTTTGAATCATCCAGCTTTAAGATATGGTGGATTTACACTTATTGGATTATCTATTTTTGTCCCTTTAAGTATATTTATTGAGGGTAAACTCAATTTGACTTCTAAAATAAAAAAAAAAATCACTTTTTTAATTTTTGTATCTTTCTCTATCTTTCTGTTTAAAAATATCGATAGAATTTTAAAAGAGACTAAAAAATATAATTATAATCCTTTGATTAATGCTCATTACTTTATTAATAACAATTCTGACCATTTTAATGAATTATTTCTAAAAGCAGAAAAAAATAGAAATATTGATGGAAAAAAATTTTATATTGTCTTAGATAAAGATTTAATAAAAAAATTAAATTGAATTAATGACTAAACAAATTATTGTAGTAACTGGTGGAGCTGGCTTTGTCGGTGGGAATTTAATAGAAAAACTTTTAAGGAATACAAAATATAAAATTATAAGCATTGATAATTATAGTTCTGGGACAATTAAAAATCATATCAAAAGTAAACGAGTACTATACATAAAGGACTCATCATCGAACATTTCAAAGACACTCAAAAAATATAAAACAAAGATACACACAATTTTCCACTTTGGTGAATTTTCAAGGATATATCAAAGTTTTTTAAAGATGATTGCGCGAAACAGGTGAATTATTTGAGGTATAAGAATAATCATTTTTTTCGTATCTCTCAAAAGGTGAAACATGATTAATCGCTGTCAAATGATTGCATCCACAAAATCCAACTGATAAAGGGTATTTTCTTAAAGAAATAGATGCTTTTTTATTTTTTAAAAAAGTGTCAGCACAAGGATGATTTCCAAGACTTAATACATGCTTTAATTTTTTATCACAAACTGCACATTTTTTGTTTTTTTTCATTTATTTAAAACTTGTAATGGTAATGAATATTTTTCAAATTTTACTAGGTTTGAATAAATTTTTACTTATTCTTAATAGTAATTCGATTAATAATGAATATAGCAAAGTAGAGACTAAAGTATTTCCAAAAAAAGGAATTGCTAAAATGTAACATGAAGCTAGGCCCTCGAATGTATAACCATAGTAACCCAGAGACCAAACACCAAAATTAGTAATTAGAAAAAATAGACACGCACCTATTAGAGCTCCAGAAATTCTAAAATAAATTTTTGACCTAAAAAATTTCGACGCTAAACCAATAAAAATAATGCTACCATACGTAAATAAAGTTAAGCTATGAAGACCAATAAACAAGTCTGTAATTATAAAACTTAGAATTAAAACTGGTAAAAATTTAAGTCCAAAAATTAATGGTACATATAAACTCAATGCTATTAGACTTGTAAAATTTGGAGGGTGAGGAACAAATCTACTTGCTGCTAAAACTATGAAAATACCTAATGAGATTTTTAAATAATTCATAAGTTAATATTATATTAAAATCTTTAATTTAAAATTGTAAATATGATATTTAAAATCTACGTTTTAAACCAAAATTGAAACTTCTACCCATTTGAGAATAATCTTGTGCAGTTTCATATTTTTTGTCAGATATATTAACTATATCAAAGTAAAGATCATAATTATCAAATATTTTGTACTTTAAAGATAAATCATTTACTAAATAGCTTTCTAGCTCAGCATCATTAAAAGATGCTCCATTTCTATTTATATTTCCATTTCCATAGTCTCTAGCCTTATCAGACCATTTGGTTTTTAAAGTTATATTTAAATCTTTATAACCTGGAAAGTTCAAATTTGTTATTAGATTAACTAAATTTCTAGGGACCCTTACCATTTGGGAGCCCGTAAAAGTATTTGATGGGTTATCATATTCTGCGCCATCGTATGTTTGGGTATAAGTATAATTTAAACCAAAATTCATTATTTCATTTAACTTAAAATTAGACATAAATTCTATTCCCTGTGATTTTGTTGTGCTTTGCGAATTTTGAGTTGTTGAGCCTGATCCAGCTGCAGTATTTCCTGCCCATCCCTCAAGAGCATCTTTATACTTTATGTTAAAATAACTAAGATCTATATTCAAATTTGAATTTATGGCTTTTTCAATTCCAAAATCATAACTTTGACTCGTTTCTGCTTTTTTATGCCCTATCACCCTACAATTTGCACCGCCAAAATTGCAATTATTTGCTGAGTTCCATACATAAAATGTTTCATACAATGAGGGAAACCTATAGCCAGTTCCATAGGAAGATTTAAACTTCGTGGCTTTATCATCAAACACATATACAAGAGTAGCCCTATGAGAGTCTTCATTTCCTGCAAATGAATGTTCATCGAATCTTGCCCCAAAGGTAGCGTAAATATTATTCGTTATTCTACTTTGATAATCAAAATATTGAGAAATGACATGAGAACTTGAGTTTATCCTTACAGTTGCATCTTTGTTATATCCCATTTGATCATCCTCTCTTTCAAGCCCAAACACAATACTATTATCTAAATTAAAATTATAATTACCTTGGTAAAGAAAAGCATATCTATCACCGTAATAATTATCTTGCCTTGTGTTTTTACTATTAGGGGCACTAGCATAAATCCTTTTTATATAAGTATTGGCTAAAGTAAATTTACTTGAAAATTTTTCAAAAGGTCTATGAATTAAACTAATACTATAAGAACCCTCTAGCCCGTCTGCCTCCTCGGCGTGATCATAGTTAGGTGAACACCCAAATAAGTTTGAAACACATGCTGCATCATATTGTAAATAAGTTTCAGCAACTCTCGCATTACTTTGTAATTCAAATTTGTCTGTAAATTTTCTGCTATAACTAGCTATTAATCCATTATTTCTATAACCATCCTTTTCATTATTATGTGTCATTTGAGATATCCCATTAGTTTGGAATCTTTGAAAACCTAAATAATATTTAAATTTATCATTACCATTAGATAATGATGCTGACATATTGTGTGTGTTATGTGAACCAGTAATATACTGAATATCTTTACGAAACCCTGATTTACCATGTTTTGTAAAAATGTGTATTGTTCCACCTATAGCGCCGCTGCCATAAATAGAACTTTGATTTCCTTTTAAAATTTCAACTCTTGACACTTGGCTAGTTAAAATATTATTAAAATCAAAATCACCAGATACACTTGATGGATCTGACATCTTAACTCCATCTATATAAACTGTGGAGTACCTTTTTGGCATTCCTCTCAATTGAATTGCTGAGGCTGTTCCATGACCTCCGCTCTGAAAGAAGTTTGCACTAGTTGTAGTGTTGCTTAATACATCTCCCAAAAAATGTTCACTGGAGTTACTCAAAAATTTTTCATCAAGTATAGTTACCGAGGTTCCTACTGTAGATATAGATTGAGGTTTTTTATTTGGTGCAGTAATAGTAATTATTGGAATTTCTTTAGAAAAAATATTTGTTGAAAAAATTATTAATAGTACAAGCGCTCTCAACAGCATAGTTAACTCCAAAAAAAACCTAAACTTAAAGTTTAGAAATTAAATTTATGCCGTTGTATAATTTAGTAGAACTAGACTTTTCCTGGCCATCGTTCAACAGCGGACTATATCGGGTGGCACTCGGACTTTATAATATAAATATATTTAGTATATTACCGTTGCAGGAACAGTTAATGATTTTCACACTATTTCCCACCAAGATTCGATACACTATAAAAATATACAATCATAAATTTTTGTCAATAAAATTGTTCAAATATTGAACATTAGAACAAATTTTAGCTTCCATCTAAAATTATTTATTTATAAATTTTAAAAAAAGTATTAAAAACTTAATGGTTTTTTAAAATATAACCTTAGACAATGATAAAATATCTTAAAGTTTTGTGTACGAGAGAGCAAATTACAATGCTTGTTTTTTTATTATTTGGTTCTTTAGCAACAGTAATATTTGAATTTATAAGTATAGGTTCTATACCAATTTTTACGACAATTATAATAAATCAACAAAGTGAAAGTCAATTATTCAAAATAATAGATTTTAATTTTTTAAAAAATTTTTCTCAAGAAGAAATTATTGTATATGGATCTCTTTGTTTAGGTTTAATTTTTTTGTTAAAAAATGTTTTACTATCAGGTTTAATTTATTTTGAGGGAAAATTAGTCAGATCTATAAGGATTTACTTAGGAGAGAAATTATTTAAAAAATATTTATTTAAAAATTATAAATTTCATCTAAAGACAAACCCTTCTATATTGCTCAGGAATGTTTCTGCTGAAGTAAGTCAAACGTCTTCTGTGATCTTAAGTTGCCTCAAGTTGATAAGGGAGTTGCTAGTCTTAGTTGCTGTTTTTTCTTTATTGTTAATGAGTAGTTTTTTTATAACAATATCAATCTTCTTTTTTTTAACTTTTATTGTGACAATATTTTTTGTTTTTACAAAAAAGATTCTTGAAAAAAACAGCAGATTGATTCAATCAATCAATGCTTCTCAAATACAGCACATAACTCAGAGTTTTAATGCGATTAAAGAAATTAAAATATTAAATAAAGAGAACTTTGTAAATACAATTGCAGTTAAAAATATGGTAAAATTTGAAAATCCATTTCTTATAAATTTTTTTTTAACATCTTTACCAAGGCCATTCTTAGAAGTTTTAGTTATTTTATCTTTAATTCTAATATCAATTTTAATAACAGGTTCTGATCAATCAATAATGTCTTTGATACCAATTTTATCTCTTTTTACCGTGTCTGCAGTTAGATTAATACCATCATTTAATTCAATATCAACTGCACTTGCAAATATTAAGAGTTTAAGACCATCTTATAAACTTGTATATTCAAATCTAGTTGATGATAAAGATACAGATAAGATATCAGATATAAATTTAAGAAATACAAATTTTAGTTTTCAAAATAAGATAGTTTTTAAAGATGTTTCTTTTACTTATGAGAATAAAAATTCACCAGTTTTAAAAAATGTAAATTTAGAAATAGTTAAAGGCTCTAACTTAGGAATAACTGGAAAATCTGGTTCTGGAAAAAGTACTTTAATTAACTTATTAATAGGACTGCTACAACCAGACAAAGGGCTCGTTTGTTTTGACGATAAGGATGTAAAAGATAATGTTAGAAAATTGCAATGTTTAATTAGTTATGTACCTCAAGATATCTATCTTTTAGATGACACGATTAAGAAAAATATTGCTATTGGAGAAGAGGAAGATCAGATTGATTATAATAGATTAGATATTGCAATTAATTCTGCGGAATTAAAAGATTATATAGATAAACTCCCAGAAAAATTGGAAACTTTTGTTGGAAATAGGGGTGTAAGAATCTCTGGAGGACAAAAACAGAGAATTGGAATCGCTAGAGCATTATATCTAGAAAGAGATATTTTGATTTTAGATGAGGCCACTAATTCTTTAGATATTGAGAATGAAGAAAAAGTTATGGACAATATAATTAACCAATATCAATCTAAAACGATAATTTGTATTGCACATAGTAATAAAGTATTGGAAAAATTTGATAATATACTATCTTTAAATAATGGCAGAACATCTTTAGTTAAGAACTAAGACAGTGTGTAAATAAATTTTAGTAATTTATCTTTAGTAGTACCACGATTTTTAATATTTCTTCTTATATCGCTTATATTTCTCTTATAAATATTTCTCTTTTTTTCAATTTTTTTTAAAGTATGTAACACATTATTTTCATTTTTTAAAATTTCACCAATTTTTATTCTATTTTTGAAAAAGTTTAATTTTTTATAATAAGTTTTATTACTTATATAGTTTTCATTTTTAGAAAAAAAAATAACAGGATTATTTGTTAGCAAAGCATAAGTGTATGATGTGCCCGATAAATCAGTAATTAAAAGTTTTGAAGTTTTATAATGATAATCGTAATTTGAAGACCTATCAAGAATAAATGATTTATTCAATTTTAATAAGTGATTTATTTTTAATACAGCTTTGTTATAAAAATCAGAAGGATGAGGTCGATAAACTATCAAATATTTTCTTAATTTTAATAATTCCTTAATTAGTTTTAATAAATGTTTTTGCATAGATAAATCAGGAAATGATCTTATACCTGTTGGTGCAATCACTATTTTATTTTGGGCTTTTAGTTTATTATTATTCTTTTTAAGATAATCTAATTTCAAGTATCCTATAATCAAAATTATCGGCTTAATTGAATGATAATTTGAAAAAATTTTATTAAAAATATTTTTAGCATCTTTTGAAGATAACAATATGTAGTCATATTTTGATAGTCTTTTTCTTAATTTATTGTCCTTATTTTTCGATGCTAATGGTGTGTCATATACAGAGTGATGAATATAGATTTTTTTTGAATTCTTTGTAAAGATATCAACAATATTTAAGCTAATAAAAATGTCTACATTAGCTACATATCTTAAATAACCTTGGTTTATATAAAATATATTAACAAAGTTAGATTTAAAATTATTCGAAGGTTGAAGGCCATAAATTACTTTATAGTTATCTTTAATTTTGCTGAATAGATCCTTTATATAATAATCGTGTATCTTTATTAGACTGATTTTAGGATGGTAAAAAAAAATAATTTTTTTTTTTAAGATACTCTTGTAATAAAAAAATAGAATATTTAGGAGTATAACATTAGATATACTTACAATACTACTTCTCATTTACACCGAAAAGTGTTTTTCTTTGTTTGTATTCCAAAAACTTTTCAAATTTAGAATTTTCATAAATTTTTTTGCTGAATTACCTCTGCCAAAAAGATAATTATTTCTTAAGTTATTTTTTTTTCTGACTCTGCTTAACTTTATCGTTTTAAGTATTAAGTTTGATTTAAAATCAATATTCTTGATGTATTTACTTTGTGCCCTATTTTTTTGTCTATTTCCTAAATTTATAGAATTTACGCAAAGCGCTGGTGCCTCTCTTACTCCTGAGCTTGAATTTCCAATAATAAAGTCTGAATTCTTTAATAAAGATAAATAGAATTCAAATCTTATACTTGGAATAATTTTAAAATTATTGTTATTTTTAAGCTTAATTATTTCCCTAAGCACGATTTCAGAATTAACGTCATTATTTGGATAAATAATTATATATTTCCTTTTTGACTTTATGATTGAATTAAAAAATATTTTTACCTGATTATAAAATTTCTTTTTATCAATGTTTACAATAGGATGAAGAATGACTATTGAATAATTATCAAATCTTATTTGATATCTTTTTTTTACTTCATTAATTGAGGGTAAACTTTTATCAATCATCAAATCGACCTCAGGAGACCCAATTATATATATATTAGATTTTTCTTCACCTAGGAGTCTAAGAATGCGATGAGCCTTTTTATTGGATACAAAGTGAATATGAGATAATTTACTTGTTGAATGTCTTAATGACTCATCCACTGTACCAGATACCTCTCCTCCTTCTATATGAGTAATTAAAATATTATTTAAATTACAACAAATTGCAGCTGCTAAAGTCTCAACTCTATCACCATGAATAATTACAAGATCTGGATTTACTTTTTTTAAATTTTTATTAATCAGATTTATCGTTAATGCTAATGTTAAATCCATTGTATTTTTTTTTTTATAATTTTTAAGTTTTAATAACTTTAAATTTTTAAAATCATTTTTAATTTCTGAAATTGTATAACCATATTTACGTTGAAGGTGCATTCCAGTGACAAATATAATAGGCTCATAAATTTTACTTTTGTCAACTGCAAATATAAGTGATTTTATTTTGCCATAATCTGCCCTTGTTCCAGTGATAAAGACTATTTTCTTTTTATTTTTTTTCGACATCTTTTCTAGTTATGAATTTATCTTTACCAATATTTCTTTTAGATTTTTTTCCTAGTATTTTGTAAAATTTATGCGCAGGATAGTGGCCGGTTCCTGGTCTTTTGACCCATATATTTTTAAGTGTAAACTTTTCTCCTTTATTAATTTGACTAATTGAAACAACTGATGAAAAAGCAAATTTAGCAGTTATTTTTTCAATTTTAGAGATTTTTTTCTTTGTTCCATTAGATCTAAAAATTTCTTCTGCTGCTTTATTCAAAAAAGATAACTCAGCTGGATCCATGGAACAAATTATATCAGGTCCTTTTCTCTTTTTTGTATCTGTGAAATGTTTTTCAATAATGCATGCTCCTTTTGCCATTGCAGAAATACATGCAGTGGGTCCTACAGTATGATCTGAATAACCAATTAGTGATTTTGGAAATTTTTTTTTTAAAACATTTATAAAATCTAAACTTAAACCATTAATATTTGCTGGATATTCGCTTTTACAGTGTAATAAAGCATATTTAACTTTTAATTTTTCTAAAACTTTTACTGACCTTTCTATAGATTTAAGTTCATTCATCCCTGTACTCAAAATAATAGGTTTTTTAAATGAACAAATTTGTTCTAAAAGTGGTATGTTATTACATTCACCTGAACCTATTTTAAATGCTTTAATACCCAGCCTATTTAATTTAATTGCTGAACTTAGAGAAAATGGTGTGCTTAGATAAATCATTCCTCTCTTTTCAACATATCTTTTTAATTTTTTTTCATCATCAAGTGTCATTAAGTTTTCCTCTATGACTTTATATATAGATTTATTAGTGTTAGTTGGAATAACCTTTTTGGCTTCATTAATCATTTCTTCGTTAAGGATATGATTTTGATTTTTTATTGCCTCTGCTCCATTTCTTTTTGCTAAATTAACCATTTTTTTTGCCACTAATAAAGAACCTCCATGATTTATTCCTAATTCGCAAATAATCAGTGGTTTGAAATTATATCCAATCTTTCTTTTGCCAATTTTTATCATTTTACAATTTTGTATCTTTTTCGGATATTGTTTTTAAATCTTTTAAATATTTACTATACCAATTGACCTTAATAAATTTTCTATTTATCTGCATCATCTTTTTATTTTTTTTTAAAAAACTTATTATATCATCTAGTTTGAATGAATTCTTTTTAGGATAAAAATAGTTGAAAATAAAAAATATAAGGTAATAGTCTTCTATAAAATCTAATGTTAATCTATAATGATTGTGAAAGTTACCTTTTTTATTCTTATAATTTCCGATTAAAAATTTATCAGGATTATCCCAAATAAATGGCGTAACATGTTCTTTTTGAAAATTATTTTTTGAATTATAAAACGATTTTTTTAAAGCTTGAAAGCTAAATATTTCTATATCGTAACCATCTGGGAAAGTTGCTGGGTGTGTATTACCATAAAAATCATAATTTCCTATCTCATACTTTTGTATCATTTTATCAATAATTGTATGATCGATTAATGGACAATCAGATGTAATTCTAACAATTGTAGAAATTTTATATTTTTTCGCACAATTAAAATATCTAGATAAAACATTTTTTTCGTCACCTCTAAAAACTTCAGTTTTATTTTTTTTACACAGGTCAAAAATAATATCATCTAGTTTGTTTTTTGATGTTGCTACAATAATTTTATCTATTTTTTTTGATTTTTTAATTCTCTCTATAAGATGAATTAACAGTGGTCTGTCGTATCCATTAAGTAAGATTTTACCTGGCAATCTACTGCTTCCCATCCGTGCTTGTATCACGCAAGATATGTTTTTTTTCATTTTAATTTATCTATTTCTAAAATATTTTTTACAATAAAGTTTATTTGATTAATTGATAAACCGTAGTAAATCGGTATAGAAATTTCATTTTTATAAAACTCAATGCAATTTTTAAATTCATTTTTATCAAAATTAAAATTTTTCTTATAAAAATTTTGAAGAAAAACAGGAATATAATGAACTTGTAAATTGATACCCCTGTTATAAAAAATTTTAAACAATCTTTTTTTTGAAATATTTATTTCATCAAATTTAACTTGAAGAGGATATAGGTGATAAGAATGAAAACAATTTTTTGATATTTTTGGGGAAATTAAATATTCAACATTCTTAAAATTTTTATCATAAAATTTAGCAATTTTCCTTTTTTGTATGATCTTTTTTTTTAACTTTTTTAATTGACTTATACCTAGCGCACACTGAAAATCAGTTAATCTATAATTATAACCAATTTCATCTACTTCATAAAACCAATTGCCTCTCAAATTTTTTATTTTTTTATTTTTATCCATTGAGTGAGATCTTAATTTTTGGACTCTATTATTAATTTTTTTATCATTGGTAAGAATTGAACCACCTTCGCCAGTGGTAAAATTCTTAACTGCATGGTAGCTATGAGTAACTATATCAGCGTATTTGACTGCATACTTATAACTATTTTGATATTTAGATCCCATAGCATGACAGTTGTCGTTAATTAATTTGAAAGAGTATTTATTTTTAAGAAATTTTAATCCAACCCAGTCACAAGGATGACCAGCGTAATCTACCGCTATAACTGCTGAAATTCTCTTATTCTTTTTTTTATATATTTTTAGCTTGTCTTCTAATTTGTTTAAATCAATTGTGTAAGTTTCACTATTTATATCTATTAATTCAGGTCTGGCTCCAGAATAAATTATGCTATTTATAGATGCTAAAAAAGTTAATGGTGTTGTTATTACTGTGTCTTTTTTCGACCAATTCAAAGCCTTACCCGCTAAGTGAAGAGCCGCTGTGCCACTAGATACAACTGACGAATATTTGGATCCAAAAAAATTATTTAGCGCGCTCTCAAATTTAGTAATATTCTCACCTTGAGTAATATTGTTTCCACTTAAAGATTTTATTACACTTTGAATATCGTCTTTATCAATTAGATGCTTTCCATAGTTAATTATCATTTAAATTAATATTATTAATCAATTTTTTAAGATCTTTGATTGATAAAAAATTGGTATTTTTATCACTACTATAATAAAAGTCATTTTTACAAAGTTTATATTTCATCTTATAATTTTTCAAAAAATTTTTGATTTTTTTTGAAAAATAAATTTGATGTGGCAAAATAACAAAAAAGTTTTTTAAATCAAAAGTTGTCATCGAGTCTGACCTGGTAATTAGTTCCTCATGTAATTTTTCTCCTGGTCTTATACCAATATATTTAATCTTTGGATTACTAGAAATTGATTTTACTACATCCATAATTCTATATGATGGTATTTTGGGTACAAAAATTTCTCCACCTTGCATTATTCTCAAGCTTTGTAATACAAAATTCACACCTTCCTCAAGAGTTAAATTAAATCTTGTCATTCTCTTATCAGTCACTGTAAATAAATTGCTTTTTTTATTTTTAATAAAATGTGGAATTACTGACCCTCTGCTTGCCATAACATTTCCATATCTAACTACGGAAAGTTTTATATCTTTTTTTCCTGAGTAAAAATTAGCTGATGTAAAAAGTTTATCTGAACATAATTTCGTAGCACCATATAAATTGATAGGTGCTGCAGCTTTGTCAGTGCTTAAAGCAATCACTTTTTTTACACCTACTGATAATGCACACTCAATTATATTTTGTGCCCCAAATATATTCGTCTTAATTACCTCAAATGGATTGTATTCTCCAATTGATACCTGTTTTAATGCAGCTGCATGTATGACTATATCAGCATCTTGCATTGCAAAAAGTAATCTTTTGTAATCTCTTACATCTCCAATAAAAAACCTAATTATCTTTTTATATTTTTTAAAAAAAAGATCATTAGACATTTCAAATTGTTTTGCTTCATCTCTGCTATAACAAATAACTTTTTTAGGTTTAAATTTTTTAAGTATTGATTTAGTAAATTTTTGACCAAAACTACCTGTAGCTCCAATTATCATTATTGTTTTGTTATTTATCATTATTGATTATTTGTTATTTATTTTTTTCTTGAAAATCTCTTTGTTGTTTTTTTAAAGCTATATTAAGTTCCTCATATTCATTCATTTTAATTTTAATAAATTTCTTGGTCAGCTTTATTTTTTGATCTATTCCCTTTGGTGTCAAAACATAAATATAATTAATTTTATTTTTATTATTTTTAAAGTTCTTAATCTTAATCCACCCTTTCGATTTTAAAGCTTGTAGACAATAATTTATTTTTCCGATGCTAAAACCTAATTTATTTGCCAAATTCCTCTGAGAATATGATGGATTATCGTAAATCTTATTCAAAAGATTGAGTATGTCATTTTTTTCTTTCATAAAAATATTTTATTTGTTATCTTATTGTTCAATTATTGAACTGTAAAGAGTATTTTAGAATATCAAATGATCCGAAAAAAAGTCTATATAGCTTTATCTGCCGACTCTATTCATCATGCTCATATAAACTTAATAAAAAAAGGATTAGAATATGGTGAAATAACTATAGGTTTATTAACTGATAAAGCAATCGCATCAAGAAAGAGAATACCGCTTCTGTCTTTTAGTGAAAGAAAATTGATCTTAAATAATATAAAAGGTGTTAGAAATGTAATTCCACAAAATGAATGGGATTACTCAATTAATATTCTAAAGTTAAAACCAGATTTCATGATACATGGTGATGACTGGACAAAAGGGCCTGAGTTAAATTTAAGATCTAGAGCAATTAAAGCACTAAAAAAAATAAATGGAAAATTAATTGAAATTCCATACACTAAAGGAGTTTCTTCCACAGCTTTAGCTGAATTACAAACTAAATTAGGTATAACAAGTGATTTAAGAATCAAATCACTGAAAAGATCTCTTAGCTCAAAACCTCTTTCTGTGTTTATAGAAACACATAGCCCAATCTCAGCAATAATTGCAGAGAAGACAAAAATTAAGACAAAATCAGGTTTTAAACAATATGACGGTTTTTGGTCTAGTTCTTTGACTGACTCAACAAAACTGGGAATGCCAGATAATGAAGTTTTAAATTTATCAGAGAGGCTTGAGAATATCAGTAAAATTTTTGAAGTTACTACAAAACCTTTGATAATGGATATTGATACTGGTGGACAATTAGAACATTTAAAAATAAATGCTAAATCAATAGAACGTTCTGGTGTATCAGCAGTTATCATGGAAGATAAAACAGGATTAAAAAAAAATTCACTATTCGGAACTAGTGTCAAACAAACTCAGGAAAAAATCAAAAAATTTTGTGAAAAAATTGAAACTATTAAAAGTAATCAAGTAAGTGAGGATTTTATGGTCATTGCAAGAATAGAGAGCTTGATTTTAAAAAAAGGGATGAGCGACGCTTTAAAGAGAGCAAAAAGTTATGTTTCTAATGGTGCAGATGGTATAATGATACATAGTAAAGAAAAAAAACCAAGAGAGGTATTTGAATTTTCAAAAAGATTTAAAAAACTATTTAAAAATGTGCCATTAATTTGCGTACCTACGAGTTATAATTCAGTAAAAGAAATTGACTTAATCAAAAACAATTTTAATTTAGTAATCTATGCAAATCACCTATTTAGAGCTAGCTATCCTGCAATGCTTAATACTGCTAAAAAAATTTTAAAATTTGGAAGAACAAAAGAAATTGATAAAAATTTAATAAGTATTAAAGAGATATTAGAACTTATTCCAGGCACAAAATAAAATGATAAACCCGAAGTCTCTTTTAAATTCATTCATTAACACAAAAATAAACTTTTTTGCAGGTGTACCTGACTCTCTTCTTAAAAATTTTTGTAATCTTCTTGAACAAAATACCAAAATTAAACATGTAATTGCATCAAATGAGGGGTCTGCTATTTCTTTAGCGATAGGTTCATATTTAGCAACAAAAAAAGTTGGTGTTGTGTACATGCAGAATTCTGGTTTAGGCAATGCAATCAACCCCTTAGTATCTTTGGCTGATCCATTGGTTTATGGTATTCCAATCATTTTAATTATTGGTTGGAGAGGTGAAGTTCTAAATGGAAAACAAGTTAAAGATGAACCACAACATAAAAAGCAGGGACTTATTACTCTTGAAATGCTTAAGAACTTAGGAATTCCTTACAAAATTCTTGATAAAAACTCAAAAAAACTTAATCAAAAAATAAAAGACTTAAAGAAAAAATCATTCCAGCGTGGTGGTCCGGTAGCACTTGTTGTGAGAAAAAACACCTTTGCCAGTTTGCATGAAAGATCTACTAAATTTAATAATAATCTAGTTAATAGAGAGGAAATTATAAGTTTAATCTTAGATATTATCTCAAAAAATACCAAAATTATTTCTACAACAGGGATGATATCAAGAGAACTTTATGAACAAAGAATTAAAAAAAACCAAAAACACTCTAATGACTTTTTATGTGTTGGTGGAATGGGACATGTTAGTCAAATTGCATGTGGTTTATCTTTAGAAAAAAAAAAACTGAATATTATTTGTTTAGATGGCGATGGGTCACTTATCATGCATATGGGTGCACTCCCGATAAATGCAAAATACAGTAAAATTAAGCATATAGTTCTAAATAATAAATCACATGAGTCAGTTGGGGGACAACCCACGATAGCTGAAGAGATAGATTTGAGTTTAGTTGGAAAAGCTTCTGGATATAATAATACTTTATTAATTGATAATAAGAAAAATATTAAAAAAATTTTGATCAAAGAATTAAAAAAAAAAACTAGTTCTTTAATTGTTATTAATTGTAATAAAGGACATAGAAAAAACCTTGGTAGGCCAAAAAACAATATTTTAGTTAGAAAGAAAAATTTTATGAAGGGTATAATTTAGATTTTATCAATATGAAGTTCAAAAATATAAATAAATTTGTTCAGGAAAAAAACGAGAAAAAATTAATGTTCACAGCTGGTCCTGCAAGCCTTCTTAAGGAAAATATTTTGAGTCTTAATTCATGTTTTGGAAGAGGGGATAACGAATATCTTGTAAAAGAAAAATTTGTTCTCAATAAAATTTTAAAATTGAGTGGTCAAGAAAATATCGCAAGGATGCAGGGATCTGGAAGCTTAGCACTAGAGATAATGGCAGTTAATTTTTTATACGGAAAAGTTTTAATTGTTGACACTGGTTATTATTCTGATCGTCTTTTTTATTTAAGTTCATGCGCAAAAAAAAATTTTAAGAACATTAAAAAGATAAATAAAATCCATTGGTCGCAAATTGATAAATTTTCAGAAAAATATGATTGGATATTTGCTTGTTCAACAGAAACAAGTTGTGGATTAAAAATTCCAATAAAAAATTTGTATAAATTAAAACGGAGATGCAAAGCGAAACTTATGCTTGATGCTACTGCCTCTATAGGATTAGAAAAAAATCATGAACTTTCAGATGTTTTAGGTTTTAGTTCTTGTAAGGGGCTTTTTGGATTAACCGGAGCTTGTTTTGTAGCTTTTAGCACAAAGCCGAAAAATGAAATCAATTCTTTTTATATGAATATTTATTCTCATCTCAATAAAAAAATGACAGGACCTTATCATATAATTTATTCATTATATGATGTTTTAAAAAATCATAATGATTTTGTTGAGAGTGTTAAAATAAACAAAAAAATCTTTTTAAAAAAAATGGATCAATTCTTAAGTCAACCTTTAGATAATCAGCCAAATTTATGTACGCATGTAAATAAGGACATTAAAGCAAAAAATAATAGGGTCATTCTTTATGAACCAAGGAATAACATAGGTGGTAGTGTAGTTTGTCACATTGGTGAAGTACATCTGGGCAGAAAAGCAAAAGGTAAGATCATCGAAAGCTTAAGAATATGAAAAAAAGAATTTTGGTTGATATGTCTGCAACCTTGATACACCATGGACATATTAGACTACTAAAAAAAGCAAATAATTTTGGGAAAGTAATTGTTGCTCTCACAAGAGACTCTGAAATTAAGAAATATAAAGGTTATAAACCAGAGATTAAATATATTCATAGAAAAGAAATTTTGGAGTCAATTAAATATGTAAAAAAAGTTATTCCGTGTAATTTTTTTATAAACGAAAAATATTTAAAAAAAAACAATATAAGTTATCTGGTTCACGGCAAAGATAACAAAAATCAAATAAAAAAGTCAAAACTTAAAATTTTTAAAAGAACAAAAAATATAAGTTCTAGCATTTTAAGAAATCGAGTTTTAAAAATAAAAAAAAAATGAATAAAAAAAAAGGAATAGTTTTTTGGATTGAGGGTTTTTCAGGATCGGGGAAAACATCAATATCAAAAAACATTAAAAAAGATTTGTCTAAAATGTTTGGTAAGACAATTATTTTAAGTGGAGATATATTGAGGAAATTTTTTGATAGAAGTGGATATTCAAAAAAAGAGAGGATCAAAATTTCTTATAAGACTAGCGAAATATTAAAATATTTAACTGAGGAAAATCTTAACATTATATACAGCGCTGTTTGTTTGAATAATGCTGCTCGAAATATTTATAAGAAGAAAATTAGCAATTTTTTTCAAATTTACATTAAGTCTGACATTAGAAAAATATTAAAACTTAAAAAGAAAAATACCTACAAAAATAAAAAAAATATAGTTGGAATTCATATTGAACCAGAATATCCTAACCGACCTCATATAATTCTTGAAAATAATTTTGATAAATCTGTAAAAAAATTGTCTAAAGAACTGGTTATTGAAATAAAAAAAAAATTAAAATGATATTTGATGTTTATGTTTGCTTAACAAGAGCACTTTCGTCTGGATTCTGACCATACTTGTAAGCAAATCTCTCTGGATCTTTTTTCTTAAGCATTAAGTTTGCTTTTTGGTTTGTTTCATTTACAAACGCTTCGAATTCATCAGGTCCAGTGAAACCATCTACTTTTACAAGAGATGATCTAAACAGCATGTCGTCTAGAGTTCTTCCAGCCCACCAAAGGTTTTCTTTTATTACTTTCCTATAAATTGGAGTTCCTGGTAATGGACTTAGAATTGCAAAAGAAAAACTATCTGCCCCACTATTCATAGCAAAATCAATTGTTTTTTGTATTTCTTCATATGTCTCGCCAGGATATCCTATTATCCAAAAAGTGTGAACTAGCATTCCAGCTTTTTTTGCGTTTTCGATTGAAGGATAAATTGTTTCTAGAGGTAATCTTTTGTTAATTATTTCATCAAGCACTCTTTGAACTCCACTTTCACAAGCTAAAGTGATTTGATAACAACCAGAGTCTGCCATGACTTTATACATTTCTTCTTGTTTATTAAAATGGTAATTTACTTTTGTTCCATTAGGAGTACACCAGGGTAACCCTAATTTTTCTAACTCAGCACATAATGAAAAAAGATTTTTTTTATTTACAGTAATTGTGTCATCGTCAAATTGTATCTCTCCTATTTTAAAATCTCTCACATCATTAGAAATTTCATCCATTATATGTTCTGTAGATCTCCATCTTGTATTATTACCCCACATTTGAGGTGTAGAACAAAAAGTACATTTTTCAGGACAACCTCTTGAGCACATAACACTCAAAACTCTTTTTGATCTAGATTTTGCTGAATGAAATGCACCAATCTTAAAATAGGCCTCCATATCAACCAAATGCCTAGCTGGCCTTGGGAGTAAATTTAAATTATGCACTCTTGTTGAAGGATTAATAATATATTTTTGATGGCCAATCTTTTTAACTAAACCAGGAACTTTGCTAATATCCTCATCATTTATCAATTTATCTACTAATTCTACAAAGGAAAATTCACCCTCACCAGTCATAGCTAAGTCAAAATTTTCATCTTCTAAGTCGCTAATAACTTTAGGCAAACCTGAATCTTTATCGATCATAGCAATGTTGTAATCTGACACAGCACTTGAAATATGGTTACCACCCAAAACTACGGTTGTATCTTTTTTAACTTTTTTAACGATGCGAGCAATATTGTGGGCTGACTCTAATAGGTTTGAAAATAAAACTGAAATTGCCACTACATCAGGAGAAAAATTCGATACTACTTTTGAAATATTTTCATCAGTTTGGCCTATCATTACAATATTATTTTTTTTATCAATTACTTCTCTATTTTCCCAGCCATCCAAAGCAGAGTCGTAAATTTTTACTTTATGGCCATTTTTCTCTAACATTGGCGCTATCAATAAAAGCCCTAATGATGGTTGAATTCTATTTACACCATCTGCTATCCCTTTAAGATTAGGTGTTACTAATAATACTTTAGCTTTTTTCATTTACTTAAATTAGTTTTTATTTAATACATTTACTATACTAATATTCTACTATCACAAGAGTAAATAATTAATTACGAGTAAATCTTGAATATTAAATACTTGTTTACAATAGCTTGAATTTTTAAAAAAAGAGATCTTTTAACAATCTATTTATTTTCAACAAATAATTTCTTCAATATTCTGGCTCACTTTGTTTACTATTTTTATATAATCATCTCTATTTTTAATTTGGTCATAAATTAAGTAAGGTTTTGATTGTGCTTTTTTCCAATCAATTTTTTTAGTAAATTTTTCTATAATACTAATAAAATTTTTACTTCCACCATGTCCATAATCGTTGAAAAATAATTGGGAAGAAATTTCGAAAAAATCACTCGAATTTTTAAAATTTTTTAATTTCTCAGGTTCTTTTATTAAAATTTTTTTGTAACTTTTAATATCATTCCATTGATTTGAAATTTTAAACTCTTTAGACCAAATATTACTTTGCGAGCATATTGTTTTAAATCCAAGAAAAGTTCCTTCAAGAATTGCTGTCCCATGATGAGAAATTAAAACAATATTTCTATTTACTCTTTTTAAAATTTCATTGTTTTCGATTGGTATATCAATAAATACAGTAGACTCATCTTCATATTTTCTTTTTAGTTTAAGAAAAATTTCTCTATCTTGTTCTGCTACTTTTCCAAATAGTTTATTATAAAAATTTGGGTGAGGCTTGATCAAAATTCTTTTATTTAATTTTTTTAAATTTATAATTGAGAATTCTAACCAATCTAATAAGTTTGCAAAACCATCATAACCATAAAATAATTGACCATCTACAAAAGAGTGAGCATAAATTAAATAATCAAATTTTTTTAGATCGATAGCCAAAATCTTTTTTTTTGATAGTTTGTCATATGAAGTATATTTCATCCATTTTAAATTAGCTTTTGGATTTTTTAAAATTTTTCTATACTTATTTTTTATATCTTTGTGTTTAATTTTTTTTTTTGAAGATTTTTTTTTAATTTTCAAAATATCAAAAGGAGAAAGTTGAAAATTTTTTTTTTTTGAATAATCCACAAAACATAATCCTCTTGGATACCCATTGCAGTAAACAATTTTTTTATTTTTTGCAAAAACTTGGATATTTACTCCACTAATATATCCTACATGATCAACATATATTCCTTTTGAAATCTTGACCAATGAGAGGCTATAATCGATTTTTTTTGCAACTATTAAAAGATTTTTAAATAAGTCTAAGTACATACTAAACTTATTAAAAAAAACTTTATGGTTAGTAAATGTGTGTGAAGCTGCGTAAACACCAATGTTAAAATTTTTATATTTCAAATTAATGATCTTATTTACATCGAAAAGACTCATCGAGATAAGTTTTTTAAAAAAAAACCAAATAAAATAAATTGAAATATTTCTATTTGTGGTGAGAGTATAAGTTATAATATTATTTTGATTCTTATTAATATGTTTATTACAAGCTTCTAAAATTACTTTGTGAAGTTTTTCTTTCTTTTTTGTAGAAATCAAATATCTAATCATTATAAAGACCATTAAATATTTTTTTGTTTTTTATTATCAAAATATTTAATTTAAAATTTTTTATGAATTGTTTAGTAATTATACCAGCAAGATCAGGAAGTAAAAGAATAAAAAATAAAAACATAAAACTTTTTCAAAAAAAACCAATCATATCAATAGTAATAAAAAAATTAAAAAAAATGAAAATATTTAAAGATATATATGTTTCGACTGACGATATAAAAATAAAAAAAATTTCAGAAAAAAGTGGAGCAGTTGTACCATTTATAAGATCTAAAAAATTATCTAATGATAAAATATCAAGTAGGGAAGTGATAGTTGATATGATTAACTTTTTAGAAAAAAAGAAAGTTAAATTTGATCACATACTAAGTGTTTATCCAACCTCAATATTTATAAATAAAAGGCTGATTCATCATGCTTTTAAACTATTTGAAAAAAATCCAAATAAATTTATTTTTGGAGCAATTCCATTCCACAGCTCCTTGGAAAGGAGTTTTAAATTAAAAAAAAATAAAATTTATAAACCCATGAAAAAGAAATATTTAAACAAAAATTCCAATGATATAGAACCTAGTTTTTATGACTCTGGTCAATTCTATCTGGCAAAAAAAGATAATTTTAAGAAAAAATTATCAGTTTTTAAAAAAGGTAATGTTGCTATAATTTTTAAAAAAAATCAGTGTGTTGACATTAACGATCAGGACGATTGGAATCTTGCAAACAAAATCTATCAAAACAAATCATAAACATTAATTAAGATAAATATTCATCGATTAAAATATTAGTCTTTATTTATCTTTTTTGCAGGATTTCCTGCTACGGTCGTATAAGAGTTTACATTCTTTAAAACAACCGATCCCATTCCTATAATAGACCAATCTTTTATGAGTAAATTTTCTTTAACACACGAATTTATTCCAAAGAAACATCCTATTCCAACCTTGACATTTGCTCCAATAGAACTTTTACCAGCAAGATAAGAAAATTCATTTAAAGACGTATCGTGACCTACGGAGGCCTGTGAGAAAATATGAACATGATCTTTAATTACGGTTTTTGGCCCAATATTTACTAATGAGTGGATTGTAACACCATATCCAATTTTGGATATATCTGATACGTTTGCTGTAGGATGTATTATCGTTAAAAATCGTTTCTTTTGAATTTTAAGTTCATGTAATTTTTTTAATGTTTCTTTTTTTAATTTTGATGATCTTAAAGTCCATATAAAATAAATGTCTTTCTTTTTTTTTAAAATTTCAATATTTCTTAAATTTATTTTTCCATAATTTTTGAGCTTGTAAAAAGATTTTTTTTTATCATCTAAAAAACCTATAGGTTTAATTTTAGATTTTGATTTTTTGTTTATATCAATTATTGTAGAATAAATTACAGAGGCATTTCCACTTGCGCCTAAAAATATCAATTTTTTAATTTTCATTTTTCAATATTTTTATTGCTCTTCTTATCATAGGAGGACCGACTAATTTTTTTTTGAGTATTGAAATATTTTGGCCTTCATATTTTCCAAATTTATTTGAATTAATAATTTTTCTAGCAATTAAAAAATCTTTTTTAGAGGGGCTATAATATTTATTAGCAAGATTTATTTGTTTTGGGTGGACTAGCAGTAAACCAGAATATCCTTTCTTGACTGATTTCAAAATATGTTTTCTTAAACCTTTTTCATCATTTATGACAAGATATGGTGTGTATATTGCATCAATATTTTTTGATTTAGCCACTAAAGCTATAAAATCTTCTGCGTAAGAATTTTCAAGTTTATTTTCAAAATTTATACAGTTAATTTCACTATGATAGTCCTCCTCCCCGTAAATTATAAAATCTATTTTATTTGAGGAATTTACAATTTTTTTAAGATTTATAACTGCTTCTGGTGTTTCAATTAATAAAGATATTTTGAAATTTGTGCTAATTTTTTTTTTTTTTTGATAAATATTTATTAGTTTATGAAGTTTTATAACTTCTTTTTCATCTTTAATTTTAGGTAAAATTACACCATTCAATTTTTTATTTAAATATTGATAAAAATTTTTTGGTAATTTATTTCTTTTATAATCAAGCCTTAAAAACAGTTTTGAATTTATCTTTTTATTATCTTTAATAAAATTAAGATATTTTTTGAAAGCTATAATTTTTTTATTTATTGGTACAGAATCTTCAAAGTCAATTACAATTATATCTGAAACAAATTTTTTTATTTTATAAATATATTCTAATTTATGACCAGGAATAAAAAGTAATGATCTGTTCATTTAATCAAGATATGTCTTTCAAATTTTAAAACATTTAAATTTTTTTGATTTTTCGCTGTGGTTTCAACATGAATTACATGGTTTTTATTATTTTTTTTTGATTTTCGTATAGAAACAATTTTAGAGCTCGCAGTTAAAGTATCTCCAATAAAAACCGGTTTTAAATGTTTTATATTCTCATATCCCAGATTTGCGATAGCATTAAAACTTAAATCATTAACTGTCATACCAACAACTAAACTGAAAATATATGTTCCCACAACTAATGGTTTTTTAAAAATAGTTTTTTTTGCAAATTCTTTATCAATATGAAGAGGGTGATGATTCATGGTCAACAAACAGAATAAATTATTATCAGAAGCTGTTATAGTTTTAGAAAACTTATGTTTAATAATTTGGTCAACTTTAAAAGTTTTATATTTTTTCATTAATTTATTAATATATCTAATAACTTTTTATTTGCATTTGTTTTTATTCTATAACTAATTTTTTTTCTTTTTAAATGCCAATACTTCTTTAGATTTTTTTGAAGAAAAATATTATTTAGATTTTTATAAAATCCTAAATTGATAAAATTTTTGGAAAGGCTTATATTGGGTAACTTTATTGATTTATTCAATGTAACCACTAAATTTAACTTATTAAAATAAGAGATTTCGTAGGCAATGATACTAAACGAGGTAATTAAAATTTTTGCATTAAGTAAGCTTCTTATATCAAATTTTTTAATGTAGAAATTTTTAATACTCTTAATCGTAGAAAATAATTTTTCTTTATCTTTAAAATCTTTCCCAATAAAAAAAATCGTTTTTTTATCCCATTTTATCTTCTTTAAGATTTTTGCTACTTTTACTGTTATACCAAAAGGATCTGATCCGCCAAAGTTTATACCAAGATAATTATGAGACCTTACTTTTTTTATTTTTAAAATTTCATTTCTTACTGCTAAGTATTTACTTCCAAAAAAATATCTTTTGTCCGAAGTAAATTTTTTCGTATGATCGTCGGGAAATATTATTTTATTTGCTATCTTTGAGCCGTTTGAATTATTTTGGAAAAATATGACATCATTTTTTTTTTTTAGAATTTCTATTGAACTTTTTTTATAATCATAAATTTTATCAATAATTATTATGTTTCCCTCAAAGGTATTTGAGATTCTTAAAAGAAATTTTTCTTCATTTTCTTTATTCTTTTTGATAAAAACCTTTTTTTTAAATTTCTCATTCAAAAACTTGAGTGAGTAACGGTTAGTGCAAATTGTAATACTAAATTTTTTTCTTACTAAAAAGTCAATAAAAGCAATTGATCTTTTGTAGTGTCCAAAACCATCTAAATTGCCAATATCAAATCGAAAAATTATTTTTTTTTTTTTATAATATTTCATTATGACTGATTGGATGATTCTTTATATACCTTCTCTTAGATTTTTTATTTAATAGACTTATATATTTTGTTGCACAAATCCCAATTTTAGGCCTTAGTGAAATTATGTTTTTTTCTGTAAATTTTTCCCCAATTTTTATGTCTCTATTAGCAAATAAAGATCTTCTATATTTTCTTTTATTTTTCTCATCCTTAAGCAGATAATGTTTTTTATAACCAATTATTTCATGATTTTTAATTAAATCTTTTTTAAGCGTTAGAAGTTGTTTTGGTTTTATAGAAAAACTAGAGTCATATGTTTTTCTTTGATCTATTATAAAATGTTTTTCTATTATTTTTGCCCCCAAATTACTTGCAATTAAACTTGTAGTATTATCTTTTGTATGGTCTGAATATCCAATGAAATTCTTTGGAAATTTTTTTTTAAAGTTTTGAATTATTGATAAATTTGAATCCTCTTCTTTTAATGGATAAGTTGATCTACAATATAGTATTACAATTCTGTTATGGTACTTATTTATAACTTTGAGTGTTTTTTGAACTTCATTCATATATGACGCACCAGTCGATATAATGATTGGTTTTTTCGTTTTTGCTATTCTTTCTATCAGTGAATAATCTGTCATCTCTAAAGAGGCAATTTTATAAATTGGACAATTTAAGCTTTCCAAAAGATTTACCGATCTAAGACTAAAAGGAGAACTGAATAATATTATTTTTTTTTTCTTTGCTAAATCAAAAGCTTCTTTGTGCCAACTAAAGTTTGTTTTAGATTTTTTATAAATATCAAAATTATTTTTAAGTTTATAATTTTTTTTTAAATCTCTTAAATTTGTGGAAATATCATTTTCTTCATAGGTTTGTATTTTCACTAAATCAGCACCAAATTTTTTTGCTTTAATAATATGTTCAAAAAATCTTTTTTTATTTCCACAATGATTAGCTGAAATTTCTGCGACTAGTAAAGTTCTTGATGAATTTGAAATAATAATTTCTTTTGAAATTTTTAATTTCATATTGGCGGTTTACAAAAATGAATGGCTAAGGAAATATTTTTCATTTTTAAGTAATAATTATATCCTCTCCTGCTCCATTATCTCCAGAAAAATATTTCTGGTTTAATTGAGATGATAATGTCCAATCTTTTGCAATAGACCAAACTTTAAAAACACAAACAAATGAGCATTTTGAGGAAGAATTAAAAGTTGAGCGATGAACAATATTGTGGTGCATTCCCATAACAGAACCAACACTTAAGTTAATCTTTTTTTTCTTAAAATTTTTAAATTCTGCATCAGGAATTTGATTTTGAGTTAAGCTATTTTTAGATTTTTTATTTTTATACTCTAAAAATGGATAATCCTCTCTTTTATGAGATTGTTCACAAATCTCTAAAGTTCCATTTTTTGAGTTTTTATTTAAAATCAATGGCATCCAATAATTTAAACACTTGTTTCTTTTTGGATATGCGTTTTTGGCATTATGCCAATTATATAAAACTCTTTTATTTTTGGGTAGATTTACCAAAAAGGAGACTCTAGATATCAATAAAGACTCTTTTGGCTCGTCTAAAATTTTAGAAGATATATCGCAAATTTTTGAATTTAAAATTGTGCAATTAAGTGTTTTTAAATTAGAGACAGATGAAATAAAATTAAAAAAATAGTCTTTGTTGTAATTTTCAAGACGTTTACAAAATTTATCCAAATCGTTTAAATTTTTAATTTTTTTTTTATTATTAAAATTTTTTATTTTTTTTGAAAATAAATTAGCTAAGGAGATAATTTCATCACTTATTTGTTTATGAATTTTTTTTTCAAATAAATTATCATGAAAAAAGTAACCTAACTTATTATATGTTTGCGAATTTTTAAGCATTAAATTTATGAGTTTATATAATTAATTGTGTAAAAATATCAATCTATAAATAGTGGAAATGCATTTAATCCCTCAGTTTTGGATAATTCTAAAGAAGTTTTTTTTTATTTGGTTTCAGAAACCATATAAGTGCTGATGGAGTTTTTTTCTTTCCATTTTTTACGTAATCAAAATTGAAACTTTTGGCTAAACGATATGGTATTCTTCTTTTAATATAGTCAAGTTCGTTAATTGACAAAACACCTTGTCCAGATATTTCATGAAAAAATAAAAATTCTGGCATTATTGAAATATCTTTGTTTGCAGATAATAAATTCGGCTCAATCTTTACTATCTCACCAACTAATATCTCTGCATAAGGACACTTTTTATAAATTTGATTAAAAAAGTTGATAATACGTTTTTTATCTTTTTTTGAAATTTCGTGCACTACATACCAAAAAGTAATAAGAGTTTTTTTCTGATGAACATTTAATCTATTTATGAAGGAGCATAATTTATTTACATTATAAGCATTACACTGAAAATATGAAACTCTCTGATTCGGAAATTTGTTTTTCAAATTTTTTTTACATTCTTTCAAAGCTTTAAGGGAAACATCAGAAGCGATAAAATTTGCTTTTGAAAAAAATTTGATACATCGGGAAAGATACTCACCATTCCCACATCCAACATCGATAACAAAATTAAAGTCGTTTTTGTCAAAAAATTCAAAAGATTTTGGAAAAAATTTTCTTCCATTCGTTAAACCACTTCCAATTACATTCTCTTTTCTATTGCAAGATATTGAATTTGTTGAATTGAGTTTTAGAAGCTTCTCAATATTGTTTATAAAAGGCCCATAAGAATTTAATAAATGGAATGAGCCTATTCTTTTTAGAATTTTTTTACCTAAAGCTGTAGCATAAAATTGATTGTTTTTTTTTTCTTTTATAAGATTCAAATTTTGCAAATAAAGTAAAATGGATTTTAAAAAGTTTTTATTTTTAATTCCCTTATATCTTTTAATATTTAGATCTTTTTTTAATATATCTTTGATAATTCCTGCTCGATTCAATGAAATCAGTATAGGTAAAGAAAAAAAACCTCTAAGTAAGCTTATAAGTTCTTTTCTAGGATTAATTTTAATTTTTTTCATCAAATATGAACTTATTTCTTGTTTATATTTAAGATGGTTTATATTAGTTATTCCAAATACATAATTCAATTTTTATTATTTACAATTTATATTTGTAATTTACTAATTAGTAAGATTAATGAAAAAAGGACAAAAACTATATCGGAAAGCGAAAAAAATTATCCTCGGTGGTAATATGCTTTTCTCAAAAAGACCAGAATTATTTTTGCCTGATCACTGGCCAACTTATTATTCTAAAGCTAAGGGTACTTATGTGTGGGATCTTGAAAACAAAAAATATTTAGACATGATTTGTACACCTGGACCTAACATTCTTGGTTATTCAAATAATGAAATAGATAAAGAAGTTGTAAAATATTTAAAAAAAGGAAATATGACAACTTTTAATTGCCCAGAGGAAGTGGAACTAGCAAGAAAAATTACTAAAATTCATCCTTGGTCTAAAATGGTAAAGTTTGCAAGATCTGGAGGTGAAGCAAATGCAATTTCAATCAGAATAGCGAGGGCAGCTTCAAAAAAAGATAAAATCGCAGTTTGTGGATATCATGGGTGGCATGACTGGTACTTATCAATCAACCTGAGTGGAAAAGATAAACTCAAAGGGCATCTTTTGCCTGGTTTGAATCCAAATGGTGTTCCAAAAAACTTAAATCAAACAGTTTTTCCATTTCAGTATGGTGATATTGAAGGTTTAGAAAAAATACTTAAAAGAAACGATATTGGAACAATAAAATTAGAAGTAGCAAGATATACGAAGCCAAACGTGAACTTCTTAAAAGAGGTAAGAAAAATTGCTGATAAAAAAAAGATAGTTCTAATTTTTGATGAGTGCACCACTGGTTTTAGGAGAAATTTTGGTGGTTTACATTTAACTACTGGAGTTGAGCCAGATATGGCAATGTTTGGAAAAGCAATCGGAAATGGTTATGCAATAAATGCAATAATCGGTAAAAAAAAAGTTATGCAAGCTGCTGAGGATAGCTTTATAAGTAGCACTTTTTGGACTGAAAGGGTTGGTTATATTGCTGCAAATACAACATTAGATCTTATGAAAAGATTAAAACCTTGGGAAAATTTGATTAATATGGGAAAATTGTTCAAAGAAGGTTGCTTAAATATTGCAAAAAAACATAATATTAATTTAAGAGTAACCGGTATCGATACAATTAATTATTTAAATTTCGAAAAAAATAAAAACCAAATTTATAAGACTTTTATAACTCAAGAAATGCTTAAGGCAAAGATTCTAGCAAGCAATGTGATCTATTTAAATATTTTTCATAAAGAAAAACATATAAAAATTTATTTAAAAGAATTAGATAAAATTTTTAAAAAAATCAAAAAAATTGAGTTAAACGGCAGTGTAAAATCCAAATTAAAAGGCCCAGTCTCACATGATACTTTTAAAAGACTTAATTAGACTCAATGATTATTAAATTAAAAAAACTAAACAAAAAATTGATTTCTAAAAATTACGTGGACTGGATGAATAACTATGAGATTACAAAATATTTAGACCAACATAATAAAAAGCATACTATTACATCAGTAACAAAATATGTTGAGGATATTAACAAATCTAAAAATGACTTTTTATTTGGAATTTTTGTAAAAAAAACAAACAAATATTTTCATGCTGGAAATATTAAACTTGGCAGAGTTAACAATATTCATAAAACTGGTATGATTTCATTATTTGTTGGAAATATAGAGTTTCACAATAAAAATATTGGTAGCACAGCTATTTCGAAAATATGTAAAATTGCAAAAAATAAAGGGTTATATAAAGTGTACGCAGGTTGCCACAAATCTAATATAGCATCTCAAAAAGCATTTCTTAAAAATAGTTTTTTTAAAGATGGTGTACAGAAAAAACATGCAACTGTTGGGAAAAAAAGAGAGGATTTCATTTGGTACGGTCTTTTTTTAGACAAGTAGACAATAATATATAAAACTCAATTTTTTTAGAAGACTTTTTTTATTTTAAGTATTGGTAGAGTTTCTTCATATCGCAACTTTTGTTGCATTTATGATCCTTTGGAAAATTCCCAGTCACATGCATTTTTCTAAGTTCTTCATATTTTGGACCATTCCATATTTCCTCTAAAGTATTTTCGTTTACATTTCCTAAAACAATTTCGTTATTCGATATTTGTGTACAAGGAACAACATTTCCATCAGCCATCACAGTTAAAGATAACCAAGGGTACTCACAATACTGTTTAGCATAATGAGATTGGCTTTTTAAGTCTTTATCATTTTCGTATAACCATCTATTATCTTGGCTTTTAATGTAAGCAAAAACATCTTTATCTTTCCAAAAAGATAGAAATTCTTTATGCATTTCTTTGTCAGTTTTCTCTAAAGCTAAATCTATCATGCAAGGCACAAGTATTGTTTTAAGATTATTTTTTTTTTTGAAATCAATTAGATGTAATATTTTTTCAATTGACTCACTATAATTTGCTTTTTTTCCTCTAATCGATTTAATTTTTGCATCACTTAATGCATCAAGTGAAAATTTCAAAACACCAAGTCCTGCTAACATTGCTTTTTCAGCCTTTTCAACTGTCATTGTTGCAGGAGTACAAGAAAAATAAGTTGGAATATTTTTTTTCGTACAAGTCTCAATTCTTTTCAATAAGTATTTGTCTAGAAATGGTTCACCAAAACCATGAAGCACAAGATGGTTTGAAACTATCGAAAAATAAAAACCATTCTCAGACATTTCGTTTATTGGTTGTTTGAAATCTTTTTCAACCCAATCAAAAAAGTCATCTAACTCTTTGTCATTGTAACTCTGAATATTGTCTGTAAGATTTTCAAACATATCATCATTAATCCAAATATTCTTTCTTGTCATAAACATCGTTCTTGGACACATTACACATTTCATGTTGCAATAATTTGTGGTTTCGATGTTATATATTTTTGGCTTTTTTGATCTTAAAAAATCCAACTCCGCAATTATATCGCTAAATTCACTTTTGCTGACTTTTGAATTAACAATTTTTTGTTTTAAAGTATTCGAGCTTTTAAAAAAGTTTATATCGTACATTTAATTAGCTTTTGAATTTTAAGTTGTTTTTATACTACTTTTTAATTTAGTAAAGAATTTAATATAATCAAATATAATAATATAATTGAATTTTGTCTTTCCCTACTTACTAAATAAATAGTAATAATTAACTTTATTAAAAAAAATTATATCTTGTAATTAAAATAATGAAAAAAAAATATATTGCATTACTCTGCAGCTCAAATGACGTTAACCAGATACTTGGAACACACAAATCTTTATTAAAAAAATTAGACACTAATTTTGATAAATTTTATCTAATAAATTTTATATATTTTAAACTTTTTTCTGATGCTTATGGAATTAAAAATGAATTCATTCATAAATTAAAAGACAATATAAAAAAACCCAAAAATTTAGAAATATTTACACCTCAAACAGTAAAAGAATTAAAAGATTTTATGTTGAACAAAGAGATAATTGGAATACAAAATCTCTCAAGGAACATATCTGATTTAAGAATCCATTATCTGATAGCTAAGTTCAATATTATTCAAATTATTATATCAAATTTCGGATTTTTTAATTCTAAATTTAAAACTTCAATGATGGATAAATTTTCAAAACCTTTGTCAAATTTTTTTTATTTTTTAAATAAATCAATTGGACAAAAAATAACATTATTTTTATCCAATATTAGAATTTTTAAAAAAATTGAAATTAGATTTACTTCAGATAAACAAATGCTTGCGAGAATTAATAAGAATATTTTTAAAAAAATGCTATTTAAGTTTAATTTTTTTTATATTAAAGAAATTATTTTAGTAAACAGTAAAAACTACGATGATTTTAAAGAGGAAAATTTTTCAATAAACCAGAATAAAATAGTTCTTTTAGATATATTTTTAGATCATCCGGAGGCATTCAATATAATTAAAAAAATAAGTAATGAAGATAAAAAAAAACATTACATAAAATTGAATGAATTTCTTTATTCACTATCAAATTATTACAAAAAAGAAGTCATAATTTGTTTACATCCTAAAGACAATTTAAAAAACAAGAAAAAAATTTTTCATAATTTCGAGGTGACTCAATACGATACTGTAAAAAATATATATAATGCATTTATAATATTATTTTTTGACACGAGTGCGATTGTAGATGCAATTTTACTAAAAAAGAGAATAATGTTTATTAATTCAAAATATATTCCTGATAGATGGCTAGAATTAGGGAAATCCCTGGCTAAAAAATCAAAAATTCTATGTTTTGATATCGAGGAAAATTTACAAGACAAAATTCCACTATTAGATGAAAGATTAAGAAAACAAACATTCGAGTACCAAGATTATATCGATAAATTTATACAGATAGATGGAGATAGGAGTGGATTGGATGTTATAATTAAAACTTTAAAAAAAAGATTTTTTTATAAAGATATCTAATCTTTTGAAAAAAATCGTAATAATTTTAGACCACTTTCTCCACTTTTTTCTGGATGAAATTGAAAACCAAAAATATTTTTTTTTACTACAATTGATGGAAAGTTAAAATTATGATTTCTAGAAACAGCCAGTATGTTTTTTTTTTCTACATTCTTTGCATAAAATGAATGAACAAAATAATAATAATTTTCTAATAAATTATTCTCTTCTATGTAATTATAAAAAGAATTATCTTTTAATGATTTATTTAGTTCTATCTTTTGCCATCCAATATTAATTTTTTTTGCTTCAATCTCTTTTGAAAAATTTTTTACATTACCCTTGATTAGATCAAGACCTAAAGTATACCCAAATTCTTCGCTATCACTTAAAAGTAATTGCATGCCTAGACAAATACCTAAAATTTTTTTTTCTTTTTTAATGGCATGTTTAATAGACTCAATTAATCCATTTTTTTTCAAGGCGTTTGCTCCCTCACCAAAACTACCAACACCGGGTAAAACTATGAGATCAAACTCATTAACATCAAATTTTTTTGAAACAACGATTACTTTAAAATTTAAAATTTCTAGAGATCTTACTATACTTTTAATATTATTGATGGATAAATCAATTACAGCTACATTTATACTCATCTAACTTTAATTCCATTTTCATTTAAATATTTTTTTAAATTCTTAATACCTTCAAAATTAAATTTTTCAGAATTTAACTTATTGATATATTCTGAGCCACCCATTGATTGAATTTTTGCTTTAGGAATTTTATTAATATAGTAATAATGAAGACAAGATGACAATACACAACCGTTTAAATCTAATTTTTTAAATAAGTTTAGTATATCATCATTGCTTCCTCCGCCTCCATGGGCGAGTAAAGGAATATTGCATTTATTTTTAATTTTTTCTAATAATTTAAGATCAAATCCTTTTAAAGTTCCATCATTGTTTATTGAGGTTACAATAACTTCTCCAACTCCAATATCTTGAATTTGCTTTACCCAGTCAATTAAATCTTTATTAGTTCTTGTTCTGCCATTATCTAAAAATAATTTATAGTCATTATCTAAATTTGAAACCTCTAAATTCACAACAATTGTTGAAGCACCGAACTTTAAAACTGCCTTTTCTAAAAATTTTGGATTCAATACGGCATTTGTATTAATAGATACCCTGTCTGCTCCATTTACTAAACATTTACTTATATCTTCTAAATTTTTTATACCTCCACCAATAATTATTGGAATAAAAATGCTTTGAGTAATCTTGTTTACAATTTCAATTGACTGATTTCTTTTGTACAAACTTGCAACAATGTCGTTAAATATTAGTTCATCAATATTTTCTAAAAAATATTTTTTTGCAAAACTTTCTGGAAAACCTAATATTCTTAAACCTTCCATGCTTACACCTTTTACTAAATGATTGTTCTTAATATCTATTCTAGAGATAATTCTTTTTACCAATTTTTTACCAAGGTGTTTTAATTAATTCCCATCTATTTGATACCTCTCTCCAAACATTTTTATTTCTAAAAGAATCACATAGATCATCAAATTCATTTTTATCTAAATTTACATACTCTAAGAAATCATCTAAATATTTTTTTGGATATTCTCCATCGAACTGTTTAATTAGACTTTTTCCTTCTTCAATATTTATATGACCATGTCTTATTTCTTGAGATGCATCAAGCATTGCTCTACCAATTCCGTATTTGATAAAATATGTATAATAAAAGAAACCATCTGTTTTATCATCAATACTTGCATACTTTTGATATGTTCCCTCTATTCTTTCATCATTTACTTGAAAATTTGTGTGTTTAGATGCGTAGTAAAAGTTTTCTTGAGGGACAAAATTCAAGTAATAACCTAAATATTGCATATCTATATTTTTTTTTTGTAGGTCTTTCTTATCTGGGGGTAAATAAACCATTAAGTCTGATAATTTAATCCCCTCTCGCAAGTACTCCTCTATTTTTTTTCCACCTAAAAACAAATCCTTAATTTGTTTTCCTTTATAAGCATCTAAAGAATAACCTGGATGTTCTGGATTATTTAAACCAAACGATTTTATATTTTTTAATTTTGCCCCATAATCGGAGGGCTGTTCTCCATAAAAGATTAAGTCAATATTAAATAATGATGCCATTTTTAAAGGAAAAAATTTTTGTCCTACTATAAAAGGTTGAAATGGGTGCAAAAGGTTAATCAATGCATTTCTTGTCACTAATCGATGAATTTTTCCATTGGGAGTAAAAAGATAATTGTCAAATCCACCATGATTTAACCAACTTTGAAAATTTTTAAAACCAATTTTTGTATAAATATGTGGAGTCCATGTTACAGTTAATGGTCTGAAGTTATATTTATATTTTAAAATATGAGATTGATAAGCACTATCTTTTCCACCACTTCCAGGAACTATACAATTATAAGGCCCTTTAAAATCTTTATACTTTTTAGATAAATCTATAAGCTCTTTCTCTCTTAGTTTCCAATCTATTGTATTGTTAAATTTTTTTTCAACAGATCTACATGCATAACATACACCTTCAGTATCAAATTCGATTGGAATTTGTATAGTATCTTTATTGTGAAGTAACTCGTTTGTCGATGTTGGTTTTTGATTTGAGAGTAAACATTTTTTACAAAACTTTACTTCGCTTGGTAAACCTTTAACTGTCATCGTTGTATTTAAATTTTTTGATTTTTAAAATTAATAATAAAGGTAGTTTTTAGATATTAATATACAATATTTGAATAAAAATTTTTTTCAGTGCATAAATCAAGCCAATTGAGCTATTAGTACTGGTCAGCTGCACGCATTACTGCGCTTCCACATCCAGCCTATCAACGTGGTGGTCTACCACGGCTCTATAGGAAGAACTAGTTTCGAGGTGAGTTTCCCGCTTAGATGCTTTCAGCAGTTATCTCGTCCATACTTAGCTACCCGGCACTGCAGCTGGCGCTACAACCGGTCCACCAGTGGTATGTTCAACCCGGTCCTCTCGTACTAGGGTCAACTCCTCTCAATTCTTCTACACGCATAGCAGATAGGGACCGAACTGTCTCACGACGTTCTGAACCCAGCTCACGTACCACTTTAATTGGCGAACAGCCAAACCCTTGGGACCTGCTCCAGCCCCAGGATGTGATGAGCCGACATCGAGGTGCCAAACACTGCCGTCGATATGAGCTCTTGGGCAGTATCAGCCTGTTATCCCCGGCGTACCTTTTATCCGTTGAGCGATGGCCCTTCCACTCAGAACCACCGGATCACTATGACCGACTTTCGTCTCTGCTCGACTTGTCAGTCTCACAGTCAGGCAAGCTTATGCCATTGCACTCTACGAACGATTTCTGACCGTTCTGAGCTTACCTTCGCACGCCTCCGTTACTATTTGGGAGGCGACCGCCCCAGTCAAACTACCCACCATACAATGTCTTGATGCCGGATAACGGCTATCAGTTAGATATCAAGAAAAACAAAAGAGGTATTTCACTGGTGACTCCACAAATGCTGACGCATTTGCTTCAATGTCTCCCTCCTATGCTAAATATGTTTTTCCTAACACCAATGTAAAGTTGCAGTAAAGGTGCACGGGGTCTTTCCGTCTAACTACGCGAACTCCGCATCTTCACGGAGAATTCAATTTCACTGAGTTGATGTTGGAGACAGCGGAGAAATCGTTACGCCATTCATGCAGGTCGGAACTTACCCGACAAGGAATTTCGCTACCTTAGGACCGTTATAGTTACGGCCGCCGTTTACTGGGGCTTCAGAAATGAGCTTGCACCCATCGCATTAACCTTCCAGCACCGGGCAGGCGTCAGACCCTATACATCCACTTACGTGTTAGCAGAGCCCTGTGTTTTTGATAAACAGTCGCTTCTCCCTGGCTTGTGCCACCCTTAAACAGTTGCCTAATTAAAGGTCTTCCTTATTCCGAAGTTACGGAAGCATTTTGCCGAGTTCCTTCAACATCATTCTCTCAAGCGCCTAAATATACTCTATTAATCCACCTGTGTCGGTTTAGGGTACGGTCTAATGATGGAGCTATTTCTTGGAACCTTTTCGCGGCAAATTCAATCCATTAAGAATTCACAACTTACAAGATTCGTCACTACCATCTGGTCAAGGAATATTAACCTTGTTTCCATCGACTACGGCTTTCGCCCTCGCCTTAGGTGCCGACTAACTCTGCGCGGATTAACCTTGCGCAGAAACCCTTGGATTTTCGGCGAAGAAGTTTTTCACTTCTTTTATCGTTACTTATGTCAGCATTCGCACTTCTGATACCTCCAGGATCCTTCGCAGGTATCCCTTCACAGGCTTACAGAACGTTCCGCTACCAGTTATAATTTTCGAAAAAATTATAAATCCACAGATTCGGTATATGATTTTAGCCCCGTTACATCTTCGGCGCAGAAACTCTATTAGACCGGTGAGCTGTTACGCTATCTTTAAAGGATGGCTGCTTCTAAGCCAACCTCCCGGCTGTTAAGGAATTTCCACATCCTTTCACACTTAATCATAATTTTGGGACCTTATCTGGTGGTCTGGGCTCTTTCCCTCTCGACCATGGACCTTAGCACCCACAGTCTGTCTGCTGAGGAACAATGTTTAGCATTCGGAGTTTTATTAGGTTTGGTAAGAATCTCTTCCCCCTAGCCCATTTAGTGCTCTACCTCTAAACATCTATTTACTCAACGCACTACCTAAATAGTTTTCGCGGAAAACCAGCTATCTACGAATTTGGTTGGCCTTTCACCCCTTACCACAAGTCATCCAAAGACTTTTCAACGTCAACTGGTTCGGTCCTCCGGCAAGTGTTACCTTGCTTTCAACCTGCTCATGGTAAGCTCATTCGTTTTCGGGTCTAATTCATTAAACTAATCGCCCTATTAAGACTTGCTTTCGCTGCGCCTACACCTAGATGGCTTAAGCTTGCTTAATAAATTAAGTCACTGACCCATTATACAAAAGGTACGCCGTCACTCTAAAAAGAGCTTCGACTGATTGTAGGCATGCGGTTTCAGGTTCTATTTCACTCCCCTAATAGGGGTTCTTTTCACCTTTCCCTCACGGTACTAGTTCACTATCGGTCACTAAAGAGTATTTAGGCTTAGAGGGTGGTCCCCCTATATTCGAGCAGGATTTCACGTGTCCCGCTTTACTCAAGAATTTTGTTAAACATTACTCATACGGGACTATCACCCTCTGTGGTTAGCATTTCCAAACTATTCTAATTTTTTTAACAAAATTGCTGGCCTGTTCCGTTTTCGCTCGCCACTACTAACGGAATCTCAATTGATTTCTATTCCTCTGGTTACTTAGATGTTTCAGTTCTCCAGGTTATCTCTTTAAACCTATGTATTCAGTTTAAAGTTCCACATAAAGTGGAGGGTTTCCCCATTCGGAAATTTTCGGATCAAAACTTACATACAGCTCCCCGAAACTTATCGCAGTATATCACGTCCTTCATCGGCTTTCAGTGCCAAGGCATCCGCCACACGCCCTTAAACGCTTGATTTATGCACAGAAAAAAATTCTGTGTTGAATCAAATTTTTGTTTGAACATTAGCTAATAACACTACTAATGTTCGGATATAGATATTGATATTAATTATAATTATTCACAATTTTTGATAACTAAGTGTTTTGGTGGAGGATAGCGGGATCGAACCGCTGACCTCCTGAATGCAAATCAGGCGCTCTCCCAGCTGAGCTAATCCCCCTTAATTATCTTTTGGTGGGCCGAGAAAGACTCGAACTTTCGACCCCACCCTTATCAAGGGTGTGCTCTAACCAACTGAGCTACCGGCCCCCATTCAAGAGAAACACTAAATATTAAGAAGAGAAATGAGGACGGTCAACATTAACCTGTGTATTTTTTAGAATAAATTTTATTTTTATTCATCCTTAGAAAGGAGGTAATCCAGCCGCAGGTTCCCCTACGGCTACCTTGTTACGACTTCACCCCAGTCGCTGACTATACCGTGGTCAAGGGTTTGAAACCTTGCCTTAAGGTAGAACCAACTCCCATGGTGTGACGGGCGGTGTGTACAAGACCCGGGAACGCATTCACCGTGGCACGCTGATCCACGATTACTAGTAATTCCAGCTTCATGCACTCGAGTTGCAGAGTGCAATCCGAACTGAGGTATCTTTTGAGGATTTGCTTAACGTCGCCGTCTTGCTTCCTGTTGTATATACCATTGTAGCACGTGTGTAGCCCAACACGTAAGGGCCATGAGGACTTGACGTCATCCCCACCTTCCTCCAGCTTATCACTGGCAGTTCTTTCAGAGTGCCCAACTTAATGATGGCAACTAAAAGTGAGGGTTGCGCTCGTTGCGGGACTTAACCCAACATCTCACGACACGAGCTGACGACAGCCATGCAGCACCTGTGTTTCGTCCGGCCGAACCGAAAACTTTAATCTCTTAAAGTCGCGACGAACATGTCAAGTGTTGGTAAGGTTCTGCGCGTATCTTCGAATTAAACCACATGCTCCACTACTTGTGCGGGTCCCCGTCAATTCATTTGAGTTTTAACCTTGCGGTCGTACTCCCCAGGCGGTGTGTTTATCGTTTTCACTGCGACACTGAAAATAAATTTCCAACGTCTAACACACATCGTTTACGGCATGGACTACGAGGGTATCTAATCCTCTTCGCTACCCATGCTTTCGTTCCTCAGTGTCAGTAATGATCCAGAAAGCTGCCTTCGCAATTGGTATTCTTTCTAATATCTACGAATTTCACCTCTACACTAGAAATTCTGCTTTCCTCTATCATACTCTAGCTGAAAAGTTTTGATGGCAGTTCCAGAGTTAAGCTCTGGGATTTCACCACCAACTTTTTCAACCACCTACGAACTCTTTAAGCCCAGTAATTCCGAACTACGCTAGGTCCCTTCGTATTACCGCGGCTGCTGGCACGAAGTTAGCCGGACCTTCTTATTCGGGTACAGTCATTTTCTTCCCCGACGAAAGAGCTTTACAACCCAAGGGCCTTCTTCACTCACGCGGCATCGCTGCATCAGAGTTTCCTCCATTGTGCAAGATTCCCCACTGCTGCCTCCCGTAGGAGTTTGGGCCGTGTCTCAGTCCCAATGTGGCTGATCATCCTCTCAAATCAGCTATTGATCAAAGTCTTGGTAGGCCATTACCCCACCAACAAACTAATCAAGTGCAGGCTCATCCAATGGTGCATAAAGCTTTCTCCGTAAAGACTTATCCAGTATTAGCACAAGTTTCCTCGTGTTATTCCAGGCCATAGGGTAGATACCTACATGTTACTCACCCGTCTGCCACTAAGTATTGCTACTTCGTTCGACTTGCATGTGTTAGGCGTGCCGCCAGCGTACGTTCTGAGCCATGATCAAACTCTCAAGTTTAAAAACGGCGCACACTAGCTTCCATATAAATTCTAAGAATAAAATTTATATGATGTTGAAGTGTGTACGACAAATTTTGGTAACCTTAACCGTCCACACTTCTCTTCTTAAATT
>CACCPC010000008.1:0-47200 GCA_902547785.1 uncultured Pelagibacteraceae bacterium
CATTATTTAATAAAGGAATTAATTAATAAAGCTTATATTGAGGGTGCAAATATTCCCTATACACAAAACACACCTTATATAAATACAATTCCAGTAAATGAAGAGAAAAAATCAAATGGTGATCAAAATATTGAGAGAAGAATTCGGTCATTGATAAGATGGAATTCCGCAGCAATGGTAGTTCGCGCAAATAAAAAATTTCCTGAACTTGGAGGACATATTGGAACATTTGCGTCTGCGGCTACGCTTTATGATGTAGGAATGAATCATTTTTGGAGAGCAAAAAACAATAAATTTGGAGGAGACTTAATTTATTTTCAAGGACATAGCGCTCCAGGTATGTACGCAAGAGCATTTCTTGAGGGAAGACTTAATGAAAAACAATTAGATAGTTTTAGACAAGAAGTTAATCCAGGAGGTTTATCATCTTACCCACATCCTTGGCTGATGCCAAACTTTTGGCAATTTCCTACAGTTTCAATGGGTTTAGGACCAATGTTGGCTATTTATCAAGCAAGATATATGAAATATTTGATTAACAGGGGTCTTATTAAAGATGAAGGACGAAAAGTGTGGGCTTTCTTAGGAGATGGGGAAATGGATGAACCGGAGTCTTTAGGAGCAATTGGTTTAGCAGCTAGAGAAAAATTAGATAACCTAATATTTGTGATCAATTGTAACCTTCAAAGATTGGACGGACCTGTGAGGGGTAATGGAAAAATCATACAAGAACTAGAGGGGATTTTTAGAGGAGCTGGATGGAATGTTATTAAAGTAATTTGGGGTTCTTATTGGGATCCGTTATTGGCTAACGATAAAACTGGCCATTTAATTAAAGTTATGAATGAAACTGTCGATGGAGAATATCAAGCAATGAAAGCAAGAGATGGAGCTTATGTGCGAGAAAAGTTTTTTGGCAAATATCCTGAAACTAAAGAGTTAATTTCAAGCCTTTCAGACAAAGATATATGGAGATTGAATAGAGGGGGACATGATCCTCACAAAGTTTTTGCAGCTTATGATAAAGCCTCAAAGAATATTGGAAGCCCAACAGTTGTGATTGCCAAGACCATAAAGGGATATGGGATGGGCAAAAGTGGCGAGAGTGTAAATACTACACATCAAACTAAAAAATTAGATATAGACGATTTGATGTATTACAGAGATAGGTTTGATGTTCCTTTAACTGATAAACAGGTACAAAATATTGAGTATTATAAGCCAGACCAAAATTCACCTGAAATAAAATATATCAAAGAAAGAAGACTTCAATTAGGAGGATTTATCCCAGAGAGAACTACTTATGCAAAACCCATTAAAGCTCCTCCAAAAAACATTTTTGACAATATGAAAGAGTCAACAGGTAAAAAAGAAATGTCGACTACTATGGCATTAGTAAGAATGCTTACTAATCTTCTGAGAGATAAAAATGTTGCCTCAAGATTAGTACCAATCATTCCTGACGAGGCAAGAACATTTGGTATGGAGGGTTTTTTTCAAAAAATTGGTATTTATGCTCACGAGGGACAAAAATATGAACCTGAGGACTCAGCACAATTAAGTTCATATAGAGAAGAAAAAAGCGGACAAGTTTTGGAGGAAGGAATTAATGAGGCAGGTGCAATGTCTTCATGGATTGCTGCAGGCACTTCATACACAAATCATGATATTGAAATGATCCCTATCTATCTTTTTTACTCAATGTTTGGTTTTCAAAGAATAGGTGATTTTGCTTGGGCAGGTGCAGACAGTCAATCAAGAGGATTTTTAATTGGTGCTACTGCTGGGAGAACAACATTAGCAGGAGAAGGTTTACAGCACCAAGATGGACATAGTCATTTAATGGCATCAACTATTCCAAACTGTAAGTCTTATGATCCAACATTTCATTATGAACTAGCAACAATCTTTAGAGAAGGATTGAAAAGAATGCATGAGAGGAAAGAAAATATTTTTTATTACATTACAACAATGAACGAAAATTATCCTCATCCTGCTATGCCAACTGAAAAATCATGTGAAGAAGGCATTTTAAAAGGAATGTATAAAATTAAAGAATTTAACAAATATAAAAAAACCAAAATTCAATTTCTAGGATCAGGTACAATTTTAAGAGAAATGATAGCTGGCGCTGAGATTCTACAAAAGGAATATCAAATTGATAGTGAAGTTTGGAGTGTAACTAGTTTTAATGAATTAAGAAGAGATGGCTTAGAGATTGAAAGATATAATTTATTAAATCCTGAAAAAGAACCAAAAAAATCATATGTTGAAAGTTGTTTAGGCAAAACTGAAGGTCCAATTTTGGCTGCATCAGATTATATGAGGATGAATTCAGACCAAATTAGACCTTATATCAACAAGAGCTTTTATTCATTAGGAACAGATGGATTTGGTCGAAGTGATACCAGAAAAAATCTGAGGAAGTTCTTTGAGGTTGATAAAGAACATGTCGTTGCATATGGACTAAGTGTTTTAGCTAAAGAACAATTAATTGCATCTAAATATGCTCAAGAGGCAATAAAGAAGTATCAAATTGATAAAGATAAACCGATGCCGACAAAATTATAATGTCAAAGAAAGATATAAAAGTTCCAAATATTGGTGAATTCAAAGATGTGGAAGTCATCGAAGTTTTAATTAAAAAAGGTCAAAAAATAAAAAAGAATGATCCACTGATAACTATAGAAAGTGATAAATCAAGTGTGGAAATACCATCTTCTGATGATGGAACCATAATTTCTTTGAATGTTAAAATTGGAGACAAGGTATCGGAAGGTGATAAAATTATTGAAATTGAAAGTGAGAAAGAAATAAAAGAAACAAGTGCTCAAGAATTACCAAAAAGTCAATTACCAAAAGAAATAAAAAAAAATAATTTAAAAAAAACTAATGAGTCCGAAAATATAATAGTTAAAGATTTTTCTACAAAAGCTTCTGCTTCACCAAAAGTTAGAAAATTTGCAAGAGAACTTGGAGTTAATATCAACAAAGTCCCAGGTAGTGAAAGACAAGGTAGGGTTACCGAGAGTGATATAAAGTTATTTGTTGCAACTAAATCTGATAAAAGTTTCAAAGATCAAAATACAACTGAACAAAAAATTGAACTAGAGTATTCCCATTCAGATTTTGGAGAAGTAGATATTAAAGACATTCCCAGAGTGAAAAAGTTGTCGTCTAAATATTTAATGAACTCTTGGACAAAAATTCCTCACGTAACCAATCATGATGAAGCTGATATAACCGAATTAGAGGAATTTAGAACTTCTCTTACGGACGTATATACTGGTGAAAAAAAAAAAATTACACCATTAGCTTTCATCGTAAAAGCATTAACAACATCATTAAAAAAATTTCCAAATTTTAATACCTCAATCGATCAAATTGAAAACGGTAAAATGACTGTAAAAAAGTATTATCATGTTGGCATAGCAGTGGATACACCACATGGTTTGATGGTTCCTAAATTAAGAAATGTAGATAATAAAAATATTTCTTTAATAAGCACAGAATTAAAAAAAATCAGTCAGCAATGTAGAGATCTTAAAATTGATAAAAAAGAGTTATTCGGAGGATCTATGACGATAACAAGCCTAGGGGGAATTGGGGGATCTTTTTTTACCCCAATTATAAATTATCCTGAAGTTGCTATTTTAGGAGTAGGAAGAGCAGAAAAAAAACAAATATTCATGGATGGAAAATTTGTAACGCGCACTATGTTGCCACTTTCACTATCTTATGATCATAGAATTATTGATGGTGCGGAAGCAGCTCGATTTAATAATGATTTAAAAGAAAATCTTGGTAAAAATTTTGCTTATAAGTTAGCCGTCTGATAAAAATTATGTCTAAAAGCGTTTCATTGTTAAGTGCTTTGCTGTGTACATTTATTTGGGGAACTACATTTATTGCTCAAGACACTGGCATGGATGATATTGGTCCGTTTACATTTAATGCAGTAAGATTTTTTGTGGGTTTTTTGGCAATTCTACCGTTAGCATTATTATTTGAGACTAAAAAATTTAAATTAGAATTTAAAACTGGTTTTAGATATTTTGCTATTCTATCTTTTTTAATAGGATTATCATTATTTTTAGGATCGGCATTGCAGCAAGTAGCTCTACTTTACACAGATGTAGCTAATGCTGCTTTCTTTACGATTTTTTATGTTCCGATGGTACCAATTATTATTTTTATATTTAAGAGAGACTCATTGCATTGGAGTGTATGGCCTTCAGTTATTTTATGTTTAATTGGCGGATATCTTTTAACCAATTTTTACGATGCTACAGTTAGACTCGGAGACACATTGGTCATTCTTGGAGCATTATTCTGGAGCACTCACATCATATTTACTGGAATGATTGTTAAAACATATAACTTACCTTTAACATTAGGTGCAATTCAAACTTTATTAGTGGCTTTATTTTCTTTTATTATTAGTTTGATTTATGAAGAATTTGTAATTGAAAATATTCTCAACGAGATAGACTCTATACTCTACGCAGGAATTTTATCAGGTGGTTTTGCATTCGTTTTACAAATTTACGCTCAAAAAAACATAACACCTGCACCAGCAGCCATAATTTTTTCATTAGAAGGTGTATTTGCAACTATCGCAGCATGGGTTTTATTAAGTCAAATTTTAGATTTTAATAATATATTAGGGTGCTTGTTCATATTGTGTGGTGTTTTAATTTCCCAATTATTACCCTTGATGAGGAAAATAAATTATCAATAATAAAACTAAAGCAATAATAATTCTATAAATTACGAATACGGTTAAAGAAAAATTCCTTACATATCTTATAAAATATTTGACTGTGATAAATGAGAAGATAAAAGAAAGAGTAACTGCAATTAATAATAAATAATTAAATTCAGTAGACTGTTTTATAGCATCTTGAAGACCTAAAAAACTTGCACCTGCTAACGCGGGTATTGATAATAAAAAGGCGATTTTGCTTGAGTCAACTCTATTAAATTTTAGAAATCGAGCTGCTGTTAAAGTTATTCCTGCTCTACTCACACCAGGTATGAGTGCTAAAATTTGAAATAAACCTATGAATAATATTGATTTTATATTTAAGTTGGTTGATATATTTTGATCAGTATCTCTTTTATCTGATAAAAATAGGACTAAACCAAAAAATAGAGTTGTCCATGCAATAATTTCTATATTTCTTAAAAGATTAATTATTTCGATCGAATATATTATATATCCAAAAATTATAAGAGGTATTGATCCAACTAAAATCAAAACCAATAGTTTTTGATTGTTTCTTAAATTTAGTAAATCTTTTTTAAAGTAATAGATTATTGCAAATAAAGAGCCCAAGTGCAGACCAATATCAATGAATAAAGAGCTTGAGCTAAAATCATAGAAATTTGATATTAAGATCAGATGGGCCGAAGAGCTAATAGGTAAAAATTCAGAAATTCCTTGGACCGCAGAAAGAATTAGTATTTCTATAAAATCCTGAAGCATAAAGATGTCGTAACTTAAAAAATATTCATTTTAAACAATTCGATTTAATCATAATAGGTATGCAAAAAATAAATTTCTTACATTTTATGCTAAATAGCGTTAATTATAGGTCATAATTACTGACCTAAATAATACTTTTATTACTAAAAACAATGTATAATTTGCCGAAAATTGAAAGATTCTATGACTGATAAAATGTTAAAATTTGTGAAAATAGGTCAACAAACTCCACCTAAAAGAAAGATTGGCACCAGAAAAGAGGATTTTAATGAGATCTATGATGAGTTTGTAACTAAAAAAGCTGAAGAACAATCAAGCAGATGCTCTCAATGCGGAGTTCCATTTTGCCAAGTACATTGTCCCTTAAGCAACAATATTCCAGATTGGTTAAAACTTACAGCTGAGGGAAGATTAAAAGAGGCCTACGAATTATCTCAAAGCACTAACAATATGCCAGAGGTGTGTGGAAGAATTTGTCCTCAGGATAGATTGTGTGAGGGTAACTGCGTTATTGAGCAATCAGGACATGGAACGGTTACTATCGGTTCAGTTGAGAAATATATTAATGATAAAGCATGGGAACAAGGCTGGGTTAAACCAATTTCTCTAAAACATGAAAAAGACCTAAGCGTTGGAATAATTGGAGCGGGTCCCGCAGGATTGGCAGCCGCTGAGCAGCTAAGGAAAAATGGATATAAAATTACTGTTTATGATCGATATGATCGCGCAGGTGGATTATTAATTTATGGAATTCCAAATTTTAAACTTGAAAAACATGTAGTTGAGCGAAGAACAAAATTGTTAAAGGATGGTGGGATAAAATTTATTCAAAATTTTGAAGTTGGTAAAGATGCAACTCTAGAACAGTTGCGAAAAAAACACGATGCAATTTTAATAGCGACGGGTGTATATAAACCAAGAGAAGTTGAATTACCTGGTAATGATTTAGGTAATATTTTTCCTGCAATGGAGTTTTTGACAGCATCAAATAAAAAAGGTCTAGGAGATAAAGTAGAGTTATTTGATAAAGGAATTTTAAACGCTGAGGGAAAAGATGTTGTCGTGATAGGTGGCGGTGACACAGCAATGGATTGTGTAAGAACTTCAGTAAGACAAAAAGCAAAGTCGGTAAAATGTTTATATAGAAGAGACAAAGAAAATATGCCTGGATCTGCTAGAGAAGTTGCAAATGCTGAGGAAGAGGGCGTAGAATTTGTTTGGCTTTCTAGTCCAAAAGAATTTAAGGGAAAAAATAAAATTGAAAATTTAGTTGTTAATCAAATTGAATTAGGTGAACCAGATGAGTCAGGAAGACGAAAACCAGAAATTAAAGAAGGTTCAGAATATATGGTGAAAGCCGATATGGTAATCAAAGCTCTTGGATTTGATCCAGAAAATTTACCATTATTATTTGATGCACAAGAGTTACAAGTAACAAAATGGGGAACAATTAAAACTGATTTCAATACGATGGAAACCAATTTAAAAGGTGTTTTTGCTGCAGGAGATATTGTAAGAGGAGCGTCGTTAGTAGTATGGGCAATCAAAGATGGAAGAGATGCAGCTTCTTCTATGAAAACCTATTTAGAAAACATGCAACAAAAAAAAACAAAAGTAGCATAATGGAAAATTATAAAAAAAATTTAGAATTACTCACAAAAAATCATGTTTATTCAAAAGAAATGGAACACGATGCTTGTGGAGTTGGTTTAATCGCATCTACAGAAGGAAAAAAATCTAGGGCTATAGTTGAGTATGGAATTGAAGCTTTAAAAGCAGTTTGGCACAGGGGTGCTGTTGATGCAGATGGTAAAACAGGTGATGGAGCCGGAATACATGTTGAAATCCCGAAAGACTTTTTTATAGAAAAAATACAAGTTACTGGACATGATTATGATAATTCTGAAATCTGTGTAGGAATGATTTTTTTACCTAGAAATGACTATTCATCGCAAGAGAGTTGCAAAACAATAGTTGAGAGTGAACTAACTAAAAATAATTTTAGTATATATGGTTGGCGACAAGTACCAGTAAATTCAAAAGTTTTAGGGGAAAAAGCTCTTCAAACCATGCCAGAAATCATACAAGTTCTTTTTAAACCTAATGATCCAAATTTATTAGATAAAAACTTAGAGAGAAAAATTTATGAAATAAGAAAGAGAATTGAAAATAAAGCTTTTGATGCCTCATTGAATAATTTTTATATTTGTTCAATTAGTTCAAAATCTATAATTTATAAAGGGCTATATTTAGCAGAATCTTTATCTGACTTTTATCTAGATCTTAAAGATTCAAGGTTTATTTCAAGATATGCAATTTTTCACCAAAGATTTTCAACAAACACCGCACCGAGCTGGAGCTTAGCTCAACCATTTAGGGCCATAGCGCACAATGGGGAGATAAATACTTATAAAGGAAATAAAAACTGGATGAAAGTTCACGAACAAGAAATGAGTAGCCCACTTTTCGAGGACATAGAAAATTTAAAACCAGTAATCCAAAAAGGTGTCTCTGACTCTGCAGCTTTAGATAATGTATTTGAATTATTAAATAAATCAGGCCAATCTGCACCTTTAGCTAAATTAATGCTAGTACCGGATGCATGGTCGAAAAAAAATAAGACATTATCAAAAAGTCATCAGCAATTATTTAATTTTTTAAATAGCACAATGGAACCATGGGATGGACCTGCTGCCATTGCTGCTACAGACAATGAATGGGTTATAGCTGCAAATGATAGAAATGGTCTTAGGCCTTTGAGATATGCTATTACAAAAGACAAAATGATCTTTGCAGGCTCAGAAACAGGAATGATTGATTTAAATGAAAAAAAAATTTTAACCAAGGGAAGACTTGGTCCTGGTGAAATTATCGGGGTCAGAATTGAAAAAGGTAAAGTTTTTTCTAATAGTCAAATAAAAGATTATTTGGCTAAAGAATTTAAACACTTTAATTCTCAAATAATTGATTTAGATGAAAAATTATCAATCTCCAATGAAAAACATAATTTTGATGGCGAAAGTTTAAGGAGAAGACAATATACTTTCGGAATAAGTTTAGAGGATCTAGAACTTATCTTACATCCAATGGCAGAAGATGCAAAAGAAGCAACAGGTTCCATGGGTGATGATACCCCTTTAGCAGTGTTATCTGATAAGTATAGACCACTTTACCATTTTTTTAGACAAAATTTTAGCCAAGTAACTAATCCACCAATTGATTCTTTAAGAGAAAATAAAGTGATGAGTTTAAAAACTAGATTTGGAAATTTAGGTAATATTCTTGATTTTGATACTTTAACTAAAGAGAATATTTATGTTTTAAATAGCCCTGTTCTATCAAATTCACAATTTAATAAGTTTACTAATTTTTTTGGTAAAAATTCTGTAATTATTGATTGTTCATTTTCACAAGATGATAATTTAGAAAATTCTATTAACAGGATCCAAAAAGAATCTGAAATTGCAGTAAGACAAGGTATTACCCAACTAATTTTAAGTGACAAAAACCTCTCATCTGAAAGATTGCCAATGCCTATGTTATTATGTGTCGGAGCCATAAACACATTTTTGATACAAAAAAAATTAAGAGGTTACGTTTCTATAAATGTCCAGTCTGGAGAGGCTATAGATACTCACTCGTTTGCAACATTAATTGGAGTTGGAGCAACTACAGTAAATCCATATCTGGCTTTTGATAGTTTGTATCAAAGATATGAAAAAAAACTTTTTGGCCAATTTAGTTTTGATGAGTGTGTACAACGCTACATTAATTCAGTTAATGCAGGTTTATTGAAGATAATGTCAAAAATGGGGATTTCAGTTTTGAGTTCTTACAGAGGTGGATGTAATTTTGAAACAGTAGGATTGAGCAGAACAGTTGTAAATGAATACTTTCCTGGAGTTACCTCGAAAATTTCAGGTATTGGTTTAGTTGGAATTGAAAAAAAAATAAGAGAAATTCATAAAGAAGCATTTGAAAGTACAGAAACTATATTGCCAATTGGAGGTATTTATAGATACAGGAAAAACGGAGAAACACATCAATATCAAGGAAAGCTAATTCATTTATTACAAAGTGCTGTAGGCTCAAATTCATATGAAGCATATAAGAAATATGCTGATGGTATATATAATTTACCACCAATAAACTTGAGGGATCTAGTTGATTTTAGAAAAAAAAAATTGGGTCCATCAATTAATTTATCTGAGGTTGAACCAATAGAAAAAATATTAAAAAGATTTGGTAGTGGAAGCATGTCCCACGGTGCTTTATCTAAAGAAGCACATGAAACACTTGCTATTGGAATGAATAGAATTAAAGGAGCTTCTTGTAGTGGTGAAGGTGGAGAAGATGCAGAAAGATTTAAGGTGATGGATAGTGGTGATAGTGCAAATTCTAGAGTTAAACAAATTGCATCTGCTAGATTTGGTGTGACTGTAAATTACTTGAATAATTGTAATGAAATAGAAATTAAAATGGCACAAGGCGCTAAACCAGGGGAAGGCGGTCAGTTACCTGGCTTTAAAGTAACAAAGGAAATTGCAAGACTACGACATTCCACACCAGGAGTAACACTAATTTCTCCACCTCCACACCACGATATTTACTCGATAGAAGATTTGGCACAACTGATTTATGATTTGAAGCAAACAAATCCAAAAGCACGAGTTGGCGTTAAGTTAGTCGCATCATCAGGAATCGGAACCATCGCTGCAGGTGTAGCTAAAGCGAAAGCAGATATTATTTTAATTTCGGGTCATAATGGAGGAACAGGCGCAACTCCTCAAACAAGTGTCAAATATGTTGGAATACCTTGGGAGATGGGTCTCACTGAGGCAAATCAGGTTTTAACATTAAACAATTTAAGACACAAAGTTACATTGAGAACTGATGGTGGTATTAAAACTGGAAGAGATGTTGTTATTGCTGCAATGATGGGAGCAGAAGAATATGGAGTTGCTACAACTGCTCTAGTGGCAATGGGATGTATAATGGTAAGACAGTGCCACTCAAATACTTGTCCAGTAGGTGTTTGTACACAAGATGAAAAATTAAGAGAAAAATTTACCGGTACTCCAGACAAGGTTGTAAATTTATTCACTTTTATTGCATCTGAAGTAAGAGAAATTTTAGCTCAATTAGGTTTTAAATCATTAAATGATATTATTGGAAGAACTGATTTATTAATGCAAGTTAATAAAGCTTCACCAAATTTAGATGATTTGGATTTAAATCCGTTATTTGTTCAGGCAGACCCAGGAAATAATAAAAGATACTGCGAGTCGTTGGAGATCAATAAAGTACCAGAAACATTAGATCAGGAAATTTGGCCAGAAATAGAAAAATCTTTAGATAATTCAGAAAAAGTTGAGAAAGAATTTATTATCAAAAATACAAACAGGGCAGTTGGTACAAGAATTTCACATCATCTTTACAAAAAGTATGGTTACGAAAAACTTGATGAAAATTTTCTTACATTAAATTTCAAAGGCTCTGCGGGTCAGTCATTTGGTGCTTTTTCATCAAAAGGACTAAAATTAAATCTTAAAGGTGATGCAAATGATTATGTCGGCAAGGGATTGTCAGGCGCCACAATCTCGATAAAACTTTCGGATGAAAGTAATTTAATCTCTAATGAAAATACAATCATCGGAAATACAGTTTTGTATGGAGCTACTTCAGGTAAACTTTTTGCTGCAGGTCAAGCAGGTGATAGATTTGCTGTAAGAAATTCTGGTGCAACTACAGTTGTTGAAGGTTGTGATTCAAATGGTTGTGAGTATATGACTGGAGGAACAGTGGTCATTTTAGGAAATGTCGGTGATAATTTTGCAGCCGGAATGACCGGAGGTATGGCATTTATCTATGATAAATCTAATGAGTTTGAAAAAAAAGTAAATCCAGATTCAGTTGTTTGGCAAAATGTTGAAACAGATTATTGGACAAGTTGTTTAAAAGAATTAATTTTAGAACATTCAAAGGAGACAGGATCGTTGATATCAAAAAATATTTTTGAAAATTTTGAAGTTGAAATTAAAAATTTTGTTCAGGTTTGTCCAAAAGAGATGATTAATAAACTTAAAAATCCAATTACATTTAAGTCTAAGATTAAAGATGTTAGTTAATTACAATTTTTAATTCTTTTTGTAATATGCCTAACCATTTAGTTGAAGATAAGCTGTGATCACCCTTTTTAATGATAACTAATTTTTTTTTTGAATTTACAAAAATTTTTAAAACTTTTTTGGAATAACTGACAGGGACAGACTCATCCTTTTGTCCATGAACCATAGTAATCTTGTATTTGTCGTAAATTTTTTTATGAAATACTTTATTTTTCCGGCCATCTTTAATTAGTTGTAAAGAGATTGGATATTCATAATTTCCATGCTTTAAGTTGATAATCCTATTTATTGTTATTTCTTTTTTCATTTTTTTTGAAAATTTGTTCCACATTAAACCCTCTAAAAATTGAGGTGCAGAACCAATTCCTAAAAAACCTACAATTTGTTTTTTAAAAAATTTAAATTGATTTAAAGCTATCCAAGACCCCATACTTGAGCCAACTAAGACGATTCTATTTTTTTTGACAATTTTTTTTATTAATAAAGTTGTCTCTTTAGTCCATTTTGAGATATTCCCATTGGTAAATTTACCAGATGATTTTCCATGACCAGAATATTCTAGTGCAAGAAAACCAAGTTTATTTTTTTTTGCAAAATTTAAAAATGCTTTAGGTTTTTTTCCCTCTAAATCAGACATAAACCCGTGTAAAAAAACTATGTAAGCTTTATTTTTCTGGTTGTATTTTAAGTATCTAATTTTTTTTGATTTATTTATTTTAAAGTAATTGAATTTGCTCATAAAAGTTTATTAGTTATCTCTATTATTATATAATCTAACTGTATGTCATCTAAAATGAAAGTCCTGCAAGTAATACCAAAATTAGGTTACGGAGGAGCAGAAACAGGATGTTATGATATTGCTCATTATTTACCAGAAAATGGGTGTGAGTCTTTTATAGTAACTAGCGGAGGGGAATTAACAAAATTCGTTGATAAAAAAAAAGTAAAACTAATTAAACTTCCAGTTCATAGTAAAAACCCATTATTGATACTAATAAATACAATTTTATTAATCGGGATAATTTTATTTTTTAAGATCTCAATTGTTCATGCAAGGAGTAGAGCACCAGCTTGGTCTTGTTTATTTGCAACAAAGTTAACTAATAGAAAGTTTGTTACCACATTTCATGGAACTTACAATTTTAGTGGCAAGTTTAAAAAATTTTATAATTCTGTGATGGTAAGATCTGATTTGGTTATTGCAGGATCAAATTTTATTTTTTCTCACATTAAAGAAAATTATTCTGAATATTTATTAAGTCAAAAAAAATTTTTAGTTATTTTTAGGGGAATAAATGTTGACTATTTTGATTCTTCCACAAAATTAGAAAATGATGAAAAAAATTTACTTCAAAAATGGAACATCCATGATAAAAAAAAAATAATTTTAATGCCAGGTAGGCTTACTACGTGGAAAGGACAAGAATTATTTATTGAGGCAATTAATCTTGTTAAAATTGAATTAGGTTATGAAGCTTTCCATGCAGTTATACTTGGAAACGATCAAGGAAGAGACTTTTATAAAAAAAAACTAATACGTCTTACAGAGCAATACCATTTAACAAATCAAATAAAATTTATAGATCATTGTAATGATATGGCATTAGCTTATAAAGTTTCTGATATAATTGTATCAGCTTCAATAGAACCAGAAGCTTTTGGAAGAGTAGCAGTAGAGGCACAATCTATGCAAAAATTAATCATAGCTAGTAATATCGGAGGATCTAACGAGACAATTAATGATGAAAAAACGGGCTTTTTATTTAAATCAGGAAACGCAGAATCCTTAAGTAAAAAAATTATCCGTGGATTAACAATGGATGAAACAGCTATAAATCAAATAGGTAAAGAGGGAAGAAATAATATAATAAAAAAATTTAATGTTGAAAAAATGTGTTTTTCTACATATTCAGAGTATAAAAGATTATTAAACTAAATGCCTATAATTACATTACCAGATGGAAAAAATATTGAATTTCCCAAAGAAGTTACAGGTTTAGATGTTGCAGAAAAAATAAGCAAATCATTATCAAAACAAGCATTGATAATGAGCGTCGATGGTGAGTTAAAAGATTTGTATTTTTCAATTAAAAAAGATTGTTCAGTAAAAATCTTTACTGCAAAAGATCCAGAGGGTCTTGAAGTTATAAGACACGATACGGCTCACATTATGGCAATGGCTGTTCAAGAACTATACCCTGGTACACAAGTAACTATAGGACCAGTAATTGAAAATGGTTTTTACTATGATTTTGCTCGGAAAGAGCCTTTTACAGAGGAAGATCTAGAAAAAATAGAAAAAAAAATGTCAGAAATAATTGACAAAGATGTAAAAACAAAAAGAGAGGTTTGGAAAAGAGATAAAGCAATAAGCCATTTCAAAAAAATTGGTGAAAAATATAAAGCTGAAATTATAGAGAGTATTCCAGAGAGTGAGGAACTAACAGTCTACCATCATGGTGATACTTGGCATGACTTGTGTAGAGGTCCACACTTAGTTTCTTCTGGAAAAATTGGCAAAGCGTTTAAGCTTACAAAAGTTGCTGGAGCATATTGGCGTGGAGACTCAAAAAATGAGATGTTACAAAGAATTTATGGAACTGGTTGGGCGTCTCAAAAAGACTTGGATGATTATTTAAAAAGAATTGAGGAGGCAGAAAAAAGAGACCATAGAAAACTTGGTAAAGAAATGGATCTATTTCATTTTAGAGAAGAGAGTCCAGGATCTGTTTTTTGGCACGAAAAGGGTTGGGCACTGTTTCAAAAATTAATTAATTATATGAAAATGAAACAAGATATTGCTGGATATAAAGAGATAAATACTCCAGAGGTATTAGATAGAAGTCTGTGGGAAAAATCTGGCCATTGGGAAAAATTTGGAGCAAATATGTATACATCAACTACTCCAGATGAAAAGATATTTGCTATTAAACCCATGAATTGTCCAGGTTGTGTAGAGGTCTTTAATCAAGGTCTTAAAAGCTATAAAGATTTGCCATTAAAAATGTCTGAGTTTGGAAAGGTACATCGTTATGAGCCTTCAGGCGCGCTCCATGGTCTATTGAGAGTAAGAGCGTTTACACAAGATGATGCTCATATATTTTGTACTGAAGATCAAATAACAAAAGAATGTTTAATAGTAACTAATCTTATCTTAGAAATTTATAAAGATCTCGGTTTTGAAGATGTTATTCTCAAATATTCTGATAGACCAGAACTGAGAGTCGGAGATGATAGTGTGTGGGATAAAGCAGAGGCAGCTTTATTAGAGGCAGTTAAAGCGACTAAATTAGAGTATACCATTAATAAGGGTGAGGGTGCATTTTATGGACCTAAAATTGAGTTTGTTTTAAGGGATGCTATTGGAAGAGATTGGCAATGTGGAACCCTACAAGTTGACTTTAATTTACCTGGAAGGTTAGGTGCCTCTTATGTAGACAAAGATGGAACAAAAAAAGTTCCAGTGATGTTACACAGAGCTTTGTTTGGATCACTTGAAAGATTTATTGGAATTTTAATTGAGAATTATGCTGGAAAGTTTCCATTTTGGATATCTCCATTACAAACAGTAGTAATTCCTATCTCAGGTGATTTTGAGGAATATGCAAGTAAAGTTTCAAAAAAAATAAAAGAAGCTGGCATGAGTTCAATAGTTGATTTAAAAAATCATAATTTGAACTATAAAATAAGAGAACATTCCCTCGCAAAAGTCCCTATTTTATTAATTTGTGGTAAAAAAGAAGTTGACAGCAACTCCGTAACTATTAGAAGATTGGATTCTAATAAACAAGAAAATATGGAATTAAATAAATTTTTAAAAACATTTTCTGCTTTAAATAAAGCATCTTCAATTTAAGTGGCAGATTTTAAGCAAAATTATTTTCAAAGAAGAACTAAGGATCGAGGCCCAAGATCTAACAATAGAATTTCGTCTCCAGAAGTCCAAGTTATAGGTAGTGATGGAGAAAATTTAGGTGTTATTAGTACAAACGAAGCAATATCGATGGCGAGGAATCAAGGTTTAGACTTAATAGAAATAGCTCCAAATGCAAATCCGCCAGTTTGTAAAATCATGGATATGGGAAAATATAGGTATGATGCACAAAAAAAAGCAAACCTTGCTAAAAAAAAACAAAAAATAATTGCATTAAAAGAAATTAAAATGAGGCCTGTAACCGAGACGCATGATTACGAGTTTAAGGTAAAAAATGCAAAAAAATTTATTGCTAAAGGTGATAAAGTCAAATTTACAATAAGATTTAAAGGTAGAGAACTTCAGCACTCACATTTAGGCAATGAGTTAATGACAAAGATCAAAGAGGATATGAAGGAAATTGGCAAGGTAGAATTACATCCGAAGTTCGATGGAAAGCAAATGATAATGGTAATTCAGCCTTTATAAGCTTTAATAGTAGTTGTAAATTAATAACATTCTTTGTATAAACTCGCAAATTATGCCAAAACTTAAAACAAAAAGCTCTGCAAAAAAAAGGTTCAAAATATCCGCAAAGGGTAAAGTTATAATGGCCCAAGCCGGTAAAAGACATGGCATGATAAAACGTACAAATTCTCAAATAAGAAAATTAAGAGGCACTACAACTATGTCAAAACAAGACGGTAAAATTGTTAAGTCATATATGCCTTACAGTTTAAGGGGTTAATATGGCAAGAGTTAAAAGAGGTGTAACTAGTAGAGCAAAACATAAAAAAGTTCTAAAAGCTGTTAAAGGTCAATGGGGTAGAAGAAAAAATACTATCAGAGTTGCGAAGCAAGCTATGGAAAAAGCCATGCAATATGCTTACAGAGATCGTAGAAATAAGAAAAGAGATTTTAAATCACTGTGGATACAAAGAATAAATGCTGGGGTTAGAGCAGAAGGTTTGACATATTCTAAGTTTATTAATGGATTGAATAAATGTGGAATAAAAATTGACAGAAAAATTCTAGCTGAGATAGCGTATGATAGTCCAGAAGCCTTTAAAACTATCGTTCAAAAAGCTCAATCTGCTTTAAATTAATCTTCGCTATTGTTTTATTTCTCTGAAGAAATAATCTGTAAAAATGTCAGATCTTAAAAAAATAAAAGATGAATTTATCTCTAAACTTAATAGAAAATTAGATATTTCAGAAATAAACCAAATTAAATCTGATCTATTTGGTAAAAGCGGATTGATTTCAACTCAATTTAAAAAGATTGGAGCAATTGAAGAGTCAGAGAGAAAAAAATTTGCCTCTGACTTAAATATAATTAAAGATGAACTTCAGAATTTGATAAGTTCAAAATTAAATGAAATTGAAAGTGCTGAAATTAATAAGAAATTAGAAAAAGAAAAAATTGATATTACTTTACCTGAAAGAACATTTGTTCGAGGAAAAATTCATCCAGTTTCACAAACGATCGATGAAATATCATCGATTTTTTCTGAAATAGGTTTTAGCGTTGAGGAAGGGCCAGACGTTGAGAATGAATATAATAATTTTACAGCGCTAAATACACCTGAAAATCATCCAGCTAGAGATATGCATGATACTTTTTATCTAGATGAAAAAAAACAGAAATTATTGAGAACACATACCTCCCCAGTTCAAATAAGGACTATGTTGAAAGATAAGCCGCCGTTTAAAATTATTGCACCTGGAAGAACATACAGATCAGATAGTGATCAAACTCATTCACCAATGTTTCATCAGGTTGAGGGACTTTATATAGATAAGAATATAAATATGGGTCATCTAAAGGGATGTTTAAATTATTTTATCAAAGAGTTTTTTGAAGTAGATAAAATTAAGATGAGATTTAGACCAAGCCATTTTCCTTTTACAGAACCATCTGCTGAAGTTGACATTGGATATGAAATAAAGGATGGAAAAATTATAATAGGAGAAGGCGATAAGTGGTTAGAGATTTTAGGCTGTGGAATGGTTCATCCAAATGTTTTAAAAAATGTTAAAGTTGATCCAGCAAAGTTTCAGGGATACGCATTTGGTATTGGGATTGATAGACTTGCAATGCTCAAGTATGGCATAAATGACTTAAGAGCTTTTTTTGATTGTGATTATAGGTGGTTAAATCATTTTGGATTTGATCCATTGGACGTACCTACAAATTACAGAGGCTTAAGTCGATGAAAATAACTTTTGATTGGTTAAAAGATCATCTGAAAACAAATCTGAAAGAAAAAAATCTTTTAGAGCAACTTACCAATATTGGTCTAGAAGTAGAGAGTGTAGAAAGTCTTTCTGGTGATAATGAATTGTTCAAAGTAGCTGAAATTATAAAAACCGAAAAACATCCAAATGCAGATCGACTTAAAGTTTGTGACGTAAATATTGGAGAGAATGAAATTAAAAAAGTTGTATGTGGTGCAGAAAATGCAAAAGAGGGATTGCTTACTATATATGCTCCTCCAGGTGCAATTATCCCTAAAACCCAGACAAAATTAGTAGTCGCTAAAATAAGAGGTGTCACTTCATATGGAATGCTTTGTTCAGAGTCTGAATTAAATCTGTCGGATGAAAGTGACGGGATTACTGAATTAACCAAGGAATTTAGAAAAAATATTGGTAAAAGCTATTTTTCAAAATCAAAATCAAATCTTATTGATCTATCCATAACACCCAATAGACCAGACTGTCTTGGATTCAGGGGAATAGCTAGAGATCTAGCTGCGTCAGGTTTTGGAAAGTTAGTAGATTTAAAAGAAAAAAAAATTCATTCAAAAAATAGACACACCTTAAAGATAAAAATTAATAAGGAAAGAGGCCAAGGATGTACTGCGTTTGGAAGCTGTTTAATAACAAATGTGAAAAATTCTGAAAGTCCTAAATGGCTTAAAGATAAATTAATTTCTATTGGTCAAAAACCAATCTCAGCAATAGTTGACATTACAAATTATGTAATGCTCGATATTAATCGACCATTACATGCTTATGATGCTGATAAAATTGAAAAGGGTATAATTGTTCGAAATTCTAAGTCTGGAGAAGAGTTTACAGCACTTGATAATAAAAATTACAAACTGGAGAGTGGCATGTGTGTTATAAGCGATAATAAAGGTGTTTTAGGACTTGGAGGAATTATTGGTGGTACAAGATCTGGTACAGAATTTAATACAAAAAATATATTACTAGAGTCAGCTTATTTTGATCCAGGATCAATAAGAAATACAGCAAAAAAATTAAATCTTGATACCGATGCAAAGTTTAGATTCGAAAGAGGTATAGATCCATTATCAATCGAAGATGGTTTAAATAAAGCTGCAAAATTAATAAAAGAGATTTGTGGTGGTGAAATTAGCAAAATTGATATTCAAAAAATAGAAACTTACAAAACAAAAAAAATTATATTTGATCCAAATATTTTTGAAAAAATATCTGGTTTTAAAATTTCCTTAAAAGAAATGATTAAAATTTTACAGGATCTTGGTTTTGAAGTAAAAAAGGATAAGAAAAGACTCAAATTGGAAGTTCCTTCATGGAGACCAGATATCTCACAGGAAGTAGATATTGTGGAGGAGCTGGTAAGAATAACTGGTTATGAAAACATAAAGTATATAGAGCCAATTAAACAAAGAAAAAAATCTACTCTTAATAAATTTCAGAAATTATTTCATTTTTTACAAAGATCAGTTGCCTCTAAAGGATATCTGGAGGCGATTACTTGGTCGTTTACTGATAAACGTTATAATGATTATTTTAGAGATACAAAAAAAGAGATAAAAATTATTAATCCTATTAGTTCGGAATTAGGAGTTTTAAGAAATTCAATTTTTTCAAATTTAATAATGCATACCAATAAAAATCTCGATAGAGGTTTTAAAGATTTTTCAATATTTGAAATAGGCCCTATTTTTAATGGCTCTAATCCTGGTGACCAAAACACTGTAGTATGTGGTTTGTCGGTGGGTAAAAAATTTAGATTGTCTTGGATTGAAAAAAATAGAAATGTAGATGTATTTGATGTCAAAAGAGATGTAGTTCAAACTTTAGTTGAAGCAGGTTATGACTCTAAAAAATTTTTTATTGATAACGAGATACCCAATTATTATCACCCTGGTAAATCAGGAAGATTGTTTTTGGATGACAGAAAGGATCGAGTGGCTGCATATTTTGGAGAAATACATCCTAATATCTTGAAGCAGGTTGATATGAAAACCGAGTCTTTAGTTGGTTTTGAAATTTTTATGGACAATTTAATATTACCAAAAAAAAATCTTAATGATCTTAAGGTAAAATTCTCATTTTCTGATTATCAGAAATCTGAAAGGGATTTTGCATTTATTGTAAATAAAAATGTGAATGCTCAAGATTTAATAAACATCATCTCGAGTGTAGATGAAAGTTTAGTAAAAAATATAAAAGTTTTTGATGTTTATGAAGGTGAAAACATTCCTGAAAATCATAAATCAATAGCAATAAGTGTAACAATACAGTCATCTGAAAAAACCTTAAATGAGGCTGATTTAGAGAAAATTAATAACTTGATAATCAAGACAGTTGAAAATAAAACTGGCGCTAAAATTCGATCTTAATACTCAGATGAGCACTATTGATAATATTAGAAATTTTGCAATTATTGCTCACATCGATCACGGTAAATCAACCTTAGCAGATAGAATTATTCATAAGTGTGGAGGCCTGACAGAGAGGGAAATGAAAGAGCAGGTTTTAGATTCGATGGATATTGAAAGAGAGCGAGGTATTACGATCAAAGCCCAAACTGTTAAATTAAATTATAAAGCTAAAAATGGAAAAAATTATATATTGAATATTATTGATACGCCAGGTCATGTTGATTTTAGCTATGAAGTCAGCAGGTCATTATATGCATGTGAGGGATCAATATTAATTGTTGATAGCACCCAGGGTGTTGAAGCTCAAACATTAGCAAATGTATATCAAGCTTTAGAGATTGATCATGAAATTATCCCAGTTCTTAATAAGATTGATTTACCAGCTTCAGACCTAGACAGAACTAAAAAGCAAATTGAAGATGTGATAGGGATTGATACTGATAAAGCAGTCCCTTGCTCTGGCAAAACCGGAGAAGGTATAAGTGAAATCTTAGAACAAATCATTAACCAACTTCCAGGTCCTGAAGGAGAAATTGATAAAGATTTAAAATGTTTGCTGGTTGACAGCTGGTATGACACTTATCTTGGTGTTGTAATTTTGGTAAGAGTTATAAATGGTCGACTAAAAAAAAATATGAAAATAAAAATGCTTTCTACAAATCAAGATTATATTGTTGAAAAAGTTGGAGTATTTACTCCCAAAGCAAAAAATATAGAGGAACTAAATACTGGTGAAATAGGCTTCATAACAACTGGAATAAAAGTTTTATCAGAAACAAAAGTTGGTGACACTATTTGTGATGCTACCAAAGCATTGGTAGATCCTTTGCCAGGTTTTAAACCTAGCAAACCAGTTGTGTTTTGTGGTTTATTTCCGGTAGATAGTTCTGAATATCAAAAACTAAAAGATGGTCTAGCTAAATTACAACTTAACGATGCAAGTTTTTCTTTTGAACCTGAGTCTTCATCAGCTTTAGGACTTGGTTTTAGGTGTGGATTTTTGGGATTGCTTCATTTGGAGATAATATCAGAAAGATTAGAAAGAGAATTTGACGTAAATCTTTTAACAACTACCCCAGGAGTTGTATACAAGGTGAATTTGAATAATGGAAAGAGTATAGATCTGCAGAATCCTTCTTCACTTCCAGATCCCACATTAATCAAGTCAATCGAAGAGCCCTGGATTAAAGCCACAATTATAACTCCAGATACATATTTAGGTTCACTAATTAAGTTATGTCAGGATAAGAGAGGTATTCAAACAAACCTTTCTTATTCGGGGAATAGAGCAGTAATAAATTATGAATTACCTCTTAATGAAGTTGTCTTTGATTTCAATGATAGAATAAAATCAATGACCAGTGGATATGCAAGTTTTGATTATGAGATTATTAATCATAGAGAAGGTGATTTAGTCAAACTTGGAATTTTAGTAAATGGTGAACCAGTAGATGCCTTAGCAATGATGATACATAAAGATTTCGCACAAAAAACTGGAAGAGAAGTATGTGAGAAACTTAAAGATTTGATACCTAGACATAATTTTATGATACCAGTTCAAGCAGCTATAGGAGGCAAAATTATTGCGCGAGAAACAATTAAGGGATTTAAGAAAGATGTATTAACTAAAATTCATGGGGGAGGTGCAACTGACAGAAAAAGAAAGTTACTGGAGAAACAAAAAAAGGGAAAGGCAAGATCTAAACAGTTTGGTAGAGTAGAGATACCGCAAGAAGCTTTTATAGGAGTTCTAAAAATCAACAAAGATTGAAAATGAATATTATAGATTGTTTTCTTTACAATAATGAGGATCTAATATTAGAATTAAGATTAAATTTATTAGATAAACATATTGATAAGTTTGTGATCATTGAGGCAAGATATAATCACAGTGGAGTTATAAAAGAAAATTATAATTTCAATATAGAGAACTTTAAAAAGTTTAAAGAAAAAATCATTTATTTAAAATTAGAAGATTTTCCAAATGGTTTTAATAATTGGGAAAGAGAGAACTATCATCGAAATTATATTTTAAAAGCATTAGAAAATACACATCAAGAAGATTACATAATTATTTCAGACATTGATGAAATACCAAATTTGGAAGAAATTAACCAAGTGCTTATAGATAAAAGAAAATATACTGCTTTTAAACAGAAGATGATTTATTACAAGTTCAATTTACTTAATGCTTCAGAGCCTAACTGGTATGGATCGAAAATGTGTAAACTTAAATACTTGAAGAACCCTCAATGGTTAAGGAAACAAAAAGTAAAAAACTATCCTTTTTATAGATTGGATAAAATTAGATGGAACATTGTAGATAAAGGTGGCTGGCATTTTTCTTTTGTAATGTCTCCCGAGGAAGTTAGTAAAAAAATAAAATCATATGCGCATTCGGAGCTCAATAAAACGAAATTTACAAATATTAATCAAATTAGTGAAAAAATGAATTCTCATAAAGATTTGTTTGGTAGAGATTTTAAGTTTAAGGTTTTAAAAGATGAGGAATTACCCAATTATATAATAGAAAATAGAGAAAAATTTACTGATTTTTTAGTTTAGTTTTTTTTAAGAAAATTATTAAATTTTAAAATAGCGGTGTATCGAGCAAAATAATACACAACTTTTTTCAACCTTACAGTGATTAAAGAAAAAAATATCTTTATTAAATAATTATTTTTTTTATCAATGATATTTTTCATCATATCTTTATGATTATCTGACTTATGAAAATAATGAAATTTATCTAGTAGATAATAATGTTCTCTTAAATAGATTTTTTCAAAAATATTTTTTACTTTACTGATACCATGTGAATGAATACATTTTGACTCAAATACTTGAATTATATGTTTATTTTTTTTTTTAATTTTTCTACATAAATCATCATCAGAAAAAAAAATGAAAAAATTTTCATCAAATAAACCTATATCAATAAAGTCTTTCTTTTTAAAAAACATGCAAGCTCCCAAAGTATTTTCAACACATATATCCCCCTCCAATTTGATTGGAAAATCTTTTTCTCCATTTTCAGGCAATAAACCTCCTGCATATGTTAGTTGGTTATTTTCATTGTAAGATGTGGATGCCGTTAAAAAACAATTCTCATTAAGCCTAAGTTTCTCGTACAGTTTTATTATGCTGCTGGTTTCAATAATACAATCCGGTCCAAGAATAAAAGAAAAATCTGTTTCACATAGTTTGACACCTTGATTGTATCCAGCGGAAAAACCAACATTTTTTTTATTTAATATGTACTTCTCGATCTTAAAGTGTGCCTCTACTTTATTTTTTAGATCTACATTATTAGAATTATCAATTATTATTATTTTAAATTCTTTTATTTTATCTAAAGTTTTGTAGAGAAGTTTATAATCTTCCCTGTACAAAACAATTATTATCGTAATTTTATTTGTTAAGTCGTATTGCTTCATAGATCTTTTATATCATTTAATATATGAATTAAAATTATGAAAAAAATTTATTATGGTAAAGCTGTCTATGATCATAATGAAATAAATGCAGTTAATAAAGTTTTAAAAAATAACAGTTTATCTCTTATCGATGGACAAAATGTAAAAAATTTAGAAAAAAAAATATCAAAAATTTTCGGAAAAAAATATGGGCTTATGGTTAACTCTGGATCTTCTGCAAATTTGTTGGCACTGAGCTCAATGAATTTTAAGAGAGGTAGTGAAATAATTACTCCATCTTTGACATTTTCAACAACTATAGCACCAATTTATCAATTAGGTTTAGTACCTCACTTTATTGGGGCTTTAGAGAATAAATTTGTTGCTGATGTTTATCAAATTGAAAAGTGTGTTAATAAAAAAACAGTTGCGATTATGATACCAAACTTGTTGGGAAATATTCCTGACTGGAAAAAAATTTCACAAATAGCAAAAAAATATAATTTGAAAGTCATTGAGGACTCAGCAGACACAATTGGCTATAAAATAAATAATACCATTAATGGTAAATATTCAGACGTTGCAACAAACAGTTTTTATGCCTCCCATATTATAAACGGAGCTGGATTCGGAGGAATTGTATGTTTTAATGATTATAATTTATATAAAAAAGCTAAGTTATTAAGAGGTTGGGGAAGATCATCAGCTGTTTTTAATGAGTCTGAAGATATAGCAAAAAGATTTAACGTAAAAGTTTCAGGCATTCAGTATGATAAAAAATATATTTTTTCTGAGCTAGGTTATAATTTTCTTCCATCAGAAATTTCAGCAGCATTTGCATTGGAACAACTAAAAAAACTAAATAAAAATATTTTAATCAGAAATAAAAATTTTGAATTCCTTAAAAATTTTTTTAAAAAGTTTTCTCAATATTTTAAGTTACCTGAATTTTATTCAAATGTGAAAACAGCTTGGTTAGCTTTCCCTTTAGTAATTAAAAGAAATAATAAATTTAATAGACGACAACTTCAAATTTTTTTTGAAAAAAATAAAATCCAAACAAGAACAATTTTTACTGGCAACATTTTAAAACAACCGATCATGAAAAATTTGAAATATAAAAAACATTATAAATGCCATTTAATCTCAGATGATGTTATGGAAAATGGAATATTAATAGGATGTCATCAAGGACTTAAAAATCAAGATTTGATAAATATTACAAAAATTTTTAAAAAATTTGTCAAATTTAAAAATTTATAAAAATTTCTTAAAGTCCATTGGATTAAAAAAAATATCACCCTTTTTTTCTTTATCCTCAAAATGATCAGTTTCTATCAAATTAAAATTTAATTCCTTTATTTTTGAAATACGCTGGTCGACATAGTTTGGATGATTTTTTGGCTTTATCTCAATGATTTTGGTATTTTTTTTGCAAAATGCTAAGTTTGCAAATGCCGCTCCATGAGCACCTATAATTATTTCTGCATTATTAAAAAGAAATATTTGTTCCTGAAATGATAGCTGTCCAACTTTATAACTTGTAAAGCCCTCATTTTCTAAGAAGTTTATAATCTCTTTATTATTAATAAATTGACAATGAGAAAAAGATGACTCACTTCTATCAATGAATATTCTTTTGTTACAACTAAATTGTTTTCCATAACTTATAAATGTTTCATTAATCCATTTGATAATCCATTCTGGCAATTTCTTAGCCTCTTCTAGTATAAACCCTTTTTTATACCAAGGGTGTTCAGAACAGATAATCTCGTCAGCTTGAATATGTCTATTTTTATTTGCGTCAATTATTTTTAATTTATCAAAACCCAGAATTTCTAGGGTTAATTTTTGATATGTTTCAAGCTTTGATATATATAAATATTCTATTTCTTTTAAATTATTATTTTTAGAACAAATATTTATTTTAGGCAAAATATCATAAAGCCAATGAAAATAATTTCTGTGACCACTAGCTCCTTGAGTTAATGATAAAACTTTTCCTTTAAATTTTCTCTTTAGATATGGTGTCCCTTTGTAAAGAACCGAGTTATAATTTGCATCTTTAAATTCACCTTTTACTTGTTGATAAGAAACTTTATCAATAATTTTATTTCCAGATATAATTGCAACATTCTCTACAAAATCATTAAATATTCTCCCATTTTTGATTTTATATATTAAATATTTATGATTATCTGGATCTTTAAGTTTTTCATCTTTTACTTCCTCAATTGAAATATCTTTTTCATTTCCAGGATTCTTACAAAAAATTATTTTTCCATATACAATTATGAATAATAATCTAATTAAACTTTTGTATAAAAAACTAAGTTTTTTTTTAATCTTTTTCATTTATTAGCATTAAAATTATTTAAATAATTACTTTGCTAAACTTTTCGAATATAAATCAAATAATATGAAATTACGAACATTTTATAAAATTTACTATGAGCACAGATTTAAAAAAGCAAATTATATTTTAAAATTATATATTCTAATTGTTATTCCAATAAAATATTTTATCAATTTAATCTATCTGCCGAAAATTATTAATCTAGATAAATTTGTAGATAGATTTGGTTTAAGTGAAACTTCAGATTTAGGAAAATTATTTGATTTTTTTAATAGTGATAAAGGCAATCAATTTGAGAACCAGTATGCTCACCCATCTAAGAGGACTTCGTTCAAGATAAAAGGACATGGTTATAGCAATTTTTATCAAAAATATTTCGAAAATTTGAAATCTAAAAATCTTAATATATTAGAAATAGGATCATTTCATGGCAATGCTTCAGCTGCACTATTTTTTTATTTTAAAAATTCAAAATTTTTTGCTGCAGATATTTATCCTGATTTATTTAGATATAGATCAAATAGAATCAAAAATTTTTATGTAAATTCGTCCAATGAAGACTCCATACAAAAAAATATAATTGATAAATTTTCTGATAATTTTGATATTATAATTGAGGATGCAGGACATTCCTTGAAAGATCAAATTATAAGCTTGTTCATGCTTTTTAAAAAATTGAATAGTGGAGGTCTCTTTATTGTAGAGGAACTTGATTTTCCTGATACTAGAAAAGATATGAACCTTAAGAATGAAAAACCAACACTTAGAGAAATCTTGTTTAAATTTAAAAAAGAAAAAACATTATTAAATTCAAGTTATATCAAAAAAAATGATAGAGATAATTTTTTATATAATATTGACAGTATAGAAATATATAAAGGTAATTTTAACGAAATAGCAATTTTAAGAAAAAAATAGAACTTATTTTTATGAGAAAAAAAATAGTAGTAACAGGTGGCACAGGGAGATTTGGAAATCACTTAAAAAGTATTTTCACTAAACATAAACTTTTTTTCCCAACTAAAAATCAATTCAATATTTTAAATTTTAATTCCATGTTAAAATATTTAAAAAAAACAAAACCTGACATCGTTATTCATTTAGCTGGATTTTCAAGACCGATGGAGTTACACGAAAAAGACATCAATAAAAGTATTAATCTCAATATAATAGGGACTGCTAACGTCACAATGGCTTGTTCCCAAAAAAATATTAAATTAATTTATTTTTCAACTAATTATGTATACCCAGGAACCAACGGAAACTATAATGAAGATGATCCTTTAAAACCTTTTAATAATTATGCTTGGTCAAAATTAGGTGGCGAGTGTTCAGTTAAATTATATAAAAATTCTTTGATTTTAAGGGTTTGTATGACAGAGAAACCGTTCATACACAAAAAAGCTTTTGCAAATGTAAAGACTAGCTTCATGTATCATGATGAAGTTGCAAAAATTCTTTTTAAGCTTTTAAACAAACAGGGGATAATTAATATTGGTGGAAGGGCACAATATATTTATAATTTTGCAAAAAAAGAAAATAAAAAAGTAAAAAAAATTTATCAAAATAAAAAGATGAGGATAAAGATACCGTTTGACTCCACAATAAATATAAAAAAACTTCAGAAAATAGTAAAAGTAAAATTTTAGAAATTGATGCTCAAAATGAAAATTTATTGTGTGACAAATGTTGAATTAAAATACTTAGAACAATTAAATTTAAACTTGGCCGGTGTAGGAAATAAAAAGTTTAAAAAAAGATATATTTCAAGTTTATCAGGCAAAAACATACAATCTAAAGAGAGAAATTATTCAGAATTAACATTTCATTATTGGTTTTGGAAAAATCAACTAAAAAAACTAGATAAAAATTTGTGGGTTGGTTTTTGCCAAAAAAGGAGATTTTGGCTTCAATCAAAAAAAAAAATAACCAATTTTAAGCAACTCCAAAAGTTTATTCTTAAAAAACCTCCAAAAAAATGGTCAGATTACGAAAGCATCATATGTAAACCAATTAAAATTGATAATCCTAAAAAGATGAAACTCTTGAAAAGAGGATACAAAAATTTATTAAAAGATCCATCGATAATTTATGATAAGAAAAAACAAAATATTAAACTTCATTTTGATATGCACCATGGTTTTGGAATTTTAGATAAGGCTATCAATCATCTTAAAAAAAGTGAGAGAATTTTATTTAGAAAATTTGTGAATGAAAATAGTAGTTTTAATCCACATATAATGTTTATTTCAAAAAAAAAAGTAATTGATAAATGGTTTAAAAGTTTATTTTCATGGCTCTTCAGTTGCGAAAAAGAGTTTGGTCTTAAAAATTTAAAAGGTTATGATCAACAACGTTTATATGCCTATCTAGCAGAACGGTATTTGTCTTTTTGGTTTAAAAAAAATACAAAATATTTAGAATGGCATTGGACTTTTTTTGAAAAAAAATCTAACTCATAGATTTAATGAAAATTAAAAATGTTAACATCAATGGTTTAAAGATAATTAAAACAAAAATGTTTTTTGATAATAGAGGTTTCTTTAAAGAGGTGTTTAAAAACAATTTGATCAAAAAACATTTTAAATTTGATGTAATGTCTTCGTCTAAAAAAAATGTAATTCGAGGCTTACATATACAAACTAAAAAACCTCAGGCAAAAGTCATTACTGTTGTTTTTGGAAAAATTATGGATGTCGCAGTAGATTTAAGAAAAAATTCAAAAACGTTTGGAAAATATTATTCTTTAATAATATCAGATAAGTCTGAGTATTCTTTTTACATTCCAGAGGGTTTTGCTCATGGTTTTTTATGTTTATCAGATAAATGTATAGTTCATTATAAATGCTCTGAGTATAGACATAAAGAAAGTGAAACAACTTTAGATTGGAGAGATCAAGAAGTTAAAATTAAATGGCCAATAAAAAAACCAATTTTATCTAAGAAGGATAAAGTTGGTAAAAAGTTAGAATTTTTCAGATAATTCTTTTGGAGAGATGGCCGAGTGGTTTAAGGCGCACGCTTGGAAAGTGTGTGTACCCTCACAGGTACCGTGGGTTCGAATCCCACTCTCTCCGCCACCAATTCAACTATAAAATTTAGAATGTTTTTTATTCATCAAAACCACTATTTTAAAAGTTTTTAAGGGTTAAATATTTTTTTACTTAGCCTAGTTTGTGGACAAGTTTGATGCTAAAAAATAGTTAATGGGATTAAGAAAAAAAATAAAAAAATTTTTTTATACTAGAAAATTTTCAAAAAAAAATTATTTAGCAGATATAAATAATAAAAATATTTTAATAACTGGAGCCAATTCTGGCATTGGCCTCGCTTTAACAAAAAAAACTTTAGCTCTAGATAATAAAGTTTTAGCTACTTATCGAGAAAATTCTAAAAATTTAGAATGTATAAAGAATGAAAATTTAACAATAGTAAAGTATGATCAAAGAAATATACACGAATGTAAAGATCTCGAAGAAAAATTAAAAGAAACTTCAATAAATTTGATATTTAATTGTGCTGGTGTATTTGGAGGATCTTTTGAAGACCAACAAATAGAAAGACTTGATTTTAAAAAATTTCAAGAAGTACTAATGGTTAATTCATTTTCTATTTTAAAAATTATGCAAATAATATTAGGTGACAAATCATCAACTAAAAATCTTCAAGTTTTAATTAACATTAGTAGTGATGCTGGCAGCATTAAACTAAATAATCAAGGTAACGCATACATATACAGAGCTTCAAAAACAGCTTTGAATTCTATAACAAAGAATATGTCTCTAGACTTAAATGCTAGATTGAAAACAATAGTATTTGCTATAGATCCTGGCAATGTTCAATCAGGAATGAATCCAGGCGGACAAATAAAAAGTGAAGTTTGTGCTAATTTAATAATTGATTTGATATCATCAAATGTTGAGTCATTTAACGGAAAATTTATTAATTTATTGGGCAAAGAGATACCTTGGTGATTTTTTTAATATGATTACCTGAAAAACATTCTTTTGAATCTTATGCTACATAACATAAAATAACCCTTGAAATATCACACTTATTTTACATTTATATAATAAATTTCTGATTATAATTGAGCAATTTTTAACAAAAAATGTTATAATTTTTTTTTCCTTAATTTAAAAAAAATGGCAAATAAAAATACATATCAAGCAGATTCCATCAAAGTGCTTAAGGGTTTAGAGGCAGTAAGAAAAAGACCAGGAATGTATATTGGTGATACCGATGATGGAACTGGTTTACATCATATGGTTTATGAAGTTGTAGATAATTCAATTGATGAAGCTCTAGCAGGATATTGTAAAAATATTAATGTAAAATTAAATTCTGATGGAACTGTAACTATCAATGATGATGGTCGTGGAATTCCAACAGATATACACAAGGGAGAAAAAAAATCAGCTGCCGAAGTAATAATGACCCAACTTCATGCTGGTGGAAAATTCGACCATGATTCTTATAAAGTTTCTGGAGGTTTACACGGTGTGGGAGTCTCTGTTGTTAATGCTCTATCAGAAAAACTCTTTTTAGAAATTAATAGAGATGGAAAAAAATATTCTATTGAATTTCATAACGGTGAAGCAAAGGCACCTTTAAAAATTTCTGGTAAATCAAAACAAACAGGTACTCAAATAACTTTTTTACCTTCAAAAGAAGTTTTTTCATCAATTAAATTTAGTGCCAATATCTTAATCAAAAGAATGAGAGAATTAGCTTTTTTAAATAAAGGTATAAAAATAACTTTCATAGACGATAGTCAAAAAAAAGAAAAAATTTTAGAGTTTAAATATGATGGAGGCTTAATCGAATTTGTAGATTATTTAGATGAGAAAAGAGAAAAGTTACAAAATAAAAATGGAAATGATTTATTTAGAAAACCCATATATATTGAAGGTAAAAAAAATGATGTAGAATTAGAGTGTTCATTAAAATGGAATGCAGGTTATTCTGAGGATATTTTTCCTTATACAAATAATATCTATCAAAAAGATGGAGGAACACATTTATTAGGTTTTAGGAGTGCATTAACAAGAATAATAAATAAATATGCAAACGAAAATAATCTTCTTAAAAAGAATAAATTAACTATTTCTGGAGATGATATAAAAGAAGGTTTAACATGCGTCTTATCAACTAAGATTCCTGATCCTAAATTTTCCTCTCAAACAAAAGACAAATTAGTGTCATCAGAAGTGAGAATGATAGTTGAGACATTAGTAAACGAAAAATTATCTATTTGGTTTGATCAAAATCCTTCAGTAGCAAAAGTAGTTTTAGCTAAAGTTATACAGGCTGCAATGGCAAGAGATGTGGCTAGAAAAGCAAGAGAAAATGTCAGAAGAAAAGGAGCTATTGAATTAAGTGGCCTTCCAGGAAAATTAGCAGATTGTCAAATAGGAAAACAAGAAGGAACAGAATTATTTATCGTTGAGGGAGACTCAGCTGGTGGTTCTGCGAAACAAGGTAGGGATAGATCAAATCAAGCAGTCTTACCTTTGAGAGGAAAAATACTTAATACTTATGTTGAAGATCTAAAAATAAAAAAAAATGGAAATGGAAATGGCTCAGATCAAAGAACAAAAGCATTGTCCAAGATGATATCTTCAAATGAAATAGTTACATTAATTAATGCACTTGGATTAGATCCAAAGGATCAGGAAATTGATTTAAAAGATTTAAGGTATGGAAAAATAATTATTATGACTGATGCTGATGTTGATGGATCTCATATCAGAGCATTATTATTAACTTTCTTTAATAATAAACCTTTTAATAAGTTGATAGAAAATGGCCATGTGTATCTTGCTCAACCACCGCTATTTAAAATTAATAAAGGTTCCAAAGGAATATATATTAAAGACGAAGAAGAATTAGAAAATTATATAATGACTAATAGCAAGGAAATTAAAAAATCTAAGAGAGGTTCAAAAGAGTTCTCAAAATTGATAGAAGTTGAAAAATCTAAAATGAGTATACAAAGGTTTAAGGGTTTAGGAGAAATGAACCCAGAAGAACTTTGGAGCACAACACTTAACCCAGAAACGAGAAATTTACTTCAGGTTCAATATTCAAAAAATTCAAAAAAAGATCAGGAATTGATACATACTTTGATGGGTAATGATGTAACATTAAGAAAAGACTTTATCATCTCTAACGCAATAAATGTTCAAAATTTAGATATCTAGCCCATGAAGTTCTTTGAAACTTCTAAATTTCATACTCTAAAAAAATCTACTTATATCTCTTTAAGATGGATTGGAATAATAGGTCAATTAATCTCTGTTTATATTGTTTATTTTTTCCTCAATTTTAATTTTAATTTTATTTTATCAAATTTAATTATTTTTGTAGGAGTTTTAAGTAATTTTTATTTGATCTTTATTTATAATAAAACTCAACTTTCAGACAGATCTGCATTAATTTTTCTAATGATAGACATTTTTCAATTAGGCTCACTTATATATTTAACAGGAGGGATTGTTAATCCTTTTGTAATTTTTTTATTAATTCCTAGTGTATTTGCATCCTCAAACCTAGGTATCAGAACTAATTTATTTCTAGTTATTACAACAATATTAATGATTATTTTTCTAACATTTTATTCAGAAGATTTACCTGCACCATTAAATAATCATTTTCATGTTTCTAATTATTATTATTTTTCAATTCCAATTGCTTTAATAATTGCTTTAATCTTCTTAAATTATTTTGCGATAGTTTTTGGCTCAGAGTCTAGGAAAAGAAAAGAAGCTTTAAGTAAAATGGAAGAAATAATGGCCCAAGAACATGAAATGTTATCTTTAGGAGGTCAAGCAGCAGCAGCAGCCCATTCTCTTGGAACTCCTTTATCTACGATTAAAATTATCTCACAAGAGTTAAAACATCAATTAAAAGAACGTAAAGAATTGACCTCGGATATAGAATTATTATCAAGTCAAGTTGAAAGATGTAATCAAATTTTGAAAAGATTATCTTTAAATCCAATTGAAGAAGATGATTTTATAGATGAAGATTTGAATTTTAAAAAATATATCAATCAAATTGTAAACTCATTTGAGGAAACAAGTAACAAAAAATTTATTCTAAATTTTGATCAAGATTCAAGTCCTAGAAAAATTCCAAAATCAATAGAGATTATATATGGTTTGAGAAATTTTATTGGAAATGCAAATAAATTTGCTAAAGAAAAAATATTTATAACCCTTAAAAGTAACAATGAATATACTGAAATTACTATCGAAGATGATGGAAAAGGATATCCAGGTGAGATATTGCCAAAAATAGGTGAACCTTATTTAAGATCACTTAAGAATAAAGATAAAAATCAATCGGGATTAGGTCTTGGAATATTTATAGGCAAAAACTTACTTGAAAAAAATTTTGCCTCTTTAAGTTGTCAAAATTCTAAAACAAGATCTGGAGCTGAAGTAAATATTAAATGGAAAAATCAAGATTTAAAAAAAATTTAATGTAATTTAGCTTTTTTATCAAATAATGAGCTTAATTGTGAAATCATTACATCACCAAGTTCATTTACATCAGTGATCTTAATTGCTCTTTTATAATATCTAGAAACATCATGACCAATCCCTATGGCTAAAATTTCTATTTCAGATTTATCCTCAATAAACTTAACCATTTTTTTTAAATGTTTCTCTAAAAAATCTCCTGAATTTACTGATAAGGTTGAGTCATCAACTGGTGCACCATCTGAAATTACCATTAAAATTTTTCTTTCCTCTTTTCTTTTTTTAATTCTATTGAAAGCCCATGTTATAGCCTCCCCATCTATATTTTCTTTCAATAAACCCTCTTTTAACATAAGTCCGAGGTTATCTTTTGCCTGCCTCCAATGAGTATCAGCTCCTTTATAAATAATATGTCTTAAATCATTCAACCTTCCAGGTGTCTTTGGCTTATTATTTTTATTCCATAACTCTCTACTTTGCCCACCTTTCCAATTTTTTGTTGTGAACCCTAATATTTCTACCTTCACTGAGCAACGTTCCAAAGTTCTAGACAAAATATCAGCACAAATAGCTGCAATTGTAATTGGTCTACCTCTCATTGACCCCGAGTTGTCAATTAAAAGTGTTACCACAGTGTCTTTAAAGTCTAAATCTTTTTCTTTCTTGAAAGACAATGAATTATATGGATCCATTATAATTCTTGGTAGCTTAGAGCTATCAAGTAATCCTTCCTCTAAATCAAACTCCCAAGCTCTATTCTGTTTTGCCAATAATTGTCTTTGAAGTTTATTAGCAAGTTTAGTTATAACATCTTGGAAACCAATTAATTGTTGATCTAAAGTTTTTCGAAGCTTATTTGCTTCATCTGCGTTTTCAAGATTTTCGGCTTTCGTAATTTCGTCAAACTGTGTTGAAAAAATTTTATAATCCACATTTAAATCTTTTAAATTTTTCTTTTGGATAACTTGCTCAGATTTTTGTTCGTCTGACTCTGTATCTACAAGTTGTTCATCTAATTTATACTCATCAATATTATAGTCTGAGTCCAGACTGGCTTCTGTTTCATCTTGCTTGTCAGGATCTTTTCTGTCTTCATCCTCACTATCATCATTTTCACTTGACTGATTTTCTTTGTTATCCTCTGGTGTTTCATCCCTTTTTTCATCGTTTTCATCTGATTGAAAAATGTCCATTTCTTGCAGTATCTGGGAGAATTTCGAACTATAAATATTTTGATTTTCTAAATTTTGTTTAAAAAATTCTATATGCTCAAAAATTGATTTATCAAAATCTTTTTCCCAGAAGTTTAACATTCTTGATGTTAAAGAATTGAGTTTGATATTGTGGAAATTTTTCAGCATATATAATTCAAAAGCCTCAACTACAGGCACATCATCTTTAGATTTAATTTGATCTTTTCTTTTATGGTCGATAATCTGAATATAATTATCCTCTAAATTTTTTTTTATCCCTTTTAGCATTTTTGATCCCAATTTTTCGTATCTTATTTTTTCTGTAATTGTATAAAGTGATTTACATGACGAGCTAGTGGGTAAATTCTTTTTAAATATTGACTCATCAGAAAATTTCTTTTTAAGAGCTTTGGAGTCTGTTTCTGCTCTAGCCTTAATATAATCGTTTTTTGAATTTAAATTTTCTAGTTCAATTGAATCTTGTTTTTCAGAATTTTTAATATCTTTTTTTGGATTGAGTCCTAAATCGTCTGAGATTACTCTTGCTGTCGACGATAGAGCCTGTCTAAGTTTTTGCTTAAAACTCTCAGTTTTGTTATTCATTAAATTTGAATATTTAATAAGGACTCTGGTAATTCCTCACCAAAACATCTTTGGTAATACTCTGCAATTATATTTTTTTCGATTTCATCACATTTATTTAAAAACGTTACTCTAAAAGCATAACCTGTATCTTTAAAAATTTCTGCATTTTCAGCCCAGTGTAAAACTGTTCGTGGACTCATAACTGTTGATATATCCCCAGCTATAAATCCTTTTCTAGTTAATGATGCGACTTTAATCATATTAGAAACTTTTTCTTTTCCCTTTGTATTATTTAACTCTTTATTTTTCGCTAAAATAATCTCCATTTCTTTATCAAGGCTAAGGTAGTTTAAAGTTGTAACAATATTCCATCTATCCATTTGCCCTTGATTTATTTGTTGAGTTCCATGGTAAAGTCCTGTTGTATCTCCTAAACCAACAGTATTAGAGGTTGCAAATAATCTAAAAAATTTATTTTGTTTAATAACTTTATTTTTATCTAAAAGAGTAAAATTACCTTCTGCTTCAAGTACTCTCTGTATAACAAACATTACATCAGGTCTTCCTGCGTCATACTCATCGAATACCAATGCAACGGGGTTTTGTATTGACCAAGGTAAAATCCCTTCATTAAATTGTGTAACTTGCTTTCCATCTTTCAAAACAATCGCATCCTTGCCTATTAAATCTATACGACTTATATGACTGTCCAAGTTTACTCTGATGCACGGCCAATTTAATCTTGCAGCAATTTGCTCTATGTGTGTAGATTTTCCTGTGCCGTGATAACCCTGAACAAGAACTCTTTTATTAAATGCAAAACCCGAGATAATCGCTAAAGTAGTATCACGATCAAATTTATAATTCTTATCTATTTCTGGCACGTACTCACTTTTTTTAGAAAATGCATCGACCTCCATATCAGAGTCGATCCCAAAAGTCTGTTTTATTGAGAGTTTTATGTCAGGTTGGTTATTTATATTTGGTGTCAATTTTTTTCTCTATAAGTATTTTTTAACTGAGTATAAGCCAAAGTTATTGATTTAAGTTTTTCTTCAAATTTTTTATTACCGGAATTCATATCAGGGTGAAATTTTTTAACAAGTATTTTAAATTTATTGTAAATTTTTTCCCATTTCGATCCTACTGAAATACCTAATATTTCAAATGCTTTAATGTCTTTGTGATTATATCTAAATTGTCCCATATGATTAAAATCGCTTTTTAACTTTTCTTTATCAAGATCATCTCTCAAAGTATTATTCCACAAGACTTTAAAAAAGTTATCTGAAGAACTAAAACTTTGCGTAGGTTTATGCCAAACCATATCTGATTTTAAAAAGTCAATTACTTGATCATCATTCATACCCGAAAAATAATTCCAATTTTTGTTGAATTCTTTGACATGATTTAAACATAATAATCTAAATTTTTTGCTATTATCTTTTTCAACTGGTGCTTTATATTCACCAATTTCATTGCAATTATTCCAGTCACAGATATTTTTCATGATATAATTATATTAAATGAATATAGATGAATTAATCTCAAACGTAAAAAAAAAAATAAATAAAAATATTAATATCGAAAATATTTTGATAGAAGATAAAACATTTTTACATAAAAACCATCCAGGACACGAAAGTAATAAATTTCATTTAAAAATCACTATAGATTCTGAGGAGCTTAAGAAATTAAATAAAGTTGAGAGTAATAAAAAAATTTATAAAATATTAGATGAGGAATTAAAAAATCATATTCACTCTTTACAAATTTTGATTAATTAATCTCTTTTTTAAAAAAAGTTTAACAGCAACATCCGAAATTTCTTTTTCAATTATTGGACCTCCAATTTTTTTAATTAACATAAGCTTAATATTTTTAGAATTATTTTTTTTATCCCTCATCATAAAGGATATGATCTGATTAATTTTTTTTATTGTAAAATAGTTTTTAATAGAAACTGGAAAATGATTATTATTTAGATGTTTAATCGCAGAATCAAATTCTTTATCGGTAATCAATTTTTTATTTTTACTAAATTCAAACGCAGATTTCATACCCAGAATTACTGCCTCTCCATGATTTAATTTTTTTGAAAAATTTAAACTTGCTTCGTATGCATGAGCAAAAGTATGTCCAAAATTCAAAATTTTTCTCAAATTTTTTTCTTTTTCATCTTTTTCAACTATTGATTTTTTTACTTTACAACTCTCATAAATAGATTTTTCAATAGTTGGAGACTTTAATTTTAACACGTCATCAATATTTTTATCCAGAAAATTATAAAACTTTTTATTTGTAATGAATGCATGTTTTACTATTTCTGCGTAACCACAAACTATTTCTCTAAATGGTAGACTTCTCAAAACGTCTACATCACTGATAACAATCTTAGGTTGATAAAAACTTCCAATTAAATTCTTGCCTTGAGATGTGTTAATACCTGTTTTTCCACCAACAGATGAGTCAACTTGTGATAATAATGTTGTTGGAATATTAACAAATTTTAAACCTCTTTTGAATAAGCTTGCAGCAAAACCTGCTACATCACCCGTAATGCCTCCCCCAATAGATATTAAACAGTCATCTCTTGAAAAATTCTTTTGAAGTAAAAGATCTAGAATTTTATTAATATTTTTCTGGTTTTTATTTTTCTCATTTGCATTGTAAATAAATTTGTAAACCTCATATCTTTTTAGAGATTTTGAAATTTGTTTGACATATCTTTTTGGAATATTTTTGTCTAAAACTAACAAGCATTTTTTAAAGTTGATAGAATTTTTTTTTAATATTTGTGATAAATTAGAAATTAAATTTCTCCCAATTATGATAGGATATTTTTCTGAATTAGTTCTAACTACCAGTTTAATTGGACTCATAAATATCTATGATTTTTTTTGCAATTTGTTGTTTTGTAAAATTCTCACAATCTATTTTATATAGTGCTTTAGAGTAAATAATTGAACGTTTTTTTATGATTTCTATGAGTTCATTTTTACTTGAATTCACTGCTAACGGTCTTTTTTTGCTGTTTTTTATCCTATTAACTAACGTATCGATATTCCAATTAAGCCAAAATGATAAGTGATTTTCTAGAACTTCATTTTTAATAACTCGATTAATGAACCCTCCTCCACCAAGTGCAACTACACCCTTTTTACTTTTTAAAATATTAAGAGTTATTTTTTTTTCAATATCTCTAAAGAAGTTTTCTCCTTTAATTTCAAAGATTTTTGATATTTTCATTTTTTGATCATTTTCAATTAATTGATCAATATCAAAAAAATTAAGATTTAGTTTTTTTGATACCATAGAGCCAATAGAACTCTTTCCAGAACCCATCATTCCGATAAAAACTAAATTTTCTTTTGATTTCATAAGTTTATTTATTGAAAAAACACAAATATGTCTTAATTTGAAATTATTTAAATCTATATGCAATTTACTAGAAAAACAAGTTATAGCAAAAGTATAATTGGATTATTGATAAAATTATTTTTATTTGCAATTGTATTTATTGGAATAATTTTTCTTTTAAATGAATTGGACTTCCCAGCACCAAAAAAAACAATTGAAAAAATAATACCTAATGAAAATTTTAAAATTGTTAAATAAAACTTATTTATCAATTCTAATTATTCTTTTTTTTTCAATAGTGAATTCTTTTTCAGAAAATGAGCCAGTGGATATATGGAATATTGACAAAGAACAAATACAAGACAATTCTGAAAATAAAGAATCAATTTCAATTACCCAAAGTGTTTCTGAAGATGAGAAAATTGATGTTTTTAATATGCAAACCAAAGACAGTTTAGATTCAATAAAGATTGATCAAACTGTAAATTCTAAAGAAATTAAAATTATAGGTCTCTACGATCCTGAAGATTTTGGATTGAAAATTAATATGTGGTCAAATTCTAATGGTGATCAATTAAAATATCTTTTTTCAAATTTAGCTAAATTAAATTTATCAGAAGATGCCTCAGAACTTATGAATATCATTTTATTAACTAATGCTTATCATCCAAATAAAAATATTAGTGAAAAAGATTTTTTAAAAATAAAATCTGATTGGTTAATAAAACATAACGATTTAGAGCTGATAGAGGAATATTTAATCAAGAATGATATTCTAAATTTACACCCTAAACTAACTAAATATTTAGTTGATAAGTATTTATCCGAGTCTAACGTTGATAAAGCTTGTAAAATATTTTTAAATAATTCTGAGCCAATAGTAAATAATTATTTATCAAAATTTAATATTTATTGTTTGATAAATAATGGCAAAAAAGATGAAGCACAATTAATTTTTGATTTAAAAAAAGAATTGGGTTTTAACGAAAAATATTTTGAAAATAAATTAAATTATTTATTTGGATATATAAATGAAGTTGATACTACTATATCTGAAAAAAATATCCTAGAATTTCATTTAGCACACAAAACAAACTCTGAGTTTTCTTTTGAGCCAAAAGAAAATACTAATCCATTAATATGGAAATATTTAGCTGCTTCAAATTTATTATACCAAACTAACGATATCGACTTGGATGAATTAGAAAAAATAGAATTAATTGAGTATGCCACACATAATAAAAATTATCTTGAAGATGATTTATTTCAAATTTATAAAAGGTTTCAGTTTACGATTGATCAATTTTTAAATGTTAAGACAGTGTTCAAATCCTTAACTAATATTGAGAGTAGGGCCCTTTTATATCAAAGCGTATTGCTAGAATCTGACATAAATAAAAAAATAGAGTTAATGAAACTTTTAAAAGAATCGTTCACTAAGGATAAAATTGGTAATGCTTTTGATGAGAAACTAAAAGACCTGTTACAAGATATTGAATTAGATCAAATTTCCTCAAAGCATACTAGTTTTTATTTAGAAAATATTAATACTGATGAAAAAAAACAAACTAAAATAAAGTATAATGATGATCTTTTACATCAATCAAAACTTATAAAATATTTTATTGGAGAATATAATCAAACAAAAGTAGAAAAAGATCTCAATAATTTTCTCAAAAAAATAAAAAAAGATAAAAAGTATTCTATCTCAAAAAAAGATATTATTTTAATCGAGTCATTGAAGTCAGATGGCATAAAAATTGATAAGAAATATGACAATTTATATAAAATTCTAGACTCTGAAATGCCAACAGATATTCAAGTCATGGTAAATAATAATGACACCGCTTCAACAATTCTCAGAATTATAGAGGTTATTGGTCAAGATGAATTGACTACTTTAGATGAGGATACCCTATTTTTTATAATAAGTGCACTCAATCAATTAAACATAGACTTTATACGTAATAAAATTCTATTAAAAGTTCTTCCTTTAAAAGTTTAAAAATTAGTTTATTTATTTATCTAATGAGCATTAAAGATATAATTACAGTTCCTGACGAAACTTTAAAAAAAATCTCTGAACCGTTAGAAAAAGTCAGCACTAACGAAAAAAAACTTATTAATGATTTATTTGATACAATGTACGCATCGAAAGGAATCGGATTAGCTGCAGTGCAAATAGGTGTCCTGAAAAGAATTTTAGTAATTGATGTGTCCACTAAAGATGAAAAGAAGGAGCCTTTAAGTTTCATAAATCCCATTATTAAAAAAGTAAGTAATGAAACCTCAATTTATGAAGAAGGTTGTTTATCAATTCCAGATACATTTATAGAAATTGAGAGGCCAAAAATTTGTGAAGTAGAATATATTGATATAAACGGAGAAAAAAAAAATTTAAAGTGTGATGGTCTTTTATCAACTTGTTTACAGCATGAAATAAATCATTTAGACGGAAAATTGATAATTGACCATTTATCAAAGTTAAAAAGAGATATCGTTATTAAAAAAATTTCAAAAATAAAAAAAAATCCTGACAGAATATTAGTTTGAAAATGCCTAAAAAAATTATTTTTATGGGTACACCCATGTTCGCGGTCCCAATATTGAAATCACTCTATCAAAATGGTTTTCCAATAAATATGGTTTATACACAACCACCTCAAAAATCTCACCGAGGTCAGAAGATAAATAAATCCCCAGTTCAAGGAATATCAGAAACTTTAAATATAGAATACAGATCTCCACAGAACCTGAAAAACAACACTGAGGAATATGAGTTTTTAAAAAAAATGGAGGCTGATCTTGCAATTGTTGTAGCATATGGACAAATAATTCCTAAAGAATTTTTAAGTTTAACAAAAAAAGGTTTTATAAACATTCATGCATCCATACTCCCAAAATGGAGAGGTGCTGCACCTATTCAAAGAGCTATAATGAATTTAGACACAGAAACAGGGATCAGTATAATGAAAATCAATGAAGAATTAGATAGTGGACCTGTAAGTAATACTTATAAAATAAAACTTGACCAAAGTCTTAATGCTAAAGAGGTCTCCGAAAAACTTGCTCTGGTAGCAGCGGATAAAATTTTAAATGTTGTAGATGAAATTTTTGAGGGTAAATCAAATTTTGTAGATCAGGATAATTCTAAAGCCACTTATGCAAAAAAAATTACTAAAAATGAAGGGCAAATAGACTGGAAAAGCGATGCTTTAGCAATAATTGGAAAAATAAATGGCTTGTATCCCTCTCCAGGAGCTTTTTTCAACTTTAACGGACAAAGATATAAAATTTTAAAAGCAGAAATTGGAAATGGGATTGGTAAAAATGGTGAGGTTATATCAGACGATCTTGAAATAGCGTGTGGAGGTGAAAAATCTATCAAAGTTGTTGAAATACAGAGAGAGGGAAAAAAGGTTCAAAAAATTGGAGAGTTTATGCTTGGATCTCAAATCAGAAAAGGCTCAATTTTATCTAATGTTTAGATATCAAATTTTGATAGAGTATGTAGGCACCAACTTTAGAGGTTGGCAAATTCAAACAAAGGGCAAAACTATACAAGGTTTTATCCAAGAGAGTATTTCTAAATTATTAAAAGAAAAAATTATTTTGTTTGGTGCTGGTAGATTAGACAAAGGAGTGCACGCACTTGAACAATCTGCTCATTTTGAGTGTAAAAAAAAAATTGTAAATTCAAACAAGTTTGTTAAATCTTTAAATCATTTTTTAAATAAGGAAATGATTTCAATCATTAAAATTAAGAAAAAGAGCAATGATTTTCATGCAAGATTTTCTGCAAGAATGAGAATATACAATTATATAATCATTAATCGTCCTAGTAGACCGGTAATAGATAAAAATAGAGGATGGCACGTTATTAATAAACTTGATTTAAATGTAATGAAAAAAGCTGCAAAAAAATTAGTTGGTACTAAAGATTTTTCTACCTTCAGAGCTTCAAGCTGTAGAGCTAAAAGTCCGATCAAAACTATGAGATCTGTTAAAATAAAATCTAAAAATAATAAAATAGAAATAGAATTTCAATCTCAATCTTTTCTACAACAACAGGTTCGTTCAATGGTTGGTTGTTTAAAATATGTAGGTGAAAAAAAATGGTCTTTAAAAAAATTTAATTTTATTTTGAATTCAAAAAAACGGGTTTTATGTGCACCGCCGGCACCACCTGAAGGACTTTATTTAGCGAGAGTTATTTATTAATTTTTTTTTGTTACTCATTGCAAACTTTTTATTAATTCTCCATCTTGACTCTTCTCTAACAATATAACCACAGCAATTTTTTGAACCACATTTACAAGGAAATTGTTTATAGTCTTCATCATAACCAAACCCATAATCACACGTAAACTCCTCTCCTTTTTTAATATCACGAATTGCAGTAATCCATACTTTTAAACCTTTGCCATTATAATCGCAGTTATTATTGCAACTATGGTTTACAAGACCTGCGATATTCCATGAAAAATCTCCATCTAAGGTATATCTTTTATTTAATGTGAACAAGTAAATGGGTTTTTTATTATCAAACTTAATTGACTCATCCACCTCTTTATTTGTTATAATTTTGCCAACGTAATTAATTATTTTTGTTCCTTCTTTAATATCACGTGTAGCATAAAGACCTCTTCCTTTCTTATCAATTTTAGATCTTTTAATTCTATAAAGTTTCATTTAAGTGAAGTATTATTAACTAAATTTAAATCAGTTGAACTCTACAAGTGCGTTAACATGTTCATTAGCACTTTCAGATAATGCATTTAAATCATAACCACCCTCAAGAATAGAAATAACTTTCCCTTGAGTGAACTCGTTGGTAGCAGCTAAAGTTCTTTTAGTAATTTCATAGAAGTCTTTTGTTTCAAGTTTAAATTGAGCTAGAGGATCATCTTTATGAGCATCAAAACCTGCTGAGAATATAAGAAAATCAGGTTTATAATTAATTAACCTATCTAAAACTCTATTGAATGCATTAAAATATTCTTCCGAGTTAGTGCCTGCTGGTAAAGGTATATTTAAAGAGTTATTAAAATCACCCTTATCTTTATCTGTACCTCCTCCAGGATAAAAAGGATATTGGTGAGTTGAAATATATAATGAATTCTTGTTATTACGCATAACATCATAATTTCCATTTCCCCAGTGCACATCAAAATCTACACACGCAACCCTCTTATATTTATAATTTTTAATTAAGTAATTAGTGGCTACCCCAGCGTTTGATATACAACAAAATCCCATTGCCTTATCCTTTTCCGCATGATGTCCTGGAGGTCTTGCTAAACAAAACGCGTTCTTAAATTCTTTATTTTCTATTCCATCAATGGCCCTAATTGTTGAGCCAGCTGCATCAAATACTGCTTTTTTACTGTCTGGTGATATTACAGTATCTCCATCTAAAAATTTTAGACCCTTTTGAGGGAATGAACTATTTAAATTATCAATATATTCTTTTGAATGTGTCATTGCCAATATATCATCTGGCACATTACCTGGTTTTTCCCAAATCAGATCACTTCTTTTTTTTAATTTTTCTTTTATAGCAATTACTCTTTTAGGCTGTTCAGGATGACCATCACCAGTGTCATGTTTTTCATAAGAGTCGGAATTTACAATTGCTGTATTCATTTAAAATAATTTTTTAAAATATTTTCATAAATTTTTGTAAGATTTTTAAGATCTTTAAGAGATACTGCCTCATCAACTTTATGCATAGTTTTTCCAACTAAACCAAATTCAAGACCTGGACATATGGTTCTTATAAATCTTAAGTCTGAAGTTCCACCTGTTGTAGATAATTTTGGTTTTAATTTTGTTATCTTTTTAATAATATTTTGTATCATAAATGTTGTTTTGTTAGGTTTTGTCAAAAAAGCTTCACCAGAAACTCTGTACTCAATTTTAAATTTTGATTTATGTTTTTTGGTCATTTTTCTAAAAATTTTGTTAAGTTTTTTTTTAAGAGAATTTGAGGAATGTTTATTATTAAATCTTATGTTGAATGTTGCTTCAGCTGTCGCTGGAATAACATTATCTGCAGTATTGTTTATATTTATTTTAGTAACCTCCAAGTTTGTAGGTTGAAAATTTTTAGTTCCTTTATCGAACTTAATTTCCTTTAATTCTTTTAAAATATTAACAATTGTAGTTGAGGGATTATTTGCTCTAGAAGGATATGCAACATGACCCTGTAAACCAAATATAATTAATTTACCAGTTAAACTGCCTCTTCGACCAATTTTAATCATTTCACCCAAAACATTTGGGTTAGTTGGTTCACCGACTAAGCAAAAATTAATCTTCTCTCTTTTTTTTCTCAAAAACTCTACAACTTTTTTTGTGCCATTAACTGCATCACCCTCCTCGTCGCCTGTTATCAACAGACTAATTGATCCATCAAATTTTTTATTTTTTGATAAAAACTTGCTTACAGCAGAAATAAAAGCCGCAATAGAACTTTTCATATCATTCGCACCTCTTCCAATTAAGTGACCTCGCTTAATAGATGGTCTGAATGGATTAGTTGTCCAATCTTTTATATTTCCTGGAGGCACAACATCCAGGTGACCTGCATAACAGAAGTTTGGACTTTTATTTCCGAATCTTGCATATAAATTTTTAACAGGCTTAAAGCCTCTTTCTTTAAATTCGAGTGTTTTTGTTTTGAAACCAAGTCTTTTCAATTTTTTTTCTAAAAATTTCATTATACCTGCATCTACAGGAGTAATTGAAGGAAATCTAATTAGCTCTTTAGCTAATTGTAACTGATTTAAAGTTTTCATTTCAGTCTCTTAAGAGGTCGTTTATAGAAGTTTTTGACCTTGTTTTTTCATCAACCTGCTTAATTATTACAGCACAGTACAACGACGGTGCAGCCGAATTATTTTTGTCTGGCAATGAACCTGGGACAACAACTGAGTACGGCGGAATTTTACCATAAGTGATATTACCGGTTTTTCGATCGACTATTTTAGTTGATTGACCTATATACATGCCCATACTTAAAACTGAACCTTCCCCAACAATCACCCCCTCAACAACTTCTGACATAGCTCCAAGGAAAACATTATCTTCGATTATCGTAGGTAAAGCTTGTGCAGGTTCTAAAACTCCACCAACTCCTGATCCTGCTGAGATATGACAATTTTTTCCGATTTGACAACAGCTACCTGCTCTTGCAAATGTATCTATCATCGTTCCCTCATCGATATAAGCTCCGATATTTACATAGCATGGCATCAAAACAGCATTTTTTCCAACAAATGATCCTTTTCTAACTGGAGAATTAGGAACCATTCTAAACCCAGCTCTTTCATGATCTTCTTTTGACCAACCTGCAGTTTTACCTTTTAACAAGTGAGATTTATCATACCAACTACTGTAAGGACCATTTAAGTTTTCCATTGGATAAATTCTAAAGCTTAACATAATTGCTTTCTTTAAATGCTGATGTGTAACCCATTCACCATTTATTTTTTCAGCAACTCTTGATTTTCCACTGTCCAAATCACCAATAACCTGATTGATTGCATCTTTAATTTTTTGGTCTGAATTTTGGTTTATTTGATCTTTAATTTCCCAAGCATCATTTATAATTTTTTCTATAGACATAATTTATTGACTTTTTAATAACCTTATTTCCTTAAGAAATAAAGACAGATTTTCAATTTTATGAGAAATATAATCTTTATCAGAATCTATCTTGCCAAAATGTTCATCATTAATTAACCAAACAGTTGCACAGCCCCGCTCGTAACCAATACTAAGGTTTTTTGCGATATCTTCTATGTAAATGGTTTCTTTTGGATTCAATCCAAATTTTTTAACCATTAAATCAAAAGTTTTAGCCTCAGGTTTTGGCACATACCCAGCATCTTTAATATCAAAAACTTTATCTCTTCCAAAAAGATCATAAACACCTAAATGAGTTAAAATATTTTTAGCATGCTCAGCGCTCCCATTAGTAAAAATAAACTTTTCCATATCTAATTTTTCAAGTTCATTCCTCATTATTTTGTCCTCTTTCATAAATGAAAGATCTATTGTGTGAACATATTTCAAGAATTCTTCTGGAGGTATATCATGATGTATCATTAAACCATTTAAGCTCGTGTTATATTTGTAGAAATAATTTGTCTGTAATTTTTTTGCTTCCTCCATATTTATTTTTAGTCTCTCAGATATAAACATTGTCATTCTTTGAGAAACTTGACCAAATACTTTTTCAAGGGAATAATTGTTGTGTTTTCCGTAACAAACCCCATCAAGATCTAACAGAAGATATTTCATTTTTTTAAAATTTTTCATTTTCTTATTAAAGTCCCAGAACCCTTGTCAGAAAAAATTTCGAACAATATAGAGTGTTGCTTTCTTCCATCAATTATTCCGACTGCTGTAACCCCATTTTTAACTGCATCTAAACAAGTATTTATTTTAGGTATCATTCCCTCTGTAATAATATTATTTTCAACCATCTTTAAAACTTCTGTTGAAGTAATTTCATTAATTAGTTTTTTGTCTTTATCTAAAACTCCCTCAACATTAGTCATTAATAGTAATCTTCTGGATTTTAATGACTTTGCGATCGCACCAGCA
>CACCPC010000009.1:0-45201 GCA_902547785.1 uncultured Pelagibacteraceae bacterium
AATCAAATATGGTTCTTTGATCAAAAATATCAATTTCTGTGATATCTTTTTGCTGATTTGTTAAATTGATCTTAGTAATTTTTCCCTCTAAATCATTTACATAAACCATAGCACCTCTCCAAGGCACACCTCTAAATGTATCAGGAGTTACAACAACAGGATTACCAGTAATAGAATTGGTTATACCATTGCCTGGTACATCAACAATTTTAATTGGACCTAAATTTTGATCCGACCCAAAGATAGCTCCTCCATTATTGGCTGGATCCTCAAGATCAACTAAAAACACAGCAGAGCCAATACCGTCAGTGGTACCAAAGCCACCAGGTAAAACAGCTACATAGTTATCATCATCTAAAGAACTGTCTTTACTTGTTGGCATTCTTATTATTCTTGGAGTTGACCAAGTCTCACCAAGCTTAGAATAGTCATACTGGGTTTCGTCCATATCTAATGCAGCAGGTAACATAATTGTGAAAGGAACATCTTCTTTATCTGAAGTTAAGCCAGTACTTGCATTATAAACCATCTCAGAAGAGAATGTAAATTCAACTTCACTACCTTGTTTATTAATGCCAGCAACAGGAACCTCTGTAGTTGTTCCATCTTTTTCATAAATTACAGTAAAATCAGATGCAACTATTGGATCAATATTATCTAAAGCATCAGTTACAAAAGTAAATGTTGATCCTGCGTAACATGCACTACCTTGATCATAGGTAGCATTATGAAATTTTAAATTTGTTCCTACATCAGAGTTTGACATACATGTAGATTTTGTATCTCTATTAGTATAATTATCTCCATTTGCATCTAGCGCTATATCTGCAGCACGTGCATCTTGCTCTATTTTTCTTGCATTAATAGCTTCCTCAGACTCGTCTATCCTTAAATTTTTACTCGTGTAATCATAAGAACTAATCGCTCCATTTACATTTGCATGTAAAACTCTTGAATTAGCTCTATCATTGTAAATTGAATACATGTGAATAGGATTATCTGGCTTTGTAATATCTAAAACAGAGAACCCAGGTCCACCTCTTCCGTATGGTATGAATAAAATTGTATGCCAGTTCTTTGAACTTTCTCTGACAATTGAAGTACCACCCTCACCATCTTCGTTAGCGACAATTTTAAATCCTTGTATGTATACATCATGAACAACTGGTGATCCGTCCACCGTAAAGATTGCATTAGTACCTCCTCTGTTTTGTCCTAGAACATTATTTAATCCTTCATTTACTACTGTGGGTAATTTTGCAGCCATGAATGGTGGAATAAATGCCCAGATTTCTTGACCAATATCTCCACCATATCTTAATCTTCCAGAACCGGTTCTTACTGCGTGAAGCGCTCCATCGTTTGCACCAAAATACATTATATCATCTCGAGTAACACCTCTTGCCCAATTATCATAATTATTAATATATCTCCAATATGCCTCTTGATGTGTAGATGTGAAATTTGTATTAGCTTTAGGCCTTCCAACCTCTACTATTTGTGAGTGGTAAATATCTCCCAGGACTGATGTTCTTACTTTTTTAGTATTATCGCAACCGCCGTAAGCAAAATAATCTTTTCCTCTCGCAAAATTAATTAGTCCTTTAATGTCATCAGCATTGGTGTCTAAACCTGGAGTGCCTTCAAGATCATCTTTACACATTGAAGAAGAGTTGTGAAAATTAGGTACAACATCACCAAACAGACCAAATAATCCATTAATAGTGCTAGCATTATCTTCAGTAAAGTTATTATAGCTTGATATATAATCTAATCCCTCATATGCAGTCCAAATTTTTCTTTTTTCATTTACTGCCTGTTCCCGAATTATTTTTGCAACATTGTAAACGCGTGTGTCTGCTATGTTATCTACAATTGTTCCATCTTCTCTTATATGTTTTCTAAGAAGTGTGCCTTCCCATTCACCGTGTAATGCATATTTAAATTGGGCTTGAAATAAACTTCCACCTTCTTCTCCAGACAATTCTGCTGTAATTGATGGAGCTGTAAATGACAATCTACTTGCTACTATCCTCTCAACTTCACTTTTTAGTTTAGTCAATAAATCACCGGGAGTCTCAGCGTCTATTCTATCTCTACAATCAGAACTATCCTCATTATCGCATGTTCCCGCTATTGCAATTTCCTGAAATTTTTTCTTTCCTTTTTCTGAAATACCTTTACCATAAGCAATTACTAAAGTTTTAACGTCTCTTTCTTTTCTTAAATTATTTATTTTTTGTTTTGCATAATCATGATTTCTCCACTCACCATCACCAATTATAATTACATAATTTTGTTGGCATTCTAATCTCTCAGACTCAGACGCAGGAGCTAATGGCTTATCCTCTCTATCCACAACTTTGGGGTCTGTGTAATAACCGTATGCAAGTTGCGCAAAAGCTCTAGCATCAGTTCCAAATCTAATACCCCTTGGTTTTAATGAATTAAGTCTATTAATTATAAGTTGAGAGTTATCTTTATCTATACCCACTCTTATACATGAGTTATTAGTGCATTGAGCTGTTCTTCCTAGTGGATGATCGCCTTTCCATCCACCAAATTGATAATAATTACAATTTGGATTACATTTTTGCCATGGCTTCATTCCTGGTTTCTTTTTTTCACAGTTACATGCATAATCACCGTTTATTTTCCATAAACTTGAACTATTACCAGTTCTTTTAACCTCAATTTCTCCAGCGTTCCATTCACCAAATCCAAAACGAGCCCCTTGTAATAAAGAACTATCTTGTACCACTGCTCTTATAGCTCTGATCGCACCATCAATCCTACTAAATCTACTAGATCCCATTTCATCAACCCATTTAATTCTGTCTTCGCTAATATTATATTCCTGTAAAGTAATTTTCTCACCAGCAGTCCAAACTCTATCTTCACCAACAAACAAGGCCCTTGTTTTTAACATATTAATTAATGAACTCTCATTTTCATCAGCAGCACCAGAAGGTGTTTGATCACTGTCGTCAGCACCACCAATTATAATACTTTCTGTTAAAGTATTTTTATCACTTGAAATTGTAAGCTTTTGAAGTGAGCTTGAGCTTTCACTTGTCACATACATTACATTTGAGTCCTGAGGATCAATTTCTATCTGAGTGGCTGAGTTATAACTTGAGTCTCCTGTATTATCAAATTTATAAACTGCTCCCTCTAAACTATAATTATTACCCTCTTTTTTTAATTTCGTTCTGTATATAAATCCATTAGCAGATGAATATAAATATTCGCCATTACTATCTATTGTCATTGAGGTAGCATGCTGAAGAGCTTCTCTATATTTGCTATCTAAAGAAAATAATTGAACGTCACCAGTTGTTAAATTCTTTGAATACAATTTTAAATCAAACCTAAAGAATTTATTACTTCTACATTTCTTTCTATTTTTATAATTTGAGCACCATATTTCCATAGATGTAATTAGGAGGTGATCGTTTGTACCAATTGTTCCAATTGTTAAAGCCTTCGGCACTAACTTATCTTTTTTCTTGGTGTGAGTTCTACCTAAATCACTCCCCCATATAACTTCTAAACAGTTTCCATCTGTATCCATTCCGATCACTTTAGCCTCTGGACCTAAAACATATATAGCTTCACCGGTGTGACCTTTTACATTTGATGATTTTGCCATACCTGTAACAGTTGAAAAACCAAAAGGTTGCAAACTTCCTCCCATAAGTTTACAAGAATATTGAGAATTTCCACGAACTGAACCTTTATTATTGTTAAAAGTTCTATCGAGTTCTTCGGAGGCATAATTCATTTTAACAACACCAGCACTATCCATTTGCCCAACAAGAATATCACCGTCATCAAGCAAAATAACATCACCTACCTTTGATAACATATCCCCACCAAAAGGATTTGAATTCATACTTTCAGAGGTATCTAAAAGTATAAGTATATTCGCTGGAATATCTCCTGCTCCCGATCCTGGTGGTAAAGGTTTAGCAATTCCAACTCCAGTAATATTTAAGAGTGAAATTAAAAAGCTAATAAAAATTATTTTAAATTTATTTATCATTAAAAATATGAATAAAAGAATTTCTCATTTGTTATTAGTAACTCCTCTGCCAATTTTAATTTTTCCTTTACATAAAGTTTATCATAAATGTAGAGTTTTCCTGCTGCTTTCCAATTAGCTCCTCCATTTGTATCTATAGGGCTAATTTTTTCTACTTCTTGGATTTTAAAATTTTCTTTAACATAATAATAAATCAAATTATTTTCGTTAAAATTTTCCTTCTCATATGTAGAGTTTTTAAATTTAATACCTATTACCTCATCATCTATTATATAAACTTGCATAATCCCACCATTCATCCCGCTATCAGGACACACATAATTTGTTTCTTGTTCATAATAATCAAGATAAGTTTCTTCAATTAAGCTATTTTTTTCTAAACCCATATCATTAAATATTTTTTCGACATTATCGCCTATATCAAATTCTAATTCACATTCTCTAGACATTGAATATGAAGTCGACAACAAAAATATCAATATTATCAATTTAAAATTAATATTTTTAATCATAATTTAATATGGCATAACAACCATTGAAGTTAAAGGGACTATGATGTTCACCCTGGTCATATTTCGGTTGAACATTAAACCGCACCCATATATTTTGTAGGCTGAGCCTTGTCTTCCTACATCAGCGGCCGACTCAGCTTTTACACTACCACCAACAACTGAGCCTCCTTTGTAAGTTGAAAAACCAACATGTTGGATAAAAAATGTATACTTAAACCTTTGTAAATACTCCCTTTCTTGCTCTAATACTCTTGTTTGTTCGGCTGCTGTAAATCCTAAACGAGGTGTATTAAGTTCAATTAAATGATTAGCAGTAACGATTGGACCAACAATATTCCAGAAATCTCCAAGTCTTGGATGATTACTTGGTAACTCATATGCAATTTTAATTGGAGGTGTTGTAGTTTTAAAATTTTTAAAACTTTGCATACATAAGGACATTTTATCATCATCTATTTCAACTGTATTATACATGATCCCTTTCCCCCAATCATTTCTCGCTAAAGTTATTGGTGCACCCTCGACTACAATTTCTCCAAATTCTAAATTATCTTTGTAATCATTAAATTTTGTAAGCCTTGCACTCTTTAACGCAATAATCTCATTTGCTTCATCTTCGGTCTGAGTACAGGTAGCAAGATCTTTACCTTCTAATTCACATCTGTTTCTCCAAGCACTATCAAAGTAATCATCATCTTTGTCATCATAAATAAGATCATCTCTTGAAGAAATCCAATGTCCTAGATAATTATCGGCAATGTATTTTTCACCTTCTATTAAAGCGGTCTCTGCAACATAAAAAGTTTGTTGGTACTCGTCACTTGTGTTGTTATTCTTATGATCTCCAGAGGAAATCACGATTAATGTTCCTCCCATCAAAGACATAACCAGCAAAAGGACTAGTGATAAAACTAAAGCAAAACCTTTATCAGAATTTTGGTTCATTAAATATCTCCTCCTCCAATATTTCTTGTATGTACAGTTAGAAAAATTGTATCTCTATGAAATTTACTATCAATTTGTTTAGTTCTTTCATTTGTAAAGGATTTTACTACTCTATTGATTTTATTTTTGAAATATCCTTTTTGTGTGGACGATCTAAATGTTAATTTTAAATCTACTGACCTAATGCTCATTATCTTTTCCATATTTGAAGGTTGTGCTTCAACCATCACTCCATTTTGGTCTAGCGCTATAAATTCCATATCCTCTAAATATTCTCTGACTAATTCTGCACGATAACAATCTGCACAGTCATCACTTTCAGAGTCATAAACCCATTCACCCTCTCCCTCACCGGCATTTAATTTTTGGATCCAACTTGATTTAGATCGGTATAATCCATAATATTCTGTCGGATCCTCCTCGTTTGGTCCGTACTCTTTATCAGATGCTCTTTTCATAGGCACAGCATAGTAAGTAATTTTATATCTTTTGTAAGGTTGAAGTTTATCGTCTTCTACAAAGTCTCCATAAACAATGTGAATTCTATCGCAACAAAAATCAGCTGGATTGTGTTTTTCAGTTTCTCCAATATCCTCATACGATCCTGGAAGATCAAGATCAGGATTTACTTCGCTGTAACTCAATGTATTCTTATAAATTACTATTGGCGCATGACTGTCTTCAAGATCATATCCATCTTCAAAACCAGTAATAAATTCTAAATAATCTCTTTTTGGAATGTCTGGATTAGCATTTGAAAAAGTACCATAATGATACTTAAAGCCTGCCAATCTAATATCTCTCATCATTAGTGTAACAATGTCTCTACCTGATCTACTTATTCCAGCTATATCGCTTACTTTACTGTATGAGTTATTTACTACCGTATAGGTCGTAAACATGGCAGCCATCATAATCGCAGAAATAACCACCCCAATTAGAATTTCGATTAATGTAAATCCAATTATATTATTTTTATTTTTAATTACCAAATCCCTGTAGTTCATTATCATCTCTATCACCTTCTGATGGAAAAAAATCTGAGTAAGTATTTTTAATTTTATAATCTGATTGAAAATATAAAAATTTTCTTTTTTTACCATCATTCATGTTTATTTGAATTCTTCCAACATACATTGCTGCATCATAGATATTAGGATTATATACTTGACAATCCCAAACACACATCTCAAACATATCAACAGTTTTAAAATCTTTTTTGCTTTTGCAACGTATTGATCTATCTTCTCCTATCATACGTGTCCACTTAACCACTTTATTATTCACAACATTTTCGTCTGTTTGAGCTCCTGGTCCATGAATTGGTTTTAAATTATCTTTGTTATAATTGCTGGCGGCTTTTTGATTGCAATTATCAAATTTTAGTGATCCAGGTGTAACTGTCCCAGCTGTATAAGCATGAGTGCTCCAACCTGGGTTAACTGCCAATTCAGGTTCATCTGTCCCGGTAGATGATGAACATTGAGGCATATTTCCTCTTGAAAGTGCCATGTAATATTCTGAAAATTTAAGGCACCTGATGTCATCGGCATCATTATTAATATAAGCTTTTCCGTCCTTATAAAAAATCTTTTCCTTATCTTCATTATTCAAACCACCTATCGAGTCTTTATAACCAATAAAACCCTCGGCTATCATCGATGATAAGAAGTTTGCTTTGGTTCTTTCACCAGAAGTATTTATTGAAGTTACTGAAAAACTTACCATTTGAAATATAGCTATAAAACCAATTCCTATCAGCGCTGTTGATATTAATGCCTCTATTATAGTCAGACCTTTTTGCTTAATATTTTTCATTTATTGAATTATCCACTTACCTGAATACCATTTCTCTAATTTGACGTTACCAAATCGTGACCAGCTAACAACATAAATAATGCCGCCATCTTCATCGTCATCGTCCACTTTCTTTTGTTGAGACTCGTCTCCTTCCCCTTCCACAGCTTGTGTGTCACCTGAATCGGTATTATCAACATCTGGATCCTCACAGGTTCCAATATTACGGGAACAAATAAAAATACTTTCAACTACATTATCATTATTTTCAAATTCTAAATCACCACTAAATAAAGAGCCATCTTTTGAAAAGCATACTGCACCATTTGAGACATCGACTTTTATTTCTTCTGTTTGATGAAGTCTGACCTCTGCATTTTGTTTATTTATACCAAAATGATCCCAATAATCTAAACCCTTGTCACCAGTTCTACATAAGTTGTCTCTATCCAAAACCTTTGTCGCTATATTTCCCATAAGCATTCCGTTGGTACTAAAAGATACAATGCCTTCTGAAACAGATACTTCAAATTGTCCAAATCCATATAATCCCCTTTGAACTTGCGAATTGATACTGACTACTATGTCTCTTACTCTTTCTGCTTCACCTTTCACTATTCTATCTTTATTCCAAGAATTAAATTTTGGAATACCTATTGCTGAAATTATTCCTACCAGTGAAAGAACAATTATTACTTCTAAAATTGTAAAGCCGTTAATTTTCTTTGGTGTTGATTGCATCAATTTTTCCTGCTTGAGCTAGATTCTCCAATGATTTTGTCATTGTGATCATTCCATCTTTTACTGCAGTCTGCATGATGCTTGGTATTTGATGAATTTTTGCTTCTCTGATTAAGTTTTGTATTGGAGCATTACATTTCATTACTTCAAAAGCACCAACTCGACCGAGTCCATCTTTGGTTTTTAATAATCTTTGAGTTACAACCATTTTTAAAGATGTTGATAATTGTGCACGTATTTGAGCTTGTTGCTCTGGAGGAAATACGTCAATAATTCTGTTAATTGTATTGGGTGCTCCACTAGTGTGAAGCGTTCCAAATACTAAATGCCCAGTTTCTGCAGCAGTTAAAGCCAAACTTACAGTTTCTAAATCTCTCATCTCACCTACCAATATAACATCAGGGTCTTCTCTAAGAGCAGCCTTTAATGCGCTTGCAAAGGATTGTGTTTGTTTTCCTACTTCTCTATGAGAGACTATACTTTTTTGGTCGGTATGTATGAATTCTACTGGATCTTCTACTGTTATAATATTAGCAGTTCTTGTTTTATTGATTTCATTAACAATTGCAGCCAGTGTAGTTGATTTTCCAGATCCAGTTGGTCCAGTAACCAATACTAATCCTTTATGCATATCAATTATATCATAAAGAACATCTGGCAAATCAAATTGACCCATCTCTGGTATTTTGCTTTCTACACGCCTTAAAACCGCTGCTGGACCATTTAGAGTTTTATAGAAATTAGCTCTAAATCTTAACCCACTTATAGTAACAGCAGAGTCTAATTCGTGGGTGTCTTGAAATTTTTTAGTTTCATGCTCATTACAATTTGTAGTCATCATATCGATTAGATCCTGCGGTTTAACTACAACATCCTTAACCATTATGATTTCTCCAGTTTGTCTATAAGCAAGTGGAGAGCCTGATCTAATATGAAAATCAGAAATTTTTTTATTGTTTTTGGCTAATTCTTCTAATTTTTCAAACATTTTATTATTTATTCACAGATATTATAAAAAAACAATAATATAGTTTCATCAAATTAACCAGAATAGGTCGTTGTTTGATATAATTTAAAATATTGATTTGTAATATAGTTTGGCTTGAGCACCAAAGGTCTCTTGGCTCGAATAAAGACCATCTAAATTTATAGAAAATAAACTATTGTCTAAAGGTTGAAATTCATAATCTAATCCAGCAGTGATAGTAATTTCTCTTGATAAATCATCATCTGCTTGATACTCCGCTAATACATTGTTAACACGAAACTCTTGAGTTTCTTCCATAATTGCTTCTCTGAAATCAGCTAGCCAATTGAAATATAATTTTGATTTATCATCATTTAAAATCAAATATTCATCGCTGAATGCTATTGATGCGTTTATAAAATCCTTTTTTTCCCATTTGTAAAAGTGACTTTCTTCATGTTTAGGAGTGAAGCTGTAACCTATGGAATAGCTAATGTCAGGTATCATATCATTTAAAAACTTAGTTCCTAAAACAGCATCATAATTAAAATACTCATCCTCTATATCTAAAAATCCGCTAGTGGTTGTGTTTGTAAGAATTCTTCTTGTACTTTTATTTAACGTAACTCCAATTACGAAAAAAGTTTCAGAATTTGAATTAAATTTTGTTTGTTTTTCATCTAACAGCAGACCAGCTGATAAACTAATATGATCTATGTTATGATCTTTAGCAAATTCTTGTCTTCCAGTTTCAATAGATAATATCTGATTTGAGTTTTGCCCAGGTTGAATTATGTTTGCTCCAGCTCTCAAATTATTATGTTCCAACCTTAAGGACTCTTTTTCTCCTTGTCTTTTTTCAAAAGATGTAAACATCTCTGTCCATGCATCTTCTTGATTTAAATATTGTTCACTTCTTTTAAATTTACCAATTGATTTTCTTAAGTTAATTGATTTATGTCCAAGTTGCTCATCTAAAATTTCATTTCCTCCCTGTGCTACTGAACCAACAGAGCCTTTGACTATAATATTTCCATCAAGATCTTCTAAATCATAAGTCCCTGTACCTGAAGTATTATAATAATATGATCGTCCCATACCGTGGTTTACTTTTATCGTGTGGCCAGAGCCTGCGATATTGATCTTTCCAATAACTATACCCTCATCCTTTAAGTTTAGTGTTACTCCAGTTGATCCTAAAATACCAATTGAATTTACAGTTGGACCATCTTTATTTTCAATTTTTCCGCTGTTATTTAAAGTAGCACCACCCGCCAAATAGATAACTGCACCTTGAGAAGTATGATAAATATGTCCACCTCTATTATTATTTATAGTTATGTTCGTAGAATCTTCATGACTTTTAATTGTATTAGTCTGATCATCATCATCATCGGTAGCAAAAATTGTTCCATTGTTATGAATAGTGACATCGTCAGTCGACCCGCCAAACATGGAGATAGTGTTTGTGTTTGCCTCAATTACTCCACCGCTATTATTTGTTAATGTAGTACCAGTTGTTGCGTCAGTTAAATTAATAGCCTTGGAAGATGCTGATTTGATTGTTCCACTGTTAGTTATAGTTAAGCCAGAAGCGGCATTACCATTAATAGGATTTGATTTACCTCCTGTCGTTTCTACAGTTGAACCGGCCTCAATAATAACTGTTCCATTATCCTGTCCATTAATGTTAATCATATTATTTAGTGAATTTCTTAATGTAGATGAATTAGATATTGTTATAGTTGTATTTGCTGAAGTAAAAGTTTGTTTGGCGGTAGTAACCCCACCATCATCAATATCAATTGAATAAGCCAAATTTTGATAGATTATGACAAAAAATATAATTTTAATTAGGTGCTTTAAATTTTTACACATAAAAGCGATTTATAGTAAATTTAACCTTAATTTTCATCTTTTAAGTTTAACTGAATAACATCTACTTTTGGCGTTTTATCTATTAAATTATTAATTATTCAATTACTTCTAGCTCCTCAATTATACTCACAATTTTTTTGCCGCTAATTACGGCATTTACTCTCGCACATTCATAATACGCAAACGAGGTTTCTTCTGCTATTTCTTTCATTTCCAAACATTTTGAGCTGTTTTCTGTATACAAATGTTCTGTTAATTCTGGAGGATTACCTAAGTACATCATAAGACCAATGACTTCACCCTCTTTCTCAAAACCTGCTTTCTCCTCTATTTCTGATACACGATTATCAACACCAATCTCAAAATTTTTAAATGCTACAAAACCTTTGTAAGCAACAAAAGCTAAAATCAAATAAAAGACAAACTTAATTTTACTCATTTTAATCTAAAATCATTTGGTCTCTTTAAAAACTAAACATACACCATTATTGCAATATCTTTTTCCGGTTGGCAAAGGTCCATCATCAAAAATGTGTCCGTGATGGGCATCGCAATTTTTACAGTGATACTCTGTTCTTGCATAACCTATTAAATGGTCAGTTTTAGTTTCAAAAACATCTGGCAATGATTGATAAAATGATGGCCAACCTGATCCACTTTCATACTTAGTTTTAGAGTCAAATAACTTTACATCACAATTTGCACAGTGATAACTTCCTTCTCTCTTTTCATTATTTAACTCACTTGAACCTGGTGGCTCAGTGCCATCTTCAAACATAACTAATTTTTGTTCTGCAGTTAAATTTGAGTTCTTTTTACTCATACTATTAGACTAATTTAGCACATGATTGATGTAAATAAGAATGTAATTCTACAAGCTTTTTAGCGTCTTTATTATACCCGCCACCTAAAACACCACAAAGAGGTATTCCTTTAGAGAAAAAGTTCTCAGTAACAATTTCATCTCTTTTTTTAACACCCTCATCAGAAATTTTTAGTTTTCCAAGTCTATCATTAAAATGAATATCAACTCCTGCGATATAAAAAACAAAATCAAAATTTTCTTCATTTAATTGATTTAAATAAAATTTTAGTATCTTTAAATATTCTTCATCCTCTAAGTCGTTTTCGAGCTCTACATCACAGTCACTAATAGATTTTTTGGCAGGATAATTTGATTTAGAATGCATACTAAAAGTAAAAACATTTCTATTATCTTTAAATATATCTGAGTTACCATTGCCTTGATGAACATCTAAATCCACAATTAAAATTTTTCCAGCTAACCCTCTATCTAACAAATATTGTGATGCCACTGCTACATCATTAAAAACACAGTAACCCGCACCACCTTGGTAATTAGCATGATGACTCCCACCTGCAGTGTTACAAGCTACACCATAATTGATTGCTAACTTAGAAGCTAAAACTGTACCACCAGTTGCTATAAAAGATCTTTGAACTACGCTATCAACTAATGGAAATCCTATTTTTTTTATACCAATTTCATCCAAAGTTTTATTTTTAATGTGATTAATATATTCCTCCGAATGTGCTCTCTTCAAAGTTTCTATCGAGCAAGGGTATGGTTTGTGAAATTTTTTTACAATTTTTTTGTTTATTAAATAATCTGCAAGATCACCAAATTTATTTATTGGAAATTTATGATCATCGCCAATTTTTGCAAAATAATCTTTATGATTAACGACTGGTAATTCCATTATTATTCAATGACACGAATTGGTTCACCATTTACACAAGCCTCCAAAGACTCGATCATTTGACTATAAAAAATTTGATAATTTTCAGCAGTCACATATCCAATATGAGGAGTTAATAATACATTTGGTAAAAATCTGAGTTTATTGTTTTCTGGTAAGGGTTCCTTTTCAAAAACGTCTAAACCAGCTCCAGCTATTTCATTTGTGGATAATGCAATTATTAAATCATCCTCATTTATTATCGGTCCTCTTGAGGTGTTAATCAAAAAAGCAGTTTTTTTCATTTTATCCATTTCTTTAATTGTAATACAGTTTTTGTATCTATCACCCCCTTGGACATGTATAGATAAAAAATCTGAGTTCTTAATTAAATCTTCTTTGCTACAAGGTAAAACATCTAATTCTTTGCAGGTATCTAAATTAAGATTTTCGCTCCATGCCATCACTTGCATACCAAATGCTTTTCCAATTTTAGCAACTTGAGATCCAACTTTTCCAAGACCAATCAAACCAAGTATTTTTCCTTTTAATTCTACTCCAATAGTAGTTTGCCAATACCCTTGGTACATATTATCAATTTCCTCTTTTAGATTTCTTGCTAATCCGAGAATTAATGCCCAAGTGAGCTCAGGAACAGAATTTTGATTACTGTCTGTCCCACTAACAATGATTTTTCTTTTTTTTGCAGCCTCAAGATCAATGGACTTATTTGTTAATCCGCTGGTTATTATAAATTTTAATTTAGTCAGATTTTCTATTAAATTTTTTGTTACAGGAGTTCTTTCCCTCATAATTAATAGAGCTTCAAAATCAGCTAATCTATCAAGAGCATCTGCTTCATCCTCAAAAGGCTCACTAAAAATTTTGATTTCGTACTTTCCTGCTAATTTTTCAAGATCAACAAATTGTTGAGAGACATTTTGATAGTCGTCTAAGATAGCAACTTTAAGCATTTTTAATTTCCTTATTTGATAAAAATAAACCTAATATAATTAAAATTGCACCAATCAAGTGAAAAAATTTAAATTGCTCATTATAAAATAGTATTGCCATTATGGTGCTAAACAACGGAATTAAAGATAAGAAAATACCTGCTCTATTTGCACCAATGATAGAAACAGCACCTGCCCAACAATAATAAGATCCTATGCTTGGGAAAAGAGCTAAAAATATCAAAGTATAGACTAAATTTATATCGAACTTAATTAATTCTCCATTAGAGTATTCATATAAAAATTGAGGCAATACAGTTATCAAACCGAATGTACAAATAACATGAACTAAAGTTAATAACGGAAGAGTAAATTTTTTTTTCTTTAAGAGAGTTGAGTAAACTCCCCACGTAATAACACCTCCTATCATTATCAAATCGCCTTTATTAAAATTTAGGGAAAACAAAATGTCTAGCTTAAGTCTGGTAATAATCGCCAGAATACCACACACTGAAATGATAAGCCCTAAAATTTGATACTTATTAGTTTGTTCAACTTTAAATAAAAAACAAAGTAAAATTATTATAGCTGGAATAGCTGTATTAAAAAGAGATGCGTTAATGACTTGGGTATGAATTAAAGATAAGTAAGTAAAAGAATTAAACAAACCAACACTTGTAAAACCTAAAAAAAATAACAAAGGTAAATTATTTAAAATCGTATCTTTATATTTAATTATTTCTTTAAAAGTAAAAGGTAACAATATAATCCAAACAAGTAACCAACGATAAAATACTAAAGTTAAAGGTGGTATCTCGACCAAGAAAGCATACTTGCCAACCATAAAATTACCAGCCCAGAATAAAGTTGCGCATACCAGCATGATATATGCTTTGGTATTTTGCATTTTACTAATTGAATCTGGTTGAGCTATAAGGGGCTAAATTTAAATTGGTGTTTTCTTTAGCTATCATTCCGGAGACAATCTTTCCAGATATTGGACCTAATGTCCATCCTAAATGATGATGACCGAAACAATAGAATACATTTTTATGATTTTTTGATGGACCCATAACAGGTAAAAAATCAGGTAATGTTGGTCTAAATCCTAACCATTCATCTTCATGATCGGGTAAATCTCCCAACATGTACTTAGCATTATTAATCAAATTTTTAATACGAGATTTTGATAAAGGATTTTTCAATCCACCAAACTCGACAGTGCCTACAACTCTTAATCCTTGTTCCATTGGAGTAATTCCAAATCCTCGATTTGAAAAAATAACTGGTCTTTGTAAAAGATGGTCACAATCTTTAAAGTGAACATGATATCCACGCTCAGTATCTAAAGGTATTTTTTCATCTAAATTATCAGTTAATTTTTTTGAAAAGGCTCCACAGGCTATCACCAATTTATCAAATGAAAATTTTTCAGACTCCGTTTTTAAGATTGGTAGTTCATCTTGAAAGTCTATACTTTTAACCTCCGTTTTTTTAAATTGCCCGCCCTTTTTTAGAAATAAATCAAAAAATTTAAGCAGGATTTTTTTTGGATTTCTTGCATGTCTTGCGTAAGGATAATAAACACCAGCATGATAAAAAGGTTTTATATTAGGCTCTAAATCATGAATTTCTTTTTTATTTACAAGTTGTTGCTGAACTCCTAATTCCTTTCTAACATTAATTTCCAATTCTCTGCTTTTTAAATCTTGATCGTTCCAAATATATAAAATTCCTTTGTTTTCAACTAAACCTTCAATATCGACTTCATCAAATAATTCATCATAAGCAGGTAAGGCTAAGTCTAAAATTTGGTGCATATTTTTTGCAGTATGCATCATTTTATTTTTTGTGGTGTTCAATATAAATTTCATAAACCAAGGGATCATTTTTGGAACATAATTCCATTTAAGTGCCAGTGGTCCTGTTGAGCTCATTAGCATAGCGGGAACGTCCAATAAAATATCAGTTCTATTTAAAGACAATGAAGCATAGGGAGAAAAATGACCAGCATTTCCGTAAGATGCTACAGGGCTTCCTGGATTTTCTCTATCAAATATCGTTACATCAAAACCTTTTTTCTGCAAAAATAAAGCATTGGAAATACCTTGAATACCAGCTCCAACTATACCTACCTTAATTTTATTCATGCAAAGAGTATATAATGAAATATTAATTAAGATTAAGCGACAAATTATACTTATGCAATGGATTGTTGACTATGAGTTTTGGCACTCATCACAATTCCAAATCCGATCATCGTGGCTAACATTGATGAACCACCATATGACATTATCGGTAAAGGTGAACCTACAATAGGGAGTAGACCTAAAACCATACTCATATTTATTACAACATATATAAAAATTGATGTTCCAAAGCTGTAACAAAATAATTTTGCAAAATAACTTCTAGAAAGTGCACCTATTCTGATAACTCGGTAAATTATTATACTATAAATTAAAAGTAACAAAACTGACCCTATAAAACCAAATTCTTCCGAAAAAAGGGTAAATATAAAATCTGTATGTTTCTCAGGTAGAAATTCTAGATAACTTTGTGTTCCTTTTAAAAAACCCTTACCAGTGAAACCTCCTGATCCAACAGCAATTTTAGATTGGATAATCTGATAACCGGCTCCTAGAGGATCTCTATCTGGATTTAGAAAAGTTAATACTCTAAGTTTTTGATAAGGTTTTAGAAAAGAAATGATAATTGGCAAAGAAATGATTGATAGTAAACAAGAATAAAAAAAATATTTATGATTTAATCCAGCAAACCACAATACAACTATTCCACTTATTGCAATAAGTAGTGAGGTGCCTAAATCTGGTTGTATAATTACTAAACTCATTGGAACGAATATGATTATTAAGGAAAAACATAGGCTATAAAAAGAGTTAACATGTTGCGCTTTCATTCGATGAAAATATTTTGCTAGACATAAAATAATAAAAATTTTCATCAATTCAGACGGCTGAATATTTAAAAAATATAAATCAATCCATCTTTTAGATCCTGATGCAGTAATACCAAAATTTATAGTCCAAATTAACATTCCTAAAATAACTGCATAAGATAAATAACCAAGAGAGAACCAAAATTTGATGTTGATAAATGAAATCACCAGCATCATTGAAAAGAAAACAACAAATTTTATGAAGTGACTTCTTGTATGAAATAAAACTTCACCCCCGTCAGTAGAATACATTGTTGCAAGACTAATAAATCCAAGAATTAAAAGACATGATAAAAGGATATAATCTAAATTTCCAAATTTTTGGAAAAAACCATTTTTGTTATTAAATCTTCTGTACTGGTACATTAGATATCCAAATATTTTTTGTTATCGTAATTTTTTCTAATTTCGTGTCTATCAATAATCATTTTAAATAATTTTTTAGCTAAAGGAGCTGCAACAGTTCCTCCAGATCCACCATGTTCTATAATTATGCTTAACGCATACCTTGGGCTTTTATAAGGCCCAAATGCTACATATAAAGCATGATCTCTCTCTTCGTAGGGAATTTGAAATGTTTTAAGATCTAACTCACGATCTAGTTCAGTTATTTTCTTTACCTGTGAAGTTCCAGTTTTTCCAGCGAATCGATATTTAGGATCATCCAAACGAGATCTGTAAGAAGTTCCTCTCACTTCATTTGTAGAACTAAACATTGCATCTTGAACAATCTTGATATTTCGAGACTTTTTATATAATGGCGTAAACTTATCTGCATATTGATTGTCATCATTCACCACTATTTTAGGATAAATTTTGTATCCACCATTAGCTATTTGCGCAGTCATTAAACATAATTGTATTGGAGTTGTTTGAATAAATCCTTGGCCAATACCAGTAATTATTGTTTCACCAAGCACCCAATTTCTTCCTAATGCATTTTTTTTCCATTCTGTATTAGGAACTAAACCATTCTTTTCATTATCGAATACATCTTTAAATACTTTCTGCCCCAATCCAAATTTTTTTGCGGTAACACTTAATCGATCTACACCTAATCGCCTTGCGACTTCATAAAAATATGTATCACAAGATTGCTTCATCGCTTCTCTCAAGTTTACAAATCCGTGACCTTCTTTTTTCCAACAATGATAAGTTTGCCCGTACAATTCTAAAGGATTTTTGTGTCCTTTACATTGAACTGTAAAATCTGGTTTAATAATTTCATTTTCTAAAGCGGATAAGGCAACTATAGGTTTTATGGTTGATCCTGGTGAATAATTTCCTGATAATGATTTATTTACTAGGGGTTTCATTGGATTGTTTCTTATCAGTTGCCATTCATCTTGGCTTATTCCAAAGACAAAAGAGTTGGGATCAAAGGATGGGGAAGAATGCATTGCAATAATTGCACCTGTATAAATATCCATTACACATATCGATCCAGCTTTTTCTTTAAGTAACTCATTTGTTAACTCTTGAATTTTTGTATCTATTGTAAGTTTGATTGTTTCTCCCTTATCTCCTTTTTGAAATGCTAATTGACTAATCCTTCTACCATAGGCATTAACTTCATATCGCTCTACAGAATTTGATCCAATTAATTTCTGTTCAAATGATTTTTCTAAACCTGTTTTTCCAACTTTTAATCCAGGTACAAATTTTTCTTTAATATTTTCATTTGTTAAAAGGTCATTTTCATTAGCCTGGCTTACATAACCCAAAACATGAGTGAAGTTTTCTTTATACGGATAATCTCTTGATATTGAAATGACTGGTTTAACACCATTAAGATCATAAAGGTGATTATTTATTTTAGAAAATTTTTCCCAACTTAAATTATCTGCTACAATTAATGTTTCCCAAGGTTTTATTTCATTCTTTTTTTTTACAATTTTTTTAAATTGTTTATCACTTAATTCCAACAATTCTTTCACACGATAAATTACATATCTAAAATCCTCAACCTCCTCTGGTATGATGTGGAGTTGGTAAGCCTCAAAATTTCCAGCAATCGTGTTTCCAAAGTAGTCTTGAAATTCTCCTCTAATAGGGGGTAATTTCCATTCTCGAATTCTATTTTTATCAGATAGTGTTAAGTATTTTTTATTCTCTTTAACTTGTAAAAAAAATAATCTACTAACTATTCCACTTAAAATGATAATTTTAGCTGTCGCAAGAATAAACATTCTTCGATTTAATGAATTTAATTTAGTTGCACTGTCACTTATATTAATATTAATCATCTAAACTTTTTAAATACCTCTTAAAAAATATTGAAAATATTATGTAAAATAAAAACGTAAAAAAATTATTCACAATAAAAAGTGTAATATCCAATTCATAAGAAAAAAACAAAAATAAAACTGAAAAATTTATTGAATTTATCAAACTAATGATAAACAAAAAATAGAACCAATCTTTTATTAAATTTGGACTAATTGTTATATTTCTTAGGTAAGTGGCAAATATACAAATTAAGATATATGACATAGAACTTATGCCTAAGGGTAAACCCACAACGGTATCATTAAATAACCCTGCTAAAAAAACTAAAAAGTAATCAAATCGCTGATATGCTTTTAAAGCGAAAAAAAAAATTAATATAAATGGAAAATTAAATGAAAAATAATCAATGTTTAAATAATTAAAATCAAATTCATTAAATACAGATATAAATAAAGCAAGAATTGGTAACCAAGTATATACCTTGTAAAATAAATTTTTCTTTTGAAATCTAATCACTTATCTTTCCTTTTCGCATTATACATTCTTTATATTCTTCGGTACCTACTTTAAAACCAGTACTAAAGAGTTTTTTAGATTGGCATCTTGAACTATAGATTAAATTTAATCTTAAGAATTCTAGCTCTTCTTGGTCTAAATTATGTTGTTGAATAACACTTTTTTGAAACTCATTTTCTGACTTTAATATCTCAATTTGTTTAGTTAAATCGTTAGTTAAAGTATTTAATTCTTTATTTTCCTCTAAAAATTTAGTGTTACTATCCTCTAAAATCTGCAATTCATCACTTATTAAGTCTAATTTTATTTGCTCTGTATTTGAAGAGACTTGTGTTTGATCATTTTCTTCAGTTTCAACAGGTGTTGGGATTAACTCATCAATCTCTGCAAAAACATATTTTAATTGACTAAAATCACTATAAAAGTTGATCAAAATTTTTTCATTTTTATCTTTTAAATCAATCGTTCCAACAGGAATTCCACTTTTGAAAATTGAGCCGGTGCCTGATGTATATGCAATTCCTTGATCATCGATTTTGTTTATAAGATCATTTTTAATATATTTAATTTCACCTTTTTTATCTCCATTACCAACAACAATTGCCTGAACGTTTCCAGGCGTGATAGAAACAGGAATATTTGAATTTAAATCAGTTAACAACAATACTCTTGAATTTGTATAATTTACTTCGATGACCCGTCCTACAAGATAGCTTCGATCATAAATATTTGTTCCAATTTTTATTTTTTCCTTACTGCCTTTGTTGATAATAATTGATCGTAAAAAAGGACTTTCATGATCAACAATTACCTTTGCTAAAATCTTATTAGAAGTAATGGTATAACCATCAATAAGACTTTTGAGTTCTTCATTTTCACTTTTGATAATTTTTGTTGAAATATTTTCAGATTTTAATTGATCCAATTCCTCTTTGGTTTGCTTATATTCTTTATAAAAATTAGTGTATTCCTTTAAATTTAAATAAGAAGATTCGATAAAATTTTCTGGGATCGAAACTATAAATGAAGATCGATAAACAATTTCTTTTATTACTGACTTTGTTACAGTTATCGCCTTAAAATTAAAACTAGATAAAACAATGATAACGACTGAAAAAAAAACTAAAGTTAATAAAGAAAATTTTTGCTTTGTACTTTTATTTAAAAAAGCAGATCTAATTGCTATTATAAAATCATCTCTGCTTTCGGCCATCTTTCTTAATATTCAGTCAGCATCGTAGAGAATGTTTGTTCTTGATCCAGAGCTTTACCAGTTCCAATAGCAACACACGACAATGGGTCCTCAGCAATGTGCACTGGCAATCCTGTTTCTTTAGAAAATCTTCTATCAATATTTTTTAATAAAGCTCCACCGCCTGTCAAAGTAAGACCCATATCAACAAGGTCTGCTGATAATTCTGGTGGTGTAGCCTCAAGGGCATCTTTAATACCATTAACCATTTCTCTTAAAATACCATCTAATGCCTCTGCTGTATCTTCTTCGGTAATATTGACTTCTTTTGGAGTTCCTGATCTTAAATCTCTACCTTTGACAGCATAAGTATTATTATTTGATGGAATAGCGGTACCAATTTCTTTTTTAATTTTTTCAGCTGTGCTATCCCCAATCATAAGATTATATTCTTTTCTCATATAATTAACTAGAGCTCCGTCCATAGCATCACCTGCAACTCTTAAAGATTTTGAATATACTAAACCTCCTAATGACATAACAGCAATCTCACTTGTTCCACCACCGATATCAACTACCATTGATCCTGTTGCCTCTGATATTGGTAAACCTGCACCTATCGCTGCAGCTATAGGCTCTTCAATTAATTGAACTCTTCTAGCGCCTGCTGCCAAAGCACTGTCTTGAATTGCTTTTCTTTCAACTGGAGTAGAGCCAGTAGGTACACAAATTAATATTCTCGGATTAGCAAATGTTCTACCTTTATGAACTTTTTTAATGAAATGTTTGATCATTTCTTCAGTGACTATAAAATCAGCAATAACACCATCTCTTAAAGGTCGAATTGCACTTATATTTCCAGGTGTTCTTCCCAACATTGTTTTTGCTTCATCTCCTACAGCTAAAACTTGTTTTTTTCCAGTTTGCTCTACAATTGCTACAACAGATGGCTCATTTAAAACTACACCTTGTCCTTTAACTACAACTAATGTGTTGGCAGTTCCAAGATCGATAGCCATATCTTGGCTCCATATTTTTTTAACACTATCAAATATTCCCATTATATACTCTCCTTTAATTTTTTCGGTTCGATATTTTTATATAAAGATTTTTTCTCTCTCTTAATAAGCATTTTGTTTAAAGCATTTAAATAAGCATTTGCCGATGCTACTAAAGTATCTGTATCAGCTGACTGACCCACTGTAGTTCTATCATTTTCCTCTATCTTTACACTTACGGTAGCTTGTGCATCAGTTCCTTCTGTAACTGCATGAACTTGGTAAAGAGATAATTTTACATCATGAGGATAAAGTTCTTTAATACATTTAAATATAGCATCAACTGGACCATCCCCAGTTTGAGAAGTCTTTTTAACTTCTCCAAAAACGTCCAAAGTCATGTCAGCTCTTTGGGGCTCACCAGTTCCGGCAAATACTTTTAATGATTTTAAGTTTATTGCATTTATCTTGTTATCGATAATTAAACTATCGTCGACTAACGCAACAATGTCTTCATCGTAAATATGTTTTTTCTTATCCGCTAAAATTTTAAATTTTCCAAAAGCTGCTTGGACAACATCATCTGTGACATCCGCATAACCTAAATCACTTAATTTATCCTTAAATGCATGACGTCCAGAATGTTTTCCCATTACTAAAGATGTTTTTTTCACACCAACACTTTCTGGTGTCATTATTTCATAGGTCTCTCTATTTTTTAACATTCCATCTTGGTGAATTCCCGACTCATGAGCAAAAGCATTCTTCCCTACGATCGCTTTATTAAATTGAACAGGAAAACCTGTAGCATTAGATACAATTTTAGATGCTTTACTAATTAGTTCAGTTTTAATTCCTGTTTCATAAGGTAATAAATCATCACGTGTTTTTATAGCCATTACAATTTCTTCAAGTGCTGCGTTACCCGCTCTTTCACCTATTCCATTAATAGTGCATTCAATTTGTCTAACTCCTGCTGATAAACCTGATAAAGCATTAGCAACCGCTAAGCCTAAATCATTATGACAGTGCGCAGAGAGAATAGCTTTATCAATATTTGGTACATTGTTTTTTATTGATGTTATAGTTTTTGCAAATTCTTCAGGTATTGAATAACCAACCGTATCAGGAATGTTAATTGTTGTTGCACCACATTTAATAGCAAGTTCTATGGTTTTATACATAAATTCTAAATTTGTTCTTGTGCCATCCTCACACGACCACTCAACGTCATCTGTAAATTTTTTAGCATAAGTAACACTTTCTTTAATAGCGCCTAAAACTTGTTCATCTGTCATATTAAGTTTATGTTTCATATGAACTGGACTTGTTGAAATAAATGTGTGGATACGAAATCTTTTTGCAAATTTTAAAGACTCATGACAAGCGTCTATATCTTTTTTTGTAGCTCTTGCTAAACCACAAGGAATGGAATTTTTTACACTTTTACTGATTGCACTTACAGCCTCAAAGTCACCTGGCGATGATATTGGAAAACCAGCTTCAATTATATCAATTCCCATTTCATCGAAAACTCTTGAAATTTGAATTTTTTCTTCAACGCTCATAGAGGCACCTGGTGATTGTTCACCATCCCTCATAGTTGTATCGAAAATAAATACTTTATCTTTTTCAGCCATATAAATATTTTTAGTGCTCGAAATATACAACCTATCGTTTAGATTGCAAAATAAAATAATTATTTTAGCCCAATTTAATCAATATTTACTTCTTATCGCTATCCACTAATTTCTTCTTACCAATCCAAGGCATCATAGCTCTTAGTTTCGTACCAACTGTTTCTATAGAATGTTTTGCTAATTCTTCTCTGGTCTTTAGAAAGTTCTTTTGACCATTTTTACACTCATCCATCCATTGCTTAGTAAACTTTCCAGATTGAATGTCTGCAAGTACTTCTTTCATTCTTTTCTTAGTTTCCTCTTTATTTATTATTCTGGGCCCTGAAACATACTCACCATACTCCGCTGTATTCGAAATTGAGTAATTCATATTTGCAATCCCGCCCTCATAAATCAAATCAACAATTAATTTTACTTCATGTAAGCACTCGAAATATGCCATCTCTGGTTCATATCCAGCCTCAACTAATGTTTCATAACCATTTTTAATCAACTCTACTAGACCTCCACAAAGGACTGTTTGTTCACCAAATAAATCTGTTTCACATTCATCTTTGAAAGTAGTTTCAATAATTCCAGATCTTCCACCTCCAATTGCTGATGCATATGATAGAGCTAAATCTCTTGCTTTACCTGTACCATCTTGATGTACTGCCATCAAACAAGGAACTCCACCCCCTTTTTCAAATTCACTTCTTACAAGATGTCCGGGCCCCTTAGGAGCAACCATAAATACATCTAAATCTTTTCTTGCTTTGATTAAATCATAATGAATATTTAAACCGTGAGCAAAAGCTAAACTTGTGCCCTGTTTTATTCTTTGTTCGATATGATTTTTATATATGGTTGCTTGAAGTTCATCAGGAGTTAAAATCATACAAACGTCAGCCCATTCTGCTGCATCAGACAAATTCATCACCTTTAATCCTTTTGACTCAGCTTTAGCTTTACTTGCTGAACCATCTCTTAAAGCAACGACTACTTCTTTTACCCCGCTATCTTTTAAATTAAGAGCATGTGCGTGCCCTTGACTACCATAACCAAAAATAGCAACTTTTTTATCTTTAATTAAGTTTACGTCAGCATCTTTTTCATAGAACATTTTCATTTTTTTTCTCCTTTATAAATTTATTTGAATGTTTGAGCACCTCTGGTCATAGCTATTGCCCCAGTTCTAGAAGTGCTTGTAAGACCTAAGGGTTTTAATTTTTTACTCATTTTATCAATTTCTCTTCTTAAAGCAGTTATTTGTACAACCACTGATTTATTTGTTTTGTCTAAAATTACAGGATTAAATTTTTTGCATTCTTTAAGACACTTATCTATCTTTTTTTTCTGTGCAACAATTTTAAGTAATGCCATCTCTTTAAAAATAACATTTTTATCTTCTCTTTTAAAATCTGCAACTTTATGGACTGGAACTAGTTTTTTCAGCTGAAGTTTAATTTGATCAATAACTTGTGGTGTTCCTGTTGTAACGATGGTTATTCTTGAAATATTTTTTGTTGCATCAACTTCTGCAACCGCTAAAGACTCGATGTTATATCCTCTGCCAGAAAATAACCCAACTACTCTTGCCAATACACCAGATTCGTTATCAACCCAAACAACAAATATATGAGTATCTAATTTTCCTTTTTTAGTGGGAATACTATATGCTGATTTTGGAGATGACATTAAACTAATGATTTCCCTTTACCGGTAATTTTATTTTCCTCTTTATCATTTGGACCTAAAATCATCTGATTATGAGGCTTTCCGGATGGTATCATTGGAAAACAATTTTCATTAGGATCTACATGACAATCAAATATTACTGGACCGTTATAATCAATCATCTCTTTAATTTTATCATCTAATTCATCTGGATTATCTGCCTTAATACCTTTACATCCATAAGCCTCAGCTAATTTAACAAAGTCAGGTAAGGCTTCAGAATAACTCTCTGAGTAGTTTTTTTCATGTAGAAGTTCCTGCCATTGTCTTACCATTCCCATATACTGATTATTTAAAATAAATATCTTTATGGGTAAATTGTATTGAACTGCTGTAGACATTTCTTGAATCGTCATCAAAACAGATGCTTCACCTGCAATATCGATCACCAATTTATCTGGATGAGCAATTTGAACGCCTACTGCTGCTGGAAGTCCATATCCCATTGTTCCAAGACCTCCTGATGTCATCCATCTATTAGGTTTATTAAATTTATAGTGTTGTGCAGCCCACATTTGATGCTGACCAACTTCAGTTGTGATAAATGTATCTTGATTTTTTGTTAGCTCATATAATCTTTTTACAGCATGCTGAGGCTTAATTTCTTTATCACTATTGATAAATCCCAAAGAGTCTTTCGTTCTCCACTTTTGGATTTGTTCCCACCATTTTGAAATTCTTTGTTTATTCGAGTCTTTTAAACCATTTTGTTTTTTATTTATTTTCTTAATAGCTGACTTTATTACTTCATTAACATCTCCAACTATTGCAAGATCTACTTTAATAATTTTATTGATTGACGATGGATCAATATCGATATGAACTTTTTTTGATTTTGGTGAAAACTCATCGATCTTACCAGTTATTCTATCGTCAAATCTTGCACCAATGTTAATTAACAAATCACAATCATGCATTGCATTATTAGCTTCATAAGTTCCATGCATACCTAGCATTCCAATAAATTGATTATCATCCCCTGGAAATGCCCCTAACCCTTGTAGAGTCGACGTGATTGGAAAACCAATTAATCTAACAAACTCTTTTAAAGTCTCACTAGCCTGAGGCCCAGAATTTATTACTCCGCCCCCAGTGTAAACAACTGGTTTTTTTGCTTTTGAAATCAAATCAATTAATTGATTAATTTCATTTTCAGAAAATTTATTATGTATTTTTCCATTTAATTTTTTTTCTTTTTTAAATTTTGTATAATTAGTTTTTGCAAATTGAATATCTTTAGGAATATCAATTAGTACAGGTCCAGGTCTTCCGGTTGTTGCTACTTTAAAAGCTTCATGCATTACTTTTGGTAATTCTTTAATATCTTTAACTAACCAATTATGTTTTGTACAAGGCCTCGTGATTCCTGTTGTGTCACACTCTTGAAAAGCATCAGTGCCGATTAAATGAGTGGGTACTTGTCCAGAAATGCAAACTAAAGGTATTGAGTCCATATAAGCATCAGTCAATGCTGTAACAACATTAGTTGCACCGGGTCCTGATGTTACTAAAACTACTCCGGGCTTGCCTGATGATCTTGCATACCCCTCTGCTGCATGGCCTGCTCCTTGTTCATGTCTAACAAGTATATGTTTTATTGATGAATGATTTTTAAGTTCATCATAAATCGGTAAAACTGCTCCGCCTGGATAACCAAAAATATATTCAACCTCTTGATCTTCAAGACATTTAAATACAATTTCTGCACCAGTATATAATTTAGACATTCAAGCAATCTAGCTGAAGTTGTGCTAATTGGTCAAGGCTAAGTAGAGAATATCTAAATTTTTTTTAAGAGCTTTTCCAAACCAGCTGGATTAATTTTATTCCAATCTTTCATATGTCCTCGAGCCCAGGTGCTCTGTCTTTTGGCATATTGCCTAGTCTTTATTGATATTTTCTCAATTAATTGTTCTGCTTGGATTTTTTTTTGAAGATATTGCTTAATCTCGTTAATTCCAATTGCTTTACTGAGGCTTTTATTTTTTGGGACTCTTAATTTGATAAATCTTTTAACCTCTAAAATTGCACCTAGTTTAATCATATTTTCAGATCTCTTATTTATTCTCTCAATTAAATCTTTCCTCGGAAAATCAATACAAATTTTAAAAAAGTCATTATGACTGTAATCTGACTTAGTGTTTTTAAACCAACTAATCATAGATTTTTTTGTAAATGATTTAATTTCAAATGCTCTTAAAGATCTTTGTACATCTAAAGAATTAATTTGATCTTTAATTAAAGGATCTACTTGTAATAGCTTTTGAAAAAATTTCTTTTGTCCTATTCTTTTGTGTAAATTTCGTACTCTGCTTCTAAAATTAATAGGAATTTTTGGAATATTAACTAAACCATCTGTTAAAGCTTTAAAATATAGACCAGTACCTCCTACCAATATTGGTGTTTTATTTATTTCTCTACATTGCAAAATTTTTTCTTTTGCCATTTTAAGCCAATCTCCTGTAGAAAAATTTTTTTTAGCATTTTGAAATCCATATAAATGATGTTTGATATTCTGATAATCTTTTTTAAAAGGTCTTGCGGTTAAAACTTTAAATTCTTTATAAACTTGCATACTATCAGCATTTATAATCTGACCTGAAATTTTTTTTGCTAGTTTAATTGCAAAATTAGATTTTCCAGAAGCAGTAGGTCCATAAATTAAAATAATTTTGGATTTTAAATCCATAAACTAATCTAATTTAACGCCTATATATCTTTTTTGATTTTGACTATTATAGATCACAAGTAAAATAGTCTTCTGGTTACTATTTAAAACTTGTTTTAAAGCTTGATTTAAGTCCTCAACATTTCTTATCTTTTTCTTTTGAGCTTCTAGGATGATGCTATTGACTTCGATCGAGCCAGTTAAAGGACTATTTTTTTCAATACTTGTAATTACTAAACCATTAGTTTGGTTTGGCAAGTTTCTCGTTTTAATATCTTGATCAGAGAGTTTTCTTACTTTTATTTTAAGATTTTCAATTAAAGTTTCCTTGGGTAATTCTTCTTTTTTTTCTGAAATTTTAAAATCCTCTGATGTCTCCAGTCTTCCGAGCGTAATTGTTTTGATAATTTCTTTTTTATTTCTCCAGATTTTAACTTTTACTTTTTTTCCAACTTCAGTTCTGGCTACAATTATGGGTAGCTCTTTCATTTGCTTTATTTTTTCACCATTAAATTCTAGAATAATATCTCCGCTTTTAACTCCAGCTTTTTCGGATGGACTATTTGGTGCAACACTTGCTACTAGAGCCCCTCTTGGTTCATCTAATTTTTCAACATCTGCAATTTCTTTTGTTACATCTTGAATTCTTACTCCTAGCCATCCTCTTTTTGTTTCTCCAAATTCAATTAATTGATCAATTACAATCTTTGCACTATTTGATGGTATTGAAAAACCTATTCCTACATTTCCGCTTCTACCAAGTATTGCCGTGTTAATTCCAATCACATTACCACTCATATCGAATAAAGGGCCACCTGAGTTCCCAGAGTTAATAGATGCATCGGTTTGAATATAATCTTCATATCTTGATAATCCAATTGATCGATTTCTTGCAGAAATTATTCCCGAGGTAACTGTGCCACCTAAACCGAATGGATTTCCAATAGCTATAACCCAATCACCTATTCTTGCTTTATCTGAGTCACCAAATCTTACAGGTAAAAACTTTTCTTTTGACTCAATTTTTAGAACTGCAATATCTGAAAGAGGATCTGCTCCAATAACTTTTGCTTTAAATTTTTTTTCACCATTTACTTGAACAACAATATCTTCTGCTCCTTCAATCACATGATTATTTGTTACTAGTATTCCTTTTTCATCTATAATAAATCCTGAGCCCAGTGCCGAAGATTGTCTTTCTTGAGGTGTTCCAAATTCCTTAAACATATCACCAAATGGTGAGCCTGGTGGAAACTGAAAATTTGGAAATGGATTACTTCTCTCAACAACAGTCTGGGTTGTTGAAATATTCACTACTGAAGGCATTAATTTTTCAGCTAAATCTGCAAACGAATTAGGAATATTTTGAGAATTAGATACTGATGAAAAATTTAATATTAATATTAAAGAGAAAAATATAGCTTTTATTTTCATCATTTTAACTTTTCGCGTAATAAATAATTATAAATCCTATTAAAGCAAAAATTAATCCACCAGTGCGTAATTGACTATCTTTTATTAACTCAAGCTTTTTCAACATATTCCTCATTTTTGATGGAAATAAGGCATATAAAATTCCTTCAATAAAAAAGAATAGACCAAATGCAATGATCAATTCTTTCATTAAAGTTTACTCTGTTTGTGGTTTTATATTCCCAAAGAATTTAAAAAATTCACTATCGGGAGATAGAATTAGAGATGTTTCTCCACCTATTAAAGCTTTTTCATAAGCTTGCATAGCTCTATAAAATGCGAAGAATTCTGGATCCTGTCCAAACGCTGCAGCAAAGATATTATTTCTTTTACCATCTCCTTCACCTTTCATAATCTCCGATTTTTTTTGTGCTTCAGCTAAAATTACAGTCACTTCTTTGTCTGCAGTCGAGGTAATTGTTACTGCCATTTCAGCTCCTCTTGCTCTAAATTCTTTAGCTTCTCTCTCCCTTTCGGTCTGCATTCTTCTAAAAATTGCATCACTGTTAGCTTGGGGAAGATCAGCTCTTTTAATTCTAACATCAACTATTTTTATCCCAAAATTTTCTGCTTCATTATTTACACCTTCTTGAATTAAAGCCATTTGTTTTGTTCTGTCCTCTGAAAGAAGCGTTTGAAGTTCTTGTTGTCCAAGAACGTTCCTAATTCTTGAATTAATAATCGTAGCTAATCTTGATCTTGCAACCCTTTCATTTCCAACTGAAATGTAAAACTTAAGAGGATCAACTATTTGAAATCTTGCAAATGCATCAACTATCAATCTCTTTTGATCAGAAGCAATTACTTCTTCTGGCGGTGTGTCCAAATTTAAAATTCTCTTATCTAAAAATACAACGTTTTGAATAAAAGGAATTTTGAAATTTAAACCAGGTTTTAGAATTATTCTTTTTGGATCTCCAAATTGAAGTACAATTGCCTGGTTAACTTCTTTAACTATAAAAATTGAAAAGAACGCAACTGCTGCTAAAGCAACAATAATTCCAGCTGTAATTTTTCCTGCATTCATATTAATTTGTTACTTTCTTTTTTTGCAATTCAGGTAAAGGTAAGTAAGGTACTACACCTGAACCAGCATTTTTTTCAATAATTACTTTATCAATATCAGCTAAAACTTTTTCCATTGTTTCTAAATACATTCTTTCTTGAGTTACAGATTTAGCATTTTTATATTCGTTATAGATTGCTAAGAACCTGCTGGCTTCACCCTCAGCTTTTGCCACGACTTCTTTTTTATACGCTTCAGCTGCTTGTAAAATTTTTTCTGCTTCCCCTCGTGCTCTTGGGATAACATCGTTTGCATAAGCTTCAGCTTCGTTCTTTGATCTTTCCATATCAGCTCTTGCAGCCTGTACATCTCTAAACGCATCAATTACCTGATCAGGTGGGTCTGCTTTTTGTGTTTGAACTTGTGTAATTTGAATACCACTAGTGTATTCATCTAAAATCTTTTGAATAATTTCTTGAGTATCTGTTTCGATGACTGATCTACCTTCAGTTAAAATGGGTTGAATATCAGATCTTGCAATTACCTCTCTCATTGCTGTCTCGGCTGCTGCTTTAACTGTTCCCTCTGGATCTTGTATTTTAAATAAAAAATTACCCGCATCTTTAATTACCCAGAAAACGGAAAAATCGATATTAACAATATTCTCATCTCCCGTTAACATCAAACTTTCTTGGGGTACATCTGCTACTCCACCTTGAGATGTAAAACCACTATCTCTCTCAGACCTAAAACCAATATCAATTCTGTTAACCTTTGTTACTTTTGGAGTAAGCACTGTCTCAACAGGAAAAGGAATATGATAATTTAATCCTGGTTGAGTTGTTTTCACAAATTTTCCAAATCTTAACACCACACCTTGTTCATCTGGTAAAACTCTATAAAGTCCACTAGCTAACCAAACAAACCCTAGAATAAGTAAAACTAAAATTACCTGCTTACCACCAGAAGAGCTGCCTCCTGGTAAAAATCTTTTAATCTTTTCTTGAAATTCTCTTATAATTTTGTCTATGTCCGGTGGAGTTGGGCCTCGTCCAGAACCATTACCGCTTCCACCTGGGGGTGCTCCCCAAGGACTACCACCACCTTGTCTAAAATCATCTGACATACGGCAATCTATATAATGTCTTTATGAGGAAAAACAAGTTAAGATCCTATAATGCCAAAGGAAAAACCAGAATTAAGTGACGCAATGAGAGCTAAAATGGGTAGAAAATTGCCTACGAAAAATCCAATTAAGGGAACTAAGTTTACAATTGCAATTTCTAGCGCGAAAGGGGGTGTTGGAAAATCAACTTTTGCAACAAACTTTGCTTTGGCTCTTAAAAAAGTTGGATGTAAAGTTGGTTTATTAGATGCAGACATTTATGGTCCTTCTATCCCAAAAATGATGGGTATTTACGAAAAACCAAAAAGCGATGGACAAAAGTTAGAGCCTATAAATAAATTCGATATTCAGTGTATGTCTATAGGCTTTTTAACTGATCAACAGACACCAATGATTTGGCGAGGACCAATGGTGACAAGTGCAATTAGGACCTTTACGCAAAAAGTTAATTGGAGAGATTTAGATTTTATAATTGTTGATATGCCCCCCGGTACTGGAGATACGCAATTAACTTTTTCTCAAGAAATTAAAATAGATGGAGCTATTATCGTTTCCACTCCTCAAGAAGTAGCATTACTTGATGTAAAAAGAGGTATAAAAATGTTTGACAAACTTGGGGTAAAAATTTTAGGTCTTATTGATAACATGAGTTATTTTTTGGGGGATGATAATAAAAAATATAATATTTTTGGAGAGGGAGGAGTAGAAAAAACAGCTGATGAATTTAAAAAAGATTTTTTAGGAAAAATTCCAATCAATCCTGAAGTTAGTAAACAAGGTGATTTGGGAGTACCAATTGTAGAAGTTAATCCAAAACATGTAATTTCACAAATATATTTAAATATAGCTAAAAAAATTAAATCAATTTTTTAACTAATTTTTTTATTAAAAGACTCAAATATATAATTTAGACCTGCGCCAAATAAAAAAGATAAATAAATTACACAAGGAACAAAATATCTTGTATTTCCATGCCAAAAAATTGTTGCATAAAAATACAAAGCTGAAATTAAAAGAAAAAAAAGTTTTTCATATTCTTTCTTTTTAATAAGATAAAGTAAGCCAAAACTTACAAAAAAATATATAAGTATACTATAAACCACTCTTAGAGGGACTAATTGATCATGCTTTTTTGAAACATAATAAATTTCACTTGAGCGGAAATTATGCTCAGAATAAATATGAAATGGATTTAATAAAGCGGTATGCATTGATTGTTTGATGACATGCTTTGTAAATTCCAAGGGATAATTAAAAATATACATGAACGTTCTTTTTCTAATGAATTCGTCAAAACTAATTTTGTCTTTTTCATTAAGAATACTTTCTCTATAACTCATAAATGACTTTGATATTTTTAGGGAATATGAATTTTCATCAATTTTAATTTTATTTTTTTTTATCCAATCAAAAGCTGCTATTCCTTCTATTTCATTAAATTGTTTAGACGAAATATTATCAGCTTTCATTATAACCTTTCTTACGAGAGACCTGTGCATTTCTACTTTGGTATCTGCAGTCATTATGTAAAATACCCCTGATCTATAAAAATTATTTAAACCAAGTAAAGTTTGAATTAGTCCAAATCCAAAAATAATTAGTATAATTTTATTAATCAGTTTTTTTTTATTAAATAAAAATATAAAAATGATAATTGGTACTATATAAAAGACAGCTAATTGTTTTTGTAAACTTAAAATTCCAACAAATAAACCAAGTAGAATATAACTATAAATTGATTTTTTCTCTCTTAAGATTAATGCCATGATAACTACTTGTAATGAAAAAAAAATAGACTCACTCCAAAATGTAGAATGATACTGAATAATGGTTGGCTCTATACATAAGAATATAATCGCTGACAAAACAATTATTTGATTAAAACTTTTTTTGACTGAAAAATATAGAAATAAAACACTCAAATAATAAATTAAGTTTTGAATTAAAAGATAATAAAAGTGATTTCCTGTATTTACCTGTCGCCCTGGTTTGTCGCTGTCAGAGAAGTTTATATCAAAAATGTAGTAATAAAGTGCTGCTAATCTCGAGGGTAAATATTTAGTATAAAGTTCTCCTCCAGTTGTAAAAAAATTTTTTCCGTCTTTTAGTTGATTTTTTATTTCAGCTCCATTTGATAAATATCTATAAGGATCAGTTTTTATCATTTTATGATAACTACGATCCCCATCTACTACGTTAACATCGTACTTTGATAGATTGTAATTTGATAGAGCTACTGAAAAAATAAAACTTAATACTATTGATAAAATTATTAAAAATTTGTGGTTTTTGATCATTTTAAAGATTTATCTTTAAGATCAAAAGCGTCCATTAATTCATTCCATTCTCTTTTAGACAAACCTGAGTCTTCTATAGAAATATTTTCTCCTTTGATTAATCTTTTAATAATTTTTTTTCCTTTGGATGAAATTTCAGTTCCACCCACCCTATAGTCCATAAAGGCCTCATGGGTTACTGGAACCCATCTTTTTAACGTATCCAGCATTATATCTGCATAAACTCTAATTTCATACTGGGCGTGATGGTCTGCTCTTAATCTTAAAAAATTCATCAAATTTAGCAAGTCAGTTTTCCAATACCACTGGGTATAAGTGTTTAATGTCAGATTCATTCTTGCGAGTTCTCTTGCCAACCCTTTTTTATTCTCATCAATTGTAGATCCATCATATTTTTCGTTAAGCATTGTTTCATAATTTGTATATGTTCTTTCAGCATCATTCTTTAAAAGTTCCAGAACCTCATTTGCTTGATCACCTTCCAATACATCACCTCTGCCTTGTCTGTTAGATTTTGATTGGGCAGCAAGATTTTCTTTAGTAGGTAAATAGAATTCTTTATCTAGAATTGAGTACCTTGCAGAATATTCATTTACATTTGCAGTTCGATGTCTAATCCATTGACGAGCGATAAAAATTGGGAGTTTGATATGATATTTAATCTCACACATCTCAAATGGTGTGCTATGCCAGTGACGCATTAAATATTTAATTAATCCTGCATCTGTAGAAACTTGTTTGGTGCCTTTACCATATGAAACTCTTGCTGATTGAACTATTGAGGAATCGTCTCCCATATAATCAATAACTCTTACAAAACCATGGTCAAGAGCAGGTATCGCTTCGTAAAGAATCTTTTCTAATTCAGGCACGGTTACTCTTTTTGTAGAATTACTTTGAGATTGTTGATGCTTTATCTCTGCGATTTGATCTTTTGTTAATTTCATGATTGTTATTGAATCTTTAGTAATTCCTTTTATATTAATAAAGTTGGATTTCCAACTATGACGATAAACGAATTTCGTAATAACCATTGCGGACGTGGGGGCAGTACCCACCACCTCCACCATTTACAACTTATGGGGGTGAACTAGATTCGACGAGTGACTAAAGGCTATTCTTTCGTTCGGAATTGTTCCTCCGTAACGGGCTAATTTATAATTGCTAACGAAAGTTACGCACTTGCTGCTTAATTAACTTAGTTAATTAGGTAAACGGGGTTCGGGGCACCTGGCAACAGAACGCCCCTTTAAATTATCTATAAAAATAAATTAAATTTTTGAAATAAAGTATACATCGACCGTATCCTCAAAATGGATTCTTCTTTTTCCAGAAAACATTGGGGGTGTATCAGAAAATAAAACAAAAAGATCATTTTTTTTCATTCTTAGAAGAAAATTAGAAATACTCTCGTTAAAAAACATCTGGTTGTTATAAATTGTACAAAACTGTTTACTTAAATTTAAAGGAAAATTTTTTTCACAATTTATATATTGTTTATCCATAACTGGTTCTAGCGGGATATGATTATTAACTGTCAAAAAAATCACAAAATTGTTATCTTTTTTATTGAGTAACATATCCATATTATCCAAAATATCATGATCACAAATCCCACTAAATTTTTGAATACACTCACTTAAACTAAATTTTTTTAAATCTTCGCTAAAATATGATTTATCAAAAAAAGTTTTATATCTCGACCTATTAAAAAACGACTCTTTATAACTATGTATATAAATAAAATTTTTATCTTTAATGTTATTTATCCAACAATTATTTTTTTCCAAAAAAATATTAAGGTCTGTATCTTTAAATTCATCAAAATCGACCTCTTTATCACAAAAGAATTCCATCTCTGAACCCTGGGTTGTTACAGATCTATTCCATTTTTTTTTGAATTTTTTAATATTTAAACTCTCATTATTTAAAACAATTTTTTGGAATAAATTATTTTTAAGCTTTTGATTTCTAAAATTTGGGTAAGATTCGTTTATTATCACATAAATATTATTGAATTTTTTTTGATTAATAAATTTTTCAAAATTCCCAAAATAATTATGTTTTTCTATATTCTTAAGTTTTTTTGAACCTGCGGGAGAACTACCAGAGTAAATAAACGTATATTTTAATGCATTAAACCAATTCTCATTTCTAAAGAAATTGTTTTTTACCATTTGATTGTAATATTTTACATCGTAGGAATAATTTCTTTCAAAATCCGTCCACATATTAGTCACACCTTTTATTCTTTCAATTAAACTATGATGAGAAAGTGATGGATTTATATATGAAAAAATAAATGCAATAATGAAGGATAATAGATAAAATTTTTGAATAATAGTAAATGATTTAAATTTAAAATTAATCTTATATTTTTTTTTCTCAAGATAGTAAATTATTAATGTAGTAAAGACCAAATAATAAATAATACTTATATTTTCGTATAAAACATACCCAACGTAATCATAATTTAAACTAAAAGAATTATTAAAAATTAATTTATAAGAATGAAAATCAAGTCCGTACTGACTTATGATAGCTGAAACTGTCTCAAAAAAAATAAAAAAATATAATAAATATATATGAATTGAATAAATTAAAGATTGAATAGAGATAAAGCCAAAATCGAAGGAATAAGTGTCCGATAAATAAACTAAAGCTAATATATTTATTAAAAAAACTCTTAAAAAATAGTATTTTAAATTTAATTTCATAATATAATTATATCATTTTACTAATTGGCGATCTGATTACTTTTCTTAAATAATAAATGGTTTTTCAATTCAATTAAATTAGGAATAGTAGTAAAAATCTAGGACATCCACAGCAAAACGCACCTTAAACTATTTTATATATTTACTTAAATCTGGCTTAAAATAATCAGGACCCTTCATAACTTTACCTTTATCATTGTAAATAGGTTTGCCGTCTTTATCTAATTTACTCATATTCGAATTTTGAACTTCTTCGAAACAAGCATCAAGATTTATACCAAATGCATGTCCTGCACCATATGTAACGTAAAGAATATCCGTTAGTGCATCAGCTACTTCGACTAAATCTTTTTTATTCATTGCTTCTATCAATTCATCAAGTTCTTCCTTAATAAGACTTACTCTTAATGCGTTAATTTTATCAGTGCTAAATGAAGAACTCTCTTTAACATCTTGACCAAAAGTTTTCATAAAAACACCTACTTTTTCAAAATTTGTCATTTTGCTCCTATTAGTTGTCTAATTTTTAATATATAAATGTCGAATAATTATCAATGAAATTTCGAAAAGAATTCGACAGTATAGGATCAATAAAAGTACCTAATGATAAGTATTGGGGTGCTTCTACACAAAGATCAAAAAAATATTTTGATATAGGAGATTTTTTAGTAAGACCAATTTTGATTAAATCTATAGCGATTATAAAAAAAGCAGCAGCGGTTGTACATTTAAAAGAAAAACAACTCTTACCAAAAATTTCGAAAGCGATAATTTCTGCATCTAACGAAGTTATCGCAGGAAAACTTGATGATCACTTCCCATTAAAAGTTTGGCAAACTGGTTCTGGCACGCAAACTAATATGAATGTCAATGAAGTCATCGCTAACAGAGCTATAGAAAAGTTAAAGGGGAAAAAGGGTTCAAAAAAACCTATTCATCCTAATGATCATGTAAATAAATCTCAATCCACGAATGATGTTTTTCCAACTGCCATGCATATCGCCATTGCAATTGAAACTAAAAAAAAACTATTGCCGTCTCTAACTTTACTAAACAAAGAACTAAAAAAAAAAATATCAAAATTTAGAAAAATTATTAAAGTTGGTAGAACACACTTACAAGATGCAACACCGCTTTCTTTAGGTCAAGAATTTTCTGGTTATCAGGCTCAAATTAAAGATTGTATAGATAGAGTTAATTTAGCCTTAAAAGAGATTTATTCACTTGCACAAGGTGGAACTGCCGTAGGAACTGGAATAAATAGTAAAAAAAATTTCGATAAAAAAATTATTAATGAGATTAAAAAAATCACAAAACTTCCATTCAAACCCACAAAAAATAAATTTGCGGCCCTTGCTGCACATGATGAAATCGTTAATTTCTCAGGTACTTTAAACACTACCGCTGTTAGCTTAATGAAAATTGCAAATGATATAAGATTTCTTGGTTCTGGTCCTAGAGCAGGTTATGGAGAATTAATATTGCCAGCAAACGAGCCAGGTTCATCGATTATGCCAGGAAAAGTAAATCCTACTCAATCAGAAGCTGTTACCATGGTATGTGTGAAGGTAATAGGAAACCATAACGGTATTACAATGGCGGGATCTCATGGACATTTTGAATTAAATGTCTTTAAGCCTTTAATTGCTCATAATATTTTACAGTCTATCAATCTTTTATCTGACAGTATTAAAAATTTTTCACTTTACTGTATCAGAGGATTAAAAGCTGATAAAAGCAAAATAAAAGAATATCTAGATAATTCTTTAATGTTAGTTACTGCTCTAGCACCACACATTGGTTATGATAAATCAGCTAAAATTGCTAAGCTAGCTCTTAAAAATAAAACTACTCTTAAACATGAAGCGCTAAAATCTAAACTTATAAGTGAAAAGGATTACAATAAAATTGTGAATCCAAAAAAAATGATTCATCCTGCATAAACTTGGAATAATTCTTTAATAAAATTTCTTATAGTCACTTTATTAAAGGTGCTGTTTTTGCTTTTATTATATTGATTTAGGAATATTTCTATTTTTTTTTGAGATTTATTATCAATTCTTAAATTATTCATGATTAATTTACCTAGGGTAAGATCATAAACAAAATCTAATTTAATTGTTTCAAACACATCTCGATAATTTCTTTTTATTTGAAAATATCTAAAAAATTTTTCTATATCTTCAAAATTAAAAATAATTTCACCAACTAATTTTTTACCATCCATATCATTTAAAAACTCTATTTCATTAGCTTTGATAAAAACTGATTCATTCCATTCAGTATTAAAATTTTTCATCAAAATTCTTCCATCACCCAAGTGAATTTTAGAAATAAAATTTTGAAAGTACTCAAATTTGTCAATTCTATCAATCTTAATATTTATCGATGCATTCAGATTTGGATTATTTAATAATTCTGAATCTAATAAATCTATGAGTAAAGATTCACTTTGAAATATTTTCTTTTGGCTTATGTATTTAAAATTCAAATCCGTTGAAAAATAAAATGGTTTAAAATTAATTTCACCTCTATAATCTTCTTCTGATGATAAAAAGTTTAAAGAATTATCTTTAATTACATATCTAAATAAATTTCTTTTATTAATTGATGTAATATCAAAAAAACCGCTTATTGTAGCTTCATCATATTCTAGAGAAGTTTCAATATCTAATCTGATTTTTTTGGATGATAATTTAATATTTTTATTTTTATTAATAACATTTTTTGAAATATCTAATTTAAATGGAATATTAAATATTTCAAAAATTGACTGCACCTTTTGAAAATTATTTACATCATCATAAAAAAAATTAAAATTACTTATTTTTGATAAAAACAATAAATCATCACTTTGATCTTTATAAAAGAATTTAGATCTTTTAAAGATAAACTGGTTTTTTTTATCAGAACTATTTAAAGCCTTAAGAAAAAAATCAAAATTGTTTGAGTTAATATTAAATTCTGTATCTTGAAATATTAAATTCTTTGACGAGATATTTTCTGATAAAAAGAAATTATTGAAAGAAATGTAAAACTTCACATATCCTGAGTTAGCTATAACTTTTTTTTTATATTTAATATCCAAATTTTTAGTGTAAAAAAAAGGTGCAGGAAATAACCCGTATTTAATTTTTTCGTTGAATTCAATCGTTATGTCATATCTATCTGAAATTTGATTTATTAAAGAAGTTTTAATTTTATCCTCATTGTAAAATATAGGAATTAAAAAATAACTAAAAAAAAGGATAACTAAAGAAGCAATTGAGATGGCTATCTTGTTGTTTAAATAAAAAAATTTTTTCTTGTTCTGATTGAATTTTTTAAAATCTTTAAATTTATCAAAAAAACTTTCAATCCTACCATCTAGCTGAATTATTTTTTTTTTTAAAGGTGTTTGCCTAATTGATTGAGACTTTGACCTATTTAATTCAGTAAAAAAACTTTCTATAATTCTATTAATCGGTAATAATAATTTTTTTAGCTTTTTTTTATAAAAACTTAAATTAAACATAAATTGCTGAAACTTATAATTAAATTATTCAAATGGTAAACTCTGATTATCTAAAAAATCTTAATGAGGCCCAAAAACAAGCTGTCTTAGCTTTAGATGGGCCATTATTAATAGTTGCTGGAGCTGGATCTGGTAAAACAAAAGTTTTAACAAGCAGAATTGCACACATAATAAAGAGTAAAAATGCTTACCCTAATCAAATTCTTGCTGTGACTTTCACAAATAAAGCAGCAAAAGAAATGCAAAACAGAGTAAGTAAAATTTTAGGATCTTCTGCTGTCGGATTGTCCTGGCTAGGAACATTTCACTCAATATGTGCAAAATTATTGAGAAAGCATGCCTCAGCAGTAAATTTAAATTCAAATTTTACAATTATTGATACTGATGATCAAATCAGATTAATTAAAAATATTTGTAAAGCAGAAAATATTGATGTCAAACAACTAGCCCCTAGATATGTTATTGCAATTATTGATAAGTGGAAAAATAAAGGTTTATATCCAAGTGAAGTAAAAATTAATTCTAAAGATATTTATGAAAAAACTATCTTACCTGTTTATAAAATTTACCAACAAAAGTTAATTGAGTTGAATGCTTGCGATTTTGGAGATTTAATCTTGCATTCGGTTAAAATTTTAGAAAAAAATGAAGATATAAGAGATATCTATTCTAAAAATTTTAAATACATTCTTGTAGATGAATACCAAGATACGAATTTTATACAAAGTCGATGGCTTAATTTATTGGCAGAAAAAAACAAAAACATATGTTGTGTAGGAGATGATGATCAATCAATTTATAGTTGGAGAGGAGCTGAAATCAAAAATTTTCTGGATTTTGATAAAATTTATAAAAATACAAAGATAATAAGATTGGAAGAAAATTATAGATCTTCAAAAAATATTTTATCTGTTGCTTCATCATTAATTTCTAATAATGAAAATCGGGTTGGTAAAACTTTAAAATCTACAATGGATGAAGGTGATCTCATAAAATTAAATTGCTTTAAGAATGGAAAAGATGAAGCAATAGGGATTTCAGATGAAGTAGAGAACATAAAAAAAAGATATTCACTTAATAATATTGCAATTTTAGTAAGAGCTATTTTTCAAACTAGAGAATTTGAAGAAAGATTTTTAAAAATTGGTATGCCTTATCGAATTTTAGGGGGAATTAAATTTTATGAGAGAGCTGAGATAAAAGATTGTGTAGCCTATTTAAGATTGATTAACCAAGAAAAAGACGATCTAGCTTTCGAAAGAATTGTAAATAATCCCAAAAGGTCTATCGGTGAAAGTACAATTAAAACAATACACGAGTTCTCAAAAAAAAATAAGATTAGTTTAGAAAGTTCGTCAAGAAAAATGATAGAACAAAATTTGATAAAACCAAAGGCAAAAATAGGTTTAACTTTATTTTTAGATTTAATTTCTAAATGGAGAAATGATTTAAAAATGAAAAAATTTAATCAGGTGAAATTATTACAAATTATTTTAGATGAGTCTGGATATTCTGCAATGTTGAAAAATAAAAAAGATCTTGAAAATGAAAATCGTTTAGAAAATATCAAAGAATTATTAAGTGCTATGAAAGAGTTTGACAACTTAGAGAGTTTTTTAGATCATGTATCACTTGCAACATCTATTGATCAAGATTGGGATGGGGAAAAAATCAATATGATGACTATGCATGCTGCCAAAGGATTAGAATTTGACGTTGTTTTTTTACCTGGTTGGGAAGAGGGACTATTTCCTCATCAAAAATCAATAGAGGAAAAAGGACACAATGGTTTAGAAGAGGAGAGAAGATTAGCTTATGTGGGAATTACTAGGGCTAAAAGAAATGCAATTATCTCGTTTTCGATGAATAGGTTTTATCAAGGTGATTGGATAGATAGTATGGCATCAAGATTTATTGATGAACTTCCAGAAAATAATTTAGAAAAAAATTCATATTTCGATGAAAGCAAAGATACATTTGAAGAATTTGATTTTAATCAAGATTTTGAATTAGAAGATGATTCAAAAAGAAGTCCTGGTTGGATACGATATCAAAAAAGAATTAAATGATTAAAAAAAGAATAAATAAACTTCGAAGCCAATTTTCAGAATATGGAATCGATGGATATGTAATACCAAAAAATGACGAATTTTTCTCTGAATATTCGAATAAAGATAGGCTTAAGTTTATTTCAAATTTCACAGGTTCTGCAGGTTATGCAGTAATTTTAAAAGATAGAAACTACCTTTTTGTTGACGGAAGATATACAATCCAAAGTATAAACGAAAGTGGTAAGCATTTTAAAATTTTAGATTATTTAAAAATTATCAATACAAGTGTTTTTAAAAATTTGAATTTAGGAATTGATCCCACATTATTTACCTCAAAACAAATTAAGAACTTTTTTTTAAAAAATAATAAAATTACTATCATAAAAGAAAATCTTATTGATAAAATTTCCAAAATACAAAATATAAAAAAAACTTCTTTTTATTCTATTGATAAAATTATTACTGGTGAAAGCCATCACAAAAAAATCTCTAGAGTTTCTTCTTTTTTAAAAAGAAATAAATACGATTATTTATTTATTACAGCACCAGAGAATATTGCATGGTTGTTGAATATTAGGGGATACGACAGTCCAACAAGCCCAATACCAAATAGTAATCTATTACTAACAAAAGAAAAACATGTTTTCTTAATTGTTGAGAAACATAAGACAATAAAACTTTTAAACGAAAAAAAACTTAAACAAAACCAGATAGTTGATCCAAAGTATATCTTAGATTTTTTTGTTAAAATGAAAAAAGGAAGTATTTTGTTAGATGAGAAAACATGTTCTATTTATCTTGAAAAATTAATAGAAAAAAAATTTAAAGTAATTAAGAAAGAAGACCCGATTTATATTCTTAAGTCTATAAAAAATAATATTGAAATCAAAAATATGATTAATGCTCATATAATAGATGGAGTAGCATTAACAAAATTTATTTACTGGATAAAAAATTTAAAAAAATTGAATATTACTGAGGTTGATGCTCAAAATAAATTAGAGAAAATTAGAAGAATGAGTCCAAAATATTTATTTCCAAGTTTTAATACTATAGCTGGAAGTGGAAAAAATGGAGCAATTGTTCATTATAGAGCTACAAAAAATAATACAAAACTCTTAAGAAGAAATGAAATATTCCTTTGTGATTCTGGGGGTCAATATAAATTTGGTACAACAGATGTAACAAGAACTATCTGCTTTGGAAATCAAAATAAAAATATAAAAAATATTTATACAAATGTTTTAAAAGGACATATTGCTGTTGCTCAAACTGACCTTAATAAAAAAAAAATCGGAAAACTGATTGACAAAGATGCGAGAAAATTTCTTAAAAAAGACCACCTAGATTACAGTCATGGCACAGGACATGGAGTTGGTTTTTTTCTTAATGTTCATGAGGGACCTCAAGCTATCTCGAAATCTAATTCAGTAAAAATTCAAAAAGGAATGATACTTAGTAATGAACCAGGTTATTATAAAAAAGATAAATTTGGAATTCGCATTGAAAACTTAGTTTATGTAAAAAAAACTGGAAGAAAATTAGGTTTTGAAAATTTAACTTTAGCTCCAATAGAAAAAGAGTTAATTAATTTTAATCTCTTAACCAAGCAAGAAAAAAACTATCTTTTTAGTTATCATTTAAAAGTTTACTCAAAAATATCCCCATTTTTAAATAGAAATGAAAAAAAATGGTTAGCAAGTTTTATTTAAGCATCTTTAGCCAAGAAGACTGGTCTAAGATTTTCACACCTAAATTTTTTGCTGCATCGACTTTCCTATTAGTTGGTTTTTCACCAATAATAAGATAATCAAGTTTTTTTGTAACATTGCTGACTATCGAACCTGAATTTTGTTCTATTAAAGATTTTGCCTCAGAACGGCTCATGTTTGATAGTTTACCTGTAAACATAAATGTTTTATTGTTTAATGGACCACCAACTTTGGGTGTTTCTACGTCTTTTACTTCAAGTAGTTCATCTAAATTCTTCAACACCTTTAAATTTGTATCGTTGTTAAAAAAATTTTTAATTGAATTTATCTGAGTTTCCCCTATTCCATCAATATTCATTAGATCATCAAAATTACTTTTTTTTGAGAGTGCTAAAAAATTTTTAAGTGATTTTAAGTTTTTAGATATAATTTTAGCATTTTCTAAACCAATATGCCTGATGCCCAAGGAATAGACAAATTTTTCAAAAGAAATTTTTTTTCTTAAATTTATCGAATATTTTAAATTAGCAACTGATTGTTTACCCCACCCATCCAAACTTTCAATTTTCTTAAAATCAAGTTTGAATATATCTGGTGGGAGTTTGATCAAATTTAGGTTCCAAAAGTTTTCAACTATCTTTTTACCGAAACCCTCGATATTAAAAGCTTCTTTTGAAACAAAATGTTTAATTTTCTCTATAGACATTTTTTCACACTCATATCCCTCACTAGAGCATCTTCTTACTGCTTCTTCTTTTTTAGTCGTAAAGTTAAAATCTTTAATAGTTTTTGATCCGCAAGATGGACATTGAAGAGGGAAATTAAATTTTTTTGAATCCTTATTCCTCATTTTTAGATCTACAGAAATTACATGTGGTATTACATCGCCAGCTCTTTCTATTAAAACCGTATCATTCACCCTAATGTCTTTTCTATTTATTTCCTCCTCATTATGTAAAGTTGCATTAGAAACAATTACTCCTCCAATATTTACAGGATTGATTTTTGCTACAGGTGTTAATGCACCAGTTCTGCCAATTTGAATCTCTATATCTTTTATTTTTGAAATTCCACTATTAGCTGAAAATTTGTGAGCGATAGCCCATCTAGGAGCATTAGCAACATTACCTAATCTTTTTTGTAATTGAAAATTATTAACTTTATAGACGATCCCATCAATATCAAAATCGATATCACCTCTTTTTTTTTCTATTTCGTGATAATTCGTCATTAAATTCTCTATTTTTTTTAAAGTTTTATTTAAAGGATTAGTTTTGAAACCCCATTCCTTTAAATTTTTTAAATATTCGTCTTGTGATATAGCTTTCAAACCTTTTTCGTGACCAAATGTATAAGCAATAAATTTTAATGGAATTTTTTTTGTTTCTTCAGGATCTTTTTGCCTTAAAGAGCCAGAAGCAGCGTTTCTTGGGTTCGCAAACTTATTCTTTAATTTTTCAAAATCACTATTTTGAATAAATACCTCGCCTCTTATATCGATTTCTTTTGGGAAATTTTTTGACTTAATAAGATATGGAATATCTTTAATAGTTTTTAAATTTTCTGTTATATCCTCTCCCTCCTTTCCATCACCTCTAGACAAACCAGTAATAAATTTTCCATTTTTGTAAATTAAAGAAGCTGATATGCCGTCAATTTTAGGCTCAGCGCTGTATATTATATTAAAATTTTTGTCTTCATTTAAAAAATTTAAAATTTTTTTTTCAAAATTTATCAAATCATTTTCATCAAAAGCATTTCCCAAAGAAAGCATTTGAACTGAATGTTTTACTTTTTTAAAAACTTTGGATGGTCTAAAACCTACCGAATTAGACGGTGAATTAATATT
>CACCPC010000010.1:0-41250 GCA_902547785.1 uncultured Pelagibacteraceae bacterium
TAAATTTAGGAACAGTTTCCTAGCAATTGTTTTTTTATAAAGCTTAAATCCACACTGAGTGTCTGATAAATTAATATTAAAAAGAAATTTTATAATTTTTACAAATATTAACCCTATTAATTTTCTATACATCTTAAATTTAATATTTGATCCTATAAGATTTCTAGATCCAAAATATATAAACTTTTCTTTATTGATCTTCTTATGTTTTATCCAATCACTTAATTGTGTAATTGAAACAGAAATATCTGCATCTAGGGTTAATACCCAATCAAATTTAGCAATTTTTATACCTTTTTTTAAGGCATATCCTTTACCTTTATTATTTTGATAACTTACAATTTTTATCTTATTTTTATATCTTGCATTTTCATTTTTATACTTTTCTAAAATCTGAAATGTATTATCTGAACTTCCATCATCTACAAAAATAATTTCAAAATTATTAATAATCTTCTTTTTCTCAAATTTTTTTATATCTTTAAAAGTATATTTTAATCTATCAGACTCATTATAACAGGGAAATACGATTGATATTGATCTAATCATTTCTTTTGAAACAATCCTAACATAGATATTCCAAATGGTAAATTACAGTGGTTAATTAATCTTCTCTCAAAAGTGAAAATTTTAAACAGAATAAAATTAATAATTTTATTTGGGGATTTTTCTACTTCATCTATAAAGTCTATTCTTAAAAATTTAAAAAATAATATGATGAATGAGATAGGAAAAAATAAAATAGAATTAAAAAAAGTTAACTTTATTGTTTTAAAGTTTTTGAAAAGATTCAAAATTTCGGTTTTTGAATACCTTCTATAATGACCTAAAATTAAGTCCTTTTTTGAAAACAATATTTTATATGAAGGAACAGTAATTAAAATAAATCCATTATTTTTTAGATTTTTACTTAAACTTTGAACTATTTTTTTATCATTTTTAATATGCTCTAAAACGTCTGCTAATAATATTAAATCAAATTTTTTTTTAGTATATTTTTTTATTACAGAATATTTCTTTGAATTAAATTTTCTTCTTAAATGATTTCTTGTAAGTATATGTGGTTCATAGATGTTAACATGACCATACTTTGACAACATATTGATATTAACACCAGATCCTGATCCAAAATCTAATATACTGATATTTTTCCTTACAATATTTTTTTTGATGACTGTTTCTATAATTTTTTTTCTAGCCTGAAACCACCAGTGATTAGAGTAATTGTTAATATGTCTTTTATAAACTTCTTTTTGCATTAATTAAAATTTGGTTGCGGGGGACGGATTTGAACCGCCGACCTTCAGGTTATGAGCCTGACGAGCTACCAGACTGCTCCACCCCGCGATATATCTAAATTCTATTTCTAAGCTTATTGAGCTTCTTAACTCTTTTAATGTTTTCTTGTAGTATCCTCTTTTTTTTCTCTGAAGGCTTTTCGTAGGTATTTTTTAGTTTAATAATTTTAAAAAAACCATCTCTCTGGAGTTTTCTTTTTAAAACTCTGAGAGCCTGTTCAACATTATTGTCTTTTACTTCTATTTTAATAACTACCTCCAAAAAAAAGGTTAGTTAACATTTTTAAAATTTTATGTCTATAATTTTTATTTAATAAACTCATTAACTCTTTAAGGCTTTTTCTTTCTCTTTTTTTTCTCTTTTTAATCGTCTTTGGGCTTTTTCATCTGCTTCTACTAAATCTTTTTGAGAAAAAAGACCTAAAGCAACTGGATCCTTAGAATTTAGGTTATTAAAATTCCAGTAACTTTTATTTCTTATTGATGAAACAGAATTTTTTGTCATTCCAATTAATTTAGCTATTTGTGAGTCTTTTAGTTGGGAGTAGTGTTTAATTAACCACAAAGCTGAGTCTGGTTTATCCTGTCTTTTAGATAACGGAATATATTTCTTATTTTTTTTTTCAGAAAAGGATATTTCAACGTCAGTATTTTGAATTCGCAAAGGTCTATTTTCATCTTTCGCGGATAGATTTATTTCATCTCTTGTGAGTTGACCAGCGATTATTGGATTATACCCCTTAATTCCCTTAGCAACCTCTCCATCAGCTATTCCCTGAACCTCAACTACATGAAGTTTACAGAACTCTGCAATTTGTTTAAATGTTAGTGTTGTATTTTCTACAAGCCATACAGCTGTAGCCATTGGCATTAACGGTGCGTTAGACATTAATTATTTTTCACTCTTGAAGTTTTGAAATTTCTTATTGAATTTACTAATCCTACCTTTATCCATCAATTTTTGTTTTCCACCTGTCCATGCAGAATGAGATTTTGGATCGATTTCTAATTTTAACAAATCACCTTCTTTTCCCCAAGTTGATTTTGTTTCAAATTGTGTCCCATCAGTCATCTCAACTTTTATATTATGGTAGTTAGGATGAATTTTTTTTTTCATGTGGAGACTTATAACAAAAGTTTTTTTTAAAACAATTAAAAGTTACTTATTTTTTCGACAAATTTATCATTAATATTAGGGCTTGATGCTATCACATTTAAATTATTATGATTATTAAGGTCAATATCATTAATTACACCACCCGCCTCCTTAATAATAATTAATCCAGCCGCTATATCCCAAAGATTTAAATTTGATTGACAATATCCATCATATCTTCCTGAAGCAACATAAGCCAAATCTAAAGCTGCACACCCTGACTTTCTAGTGGTAATTTTATTTATAGAGTTATATCTTTTTCCACCTGTTGCAAACAAACATTCTGACAATTGATTTTTTTTAGAAACTCTAATTCTTTCATTATTAAAAAAAGCACCATTATTTTTTTCTGCATAAAACATTTCATTCTTTATAGGATCGAAAATTAAACCAGATTTAATTTCATTATTAGATATTAAACCAATCGATATAGCGAAATGAGGTATACCATGTAAAAAATTTATAGTTCCATCGATAGGATCAATAATCCAAGTATTTTCTGTGTCTTTATTTTTTTTAAAACCAACCTCCTCACTCAAAATTGAAAAATTAGGTTTAGCTTTTTTTAACTCGTCTATAATTATTTTTTCAGCTTTTAAATCTGCGTTAGTAACAAAATCTAAGGGTCCCTTTTTTTTTACTTGTAATTTCTCAATTTCACCAAAATCTCTTATTAATATTTTCGATGCTTTTTCACAAGCTTTGATCATAATATTTAAATTAGCAGAAATTGAGTTCATATTTAATTTTTCTTAATATATTCAAGATTTCTTGTATCTATAATTACCTCATCACCAGCTTCAATGAAAGGAGGCACTTGAATATTTAAACCATTAATTAATGTTGCTGGCTTATACGATGACGAAACAGTTTGACCTTTTAAAGCAACATCAGTAACTTCTATTTTACATACAACTTGTTTTGGTAAATCTACTGAAATAGGTAGTCCATTGTAAAAACTGACTGAAACTTCTAGATTTTCAGTTAATAATTTTCCTTTCTCACCAATTAAATTTTTTTTTATTTCAATTTGTTCAAAAGATTTTGGTTCCATAAAAAAATAGTTATTTTCATCTTCATATAGATAGTTATAATTTATTTCGTCTAATGATGCTTTTTCAACGGTTTCACTCGATCTAAATCTTTCATTTAATTTTGTATTTTTATTTAAACTTTTCATTTCAACTTGTGCAAATGCACCCCCTTTACCAGGCTTAACATGTTGAGTTTTAAGCACTTGCCACAAATCATTTTTGTGTTCTAACAGCATGCCAACTCTAATTTCTCCAGCATTTATTTTCATTTTAATAACTTAATTGCCTCTAATGGTTTTAATTTATTGTTATTCCAAATGTAGCCTGAAATAGCTAAAAAGTTTGCTTTATTCAATAAAAGATTTTTATAATTTTTAGAATTAATGCCACCAATAACTACTACAGGGGTTTTTGTGATTTTTTTAACTTTTCTGAGTAAATTAATAGAGGCTTTGTATTTTATTTTTTTTGTTTTTGAATTATAAAAAGCCCCTAAGGCTAAGTAATCAGCTTTATTTTTTATAGCAATTTTTGATAACTTTAGAGAATTATGACATGTAGCACCTATAATCTTATTGCCAATCAATTTTCTTGCTTTAATAACATCCATATCTTTTTGACCTAAATGACAGCCATCTGCATTTAATCTTTTCGCAACCTGAACATCGTCATTTATAAGAAATTTGACTTTAAATTTTTTACAAATTTTCCTTATTTTTTTACCAATTATGATTTTTTTTTTAAGAGTATCTTTTTTAAGCCTGAGTTGAAAAAAACTTACTTTTTTTTGTTGAAGAACCTTGGTTAAATCTTGATAGAAAGATTTATTGATTTTGGTTGGTGAAATAAGATAAATGAATTTTTTTTTGTTAATTCTCAAGTTCTTTAGACCATTTACCTTGAGCAGCTAATGTATTCATTTTTGCTCTCTGGTTAAAAATTTTTTGAGTTCCATCAATATTTAATGTGTCCTGGGACCAAAATTTTAGTGCGCTTTGTTGAAGAGCTCGTCCATAAGAATAACTCATTAAAAAGTCGGTATCATTGTATTTATTAATTAAATTTAAATTTTCTGTTGCCTCTATTTCTGATTGACCACCAGATAAAAATGCTATTCCTGGTACCTCTGATGGAACAGAATTTTTTAAACATTTTAGAGTTAACTTTGCCACCTCTTCATTTGATATTTTGTTTTTACATTTATTACCAGCTAGAATCATATTTGGTTTTAATATAATTCCTTTCAAATCAACTTTATGTAAGATTAATTCTTCAAAACATTTTTTTAATACTTCAGAAGTCTTTTCATAACATTCTTTTGCTGAATGCTCGCCATCCATCAAAACTTCAGGTTCAACGATTGGAACCATATTACACTCTTGAACTAATGCAGAGTATCTAGCTAACGCATGTGCATTAGATTGGATTGAGAGTTTACTTGGATGTTCTTTTGAGATGGTATAAACACCTCTCCATTTTGTAAACTTGGCCCCTAATTTATAATATTCTTTTAATCTTTCTCTTAAGCCATCCAAACCCTCAGTAATTTTTTCATTTGGTGAACCCGCTAAAACTTTTGCTCCTGTATCAACTTTTATACCTGGGATACTGCCCATAGCAGAAATTAATTCTGGGATTTTATTTTTTTTTGATGTTATTTGTTTTATTGTTTCATCGTATAAAATCACCCCTCCAATATATTCAGTCATACCAGACGCACTAAATAATGTTTCTCTAAATAATAAACGATTTTCAGCTGTTGATTGAACTTTAACTGACTCTAATCTTTTAGTCATAGTAGCAGTACTCTCATCAGCTGCAAGAATACCTTTTCCATTATTAAGTATTTTCAATGCGGTGATATTTAATTCAGACATATTAGTTTAGAGCTTTTATACCAGGTAACTCTTTTCCTTCAAGATATTCTAAAAATGCTCCACCGGCAGTTGAAACAAAGTTAAAATTTTCAATTAATTTAATTTTATTGATAAGAGCTATCGTATCTCCACCTCCTACAACTGAGTAAATTGAATTATTTCTATTTTTTCTTGTGATAGCTTTTGCAATATCGTAACTGCCATTTGCAAAATTTGGATTTTCAAAATATCCTGCTGGTCCATTCCAAAGAACTGTTTCACTTTTTTCAATAATACTTTTTATCTTATCTAATGTCTTAGGACCAATATCCAAAATGATATCATCATCTTTAATATTAGTAATTTCTTTGGTTTGAGGTTCATCATCTAAATTTTTTCCAATCAAAACGTCATCTGGAAAAACAATTTTACAAGAATGACTTTTTAAAGTTTCAAAAATCTCTTTGATCATTAGATCACAATTTTCTTCTTTAATTGATTTACCTATATGGTTTCCTTTGAATTTAATAATGTTATTGGCCATTCCACCAACAATGACGATATTATCAAATTTAGATATTAAATTTTTGATTATTCCAATTTTTGTTGAAATTTTTGATCCTCCAATAATACAAGTGATAGGTTTTTTGATTTCTGTTGTAACTTTTTTTAAAGCACTAATTTCTGTTTCCAACTGCAGTCCAGCAAAAGAGGGAAGAAATTTAGTAATTTTACTTACAGAAGCGTGCGCTCTATGAGAACAAGAAAAAGCATCGTTTACATACAAATCAGCTAGTTTAGCTAAATGTTGTGCAAAAATAGTGTCATTATTTTCTTCCTCTTTGTAAAATCTAATATTCTCTAAAAAAACTATTTGATCGTTTGGATTTTCAAACAAATCTTCTCTTTTTAATTTAAAAATATCTTCTTTCACCAATCTAATTTTTTTATTTATTTTTTTTTCAACATTTTCACAAATCGGTTTTAGTGAGAGATCTTTAATTACCTTTCCTTTTGGCCGTCCCACATGAGAAATTATTATAATTTTTGATTGTTCTTTTATTAAAAAATCTATGATTGGAATAATCTTATCAATTCTTGTTTCATCAGTAATTGAACCATTTTTTAATGGAACATTTAAATCCAATCTTAACAAAACTTTTTTTTTATTAAGATTTTTCTGGTTTTTAATACTATTCATTAAGAAATTTTATGAAGGTATTCAGCTATATCACACATCCTATTTGAAAAACCCCATTCATTATCATACCATGCTGAGATCTTTCCCATGTTTTTACCAACCACATTCGTTAAACTTGCATCAATAATCGATGATGCAGGATTATGATTAAAATCAATTGAAACAAGTTTTTCTTTTGTAATTTCGATAACTTTACTTTTTTTACTAAAATCCTCGAATGCTGAATTAATTTTTTCTATGTTCACATCTTTTTTTGTACAAAAGACAAGTTCAATTAGTGAAACATTCGGGGTTGGTACTCTCATTGCGACACCTTCTAGTTTTCCTTTAAGATTAGGAATTATTTCTCCTATAGTTTTAGATGCACCAGTCGAAGTTGGGACGATTGATTGACTGGCAGATCTAGCTCTTCTAGGATCTTTATGTGAATTATCTAAAATTCTTTGATCGCTCGTAAATGCATGTATGGTTGTCATAAAACCTTTCTCAATTCCAAAATTTTCATCTAAAACATGAGCCACTGGTGCTAGACAATTTGTTGTACAAGAAGCAGCAGAGATAATTTCATCTTCTTTATTTAATTCAGACTCATTTACTCCAAAGACAACAGTTTTATCTGCATTTTTACAAGGAGCTGAAACAATCACTTTTTTCGCTCCATTATTTAGATGTGGCTGTAATTTATTTTTAGAATTAAATTTTCCAGTACACTCAAAAACATAATCAACACCATATTTTTTCCAATCAATTTTATTTAAATCAGTTTCTTGACCAAAAGAAATTTTGTTTTTATTTACAATAAGATTATTTTCATCGTAGCTTATATCAGCCTTAAATTTTCCGTGGATTGAGTCATATTTTAATAGAGTTGAGCAGGTCTCAGAATTTGTTCTATTATTAATATGCACAATCTCTATTTTTTTGTTCCCCTCATAAATAGAGCGAAGAATCATTCTTCCTATTCTTCCCATTCCATTGATACCAATTTTTATTTTCATAATTTTTCTTTAATTTTTTTTATAATATTTTCAGAATTTAACTCAAAGTGGTCGTAAATATTTTTATAAGGTGCGCTTTTTCCAAAGTCGTTAATTCCAAAATTTAATCCATTTGTACCAGTATATTTTTTCCAATAATTCGTTTCAGAAGCTTCTACAGATACTACTAGTTCAGTTTCGCCCAATATTTTTTTTTTGTATTCTTCACTTTGATTATCAAAAATTCTTTGACAAGGCATTGATATGATTTTGGAATAAATACCATCTGTGGCTAATTTATGACCCACATCATTTGCTAAACTTGTTTCAGACCCGGTTGCCAAAATTGTTACACTTATATTATCCCCAGTTCTCAAAATTTCATAAGCACCCAAAGACGACTTATTTTTGATAGAATTTTCAAGTCTTACAGGATTAACACTTTGTCTAGTTAGTGAAATTACACTTGGAGTATTGTTACTCTCAAGAGCCAATTGCCAACACTCAAAAGTTTCAATGGTATCTGAAGGTCTAAAAACATTTAAATTTGGAATAGATCTTAAACTTGTTAATTGTTCAATTGGCTGATGAGTTGGGCCATCCTCACCTAAGCCGATAGAGTCATGAGTAAAAACATAAATAACTCGTTGTTTCATCATTGCTGCTAGTCTGATAGATGGTTTACAATAGTCACTAAATATCAAAAACGTTCCACCGTAGGGAATTAGGCTACTGTGTAAGGCTATTCCATTCATTATTCCACACATCGCGTGCTCTCTAACTCCATAATGAATATAATTTCCAGAAAAATTACCTGGTTTGATTATTTTATGATCTTTAGTTTTTGTATTATTTGATCCAGCTAAATCAGCTGATCCACCAATTATGTAAGGAAATTTTGTTATAATGTTCAAAAATATTTCAGAGGATTTCCTTGTTGCAATTGGTTTTGTATTTTTAGAATATTCAACTTTTACTTTTTCAACTAATTTTTTTAAAGAGTGAAAATTTTTTAGATCTGGAAATTTAAGTTTATATTTCTCAGACTTTTGTGAGGCTTTTTCTCCAATTTTTCTCCATTCACTTAATAATTCAGTCGGAATCTTAAATGGCTCATATTTCCATTTTAGTTTTTTTCTAACAAGTTTTATTTCTTCATCACCTAACGGACTTCCATGAGATGAAGCCTTTCCACCTTTGTTTGGAGATCCATAACCGATTGTTGTTTTACATGAAATTGCGATAGGTTTTTTTGATTTCTTTGCTTTTTTTAAAGCTTTAGATATTTCTTTGAAATCATGACCATTAATTCTTAAGAATTCCCATCCGTAGCTCTTAAATCTTTTTTCGTGATCGTCTGAAACAGCTAAATTAGTGGGACCATCGATTGATATAGAATTATTATCAAATAATAAAATAAGATTCTTTAATTTTAGATGCCCAGCTAAGCTCAATGCCTCGTGACTAATACCTTCCATTAAGCATCCGTCACCAGCAAGAACATAAGTTTTATGATTGATCTTTTTTTTCCCTAATTTTTTTTTTAAAATTTCTTCTGATATTGCAAATCCAACTGCGTTTGAGATTCCTTGTCCCAATGGACCTGTAGTGGTTTCAATACCAGTATTTGGATGATATTCAGGATGTCCAGCACAAATGGATTCCAATTGTCTAAAATTTTTAATATCATTTAAAGAAACACTTTTGTAACCAGTTAAGTAAAGAAGAGAGTAAAGCAACATTGATCCATGCCCTGCAGAAAGAACAAATCTATCTCTATTAATCCAGCTAGGGTTTTTTGGATTAAATTTTAAAAAATCTTTAAAAAGTACTGTAGCTACATCTGCCATTCCCATCGGCATTCCAGGGTGACCTGAGTTAGCTTTTTGAACAGCATCAATTGAGAGAAATCTAATACAATTAGCTAATTCTTTATAAAATTTACTCAAATTTATCCTGTCTAGACTTAGAAGATTCTATTTAATAATATAAACATATATATATGAATTCTATTCTTGAAAAAGAAAAAAAGCTTAATATTGCATTGGCGAAACTAAAAAATTTAAATCTAAAGGATCCAGACATAAAAAAAAATATTGAAATTCTTGGAGAACAAAAAAATCAATTAGAAATTGAAAAATCAGATTTAGAGAAAAAATATAAAACTTTAGTGAATGATCATGATAATTTAACAAGAAAATTAGAGGAATTACAAAATAGAGAAAAAATTGAAGAAAAAAAAAGATTAGAATTTTCAGAAAAAATAGATGAATTAAATCAAGAAACCAATACTTTAATGGATGAAATCGATAAATGGCAAACGTAACTATAAAATTTAATGGCAAAGAGTTTTTGTTGTCATGTGATGATGGACAAGAAGAGCATCTTGAAGAATTATTAATACAAATCAATCAAAAGTTTAATGATTTAAAAAATGATTTAGGAAATATTGGTGAAAATAAACTTTTACTGATTACTGCAGTTAAAGTGATGGATGAATATCATGAAACCAAAAAAAAAGTTGAGCAGAAAAAGACAGAATTAAAAGAACTTTCAAATAAATTTAGAGAGTTAAAATCATTAGTCTATGAATATAGAGATAGAAAAGAAGAAGAAATTAAAAATTTGAATAAAAATCACATTGAATTAAAAGATGAAATTGAGCAAAGTCAAAAACATTATGAAAAGATAATTGATGCTGCTACTGATGAAATTTCAAATTTTGTTGAAAAAGCAAATACAGATAAAGTATCTCAATAGAAATTCGTGAATAAATCTCAAATTAGAAAAAAAATTCTGAAAATAAGAAAACAAAAAAAGATTAAAAAATTTCTTTTTAATTTTGATTTAATTTTGAATATTTTAAAAAGAAAAAATGTTTCAGGTAAAATAATTGGTGGTTATTACCCATATAATTATGAAATAGACATTTTACAAATCTTAGAAAAATTTGAGAAAAAAAAATTTATTATAACATTACCCAAAATAAAAAAAAACTCATTAATGAGCTTCTATCAATGGTCAACAAATGATCCTTTGGCTATAAATAAATTTGGAATACCAGAACCAATTTCAAAAATGATAAAATATCCAGATGTTTTGTTAGTGCCCCTTGTAGCGTTTGATAAAAATTTCAACAGAATTGGCTACGGTGGTGGATTTTATGATAGGTATATTAAGAAAGTTAGAAAACGAAAAAAAGTTCTAACAATTGGATTTGCTTACTCTTTTCAAAAAGTAAAAAAAATACCAACTAATAATTATGATATTGGATTAGATTTTATTATAACGAACAAAAATTCTTTATGAAAATTTTATTTTTAGGTGATGTTGTTGGATTATCAGGATGTAAAAAGATAACAAAAGATTTATTAGGACAAATTCAAAAAAATAATATCGATTTTGTAATTATAAATGCTGAGAATGCCGATGATACTGGCGTTGGTTTGACTAAAGAAATTTGTCAAAATTTTTTTGAAAATGGAGTTGATGTTATTACAACTGGAAACCATGTTTGGGATCAAAAAGACATAATGAATTTTATTGACAAGGAGAGTAGATTATTAAGACCCAAAAATTTATTTGAACCCGCTCCTGGAAGAGGATTTGAAATTTATAAAACAAAAAAGAATTACAAGGTTGGAGTTTTAAATTTGATGGGGAATGTTTTTATGAAAAAATGTGATGATGTTTTTAAAACTTCAAAAGATTTTTTAGAAAAACATAATTTAAAAAAAGATTATGATTTTCTAATTGTTGATTTTCATGGAGAAATAACAAGTGAAAAAAATGCTATCGGTCATTATTTTGATGGAAAAGCAACACTTGTTGTTGGAACTCATACTCACATACCTACTAATGATGCAAGAGTTTTAAAAAATGGCACTGCTTATCAAACAGATGCGGGAATGTGTGGAGATTATGACTCAGTTATAGGTATGAATAAAGATAACTCTATTAATAGATTCATGAAAAAGGATTCAATCAAACATTTTCCAGCTGATGGAGAAGCTTCTTTGAGTGGAGTGATAGTAAATTGTAATTTAGAAACTGGCTTAGCAAATAGTATCGATAGTTATATATTTGGAGGTCTTTTAAAAAATACTTAATTTTTATATGGCAGGACATTCTCATTGGGCAGGTATAAAACATAAAAAAGGTAAAGCGGACAAACAAAGATCAAAAATCTTTTCTAAGCTATCTAAAGAGATTACCGTAGCAGCTAAGTTAGGTGATAAAGATCCAGCTATGAATCCAAGATTGCGTTCTGCTATGCAAGCTGCGAGGTCAGCAAATATGCCCAAAGATAATATAGAGAGAGCTATAGATAAGTCCTCAATGAGCAATCAGTCAAATTTTGAAAATTTGAGATATGAGGGTTTTGGTCCTGATAGAGTTGCAGTTATAGTTGAGACTTTAACTGATAATAAAAATAGAACCGCTTCAAACATAAGAACAATTTTTCAAAAATCAGGAGGAAGTTTGGGAACTCAAGGTTCAGCATCACATAATTTTTCTCAATTAGGAGTAATTAAAATCGATAAAAATGAAATTTCGGATGAAGATATATTAGAACTTGCTATTGAGGCTGGTGCAAATGAGTGTAAATCGGATAAAGAATTTCATGAGATACAGTGTTCGATAAATGATATTTACAATGTTAAAAAAGAGTTGGAGAAAAAAATAAGTAATTTTATTTCGACAGGAATAGAGTGGGTGCCATTAAATGCAGTCGAAATTTCAGAGGAGAAAAAAAAGGAGCTAATTAGTTTTTTTGAAATATTGGAAGACGATGATGATGTGCAAAATATTTATTCAAATGCTAAATTTTCAAACTAGATATAGAATATGCTTATAATTGGTATAGATCCAGGTATTTCGGGTTCAATTTGTTTTTTTAAAGATGGAAGAATTCTTGAAGTAATTGAAATGCCAGTCATGACAGAGGGTAAAAAAAATAAAAAACAAGTTAATGGTGCCCAAATTTATAACGAATTTTTAAAAAGAATTAATAAAAAAGAGGATGAAATTAGAGTTGTAATAGAACAAGTTTCTGCAATGCCAGGACAAGGCGTAACTAGTATGTTTAATTTTGGTCAGTCTTTTGGGATTTTAAAAGGGATATGTTCTGCAATGCAATTACCAATGTTTTTCGTAAGACCAGCTAAATGGAAAAAATATTTTAATTTAATTAATTCTCAAAAGGATGCTAGTAGAACAAGAGCAATCGAAATATTTCCTTATTTCTCAATACAACTCTCAAAAAAAAAAGACTCTAACAAAGCTGATGCTATTCTAATTGCAAGCTTTTACTATGAAACTCACCAAAAAGAGGATTAATCACAGATTTTTGAAGTCAAATTCATGACACATTTAAGTGTGAGAAGACCATATGGAAGCTGATATTTCATCACAAGCAGTCGGACTTGCATCGAGCGCTGACTTTTCACTTATGAATTTATTTATAAGGGCAGATATAATTGTAAAATCAGTAATTATCATTCTTATTGCATGCTCAGTTTATTCATGGGCGGTAATCTTTGAAAAATTTAAATTATTTAAAAAGATAAATCAAAGTTCAGAAGAATTCGAAACTAAGTTTTGGAATTCAAAATCTGCAGAGTCTTTTTACAACAACCTTCCGGGAAATATAAATGACCCAATGGCACTTATTTTTAAAGACGCTATGCAAAATCTTCTTAAAAGAAGATCTAAAACAGATTTGAATGCTAGAATGACTTCAATGTTAGAAACTGGGATAGAAAAACAAATGTCCAAAATTACAAATGGATTTACCTTTTTAGCAACTGTTGGATCAACAGCACCCTTTATAGGATTATTTGGGACTGTTTGGGGTATAATGAATTCTTTTCAATCTATTGCAATTTCAAGGAATACAAGTTTAGCAATTGTAGCACCTGGAATTGCAGAAGCTCTTTTTGCTACTGCATTAGGTTTATTGGCAGCAATTCCTGCGGTAATCGCATACAACAAATTTAATAACGACTCCTTAAAATATTCGCAAAAATTAGAAAACTTTTCTAAAAGATTTTTAACAATTATCTAGAATGGCATTTAAGTTTAATCGTTCATCAAAAGAACCAATGAGTGAAATTAATGTAACACCATTTGTAGATGTCATGTTAGTGTTATTGATTATCTTTATGGTCACAGCACCTTTACTAACAGTAGGAGTTCAAGTTGATTTACCGGAAAGTTCAGCAGACTCCCTTCCTGAGGAACAAGAACCTTTAACTTTAACAATTAATTCAAAAGGTGAAATTTTTATACAAGAGTCAAAAGTTGAATATGAAAAAATTATCGCAAAGGTGTTAGCGGTTTCAAAAAATCGGACTGACACAAGAATTTATGTAAGAGGGGATAAAACTATTAATTACGGCAGAGTCCTTGAAATAATGGGGTTACTTTCAGGTTCAGGATTTACAAAAGTAGCTTTAATTTCTGAACCATATAAAGAAAGGTAATTTTTTTGTGAATAGGAGTATTGTAATTTCCTCTGTTCTACACCTATTTATTATTTTTTTAACAGCAATGAGTCTTCCTTTTTTAGCAAAAAAACCTATTGATCTTCCTCCAATTGTTTCAGTAGAATTAATTCAAATTACTGAAAAAACAAATATTCCATTTGCGCCAAAGGCAAAAAAGATAATTGAAAAAGTGAAAGAAAAAGAAAAAAAATTAGTATCAGAACAAGCTCCACCTAAAAAAGTTAAGAAAATAAAGCCTGATGCTGTCCCAATGCCAGAGGATAAAGTAAAGAAAGTTGAAAAAATAAAAGAGGATAAACAAAACCCTGAAAAAATTGACAATGAAGTAAAGCAAGTTTCTGAATTTGAAAAGGAGGAATTATTTGATCCAAATAATATTGCTGCTTTGATTGATAAATCTAAAGAAAGCAAAGCAGAAACTTTAAAGAAAAATCCAGATTTAAGCCAAGACCAAAATAAAAATTTTGAGAATACAGGGCTATCATTAAGTGAGGAAGATGCATTAAAAGCACAAATTTTTGGTTGTTGGAGTATTCCACTTGGACTACCATATAATGAAAATTTACTTGTCAGAATAAAACTTGAATTAAAACCAGATGGGTCGATAATTAAGTCAGAAATTTTAGATCATGCTAGAATGAATAAGCCAGGACAAGGATTTTATAAAGTATTAGCAGAAAGTGCTTTAAGAGCTATTAAATTGTGTCAGCCTTTAAGAGTTCCTAGCACTGGTTATGAAAGATGGAAAGAATTACAGTTAAATTTTGATGCAAGAGAAATGCTAGAAGGTTAATATAATCTATAAAAAAATGAAAAATTTTTTGATAACTTTAATTATAATCCTAATACCAGTAAAATCGTTTGGTTTAATTGAGGTTGATATAACAAGGGGTAATCTAAACCCATTACCTATTGCAGTTTCTCCACTGTCTATAGATGAGGAATCAAGAAAAAATTTTGAGAATATTTTAAAAAAGAAAAATATCGGTTCTGAAATATCTTCCATTGTAGAAAATAATTTAAAGGTATCAGGATTATTTAATCCATTGAATAAAGATGCTTTTTTGCAAGAACCAGATATTGCAAATTTAAAACCAAGATTTGAAGATTGGAACTTAATTAAAGCTCAGGCTTTGATCACTGGAAAAGTTAGTTATGTGGAGGAAAAACTAAGAGTAGAATTTAGATTGTGGGATGTGCTTGCAGGTAAAGAAATGATGGCGCTAGCTTTTACAACTGTTCCAAATAATTGGAGACGTGTTGGTCATATAATTACAGATAAAGTTTATGAGAGATTAACTGGTGAAAAGGGTTATTTTGATACAAGAATAATATATGTTGCAGAAGAGGGACCTAAAACTCAAAGAGTAAAAAAATTAGCTATCATGGATCAAGATGGTGCTAACAATAAATTTTTAACATTAGGAAATGAACTTGTTTTAACACCAAGATTTAATCCAACTAGTCAAATGGTAACTTATCTTTCATATTTTAGAAATTTACCAAGAGTTTATTTATTGGATATTGAAACAGGAACCCAAGAAGTGGTAGGAGATTTTCCTGGGATGACTTTTGCACCAAGATTTTCCCCAGATGGAAAAAAAATAATTATGAGTTTCGCCAAGGATGGTAATTCTGAAATTTACACAATGGATTTAGAAAATAGAATAGTCGAAAAAATCACCAATCATCCATCTATAGACACATCACCCTCATATTCTCCAGATGGAAAATTTATTTCTTTCAACTCTGACAGAAGTGGTTATCAACAAATTTACGTAATGAAGAGTGATGGAAGTAATGTTAAAAGAATATCTTTCGGTAAAGGAATTTATGGTACTCCGGTTTGGTCTCCAAGAGGTGATCTAATCGCATTTACAAAATTACATAAAGGAAAATTTTATATAGGAGTAATGAGAACTGATGGAAGTGGTGAAAGATTATTGACTGAAAATTTCTATCAAGAAGCTCCATCCTGGTCACCCAATGGGAGAGTTCTGATTTTTTACAGGGAGACAAAAACAGATTCTAAAGGAAAGGGTTTTTCAGCAAAATTATGGTCTATAGATTTAACGGGCTATAATGAGAGACAAGTTTCTACTCCAACTGATGGATCAGACCCATCATGGTCATCTTTATTAAGTAATTAATAATTAATTCGCTTGATTTTTAGCCTTGAAAGATCTAATTAGTTGTGAAAAACTAAGACTAAAGAAATATTGATCAAGGAGTAATAATGAAATTAAGCAAAATTCTAAAAAACGGATTTTTAATAGTATTTGCGTGTTTAGCACTTTCTGCATGTGCTACATCAAAAAAATCTACAGGACAAATGCAAGGTGATGTTTATACTGGAACAGATACAGTTGAGTACTTAGCCTCAGGTGTTCCTGATAGAGTATTTTTTGCGACTAACGAGTCAGTTTTAACTACAGCTTCTAGAGAAACTCTTAGAAAGCAAGCTGCATGGTTAAGAAAAAATTCTAAAATTACAATTGTTTTAGAGGGACATGCTGACGAAAGAGGAACAAGAGAATATAACTTAGCATTAGGCGAGAGAAGAGCTAATGCAGCTAAAGATTATTTAATGACTTACGGAATATCTTCTGACAGAATTTCAGTTTTGAGTTATGGTAAAGAAAGACCTGTTGACTCTGGGTCTAACCCATTAGCTTGGTCAAAAAATAGAAGATCTGTAACAGTCAAAGCAAATTAAATATTTAATTAATATTAAGACCTCTTAAATTATAATGATTTAAGAGGTCTTTTTTTTGCCATTATTTTAGACATAACCTAATCGAATGAGATACTTTAAAGAATTATTAAAATTCAAAATTTTTTTTTTATTTAATTTTTTAATTTTTTATCCATCTCTCGCTGATAATCATAATATTTACGATACACTCGAGATAATCAAAAAAGATTTGAAAACTCTTGAAAAAGCTGTTTATTCAAATTCAAGTGAATTTAATAACACCAATTCAGCTATATCAAGCGTTGATAATAACTCTGAGGATGTACTTACAAGACATTTGTTGAAATTATCTGAAATTGAAAATCAGTTTCAGGAACTCACTAATAAATTTGAAGAAATAAATTTTAAGCTAGATAAGTTATCAAATAGACTTTCTAAAGTTCAATCAGATAATCAACTTAGATTTCAAGATTTAGAAACCGCTTTATCAACTGGTGAAACTATAAATTTGACCTCAAAAAAAAGTTCAGAAACAGATACAGAAATTTTACCAGGCTCATCTCAACCACAAGATTTAGGTTCAATATCTTATAAAGATAATTCTACAAGCGATACAACTCAAAAAATACAATCAGTTGAAACGACTGCAACAATCGTTACTGAGACATTTCAAGCAGAAGAAAAAATTTTACCAGATGTTTCAGCGCCTGAGCAATATGAATTTGCAACGAGTTTTTTAAAAGTTGGAGATTACCCCACTGCTGAAAGAGCATTTAGAGAATTTGTAATTTCAAATCCAGATCATAAGTTAGCAGGTAACGCACAATATTGGTATGCTGAAACATTTAGAATAAGACAATTATATACTGATGCCGCTTCAGCTTATTTAGAAGGTTATCAAAAATATCCTAAAGGAGAAAAAGCACCTATTAATTTATTAAAGCTAGGTGTATCAATGATACAGATTGGAGAAAAAGATCAAGGCTGTAAAATGATAAGTGGTGTTGAAAAACAATACCCAGATGCAAATCAGTCTGTTATTCAAAAAGCAAAGTATGAGTCTCAAAAATTTGAGTGTAAGAAAAAAAATTCCTAAAATCTATAAATCAAAAATTTTAAATAAAGAAGTAAATAAAATTTTTAAAAAATTTGAAAAGTCATTCAAAATAGATACTAATTTTATAGTTGCAGTATCTGGAGGGGCAGATAGTTTGGCTTTAGCTTTTTTAACAAAAGTATATGCCTTAAAAAAAAACTTAAATCCAAGGTATTTTATTGTAGATCATAAGCTTAGAAAAGGGTCTACTTATGAGGCTCATAAGGTAAAAAGAATTCTTAATTCTTTAAAAATCAATACTCAAGTTCTTACTTGGAAGGGAAAAAAACCTGTGAGCAATATTCAATCCTTAGCCAGGACTAAACGATATGAGCTTTTATTTTTTAAGTGTAAAAAACTTAAAATTAACAACTTAGTCTTAGGTCATCATATAGATGATTTAATTGAAAACTTTTTTTTAAGAATGGCTAGGGGGAGTGGTTTAAAAGGACTTGTATCACTTGGGACAAATACTCAAATCGAAGATATAAATTTAATTAGACCCTTGATTAAATTTGACAAAAGAGATTTAATATTTTTATCAAAATTTATATTTAATTTTTACGTAGATGACCCGACTAACTATGATATTAAATTCAATAGAATTAAAGTAAGAAACTTAATTAAGCAATTTGAGGATTTCGGCCTTGATAAGAAGAAATTTCAATTAACAATAGAAAATTTAAAAAAATCGGACCAATCAATAAAGTTTTATGTTGAAAAGAATAAAAGAGAAAACTCGATTTTTAACTACAGAAAAAATGAACTTATATTAAAAGAAAATTTTTTTGACAATTCAAATGAGGTCATTTTTAGATCTCTATCTGATTTAATTCATTTAATCGGAAAAAAGCCAAATTTTGCGAGAGGTAAAAAAATAGAGAACATTTTGAGTAAAATTAAAGAGCAGAAACTAAGAAAAGAAACATTGGGAGGATGCGTCATTAAGATGGTAAATCACACTGTGATTTTAACAAAAGAAGGGTAAAAATAGACTTGTTAAATTTATAATAATTCTTATCTTATAGTCATGAATCTTAAAAACTTAGCAATGTGGGCGATAATCGTTTTTTTAACGATTGGACTCTACAATATGTTTAAAAATCCTCAATCAAACATTAGAAGTTCTAATCAAGTAATTTTCTCAGAATTTTTGGAGTCTGTAGAACAAGGTGAGGTATTAAAAGTTGAGATTCAAGGAAACAACATAAATGGTGTTTATGCAAACGGCAAAAGTTTTAAAACTTATTCACCAAATGATCCTAATTTAATAGAAAAACTTTCAGAGAAAGGTGTAAGTATATCTGCAGCACCTATAGAAGAAAAGATGCCCTCATTATTTGGTGTCCTACTTTCATGGTTTCCAATGTTATTATTAATAGCAGTTTGGATTTTCTTTATGAGACAAATGCAAGGCGGAAAAGGTGGAGCGATGGGCTTTGGAAGATCTAAAGCAAAAATGATGAATGAAATGAAGGGCAAAGTAACTTTTAATGATGTTGCGGGAGTTGAAGAGGCTAAAGAGGAAGTTGAGGAAATTGTTGAGTTTTTAAAAGATCCAAAAAAATTTAGTAGACTAGGTGGGAAAATACCTAGAGGTGCACTTCTTGTTGGACCTCCAGGAACAGGAAAAACTTTATTAGCTAGAGCAATAGCTGGTGAAGCTGGCGTTCCTTTCTTTACTATTTCTGGATCAGATTTCGTAGAAATGTTTGTTGGTGTGGGAGCATCAAGAGTGAGAGACATGTTCGAGCAAGGAAAAAAAAATTCGCCTTGTATAATTTTTATAGATGAAATTGACGCTGTTGGAAGAAGTCGAGGCGCGGGTCTAGGAGGAGGAAATGATGAGAGGGAACAAACTCTTAACCAGCTTCTTGTAGAGATGGATGGTTTTGACACTAACGAGGGTGTCATTATAATTGCAGCAACAAATAGGCCTGATGTTCTTGATCCTGCATTATTAAGACCTGGTAGATTTGATAGACAAGTTGTAGTTTCTAATCCAGATATAATTGGTAGAGAAAAAATCCTAAAAGTACATGTTAAAAAGATCAAGATGGCTCCTGATGTAAATTTGAGAACTATAGCAAGAGGAACTCCTGGATTTTCGGGCGCTGATCTAGCTAACTTAGTAAACGAGTCAGCATTATTGGCGGCCAGAAAAAATAAAAGAATTGTTACTTTAAACGAATTCGAAGAAGCAAAGGATAAAGTAATGATGGGAGCTGAAAGACGATCAATGGTTATGACTGAAGACGAGAAGAAATTGACGGCATATCATGAAGGTGGACATGCACTAGTTTCATTTAATATGCCTAGTTATGACCCAATACATAAAGCAACAATTATACCAAGAGGTCGAGCTTTGGGAATGGTAATGAATTTACCCGAAAGAGACAAACATGGTCATTCAATAAAATATTTGAAAGCAAGGTTAGCAGTCTGTTTTGGTGGAAGAGTGGCAGAGGAAGTAATTTTTGGAAAAGATAATATTTCAACAGGTGCGGGCGGAGGAAGTGGTTCAGATATAAATCAAGCAACTCAACTTGCAAGAGCCATGGTTACAAAATATGGCATGAGTGAAGAAATGGGTCCAGTAGAATATGGTGAAAATCAAGAAGAAGTTTTCTTAGGTAGATCTGTGACTCAAACACAATCAGTTTCAGAGGAAGTTGCTCAAAAGATTGATAAAGAAATCAGAAAATTAGTTGATGAGGGTTATAATAAAGCTAGGGAAATATTAACTGAAAAAATTGACGATTTACATAAAATTGCAAAAGCTCTTATGACATATGAAACATTAACAGGTGAAGAAATAGAAAATATAATTACTAAAAATATATACCCTGCTGATAAACAAGATCTGAAAGTTGATGATGATAAGAGCTCTGCTTTAGGTGCCATGGGACTTAAACCTAAAATTGTTCATTAATATTAATGTTTAGATATTACACAAGATTGTGTAATTTCTACTATGGAAATAGCTCAAAAAAATTAGTTAATAAAAATAAAACAATACCACTTAACGGATTCAAAGAAATTTCATTTGACCAAATAGAGATAATAACAAGAAATTCAAAAAAAAAGATATTTGTTGATCAAATAAAATATTTGCCCAAATTAATTAAGAGAAAAATTAACTCTGATTTAAAAAAAATTAAATCAAAAAAAAAAAATTTTTCAAACTTAGATTTTCGTAAATTACCTAATATTATGGGTGTCTTAAACTTGACACCCGATAGCTTCTCAGATGGTGGGAAATTTAATTCAAAAAAAAAAGGAATTAATCATGCAATTAATTTAATTAATAGTGGTGCAAATTTGATTGATGTTGGTGGTGAGTCGACACGTCCAGGATCAAAAGCAATTAAAGAAAATTTAGAATGGCAAAGAATTGAGAAAATTTTAAAATCATTAATTAAAAAAAAAATACCGATTTCTTTAGATACCAGAAAGTCTCAAATTATGATTAAAGGAATAAATTTAGGAGTTAAATTAATTAATGATGTCTCAGGATTAGAATTTGATTCTCAAACTTTAAGTATATTAAAAAAATTTAAAGTACCATTTGTAATTCAGCATTCACAAGGAACCCCAGAAAACATGCAAAAAAACCCTAGATATAAAAATGAGTTACTAGACATATACGATTTTTTTGAAAAAAAAATAAAACTTCTAAGATCGAAGGGTATTAAACACAATAAAATTATTCTAGATCCTGGTATAGGTTTTGGAAAAAATTTGAAACATAATATGAATTTGATACGCAATATTTCTATTTTCCATTCTCTTGGTTTTCCTATACTTGTGGGTAATTCAAGAAAAAAATTTATTAAGGAGTTATCTGGAAAAAATGATAGTAAATTCAGAAACGGGGGAACAATAGCATCATCAATATATCTTATGATGCAAGGGGTTCAAATTTTAAGAATTCATGATGTTAATGAAACAATACAAGGATTAAAGATCTTTAAGAATATTATAAATAATTAATGACAAAAAAATATTTTGGTACTGACGGTATTAGGGGAGCTATCAATAGTGAGAATATCAATGGAGACATGTTTTTTAAATTTGGCTTAGCAAGTGGAACATATTTTAAATCACAAAAAAAAAGAAAACAAACCGCAATAATAGCAAAAGATACCAGATTATCTGGATACACTTTAGAACCAGCACTAGTATCTGGATTAGCATCAGCAGGTATGCATGTATATACTTTGGGACCTTTACCCACAAATGGTTTAGCGATGCTCACAAAAGCTATGAGAGCTAATATGGGAATTATGATTACAGCTTCTCACAATCCTCATAATGATAATGGATTAAAACTATTTGGGCCTGATGGTATGAAACTATCAGACAAAATTGAAAAAAAAATTGAAAGTTTAATAGATAAAAAAATCATCAAAAATTTATCGAAGCCTGAAAAATTAGGTAGAGTAAAAAGATTGGAGACAGGTACAAATGATTACATCAAGATATTAAAAAAAAATTTTACAAAAGAATTTAATTTAAGAGGACTTAGGATTGTAATTGATTGTGCAAATGGAGCAGGGTACAAAGCTGGCCCAGAACTACTAAAATCTTTGGGAGCCAAGGTGATCGCAATAGGAGTTAATCCTAATGGATTAAATATAAACAAAAATTGTGGCTCTACATTTCCTGAAAAGATAAAATCTGCAGTTAAAAAGCATAAGGCTCATTTAGGTATTTCATTAGATGGTGATGCAGATAGAATAATTATGTGTGACGAAAAAAGTAACATTATAGATGGTGACCAAATTATCGCTGCACTAGCTACAAGGTGGAAAAATAAAAAAATGTTAAAAGGTGGGGTAGTTGGAACATTAATGTCTAATTACGGCCTTGAAAAATATTTTAAAAAAAAAGGTATTAAATTTATACGTGCTAATGTTGGTGATAGATACGTAAAAGAGGTTATGCAAAAAAATAAGTTTAATTTAGGTGGAGAACAATCAGGACATATTATTCTAGGTAAATTTGCAACTACAGGAGATGGTTTACTTGTTGCCCTGGAGTCCTTATTTGCTCTTAGAAAGGGAAAAAGAGCCAGTGAATTTTTTGAGAACTTTAATAAAACACCACAATTGCTTAAAAATATTGAAGTGAAAGATAAAAACATAATTAACAAACCTGAAATTAAGAAATCTATTAAGTTGGCTTCAAAATTAATTACAGGCAGTGGTAGAATTCTTGTAAGAAAATCGGGAACAGAGTCAAAAATAAGAATTATGGGAGAAAGTGAAAATAAAAGACTTCTTATTAAATGTGTTAATATAATTTTGAAAAAAATTAGATAATTTGAAAATAAAATCGAAAATTTTAATCATAGCAGGATCTGACTCATCAGGTGGTGCAGGAATTCAGGCAGACATTAAAACTGCTACGAGTCTCGGTGTATATTCTATGACGGCAGTAACTGCAGTTACAGTCCAAAATACAAAAGGTGTGAAATCAGTAATATCCGTTCCACCAAATGAAATTTATAATCAAATAATTCATACTATTAAAGATATAAGGCCCAATGCTATTAAAATTGGAATGCTTCATTCTACAAGAGTGATAGACAAAGTATTAAGATCATTAAATGAAATGCAAGTTAAAAAGATTATTTTAGACCCAGTGATGATAGCCAAAGGCGGTTCTAAGCTTGTTACTGACTCAGCTGTACGATTGATGAAAAAAAAATTAATTAATAAAGTAACTTTAATTACGCCTAATGTTCCTGAAGCTGAAATCTTAACTGGTATCAAAATAAAAAATCAAAATGATATGATTCTTGCTGCAAATGAATTTATAAAACTGGGTGTACCAAATGTATTAGTAAAAGGAGGACATTTAAAATCAAAAAAGGTAAATGATATATTTGTAAATAAAAAAGAGATTAAAGTATTTTCAAATAGAAGGTTTAATACTAAAAACACTCATGGCACAGGCTGTACACTATCAACTGCAATAACCTCTTTTTTTTCATGTGGAAAAACCCTAAAGAGATCTTGTGAGCTAGGAGTTAAATATGTAAATTCTGCCATATTAACAAACCCTAAAATTGGTATAGGTCATGGTCCGATAAATCATTTAAATTCTATCGAGTTAAAAAAAATATATAAATAATGAAAAATATTGCAGTAGTTGGTTCGCAGTGGGGAGATGAAGGAAAAGGAAAAATTGTTGACTGGCTATCAGAACAAGCTGATGTTGTTATTAGATTTCAAGGTGGTCATAATGCTGGACATACCTTAGTTATAGATGGAGTAACTTACAAACTTAGATTGCTTCCTTCAGGAATAGTTAGAAAAAATAAAGTTTCAATTATCGGAAATGGTGTTGTCGTTGACCCCTGGGCATTGTTGGATGAAATTAAAGAAATTGGAGAGAAAGGTGTGAATGTAAATTCAGAAAATTTTATGATTTCTGAGGCAGCGAACCTAATTTTACCATTTCACCGAGAAATGGATGAAATAAGAGAAGATGCAGCAGGTAAAAGTAAAATTGGAACGACAAGAAGAGGTATTGGACCTGCTTATGAGGATAAAGTTGGAAGACGTTCAATTCGAGTAATGGATCTAAGATCAGAAAAAAATTTGAACCAACGATTAGAAACAGTTTTACTGCATCATAACGCTATTAGAAAAGGTTTGGGTAAAAAGATATTTGAGAAAAATCAGCTCAAAGATGATCTTTTAAAAATCGCTCCCGAAATTCTAAAATTTTCAGCACCGGTATGGCTTAAGATTGATCAATTTAAGAAACAAAAGAAAAAAATATTATTTGAAGGTGCACAAGGAATTCTATTAGACGTTGACCATGGAACATATCCTTTTGTAACTTCTTCCAATACTGTGGCCTCAAGTGCTGCAACAGGAACCGGATGTGGGCCTAACTCAATTAATTATGTATTAGGAATAACCAAAGCTTATACAACAAGAGTAGGTGAGGGACCTTTCCCAACAGAGTTGGTAGATAAAATAGGTGAGTTATTAGGTACAAGAGGCAAAGAATTTGGAACTGTTACAAGTCGAAAAAGAAGATGTGGATGGTTTGATGGTGTTTTGGTGAGACAGACAATAAAAATTTCTGGAATTGATGGCATTGCGCTTACAAAGCTCGATGTTTTGGATGAACTAGATGAAATTAAGATGTGTGTCAAATATGATCTTAATGGAAAAAAAATAGATTATCTTCCAGCAGCAGTTGAAGATCAACTTAAAATCAAACCTATATATAAGACATTTGATGGATGGAAAACTTCAACCAATGGGGTCAAAAATATTAACGACCTACCAGAGAATGCAAAAAAATATCTTTTTGCAATTGAAGACTTTATTGGAGCAAAAATATCAAGTATATCAACTAGTCCTGAACGGGATGACACAATCTTAGTTGAAAATCCTTTCGAGATTTAATTTACAGGTAAAAGATTTTTTGATTTAGCAAGCAAAAGCATCTGCTTTTGTAGTTTCTCAAATGCTTTATTTTCAATCTGTCTTACTCTTTCACGACTAATCTTATATTTTTTGCTTAAATCATCTAAAGTAGTTGGATCATCATTCAATCTTCTTGAATATAAGATTTCTTTTTCTCTATCATTCAAAACTTTAATTGAGTCTTTTAATAGATCTTTTCTTTGTTTCATTTCCTCTTGATGAGCAAACTTAAGATCGTGATCTAATTCTTTATCAACTAACCAATCTTGCCATTCATCACCATCCTCACCGACTTGAGCATTAAGAGAAAATTCTTTTCCAGATAGTCTACGATTCATGGAGACAACCTCTTCTTTACTCACATCTAATTTTTCAGCGATTTCGTTTACATGCTCATTTCTTAAATCACCCTCAGCCCGTGGTGCAATTTGATTTTTTAATTTTTTAAGATTAAAAAATAATTTTTTTTGCGCAGTAGTTGTACCAATTTTTACTAAGCTCCAAGATTTTAAGATATATTCTTGAATAGAAGCTTTTATCCACCACATCGCATAAGTTGCTAACCTAAAACCTTTTTCTGGCTCAAATTTTTTGACAGCTTGCATAAGTCCAATATTACCTTCAGATATCATCTCGTTAATTGGCAGTCCATAACCTTTATAACCCATTGCAATTTTTGCAACTAATCTCAAATGACTTGTTACAAGTTTTTCTGCTGACTTAATATTTCCTGTCGTTTTCCAATTTTTAGCGAGCATGTACTCCTCTTCCGCATCAAGCATTGGAAATTTTTTTATTTGCTCGAGATATGCAGACAGACCACCTTCATTACTTAAAATGGGTAAATTGTTATTCATAGTTGTGCTCATAGACAGTTTATCTAATTAATATTTAAAATTTTTCAATGTTTTATTTACCTATATTTCTGAGTGTTTTTAGTATTTTTTCAAGTTCATTTGGTAAAATTGAATTAAAAATCATCTGTTTATTTTTTTTTGGATGTATAAATCCCAATGTCTTAGCGTGCAGAAATTGTCTGTTTAATTTTGTTAAAATTTTTTCTAATGATGGTTCAATATCTTTAAGTTTTTTAAACTTTTTTTTATATTTATCATCGCCAACTATACTGTTACCTAAATAATTCATGTGGACTCTTATTTGATGAGTCCGACCTGTTTCTAATTGACACTCTAATAAACTAAAAGTTGGAATATTTTTATTTTCAAAAATTTCTAAAGTTTTGTAATTTGTAATTGCTTTTTTCCCTTTGCTGGTGCTAACCTCCATCATTTGTCTATTTTTTGAGCTTCTTGTAATAAAGGTTTCTATTTTACCTTTAGATGGTCTAATTTTACCCCAGATTAATAATTGGTAAACTCTTTGGATTGTATGTTTATTAAACTGATTAGAGAGGTGTTCGTGAGTTTGATTATTTTTTGCAATAACAACTAATCCAGATGTATTTTTATCAATTCTATGTACTATTCCAGGTCTTAGTTCGCCTCCAATATTAGAAAAAGAATTTTTACTATAATTCATAAGCGCATTTACGATAGTGTTATCGAAATTACCTGCACCAGGATGTATTACTATTCCAGACGGTTTGTTTAAAACAATTAAATCTTTATCCTCAAATATTATATCTAAATTAAACTCATAAGGTTTTAAGGAAGCTTTTTTCGGTTCTGGTATGACTAATTTTATTTCATCATTAAAAAAAATTTTTTTTGATGGATCAGTTATTACCTTGTTATTTATTCTTAACTTATTATCTAAAATAAGATTTTTTATTCTTGTTCGACTGATAATATCCTCTCTCTTTTTAATAAAAATATCAACACGGAGTTCATTTTCGGTCTTATCAACTGTCAAATTTATTTTTTTTTCCATAAAATGATATATTAATATTATATGCGCTTGTAGCTCAACTGGATAGAGCGCCTGACTTCGGATCAGGAGGTTCTGGGTTCGACTCCTAGCAGGCGCACCAATTATTCACCCATATTTATTAACGTCCCTTTTATTCTCGCTCTTAAAAAAGATAGATAAAAAAGTCCTACTCCAAAAATTAAATAAACTAAATTTAATAAATAAGCTTGTTTTATATTTTCGTAATCTACAAGACCATTTATTAAAATATTTCTGGTTTCATCAAAAATGTAAACTAATGGTAAGCCTTTTGCAATTACTTGGAAAAATTCAGGAAGGATTTCTATTGGATAGTAGATACAGCCTAAGGGAGCAAGTAAAAATAATGATGACCAAGCTATATTTTCAAAGGATGGTCCGTATCTCATTAAACCTGAGCTCACCAATAAACCTAGTGTAATCCCAAATATATACAAACTTAAAAACAATATAAAGAGTGGAAAACCTAATTTTAAAATTGAAACTCCAAATAGTGGGGAAGTTAAAATAATTGCGGGTACAAGACCGATTAATGTCCTTATCAAAGCAGTAAAAATTAAAGATATAATTATTTCTTTCAGCTTCAATGGAGCAATAAATAAATTAGTAAAATTTCTACTCCAGATTTCCTCTAAAAAAAGCATATTAAAGCTTATGCTAGATCTAAAAAGAATGTCGTAAAGAATTGCGCATGTAAGAATTATTCCAAGTGTATTATTGTAATAATCACTATAAATTGAAAAAAATTTAGAAATAAATCCCCAAAGAATAATTTGTATTGTTGGCCAATAAATTAAATCCAAAACTCTTGGTAAAGAACTTTTGATGAGATAAAAATGTCTCAAAAAAAGTCCATACATTTTATTTAGATTCATATTAAATCTCTTGTAAGTTTTAAAAAAACTTCCTCCATATTTCTTCTTCCATGTTTCTTAATTAATTCGCCAGGAGTTCCTTGATCAATAATAGATCCTTTATTCATCATTAGAACTGAAGAACATAATCTCTCAACTTCTGCCATGTTATGCGAAGCAAGCAGAATAGAAGTTTTTTTTTCTTTTTGGTATTCCTCTAAAAAACTCCTGACAAAATCTCCTGTTTCAGGATCTAAAGATGCAGTTGGTTCATCAAGAAGAAGAACTGATGGATCATTAATTATAGATTTAGCTAGACTGACCCTATTTTTTTGACCGGAGGAAAGTTCTCCTGTTATTTTATTAATAAATTCATTAAGCCTTAATTTTTCACAAAGATAATCAATTTTAATTCCAAGTTCTTTTACATCATAAAGTCTTCCATAAACTTCAAGATTTTGCTTAACAGTTAATTTTTTTGGTAACTCAATATATGGTGAAATAAAATTTAATTGATTCAATAATTCAACTCTTTGTTTTTCAATTTCAATACCATTTATAAGAACTTTCCCTTTAGTAGGCTTTAGTAAACCTAGTATCATACCTATTGTTGTGGTTTTGCCGCAACCGTTAGGTCCAAGAATTCCAATGATTTCATTTTCATTTACTTTAAAAGAAAGATCTCGAACAGCTTCTTTTGTGTCATAAGTTTTTGATAAATCAATTATTTCAAGAGGAATAGTCATTAAAATTTTGAAGCCCTTATTAATCTATCGTTAATAGTTTTACCGATACCTATATTTGGGATTTTGTCTACAGCTATAGATTTGTAATTATCTTTTTTTATCTTTCTCAAAATGGTGTACAGATTTTTTGCAGCTTCTTTTAAATCGCCCTTTTTTGATAAAAAATAATAGTTCGTTTTATTAATCTTATTTTTCTTAATTAGTAAAAAAGCCTCATCTTTTTTTATTTTCTTAACATTAAGTCTGATTGGGATTCCAGGTGAATAATGAATTTTTAATTGGCCAGGAGCTGAAATCTTCGAAGGATTTGTATTTATTGAAATTTTCTTATTTAATATTTTTTGGATAGTTCCAACTTCTAAACCACCTAATCTTAAAATTTTTGGTTTTTTTCTTAGATCAATAATTGTAGACTCAACCCCAACCGAAGATCTTCCGCCCTCAAGTATATACTTAATTTTTTTTCCAAAATCTTCTTTTACATCTGAAGAAGTTACTGCGCTAACTCTTGAAGATATATTTGCACTGGGTGCTGCGATAGGAAATTTTAAATATTTCAACAGAATTCTTGCTACTGGATGTTTTGGAAATCTTACAGCAAGAGTATTTTTTTTATTAGTTGCTACTTTTGAAATTTTTGATTTTTTTTTTTGATTCAAGATAAATGTTATTGGCCCAGGACAAAATCTTTTATATAATTTTAAAAAATCAGCGTTTAAATCACAATCATTTTTTAATTTTTTTAAATCATAATAATGAATAATCAGAGGGTTATTCATTGGTCTTTTTTTTAATCTAAATATTTTTTTACACGCTGTATCAGAATATGCATTCCCAGCTATTCCATAAACAGTTTCGGTTGGTATAGCAACACACTCTCTTTTATTTAAGAGATTCCTCGCTTTTTTAATATTTGCAAGATTAATTTTCATGTATTATTTGAGAGTATTATATGAAAGATAAAAATTTACCAAATGATTATAATTCATTATCTCTTGAAGAATTAACCACTGAGGCAAATAAGATGATTGAAGAATTGGAAAATCAAAAGGATTTAGGAAACTCTTTAGACAAGTATCAAGATTTAATTAAACTCAATAATATAATTGAGAAAAAATTTCAAAAAAATACCAAAGAAATAAATGAGAAAACAAAAGAAAAAATATCCAAGATTAATAAAAAAAAAAATGCAAAGAAAATTAAATAAAATTGCAAAAGATACAAATTTGTTTTTAAGAAGATTTATTGCCAAACAAAAAAAATCTAATTTAATAGTTGCAATGAAATACGGTCTTTTTTCTGGAGGAAAAAAAATAAGATCCAAAATTTTAATTGATGTTGGGTCTCTATTTAAGTTAAATTATAAAACTCTTATCATTATTGGTGCTGCGGTTGAATGCATTCATGCATATTCATTAATACATGACGATTTACCATGTATGGATGATGACTCTATAAGAAGAGGCAAACCATCAGCACATGTTAAATTTGGAGAGGCTACTGCAGTTTTAGCTGGAAATTCACTTCTAACAATGGCTTTTGAAATTTTAAGTCATAAAGACTTAAGAATTAGTGAAAAAATTAAGATTGATTTAATTAATAAAATTTCTGAAAGCTCAGGCCATCTTGGAATAGCAGGAGGTCAATATTTAGATTTAAATTATGAACGTAAGAAAATTTCTCAAAAAAAGATTGAAGAGATGGAAATTAAAAAAACTGGAAAACTTTTTAGTTTTTGTTGTGCAGCACCATTAATAATTAAGAAAAAAAATAAAAGTGATATTAAGAAATTTGAAAATATTGGTGCTGATATAGGTTTGTTATTCCAGGTCGCTGATGATTTGATTGATTATAAAGGAAGTTTGCTTGTTGCAGGAAAAAAAACTGGTAAGGATAAAAAAAAAGGAAAAGCTACTCTAATTAGTTTACTAGGATACAAAAATACTATTAAATATGCTAATTATTTAATCTTAAGAATAAAAAGTAAATTAAAAAAATATGGATCTAAATCAGGAAATTTGTCAGAAACATTAAATTATATTTTGAATAGAAATAAATGAAAAAAAAATACGAACTGTTAGATGAAATTAATTTTCCATCAGATTTAAAGAAATTACCTGAATCAAAATTACAAAAAGTTGCTGATGAATTAAGAGAGGAAATGATTGATGCTGTCTCGGTGACCGGTGGTCATCTTGGAGCAAGTCTTGGAGTTGTAGAATTAACCGTGGCTTTACATTATATTTTTAATACACCCAATGATAAGTTAATCTGGGATGTGGGTCATCAGTGCTATCCACATAAAATTTTAACCGGTAGAAAAGATAGAATAAGAACTCTAAGACAAGGAAATGGTCTTTCTGGTTTTACAAAAAGATCAGAGAGTGAATACGATCCCTTTGGTGCTGCACACAGCTCAACATCAATTTCATCAGCTCTAGGTATAGCAGAGGCAAATAAACTGTCTAATAAATCAGATAATGTAATTGCAGTAATTGGTGACGGGGCAATCAGTGCAGGAATGGCATATGAAGCTATGAATAATGCTGGTGCTTCAAAAACTAAGATGATCGTTATTTTAAATGATAATGATATGTCAATTGCCAGACCAGTTGGAGCAATGAGCACTTATTTAGCAAAAATTTTTTCAGGAAAGATTTATTTTAGTCTAAGAGAGACTATTAAATTAATTATGTCAGCCTTTTCAAAAAGATTTAGTGCTAAGGCTGGTAAAGCAGAGGATTTACTAAGATCAGCTGTGACAGGGGGAACTTTGTTCAGTTCACTTGGATTTTATTACATTGGCCCAATAGATGGTCATGATTTAAATTCATTAATTCCAATTTTAAAAAATGCTAGAGACTCTAAGCATGAAGGACCAATTTTAATTCACATTAAATCAAAAAAAGGAAAAGGTTATACTTTTGCAGAGGAAGCAAAGGACAATTATCATGGAGTATCAAAATTTAATGTTAAAACTGGTGAACAATTTAAGAGTGTGAGTAAATTACCATCATATACAAAAGTTTTCGCAAACACCTTAATTCAACATGCTAAAAAAGACAGTAAAATTGTAGCTATTACAGCTGCAATGCCTGATGGCACCGGTCTTGATATTTTTCGTAAAGAATTTCCAGATAGAACTTTTGACGTTGGAATTGCGGAGCAACATGCAGTTACATTTGCTGCAGGTTTAGCCACTGAAAACTTTAAACCGTATGCAGCTATATATTCTACTTTTCTTCAAAGAGCTTATGATCAAGTAGTTCATGACGTAGCGATTCAAAGTTTACCGGTTAGATTCGCAATAGATAGAGCGGGACTTGTTGGGGCTGATGGACCAACACATGCAGGAAGTTTTGATACAACATATTTAACTACTTTACCAAATTTTATTGTTATGGCAGCAAGTGATGAAGCTGAACTTGTAAGAATGATAAATACATCAACGGAGATTAATGATAGACCTTGCGCGTTTAGGTATCCAAGAGGAACAGGATTAGGTTCAACTTTGCCTTCAATAAATGAGAAAATTGAGATAGGTAAATCAAAAATTATCAAAGAAGGAAAAAAATTAGCTATCCTTAATTTTGGAGCAAGATTGAATGAAACTTTGAAGGCTGCAGAAAATTTATTAAAAAAAGGTGTGCCAATAACAGTTGTTGATGCAAGGTTTGCAAAACCTTTAGACGAAAATCTTATTTGGCAATTAGCTACAACTCATGAAGCGATCATGACTATAGAGGAGGGTTCAATTGGTGGTTTTGGATCTCATGTGGTAAATTTTTTGACAAAAAAAGGTTTAATGGACTCTAATTTAAAATTTAGATCATTAACGTTACCAGATATTTTTATTGATCAGGATACTCCAGATAAAATGTATAAAGTGGCAAATCTTGACTCAGTTTCAATTGAGGAAAAAGTTTTAGATTTACTAAATTCTAATATAGTTTTGAAAAAACAAAATTAACTACACTGAGCTTTGTGTAGAAGATAATGATCTAATAAAACACAAGATAACATTGCTTCACCCACAGGTACAGCTCTTATACCCACACATGGATCATGTCTACCTTTTACTGATATACTTGTATTCTTTCCAAATTTATTGATTGTTTTTCTACTTTTTAAAATTGAAGAAGTTGGCTTTACAGCAAAAGAGACAATTATCTCTTGACCTGAAGAAATGCCTCCCAGAATCCCTCCAGCGTTATTAGATTTAAATTTTGTTTTTTTTCCATTTTGAGAAATTTCATCTGAATTTTCCTCACCTGACAATTGTGCTGAGCTCATACCTGAGCCAATATTAACTCCTTTAACAGCATTTATACTCATCATAGCTGATGCTATGTCAGAGTCTAATTTTGAGTATATAGGTGCTCCTAATCCAGCAGGAATACCGTTCGCTCTTACTTCAATTATCGCTCCACATGACGATCCAGCTTTTCTAATACTTAATAAGTATTTTTCCCAAATTTTTAACATTGATTTATCTGGGCAAAAAAACGGATTTTTAGAAATTATTTTATCATCCCATTTATTAGTATCACATCCTAATATGCCAAGTTGGGTTACAGCTCCAGTGATTTTAAATTTTTTTCCTAATTTATTTTCTAAAACTTTTTTTGCCACAGCACCTGCTGCAACTCTTGCAGCTGTTTCTCTTGCAGATGATCTACCACCTCCTCTGTAGTCTCTTATTCCATACTTTTTAAAATATGTGAAATCAGCATGTCCTGGTCTAAATTTATCTTTGATATCATTATAATCCTTTGAACGCATATCCTCATTGTAAATTATCAATGATATTGGTGTCCCAGTCGTTTTTCCCTCAAAAACTCCTGAAAGAATTTGAACCTTGTCACTCTCCTTCCTTTGAGTAGTAAACTTTGATTGCCCAGGTTTTCGTTTGTTTAATTCTTTTTGTATATCCGCTTCTTTTAATGGTATTAATGGTGGACACCCATCTATAATACACCCTATAGCTGGACCATGGGATTCTCCCCAAGTTGTAAAACGAAAAGACTTTCCAAAAGTATTAAATGACATTATTTATATTGTATAGATTATTTTGTTAAAATTATGAATCAAAAAAACTCACTTGGGCTTAATAAATGCTTCTTAGATCTTGATAATCCATTTGAACTATTTCAAAGATGGTTTGAGGAGGCTAAAAAAAAAGAAATTAATGATCCTAATGCTTTAGCACTTGGTACAGCAAATAAAGAGGGTATTCCCTCAGTAAGAATGGTTCTGCTTAAAGGTCATAGTGAAAAAGGATTTGTTTTTTATACAAATTTAAATAGTCAGAAAGGTAATGAAATTAAAGAAAACCCGAATGCTACAATGTGCTTTCATTGGAAAAGTTTACTAAGACAAATAAGGATAGTTGGAACATTGAAACAAGTAGATGATCAAACTGCTGACGAGTACTATAACTCAAGAGCATATGATAGCAGAATAGGTGCTTGGGCCTCAAAACAAAGTAGTATTCTCCAAAATAGAGATGAACTTTTGGATGCTTTAGAGAATTATAAAAAAAAATATAATGATAAAGATAATGTACCTAGACCAAGCCATTGGTCTGGCTGGAATTTAACACCTTCCACAATTGAATTTTGGTTAGATGGAGATAACAGAATACATGAAAGATTAAAGTATTCTTTAGATAAAAATGGTAGTTGGACAAAAAGTCTTTTAAGTCCCTAAAAATCCCTTGACAAACTAAATGAAGTTAAATTTTCAAGAATATTTCTTTCATTACAGTCTTTAAATATCGATAATGAGTTTGAAGCTAAATTTATGTAATGATTTGCTTTTTGATAACATTCTTTAATAATTTCATATTGTTTTATTAAAGATAATGTATAATTAAAATCATTTTCATCTCTTCTATCTTTTAAAAAAATACCTTTCAGACTTTCTTTTTCTTTAATATTTCCTTTTTGAAATAATAAGATTATTGGCAAAGTAATTTTCCCTTCATAAAAATCTTTGCCAATTTTTTTTCCAAATAATTTTGACTCAGAATTGTAATCTAAAGTATCATCAGCTATTTGAAAAGTTAATCCCAAATTTCTTCCGTAAAATTCTAAAGCCTCTTTTTCTTTTGATGACACATCTGACAAAATTGCACCAACTTTGGTAGCTGCTGCAAACAATTCAGCAGTTTTCGCAGAAATTATTCTTAAATAAGTTTCCTCCAACATATCTACCTCTCCTCTGTGTTGTAATTGAAGAACTTCTCCTTGTGCAATCTTAGAGGAAGTTGAAGATAATAATTTTAAAACCTCAATATTTCCGTCATCTACCATCATTTCAAAACATCTACTAAGTAAATAATCACCAACTAAAACAGAAGAGTGATTATCCCAAACTTTGTTTAAAGTTTTTCTCCCCCTTCTAATAGATCCATTATCTATTACATCATCATGCATTAAAGTTGCTGAGTGAATAAGTTCTACACAAGCAGCCAAATTAATATCTCTAAGTCCTTTTGCATATCCACATAATTTTGCAGAACCTAAAGTTAGTAAGGCTCTTAATCTCTTTCCGCCTGTATCAAGGTGATAGTTTGTCATTTTCTGAACTAAGTCTACTTTGCTATCTAATTTAGACTTTATTTTTTCTTCAACTAACATCAATCTATCTTCAACTGAATTTTTTAGTTGAAAATATGAATTATTAATTTTGTTTTTTAATTGTATGACACTTCCCATTAATTGAGCAAATTAGTATAATAGGTTGCTTTTTATACTTATCAATTGACGCACCTGAATCTTCAATTATAAGGTGTCTTTATATTCATAAAAAAATTCTATAAATATTAAAAATGCTCTCTTTTTTTAAAAAGAAAAAAATTATTCCACATATTAAGCTAAGTGGAGTTATAGGGAATGTAGGGAAATTTAAACAAGGTATAGATTTTTCTGGCCAAGAAGACATTATTACAAAAGCATTTTCTCTAAAAAAAGCACCATGTGTTGCTATAACAATAAACTCTCCTGGAGGTTCTCCTGTTCAATCACATTTAATTTACAGCTTAATTAGACAACAGGCAAAAAAAAATAAAAAAAAAGTAATAGTTTTTGCCGAAGATGTAGCAGCTTCAGGCGGATATCTAATAGCTTGTGCTGGAGATGAAATTTACGCGAACTCAAGTTCAATAATAGGCTCAATAGGAGTAATCTACTCTTCTTTTGGTTTTACAGAATTGATAAAAAAAATAGGTGTTGAGAGAAGAGTGCATACTGCTGGAAAAAATAAAAGTACATTAGACCCATTTCTAGATGAAAAAAAAGAAGACATCGAAAGATTAAAAAATATACAATTAGATTTACATAAAGATTTCATAGAGGTGGTCGAAAAAAGCAGGTCTTCAAAACTTAAAAAATCTGAAGTAGAATTATTTTCAGGTGAATTTTGGTCAGGTAGAAAAGCTAAAGATCTTGGTTTGATAGATGATATAGGAAATGCAAATCAGATATTAAGAGAAAAATTTGGAGAAGATGTTGTCATCAAAAAATTTGAAAAATCAAAAAGCTGGCTTAGTAAAAAATTGTCGTCTTCAAATGATCATGTCGATCAATTAGCAAACATATTAGAGGAAAAATCAGTTTGGCAAAAATATGGCCTCTAAAAAAATTAAAAAAAAACCAAAATTTCAAACTTTCCAAGAAACAATTATAAATCTTCAAAAATTTTGGAGTAAAAATGGATGTGTAATTTTACAACCTTATGATATGGAAGTTGGAGCTGGAACATTTCATCCAGCTACTACTCTAAGATCTCTTGGACCTAAGCCATGGAAAGCAGCGTATGTTCAGCCTTCACGAAGACCTACAGATGGAAGATATGGAGATAATCCAAATAGACTTCAGCATTATTATCAATTTCAAGTTATAATAAAACCCTCTCCAATTAATATTAAAAAACTTTATTTAAATAGTTTGTCGGTAATAGGAATTAATCATAAAGAGCACGATATTAGATTTGTTGAAGATGATTGGGAAAGCCCAACTCTAGGTGCTGCAGGTCTTGGATGGGAAGTTTGGTGTGATGGCATGGAAATATCTCAATTTACATATTTTCAACAAATGGCAGGTTTTGAATGTAAACCAGTGTCAGTAGAAATAACTTACGGTCTTGAAAGAATTTGTATGTTTACCCAGCAGAAAAAAAACGTTTATGATTTAGTTTGGAATGATGAAGGTATTGATTACAGGGAAGTTTTTCATCAATCAGAAAAAGAATTTTCAGCTTATAACTTTGAACATGCTAATACAGAAAACTTATTTAAAATATTTGATATGCATGAGAGTGAAGCAAAATCATTAGTTGAAAAAAATATATCTTTACCTGCATACGATCAATGTTTGAAAGCAAGTCATATATTTAACGTATTAGATGCTCGCGGAGCAATTAGTGTTGCGCAAAGAGCAGAATATATTGGTCGAATAAGAGAAATTACAAAACAAGCTGCTACAATTTGGGTACAGTCGCAAACATAGAATGTCAGAATTTTTTTTAGAGCTATTTAGTGAAGAAATTCCTGCTGGGCTTCAAAAAAATTTAAGAGAAAAAATTTTTGAAGATTTTAAAAATTTATTTGAAAAAAAATCAATTAGATCAAAAAAAAATTTTTCTTTTTCAACCCCAAATAGATTAATTCTAGTTTTTGAAGGCCTAGATAAACAAATTAAGATTAAATCTAAAGAGATTAGAGGCCCTAAAACTAGCGCTCCTGAACATGCGTTGGAGGGTTTTTTGAGATCAAACAAAATCAACAAAAAGGATTTATTTAAAAAAAAAACCGAAAAGGATGAATTTTATTTTTACAAAACTTTAGCAACTTCATTAAAAACACATGATTTACTCACTGAATTCATTCCAAAAATTTTGAGTAACTATCAATGGAAAAAATCAATGAAATGGGGTGAATTTGATTTAAATTGGGGAAGACCATTAAAATCAATTTTATCAATATTTGATAAAAAAATTGTAAGTTTTAAATTTCATCATTTAACTTCCTCTAATTTGACTTTTTTAGATAAAGATTTTGAAGAAAAAAAAAGATCTTTTGAAAATTTTAAGAATTATGAAAAATTTTTTGAAGATAATGGAGTGATCGTTAATCAAAATAAAAGATTAAAAATAATTAATAAATCTTTTTTAAAGATATTAGGGAAAAAAGGGCTAAAAATTAGTGAAAATCCTAAATTGATGGATGAGGTTGTAAATTTAGTAGATAACCCAAATGTTTTATTGTGCAAATTTGATAAAAAATTTTTATCGGTTCCTAAAGAGATTTTGACCCTAACAATGGAGTCTCACCAGAAATATTTTCCAACATTTAATGACAAAAATGAAATTACAAATGAATTTTTAATTGTTACAAATAAAAAAGATAAAAAAGGTCTCATTAAAATAGGTAATGAAAGAGTAGTTGATGCAAGATTAAGTGATGCAGAGTTTTTTTGGAATAAAGATAAAACTCAAAATTTAGTAAAAAAAGTGTCAGAATTAAAATCAATGAATTTCTTTAAACGGCTTGGATCTTATTTTGACAAAGTTCAACGAATGAGAAAAATTGGTGGAATGATTTCAGATGAATTGTTAATTAGTAAAGAGAAAGTAGAATTGTTAGCATCAATTTGTAAGACTGATCTTACTTCCGATCTTGTCGGTGAATTTCCTGAACTTCAGGGACTTATGGGAGGGTACTTTTCTGAATATCAAGGATTTGATAAAGATATTTCTTTAGCTATTTCTGAGCAATATTTACCAATTGGACTCAATTCAGTTGTTCCAAAAAAGCCATTCAGTGTCACGTTATCAATTACAGATAAGATTGATACCTTAGTTGGTTTTTTTGGTATTAACGAGCAACCTACAAGTTCTAAGGATCCATTAGCATTGAGGAGAATTGCTCTAGGTATAATAAGAACCACTATAGAAAATAGAAGGAATTTGAAAATAAATGATCTTTTGAATTATTCCTCACGCCTTTACGATGATCAGGGATACAATCTTGAAAACAAAGATTTACAAAAAGAATTACAGGATTTTTTAAAAGATAGATTTAGATACTATCTTAAAAATAAAGAAATACGTTACGATATAATTGAGGCAACTTTATCATCATTTTCACTTAATAATTTATTTTCGTCTTTTGAAAAAGCAAAATGTCTTAATAAGGTAATTAACACCCAAATTGGTATAGACATCAATTCAAGTTATAAAAGAGCATCAAACATTTTAGATTATGAGATGAAAAATAACGAAATTGAAATAAATGACACAACTGATCCTGGTATTTTTAAAAGTGATTTTGAAAAAAATTTATATAAAAAAATTAACGATATTAAAAAATATTATTCTACCATAAACAGTGATGAAAATTGTGAAAAATCATTATCAATTTTAGCTGAAACCAAAAAAGAAGTTTTCGAATTTTTTGATAATGTAAAAGTAAATGAGGATAATGAAACTTTAAGAAAAAATCGTTTGGAACTTATTAATATGTTATGTAAAACATTTCAAAATTATATAAATTTTCGATTTTTAAAAGCTCATAATGAATAAGTTAATTCTTAATTTTAAGTCTAAAGATTCAAAGAAAATAAAAGATCCAAAAAATTTTTTAGGTGGCAAGGGAGCAAATTTATCTGAAATGGGAAGAATGGGTTTACCAGTACCTCCTGGTTTTACGATCTCAACAAAAGTGTGTGAAATTTTTTACAAGGATAAAAAAAAATTAAATTCCAAATTAATTAGCCAAATAAAAAAAGAAATTAAAACAATAGAAAAAGATGTATCAAAAAAATTTGGAGATTTAAAAAATCCTCTTCTTTTATCAGTTCGATCTGGAGCAAGAGTTTCAATGCCAGGTATGATGGATACAATTCTAAACTTAGGACTAAATGACAAAACAGTGGTTGCTCTAGCTAACAAAACATCCAACGGAAGATTTGCTAAAGATAGCTATAGAAGATTCATCCAGATGTACGGAAATGTAGTCATGGGTGTTGAAAGTTACAATTTTGAGGAATTGATAGAAAATTACAAGTTAACAAAAGGTGTATTGCTTGATACGGATCTCGATGAAGAGGATTGGGATGGTCTAATAAATGATTTTAAGAATGTAATTAAAGAAAAGACTAGTAAAGATTTTCCTCAAGATGTTTATCATCAATTATTCGGGGCAATAAGTGCTGTATTTTTATCTTGGGAGAGCAAAAGAGCGAAAGTTTACAGAAAGTTGAATCAAATTCCTTCTGAATGGGGAACAGCTGTTAATGTTCAATCTATGGTTTTTGGAAATATGGGTAATGATTGTGCAACAGGAGTTGTCTTCACTAGAAACCCTTCAGATGGGTCAAATGATATTTATGGAGAATATTTGATTAATGCTCAGGGAGAAGATGTTGTAGCTGGAACAAGAACTCCACAGTACATTACAAAGAAGGCGAGAAAAGAGGCAAAAGTTGATGATGCATCTATGGAAGAGTCGATGCCAGAAGTATATCACAAATTATATAAAATTTTAAAAAAACTAGAGAAACATTACAAGGATATGCAAGATGTAGAGTTCACTGTTGAAAGTAATAAACTTTGGATATTACAAACTCGATCTGGAAAAAGAACATCAAAATCGGCAGTAAAAATTGCTGTTGATATGGTTAGAGAAAAGTTAATCAATAAAAACGATGCTGTTTTAAGAGTTGATCCCAACTCTTTAGACACGCTTTTGCATCCTACTTTAGATGAGAGAAGTTCAATCAAAGTTATAGCAAATGGTCTTCCAGCCTCTCCTGGTGCAGTAAGTGGAAAAGTAGTTTTCAGCTCAGAGGAGGCTGAAAGATTAAATGATATGATGCAAGATACAATTTTAGTTAGAGTTGAAACTTCTCCAGAAGATATTCAAGGAATGCATGCTGCGAAGGGAATTTTAACTTCAAGAGGAGGCATGACTAGTCATGCTGCAGTTGTAGCTAGGGGGATGGGAAGACCTTGTGTTTCTGGTTCAAGTGAAATTGAAATTAATTACGATAAAAAAGTCTTTAAAACATCTTCAGCTGAGATAAAAGAAGGTGAAACAATTACTATTGACGGTTCTACAGGAAGAATAATTTTAGGTACAGTTCCAACTATAAAACCTGAGATATCAGGAGATTTTTCAAAATTGATGAGTTGGGCTGATAAAATTAGAAAACTTAAAATACGAACTAACTCTGAGACTCCTCTAGACACTAAAACAGCCAGAGATTTTGGTGCGGAGGGAATTGGACTTTGTAGAACCGAACATATGTTTTTTGATGAGGAAAGAATTTTATCAGTGCGAGAAATGATTTTATCAAAAACGGTAGATGATAGATCTAATGCTTTAAAAAAGATTCTACCACATCAAAAAAAAGATTTTATGGAAATATTCAAGATTATGCATGGTCTTCCAGTTACTGTAAGATTG
>CACCPC010000011.1:0-37151 GCA_902547785.1 uncultured Pelagibacteraceae bacterium
CTTTACTTAACCTTATTTTTTATGAAGGAAAAATTAGAGAGTTTAAAAATTTTTTTAGTTATTTAATAGTTTTTATAATTTCTCTTTTAATGCTTTTTAGTCATGCTTATTCGATTATTGTTATAATATCTGTTAATTTTTATATTTTTTTGTTATGGATAATAAAAAAAAATTTTACAAAAAATAATTCTTTATTATTTTTAACTACTTCTATTTCATCTGTTTTATTCATTTTTATATATGTGAACAACATATCGCATACACCCTCTTGGATACCTGAATTTAAGGGTTCTTTTTTTACTAATTATTATTTTTCCTCTTTTTTTGGCTCGAGAATTTTAGGTTTATTGCATTTATTAATCCTACTCTATTTAATTTTAGGTCAATTAAATAAAATTCTAATTAGATTTGATATAGAAATTTTTTTTATTATTTTCTTATTCTTAACATATATAATTCCAATTATTTATAGTGTTACTTTTGAGCCTATACTAATAGATAGATATATATTTTTTGTTTTAATTCCAATACTGTATTTAATCAGCAGTTTGACTTTTAATTTTAAAAATATTTATAAAAAATATATTTTTATTTTTTTATTAATAGTCCCAAGTTTTTTTAATCATTTTACAGAAAATACTTTTAAACAATTCTATACCAATATTTATCCCTCAAAACCTGAAGTTGGAAGATCTTTGGAGTATATTGCCAAAGGTAATCATTTAAATTATTCATTTGTATATGTAAAGAATAATCCTGAAAACATAAATCTTGTTTACGAAAATTATCTAAAAAAATATGCATCAAAAATTAATAAAAACTTAATTTTTTTTGATTATACAAATAATTCTAAATTACCAGAAAATTTATGGCTGATTTATTTAACTGATATCACAGATAAAAGTTTTAATAAACCAATCGAGTTAGATAACTTTAAAATTGAATCAAAAAAAATGTTTAATCATCTAGAACTATACCAGTTTAAAAAAGTTGATTAGAAAGTTTTTTCTTTTATTTCAAAAGAAAAACTTTTCCTAGTATCAAAAATTCTTAAAAATCTAACGATACAAAAAGAAATAAAGCCAATTAAAGATCCAAATCTAAGTGGATAAAAATGATAATTCTCAATCATGTCGAACCATAAAATGAGCAATTTTTTTACATCATAATTACTTTTACCCTCAAATCTTTTTTGATGATACACTTTAATATTTGTTATGTTTTTTGCTTCTCTCAAAATCAAACTATCAATAAATGGTATTTTTGGATTATGCCCTACAAATCTATCTTTTACTTCACCTCTCATCCCTTTCATTGAAGAAGTATAAATCTTAAATGGTTTATCAAAAATAAAGCTCGAAAAAAAATTATTTAATTTACTGACAAATATTTTCCAAAAAACATGCTTTCTTTTTAAGTAAAGAGTATAACAAGCATCATATAAATTTAATTGCTCATAGATTGATATCAAACTTTGTGGTGGATGTTGCAAATCGTCATCCATAATAATAATCCTATTACCCTTAGAATTTTTTAGGCCTATAAAAATAGCGCCATGCTGTCCAACATTATAACTTAAATCTATTCCTTTTATAAAATGAAATTTTTCTGAAATCTGTTTTATTACTTCCCAGCTATTGTCAATGCTAAAATCATTAACTAAAATTATTTCATAATCATTTTTAAATTTTTCACATAAATTTGAATTAATTTCATTTACTAATCTATTTAAAATTTTAGAACTATTATAGACAGGTATTATTATAGACAATTTCACCATCATATTATAAATAAATAATTCATTAATTTTTAAAGATACATTTATTGAAAAAAAAAATTTTAATTTTTGGAAAAAATAGTTTCATTGGATCTAATTTATATACATTTTTAAAGAATAAACACTTTGTAAAAATTAAAAGCTTTAATTCAAAATCACTAAAAAAACTCAATAATTTTGATTATATAATCAACTGTGCAATCAATAAAAATTACATTAATAAGATCTATTCAAAGAATAATGATTTTGATTTAAAAATTGTAAAGAACCTCAGTCAAAATACAAATTTTATTTTTTTAAGTTCAAGAAAAATTTATAAACCCGCGCCTAATATTTATGAAAGATCGAAAATCAATTGTTTAAATAACTATGAAAAAAACAAATACTTAACAGAAAAAAAAATTATACGTATAAAAAAAAGCAAAAGTATTATATTGAGAATTTCAAACATAATTGGATTTAAGAAATACAATCCAAGAAGATCACACCATACTTATCTTGATTATTTAATAAGTAAAGTTAAAAGAGGGGAATTAATTTTAAATCAAAATGAATTCAAAGATTTTCTTGATATAAATACGTTTTCCAAAATAATCGACTTAATCATTAAAAAAGAAGTATTTGGAATTTATAATGTTTCTATGGGGAAAAAGGTTTACTTAAGAGATTTGAATAATTGGTTATTAGAATCAAATAAAAATAAAAAGAAATTGAAAATTATTAAACTTAAAAATAATGAGAAAAATCAATCTTTTTATTTAAATAATTCTAAGCTTAAAAAAAAGATAGGCCTCAATATTAATATCACTCAGCTTCGAAAAGAATGTATAAAGCTAAGTAAAAAATTATTTAATTAAAAATTAATTTTATGGACTTAAAAAAATATATAAGATCGATACCCGACTACCCCAAAAAAGGAATTCTTTTTCGGGATATCACTACTTTAATAAAAAATGAAAAAGCCTTTAAAGAAAGTATTGATCAAATAGTTCAAAGATCAAAGAAGTTTAATTTTTCAAAAATTGCTGCGATTGAATCTCGAGGTTTTGTGTTTGCTTCAGCAGTTTCTTACATCTTAAAAAAACCATTTATTATGTTAAGAAAAAAAAACAAATTACCTTCGGAGGTTTACTCTATAGACTTTAGTTTAGAATATGGATCTGCGACCATCGAAATGCACAAAGACTCTGTTGATGAAAAAGACAAAGTCTTAATTATAGATGATTTAATTGCAACAGGTGGAACAGCTGAAGCTGCTGCAAAATTAATAAAAATTTCAAAAGGAGAGGTTGCTGGTTTTATTTTTGTGATTAATTTATTCGATCTAAAAGGATCAGACAATCTGATTTCAAAAAACTACAAAGTTGAGAACTTGATAGAATTTCCAGGTCATTAATTATTAATTTTAGGTCTGTAGTAAGATTTTTTTCCAACAGCAGCATTAAGAAATCCTAATATTCTATATAAATATATTGTTTTTTTTCTCTTATTCATAAAAAAATATAAGAGCATTTTGAAAATTGCTGAAATAAATATCGGACATACTTTTAAAAATGCATTTAAATAACCATAATGTTTTTTATTAAAATAAAATTTAGACCAAACCCAATGCCAATTTCTTGATAACTCTATTTCATATTTATATTTTTCATCTACAGCTTTAGCGCCAAGATGTTTAATTTTTGATTTAGGAACAACATAAATATTTTCACCATGTTCAATTACCCTTTTGCACAAATCATCATTTTCTAAATAAAGAAAAATATTTTCATCAAAATATTCATCTTTAAAATTTTCTAATTTTTTTAATCTTGAAAGATTTAGCAGCATCGCAAATCCGTCAACACTATCGACTTTAAAGGGTTTTTCTTTTTTATTAATAAAATTATCCGCTTTGTTGATCTTATAGTTTGGGTAGTTTTCCTCTTCCATAATTGGTGAAATTATAGAAAATGTATCAATTTGATTTGAGGCTAAAATAATTTCGTCAATAGTATCATTTCTTAGAATAACATCTGGATTGAGGACAAGTCCATAATCGGTATCAATTTCGCTTAGTCCATAATTATTACCTGCACCCATGCCGATATTTTTCTCTGATAATACACAACGGACATTATTATATTTTTTTTCAATTTTATTTTTAAAAAATTTATCGTTTGAATTATCAACTATAATAATTTTTATATCCTTTGGTATAGAACTAATACAGTCATGAATTACATTTTCACTCAAAAAGCTTACAATAATTATTGTTAAATTTTGCCTAGATATTGACATATGATCGGTGTAATCAACTATACTAATACTTTTTACTAATGTAAAAATAAATTAATTAATGAAAAAAATAATTGTAACAGGTGGATTAGGTTTTATTGGAAGTAATCTAATTGAATTATTAATTAAAAAAAATTATTTTATTATTAATATTGATAAAGTTACATATTCATCTAATTTTTATAACGTTAAAGAATTCAAATCCTCAAAAAACTATAAGTTTTTCAAATGTAATATAGGAGATAAAAAATTTAGTAGTATATTAAATAAATATAAACCTTCATGTATATTTAATTTAGCTGCTGAAACTCATGTGGATAGATCCATTGATAATCCAGCGAACTTTATTAATAGTAATATTATCGATGTTTTTAAATTATTAGAGTCTTTTAAAAACTTTGTTAAAAAACACAAATGTAGGCTTATTCATATTTCTACAGATGAAGTTTACGGTGACATTTTAAATGGCCGATCAACTGAAAATTTTCCATATAATCCAAGTTCACCATATGCAGCAAGTAAAGCCGCCTCAGATCATTTGGTAGGTTCGTACATTAGAACTTATAAAATTCCAGCTATAGTAACTAATTGTTCAAATAACTATGGTCCAAAGCAACACCCTGAAAAATTAATACCAAAATTGATTTATAATATCTTAAATAACAAACCACTACCAATTTATGGGAAAGGAACGAATTCAAGAGAATGGATTTATGTAAAAGATCATTGCGAAGCTCTCATAAAAATATTTTTAAAAGGTAAAATTGGAGAATTTTATAATATTGGATCAAATAGAAATTTGAATAACTTACAAGTGTGTTCCAAGCTAATAAATGTTTCAAAAAAATTGGTTAAAGTAGGAAATAGTGTTAAAATAAATTTTGTTAAAGATCGTCCAGGGCATGACATTAGATATGCTTTAAACAGTAACAAAATTATTAAAAAACTTGGGTGGAAACCAAAAGTCAATTTTTCAGAGGGAATAAAATTAACTTTTGAATGGTATAATAAAAATAAAACTTATTATAAAAACTTGTCAAAAAAAGATATTGTTAAAAGATTAGGATATTTATGATTAAAAAAGGAATTATTTTAGCTGGTGGCAAAGGTACTAGGATGAGTCCTTTAACTAAAGCTGTAAACAAACAACTCCTTCCAATTTACGATAAACCTTTAATTTTTTATCCACTATCAATTTTAATGCTTGCAGGAATCAAAGACATTTTAATTATTGTTAATAAAGGACAATTATATCAATATAAAAAACTTATTCCAAATGGAAATAATTTGGGAATAAAAATAACTTATTTGGAACAAGATAAACCTAGAGGGTTACCTGATGCCTTTGTAATTGGGGAAAAATTTATTGGCAAAGATAATGTTGCGATGATCTTAGGAGATAACTTTTTTTATGGTCAAAATCTTTCCTCAAAACTCAAAGAGAGCACTAAAATTAAAAAAGGTGCAAGAGTTGTACTACATAAAGTTCAGCACCCAGAAGCATTTGGAGTAGCAAAAGTAGATAAAAAAAATAAAATCTTATTTATTAAAGAAAAACCCAAAAAATTCTTATCAGACTTAGCAATAACAGGATTATATTTTTTTGACAATAAAGTAATCGAATTAGCAAAAAAACTAAAGCCTTCAAAAAGAGGTGAAGTAGAAATTGTGGATTTATTAAATTTCTATAAATCTAAAAAACAGTTGAGTGCTGATATTATAGGAAGAGGTGGAGCCTGGTTAGATACAGGTTCAATAGAGGATTTTTATAAAACATCAGCCTTTGTTTCTGCTATTGAAAATAGACAAGGATTTAAGATTGCATGTCTTGAAGAAATTGCCTTAAATAATAAATGGGTTTCAAAAAAACAAATAATTAAAGCAATTAAATTTTATGGGAATTGTGAATATTCAAATTATTTAAGAAAACTTATTAAGTAGTTGGTAGCGGGAAGTGGGATCGAACCACTGACCTCGGGCTTATGAGTCCCGCGCTCTAACCAACTGAGCTACCCCGCCTTCAAACATTGTTGATTTATAATATTTATAGAATTTGATGCAATAAGTATTAGTTATAAAATTTGTGTGAATTTAAGGTAATTGTGTAATTTTAGCTAAAAACTATAAGCCCAAATAAAATTAAACCTGTTGAGGCAGCAGCAGAAAAATAAAACTTTTTTCTAGTTTCTTGTTTTTTATCTGATTTTACTCTGTTTAAGAGAACATTTATATCTGTTCGTCTAGAAGTAGTCTGAGGAGTATCGGAAACAGTATATTTTGAAGTTAGCTTTTGCTTTAGAGAATTTGTTAAATTTTTCATTCAGCGTAATAAAACATCCTTTGGAATTATTAGCAAATTAAATTATAAAGAGAGAAATATTCCAATTGAACCTAGTAGAAGAACACAAAATGAAAAAATAAAAATATTTTTCCTTAACTCTTTACCTTGCTCAGCCTCTAATTTTGATTTTAAAACATTAATATCTACTCTACCTGAGCTAATTTTGTTTGAATTTAAAGGCTTTTCAGTTACTTTAATATCATTTGGGGTCTCGATATTGTTAGTATTCTCTGTAAAGCCTTTAGATGTCATGAACCTATTAAATCATAATATTTAAAAAAAACAATTTTCTTGGAAGTTCAAATTGGGTCAATAATAAATTGACACATGTCCAATTTGGGTCTTTACTGCTCCCTTTATAATTTATGAGTATTCAAGAAATAGATTTTTCTAAAACCCTCAATGATGATCAAGTCTATGAGTCAATTATGTCTCATTATTCTACTCTTAGTAAAGATTGGATATCTCACCAATGGAATTGGATGAATAATGTTTATCAAACATTTAATGATCACTATAAATATATGATAATAATTTCTTTAATTGAAAAGACACTCCAATTTTATGACCAGATGAATGTTCAATATACTTATGATGAATATTACTCGAAATCATATCAACAAATAGAAAAATTTAGTATTACTGAACTTTGTGAAAAATTAGATCTACCAAAAGAAACTGTTAGAAGAAAAGTTTTAGAACTTGAAAATAAAGGTGTAATAACACGTAATAAAAAAAAAATTATAATTGATAGAAAAGCATTTACATTTGTCAAACCTGATAATCAAATAAAATTTTCTGCAAAATATATTTACTTAGTTTCACAAGCTTTAAATAAAGATAAAATTTATTCAAAAAAACTAGATCAAAAAACTATTGAGAATATTATAAAAAAAAAATTTTCATTATCGTGGAGATGGTTTTACAGAATGCAGATACCTTTAATTATAGGATATCATAAATTTTTTCAAGATTTGACAACTTTTCATATTTGGGGGACAATTTGCATGAATCAGGTTTTAAATGTTTCAAGCCAATTAAATTCAAATAATGAAAAAAAATCACTAGATTATTTTGCTACAAATAACATTCTCATAGAAAATCTTGGTACAAATACTGGAATAAGTGCAATGTCAATTTCTGATATGACAAAAATTCCTCGAGCAACAATAATTAGAAAATGTAAATATTTAATTAAAGAAGATTTAATAAAATTAAATGAAAAAAAACAATATGTGCTTACTTCTATGAATTTTAGAAAAATTTTACCTTATCAAACAGAAATTTTTAAGTACAAAGCTAAATTTATTCGTAAAGTTTTAAATCTTCTTGTAATTTCTTAAATCTTTAATAGATTCTCTTCGAGTATTACACAGAGGGGTCATGGGTATAGTAACAACAATAGCGCCGTTTGCGCTAGCTCTCATAATGTTAGGGCTTGGTGCTTCATTAACAGTAAAAGATTTCACAAGAGTTTTTCAGCATCCAAAAGAATTTTTTGTTGGTTTAATTTGTCAATTAGTTGTTCTTCCAATTATTGGGTATTTATTGATAATCATTTTAAAAACTCCAGTAGAGTTGGCATTAGGGGTAATGTTGATTGCAGCTGCACCTGGTGGAGTAACATCGAATGTACTTACTAAATTTGCAGATGGTGATGTTGCACTTTCTATATCTCTTACTGCTTTTACTAGTTTAATAAGTATTGTTTCAGTTCCTTATATAGTTTTTTTATCAATAGATTTATTTGATATTACTTATGTTGAAAAAGAAGTTTCAATGCTTGGTATATCATTAAAGATGTTTTTTGTGGTTACTGTGCCTGTGATAATTGGAATGATCATTAGAAAATTTTTTAGTGATTTTATAGAAAATAATATTAAAATTATTGGGAAAATATCTATAGGATTATTTTCAATTGTTTTTATTGCTATCTATATTCAAGAATGGGACAGTATTATAATGTTCCTCACTACAGCAGGAACTATAGCTTTAATTTTGAATATTTCTATGATGATCATAGGTTTCTATATTGCCAAATTTTTTGCTTCTGGTGTTGCCCAACAAAGATGTATATCTCTCGAATGCGGATTACAAAATGGGACATTGGCTGTTTTTGTAGGAACACAATTGTTTGGGCAAAATATGACTTATATGGTTCCGACTGCAGCATATGCTTTAATAATGATGATGACCTCTGTTCTTTTTGTTTTTTTCTTAAGAAGAAAAACTTAATTATTTTTAAAATTAGTTTGTTTTAAAGGATTGTTGATTAATTCAATAGGATATTTTTTTTTCTCTATTTCAATAAATAAATCTTTTTTGTGAAGTTCATCATTTGAAATATCGTTATTAATATAACCAAATGTTAAATTTTTCCTAAAATTAAAAGAATAATTGCCAGATGTTGATCTACCTATAATTTTATTTTCTAAATAAATAGGCTCATCATGAAGCAATAATGGCTCACCTGGTTTGCTATCTTTTAGAGTAAACATTGCAAATCTACTTTTAATTTTTTCCTTTTTGATTTTTTCTAAAGCTTTTTTGCCAATAAATTCATCCTCCTTTTTAGAGCTTATTGTGAAAGATAAACCAGCTTGATATTGATTTTCCTCTGGTGAAATATCGTGTCCCCAATGTAAAAATCCACTTTCCATTCGCATAATATCCATTGCATGCATACCACAATTCGATAGGTTAAAATCTTTTCCTTTATTAACCAATAATTCATAAATTTTTTTAGCATTTTCAGATTTAACATATAATTCGTAGCCTAATTCACCAACGTATGACAATCTTTGAGTCCAAATTTTAATTCCTTCAATAGTGATATATTTTGCCGTACTAAATCTAAAATTATCATTTTCAAAATTATCTTTTGAAATTGATTTCATTAAAGCTCTACTTTTTGGTCCAAAAACTCCGAAAACACAATAATCATCGGTAACGTCTTTTAACTCAACATCTTTTGCAAGGTGTTTATTTATATGAAATTTATCTCTTTCTCGCGTAGCTGCAGAGCTTATTATTCTAAAGTAATCTTTTTCAATACAAACGACTGTTAAATCTGTTTCAATTCCACCATCGGGATTTAACATATGTGTATAAACACATTTTCCAGCCTCATTTTTAATATTAGCTGTGCAAATTTTTTGTAATTCCCTATGAGCCTGATTAGATTTTATCTCGAATTTTGAAAAAGGAGTTAAATCAAATAAACCAACATTTTTAATAGTATTATTTGTTTCATATTCTGCTGAAGGGTACCAATTTTGATAGTTGTAACTGTACTCATATTCTGTCTTTTCTCCATCTAATGCGAACCACATTGGTCTTTCATATCCTCCTGAAACACCAAAACACGCTCCAAAACTTCTTAATTCATCGTGATATGGAAGTGTTTTTATATTCCTTGAAGTTTTATGTTGTTTAAAAGGCCAATGCATTCCATATAAATCTCCTAACGACTCTGTAATTCTTTTTTTAATAAAACCTAAGTCAGAGTGAAATTTTTGAAATCTTTTAATGTCATAACAGAAAATATCCTCATTAATATGTCCATTAATCAACCATTCAGCTGTAACTTTACCAACACCTCCCCCACTTCCGATTCCAATACTATTTAAACCACAACACACAAAAAAGTTTTTTACTTCTGGCACTTCTCCAAGCAATGTATTCGTATCTGGAGTAAATGACTCAGGACCTGAAAAAAATTTTCTAATTCCTGCTGTTTCTAAAACTGGAAATCTTTTAATTGCTGTAGCTAAATAGGGTTCAAAATGATCAAAATTTTCTTGAAATTCTCCAAACGAAAAATCTTCTGGAACTTTATTAATTTTATCCCATGCTGGGATTGATTGAGACTCAAAAATTCCAACTAATATTTTTCCAGCATCTTCTTTTATATAAGTTCTGTTATCAAAATCTCTTATCACTGGTAAGGTTTTAGAAAGATTTTCAATCGGCTCGGTGATAATATAGAAGTGTTCTGCTGGATAAAGAGGAATGCTTACTCCAGCTTTTTCCCCAATTTGGCGGGACCACATTCCTGACGCTAAAACTATATACTCACAATCAATTTTTTGACCATTTACTTTTACACCAGAAATTTTTCCATTTTTAGTTATGATCTCATCAACGGGAGTTTTTTCAAAAATCTTTGCCCCTTCCATTCTTGCTGCTTTTGCTAACATATGTGTTACTCCAGATGGGTCTGCAGCACCGTCGCCTGGCATCAAAATCCCTCCTAAAACTTCATCAGTATTTACAATTGGATAATCTTTTTTAATTTGCTCTTTATCTAAAATTCTAACATCAACATCAAAAAGTTGTGCAGTTGTTGCTTGTCTTTGAAGCTCTTGCCACCTACCTTTATTTTCAGCAATTGAAAGTGCACCGTTTAATCTTAATCCTGCTGAATGATCAACTTTCTTTTCAAGTTCTTTATAAAGATCCAAAGTATATTTTCTAATTTTGGTAATTGCTGCTGAGGGACCTAATTGACTTACTAATCCAGCTGCATGCCAAGTCGTACCTGATGTTAACTGATCTCTTTCTAAAAGGATTGTATTTTTCCAACCAAATTTAGCTAAATGGTAAGCGACTGAACAACCAACTACTCCACCTCCGATAACAACAACTTTAGTGCTACTTGGAAGTTTTTTTTCCATTTAATTAGTTTTTGATTGCATCTCCTGGGTTAACATATTCATGTCCAAATACATCTGCAACAGCTTTATAAGTCACATGACCCTTATGAACATTTAATCCTGCTAAAAAGTTTTTATCTTCACTAAGAGCTTTTTGATAACCTCTATTGGCTAATTTGACTAAATAAGGAAGTGTTGCTTTGTTTAATGCGATAGTTGATGTTCTAGGAACCCCTCCTGGCATGTTAGCCACACAATAATGAACAACATCATCAACTATAAAAGTTGGATCATTAAAGGTTGTCGGTTTACTTGTTTCTACACAACCGCCTTGATCAATTGCAACGTCAACAATAACAGAGCCTCTTTTCATCAATTTTAACATATCTTTAGTGACTAATTTAGGCGCCTCTGCTCCGGGGATCAAAACTCCTCCTACTATTAAATCTGCTTCAGCTACTAACTTTTTTAAATCTATCTTATCACTTTGTTCTGGGATAATTTTATCTCCAAACATTTCAACTAATTGTTTTAGTCTTGCTTCTGATTTATCTACAACATGAACTTTTGCTTTCATGCCAGTTGCTATAGTTGCAGCATTTTCTCCCACTACACCTCCACCTAAAATTAAAACATTCGCTGGTTCACCACCAGGAGCTCCACCCAATAATACTCCTCTACCTTTTTGGTTTTTTTCTAAACAATGTGCTCCAGCTTGAACTGACATACGTCCTGCTACAGCACTCATTGGTGCAAGTAAAGGAAGCCTTCCATTATCATCAGTAATGGTTTCATAAGCTATATTAATACTTTTTGATTTTACCAAACCCTCTGTCAATTCTTTTGCAGCAGCCAAATGTAAATAAGTGTATACGATTTGATTTTCTTTAATCATTTCAACCTCAACTTTTTGAGGTTCTTTAACTTTAACAATTATTTCAGCGTCATTAAAAATATCAGTGGCTTTTTTAATAATTTTAGCTCCAGCATTTTTGTACTGATCATTGTCGAAACCTGCTTCAAAGCCTCCATTGTTTTCTACTAATACTTCATGTCCCTCGGAGACAAGAGTTTTTACACTATCTGGTGTTAGGCCTATTCTATTTTCTTGAGGTTTAATTTCTTTAGGTACGCCAATTCTCATTAACGAAACTTAATTTTTTTTACTTTTTGCGTAATTAGTTATTCCGGTTCTTAATTTTTCAATAATTTCATCAATATGTTTTTTTTCACAAATAAACATCGGTGCTATAATTAAACAATCACCTGTAGCTTTGAAATTTACCCCAGCATCATAACAATGTTTAAAAGTAGCTAGGCCTGCTTTACCAGGTCTACCATCAGTTTTAATATCTATACCGCCCATCATTCCATAACCTCTAATGTTATCCACTACATCAATGTCTTTTAGTGAAAATAGTCCTTCTTGGAAGTAAGGAGCTAGTTCTTTTGCTCTATTGAAAATATCTTCTTTTTCAAAAATATCTTGAACAGCTAATGCTGCTGCAACAGAAACTGGTATTCCTGAATAAGTATAACCATGAAATAATTCTATCGCACCTTTTGGAGAATTATCCATAACCGCATCATAAATCTCTTCTTTACAAGCAACCACACCAAATGGAACTATCCCATTAGTTGTTGCTTTAGCCATAGTCATTATGTCAGGTGTTACACCAAACTCTTGAGCTCCAAAAGCTGAACCAGTTCTTCCCCATCCAGTAATAACTTCATCAAAAATCAAAAGAATTTTATGTTTATCACAAAGTTCTCTTAATCTTTGTAAATATCCAACTGGTGGAACTAAAGTTCCTGTTGATCCAGCAATTGGTTCAACAATACAAGCTGCAATATTTTCTGAACCAAAATTAGTACAAATTCTTTCTAAGTCATTTGCAATTTCAGCACCTGTTTCAGGTTGACCTGATATAAATTTATGTTCATCTAAATGTGTATGTCTCATATGAACAACACCTGGCATCAAAACACTTGCATAAGCTTTGACATTATTAATCATACCACCTACTGATGTTGCTCCAATATTCATCCCATGATAAGCGCGTTCTCTTCCAACAAATCTAAATCTTTGTCCTTCACCTCTTGCTTTATGGTAAGCAATACTAATTTTGATCGCTGTTTCAACTGCAGTAGATCCACAGATTGTATAAAATATTTTATTTAAATTTCCTGGTGTATGTTTTGAAATTCTTGTAGCTAATTCAAAAGATCCGCCAAATCCTTGTTGGAAGGGTTGACAATAATCTAAAGTTTGTAATTGATTTGTTATTGCCTCAATAATTTCTTTTCTACCATGTCCTAAAGGATTGCAGAATAATCCTGAGCTAGCATCAATTTGAGTTTTACCTTGGTGATTTTTTAAATATACACCTTTTGCCTCCACTATAAGTTTTGGATTTTCTTTAAAATCTTTATTAGATGTAAATGGCATCCAATGTTCATTTAAAGAATTAGGTACAGATGTTCTTTTTTCTGAGCTCATATTAAAATTTTATAATTGGTTAATTAATGAATCCTTAGACTAATTAAGTCCAATAAACCACCAAAATAATTGTCACAACTTTAAGTTGTGTAACTAGAATGAGCATTTTTTTGTTTTACATATAGGTCAATTTAATCTTAAAATTGAAACATATAAATAAACAAGGAAGAGGAAAAATGAAAAAAATAATTAGTTTTATTCTTGGATGTTTTGTAGCTCTTAATCTTTCAATTTCAGTTGCTAATTCTGCAGCTAATGAGGTTAGAGTTGCATACTTCTTAGAGTGGCCAAGCCCAAATCTAGAGGATATGATGAAGAAAAACTTCGCTAAAGCTCTAGGGGTTCCTGTTAAGTGGACAAACTTTACTAACGGTGGTGCAATGACTGATGCTATGTTAGCGGGAGATATTGATATCTCTTACTCTCAAGGTTTAGTTCCATTCATTAATGCTGTTAAATCAAAAGCTCCTATCAAACTTGTAGATATTGCTATGGAATACGGAATGGGTGGTACAACATGTGTAACATCTAATGCTTCAGGTATTACAAAAGCTAACGCTACAGAACTTGAAGGTAAAAAAGTTGCTGTTCCACTAGGTACAATGGCTGAATACGTTTTTGATGAAAGTATGAAAGTTGTTGGTGCGGACAGAAAAAAAATGGATATCATTCAAATGGACCCTGAAGAAGGTGCTGCTGCTTTAGTAAGTGGTGATGTTGTAATGGCATGTTTATTTGGTGGTAACTCAATTAAAGCTGCAACTGCAGTTGGATCTAGATTACTTACAGTTCAAGAAGCTAGAGACGCAGGTATCTTAGGTATTGATATCACTTCAGTAACTACTAAGTTTATGAAGGAAAATCCAGGTATGCTAAGAACTTTTATTGAAGTAACTCATGAGGCTAATGCGAGATATAGAGCTGGTAAAAGCGATATGAACTCAATGTCAAAAGCTTCTGAAATGAAAGTTGCTGATATGAAAGAAACTTTAAGTGGCTTTAAATTTCTAACACCTGAGGAAACTAAACAATCTATGGAAAGTGGAAATCTTGATGCATTCTTAAAAGGAATGGGAACACCAAGAGGAAACGTAGATACTAGTTTCTTACCTTTATAATCTAAGGGTAATTTAAATTTTAATAGGCGCCAATTGTAATAAATTGGTGCCTATTTTTTTATTAAAAATTCAAATATAAAGTCTCTTTATGAGTGATTTAGTTTCACAAAATCTAAACATGATTTTTAAAACTCCTAAAGGAAAAACTGTTCACGCATTAAAAGATTTAAATTTTACTCTCAAAAAAGGAGAGCTTCTCACAGTTCTTGGGCCGTCTGGTTGTGGAAAGACCACATTGCTTAACATTACTGCAGGATTTATTAGACCAACTTCAGGAAGTATTACTCTTAATAATAAAGAAATAGATGGACCAGGAGTTGAACGGGGAATGGTTTTTCAGCAAGGTGCTTTATTTGAATGGCTAACAGTTGCTGAGAATGTGAATTTTGGATTAAGAATGAAAAAAGAAGATCCAATTGAAACGCAGAAAAAAGTTGACGAATGGTTAGAGATTGTTGGATTAAAAGGTTTTGGAAACACCCCAACTTATCAATTATCTGGAGGAATGCAGCAGAGAGTTGCCCTTGCAAGATGTCTAATCAACAACCCAGATTTGATTTTAATGGATGAACCACTAGGAGCTCTTGACGCTCTTACAAGAGAAAAAATGCAGTCTCTAGTTTTAAAAATTTGGAAAGAAACAGGCAAAACAATTATTCTAATTACTCATTCAGTTGAAGAGGCTTTGCTTCTTGGAGAAAGACTATATGTAATGGCTCCAAGACCAGGAAGAATACATAAAGAATATAATCTGCCATTCGCTTCAATGGGATTAAAAGAAGATTTACGAGAAATTAAAAAAAATAAAGAGTTTTCTCAAAAACGAGAAGAAATCCTTGAAATGATCTGGAACATGGAAGAGGAAATTATGGGGAAAGATAATTAAATGTTAACTCAGATAATAACTTTTCTAATATTCTTCGCTGTAATCGGCTGTATTCTTTATGGAAGAAGATTAATAAGGACTGAAAAAGTAGATGCTGTATTTGGAAATCCAGAAAGAGCACTAGGGGGTACTCACTGGGTAATTGTTGGAAGTAGTTTTTTACTTTTAATTTGGCTCTATTACTCATGGGATATTGCAAAAGGATTTTACCCAAAATCTGCCAACGAACTATGCCAAGTTGCAAAAGTTAATGACTCTTTGCTTGGATTAAAATATCAATTTCCAATTGAGGAAAGAGAATTCAAAAGCACTTCACAAATCAAAAAAGAGAATAAAAATTTAAAATTAATTCAAAATGAGATTCAAAATTCTGAGGAACTAAATAGCCAACAAAAAACGATACTAATTAGTTATATAAGTAAAACTAATCAACTTATTCCATTACTTACAAATGAGGATTTGTTAGAGATTGAGACTCAACAAAAAATAGATGATATCACTGGAAAAATAAATCTATTAACTGAAAATTTCCAAAAATCTGATTATCCATTTGAAACAGAACAAGAGTTAAATGAAAGACTGAAAGCGGTTGATGAGGAAGGTGGTTGGGGTATAACTAAAGTAGATGCAGGCTCAGGTTCTATTGAAAATACATTAGAAGTGCCTTTAGTGCCTGCAACATATAGAGGTTTAAAATTTCACACTGCCGCTCAAGAATTAAATTTAATCAGTGATGAATTTTTTAAGTTAAGAAATCATAATCCTCAATTTAAAAATAAGATTAAAGAGCTTAAAGAGGAAATTAAATCTTATAGAAAAAGTCTAAGTGATAGTGAGGAAGTGGCTTCAACATACGCAAAAAATATTGTTAAGATCGCTAGAAGAATAGAATTTGCAAGTATCTATCCTCCAAACGCACTAGATAAGATGCAGGCAGCAATTGTTAAATTTGATAATGCTCAAAAAAAAGAACAAGGTGGATTAAGATTAATTGATATTTTCTTATTTCCTGCAGGAACTATCGTTGCTAGTGGTTCAAGTTGTTCAGAACAGGGATCAGGTAGATGGTTACCTAAGCCATCCGATACCTTTAATAAATTTATATTAATGTCAAAACCCAGTGTCGGTTATAAAGATATCCCTCTATTGTGGATACAAATGGTTGATGTGAGCAAAATGATTGGCTTTATTTTGCCAGACTGGATTGCAGATATTTTACCAGGTGAGTATCCTGTTCATAGTAAAGATGGAATAGTAAAACAAAACTTCAAAGGTGGAGTTTTAAAAATTGTAACTGGTGATTTTAATTTATTTAAAGTGCCTGTACCGTATGGACATATTTGGGATTCTTTTTTAAGAGTTTTTCTTGGTTTAGTTTTTGGCATATTAATTGGTGTCCCTCTTGGTCTATTTATGGGTTTAAATAGATTTGCAAAAGGTTTTTTTGATCCTTTGATTGAGCTTTATAGACCTGTCCCTCCTCTTGCATGGGCTCCACTTATAATTTCGGTTTTAGGAATTGATAATACTGGAAAAGTTTTCTTATTATTTATGGTTTCTTTATCTATAATGATTATTTCTGCAAGAGCAGGTGCATCGGGAACGCAATTATCAAAAATCCATGCAGCTCACTCATTAGGAGCATCAAAAAGACAAATATTAAGACATGTTATTTTTCCAAACTCATTACCTGAGATACTCACTGGTATAAGAGTTGCAGTGGGTATGTGTTGGGGAACCTTGGTAGCTGCTGAATTTTTAGCTGGTACAACCGGTATTGGTTTTGTTGAAAATGTAGCCAAGAAGTATTTTCAATATGAAGTGATTTGGATAACAATTTTTATCATGGGAATGCTTGGATTGTTATTTGATATAACACTTAGAAAAATAATTGATAAAACAATTCCATGGCGTGGAAAAGGTTAAGTTGAGAGCTCCAATACTAAAAAAAGAAGTTATCAAAATATTTAAAAAATATGGTCTAAGTCAAGACCACGCCAAGATTTCTGCTAATGCTTTGATCAACGCAGAGCTTGTCGGTGCTTTCGGTCATGGTATCTCAAGATTAAAAATGTATTGTGATCGAATATCAAAAAAAGTAATTAATCCAAAACCGAAAATAAAGATTAAAAAGATATCACAATCAATTTCACTTATTGATGCCAATAATAGTATAGGGTTTGTTGCAGCTGATATAGCTATTAAAAAGGCTATTTCAAATGCCAAAAAAACCGGAATAGGTTTAGTTGCTGTTAGAAACAGTGGTCATTATGGTCTCTCTGGTTATTACGCAGAGCAAGCCGTAAAAAAAAATCTGGTTACCATGATTTATACCAACGGTCCACCAGCTGTGGCTCCGCATGGTGCTTTTAAAAGTTTATTTGGTACTAATCCAGTTTGTTTCGGAACTCCTAGCGGCTCAAAAATACCTTTTATTTTTGACTCATCAATCTCCATGATCAATAGAGGAAAGATTAGATTTGCATCAAAAAATAATCAGAAACTACCATTAGGTGTTGCTTTAGATAAGTTTGGTAAACCAACAATCGATGCGAACAAAGCTCTTAAAGGTGTTCAGTTACCTATTGCAGGATTTAGAGGTTCAGGATTAGCATGGATGGTTGATATATTGAGTGGTGTTTTAACTGGTGGCAATCATGCTGGTAGAGTTAAGGATCCTTTTGAAGATTTTACTGGACCACAAAATATAGGGCATTTATTTATCACATTTAAAACAAATTTATTTGTAAAAGATTATAATCAAAGAATTAAAGATAATATCAAAAGAGTAAAACGACTACCTAAAATTAAAGGAATAAAAGAAATAATGTATCCAGGGCAAAATAAATATAAAAGATATAAAATGAATTTAAAAAAAGAAATTAAAATGTCTAAAATTATTAAAAAAGAATTTGAAATTCTAAAAAACTAATTATGCTTTCAAATAAAGAAATTATTGTTCCAAATAATCTATTAAATGCTGCTCTAAAAAATAAAGGGGTGAAAGCTGGAATTGTTAATGCTGGGAAACCATTACCAATGTTATCTGTTCAAGATGCAGTCAAAGAAAATTTAATTGATCCGATTTTTATAGGAGATAAAAAAGAAATTTTAAAGTGTGCAGAAGATTTAAAGTGGGATATTTCCAAATATGAAATTATTAATGAACCAGTTGAAAATAGTACCGCAGGTATAGCTGCAAAACTCGCTAGTGAAGGAAAAATAAAGATTATAGTCAAAGGACATATACATACAGATATTTTAATGAAAGAGGTTTTAAAAAGAGAATATAACTTGTTGGGAAAAACAAGGTTAAGTCATATCTGGCATATGACGTTAGAAAAAGACGATAAACCTCTTATAATTACTGATGGTGCTTTAAATGTGTTACCAAATGTAAAAACCAAAATACATATCTTAAAAAATGTAATTAATTTTTCTCATAGAATTGGAATTGAAAGACCAAAAATTGCAATATTGTCAGCCACGGAAGAAGTTTTAGATAGTGTTCCAAGTTCAAAAGAAGCTGAAGAAATTACAAATCTTGCAAAAAAAGAAAATTTAAATGCTGATGTATTTGGGCCTTTGGCTTTTGATAATAGTATATCAAAAAAATCTGCAACTATTAAAGGTATTAAAAATGATGTTGCAGGAATTGCTGATGTTTTATTAGTGCCCAGTGTTGAGACAGGTAATGCATTGGTAAAGATGTTAATATATTTTAGTGGTGCATGTGCTGCAGGAGTAGTTGTAGGTGGTAAAGTGCCTGTGGTAATTACTAGCCGCTCCGATGAAGCACCTGCTAGACTAGCATCAATAGCTGCAGCTGTTGTTGCACTAGATTAAATGTTTGATTGCAATAAAATTAAATTTGTCTTAAATAATTCATCAATAATAAAAATGTATTAATGGCTATTACTTATTTAAAAAAGTCTCCAAAAACTTCGTCCACTGACGATAATAAGACAACCGGAATAGTTCAAGATTTATTAAAAAATATCGAAACAACAAAAGAACAAGGCTGCATCGATTTAACTAAAAAATTCGATAAGTATGATGGGGACATCATAGTATCAAAAGATAAAATTGAAGAAATTAAAAAAACTTTAGATCAAAAAACCAAAGATGATATTCAATTTTCATTTGAAAGAGTTAGAAAATTTGCTGAAGCACAACTTAAAAATTATGGACAAGATTTTGAGGTAGAACTTTCTGATGGTTTGTATGCAGGACAAAAATTAGTGCCTGTTAATACAGCAGGTTGCTACATCCCGGGTGGAAGATACGCTCATATTGCATCTGCTGTAATGAGTGTAACTACAGCAAAAGTAGCTGGAGTAAAAAATATTATTGCATGTAGTCCTCCTAAAGAAGGTGTTGGTGCCCACCCTACTATTGTATACACAGCTGATCTTTGCGGTGCAGATGTTATTTTAAATTTAGGAGGAGTTCCTGCAATTGCAGCAATGACCAATGGATTATTCAAAAATCCCCCAGCAGATATAATTGTAGGTCCAGGAAATCAATTTGTGGCTGAGGCTAAAAGAATTTTGTATGGAAAAGTTGGTATTGATTTGTTTGCAGGACCAACTGAAATTGGAATTATAGCTGATGCTAAAGCTGATCCAGAAATTGTTGCGGTAGATTTAGTAGGACAAGCTGAGCATGGATATAACTCACCATGTTGGCTTTATACAACTAGTAAAGAATTAGCTGAAAAAGTAATGAAAAGAGTTCCAGAATTGATTGCAGAACTTCCAGAAGTTCCAAGAACAAGTGCTGAAGCAGCGTGGAGAGATTATGGTGAAGTAATTCTTTGTGACACTGATGAAGAAATAGTGAAAATTAGTGACGAATATGCACCTGAACATTTAGAAGTACAGACCAAAAACTTAGAATGGTTTCATGAAAGATTAACAAATTATGGTTCGTTGTTTGTGGGTGAAGAAACAACTGTTGCTTACGGCGATAAATGTTCTGGTACAAATCATATTTTACCAACTAAAGGTGCTGGAAGATATACTGGTGGATTATTTGTTGGAAAATTTATTAAAACTTTAAGCTTTCAAAGAATGACAAAAGAATCTACTAAATTGGTAGGTGCTGCTGCAGCTAGAATTTCTAGATATGAGGGGATGGAAGCTCATGCGAGAACAGGAGATGTAAGACTTAGAAAATATGGTTTTTCTAATTAATTCTCTGGCACAAAAATTAAACACAATCCATTATTACAAAATCTTTTTCCAGTAGCAGTAGGCCCATCTAAAAAAACGTGTCCATGATGTGCACCACAATTTGCACAATGATATTCAATTCTTTTCATTCCAAAAGAATAATCAATCTTAGTTTTAAAAGCTCCCGGCAAAGCTTCAGAAAAAGAAGGCCAACCCGTGCCACTATCGAATTTTGCTTTTGATGAAAATAACTTTGCTCCACAGTTTGCGCAATGATAAAAACCATTTCTCTTTTCTTGAAGTAGTTTACTGGTAAACGGTCTCTCAGTGCCCTCATTAAACATTATATCTTTTTGGGCTTTAGTCAGATCAGGATTAATAATTTTTTTTGTAGCTGATTTTAAAAATTGATAAGGCAATGATACAAAAAGTATAGAAAGTCCAAATAATTTCAAAATTTTTCTTCTTAAAAGCATATTAAATAAGATTAATTTGAAATTAAGATTTTAACATGCGCTATAATTGTCACTCAAAAATGCTTTTAACTAGAGAAAATATGCCGTTTCTTTAATTATATAAATTGTCAGCAAAGACATGAAACTAATAATGAATCCATTAATATATTTCCACGTTTTATCACTCTGAGCATATCTTGAAAAATATACCGATGAATAACCAAGTAAAAAGAAAAATATAAAAGATGCTACTGAAGCTCCAATAGCAAAATAGATTTTTTCATCAAATAAAAAATTTTTTGAAAAATTTCCTAAAAAGAAAACTGTATCGGAATAAACATGTGCATTTAGGTAGGTGAAACCAAGTGTCTTAAATATAATCTTAGCACTAGTGGTCTCTTTTTTTTCAATATTGAAATTAACACTAACACTAAAAGATTTAATTTTTGAATATATGAAATAGATTAAAAAAATTATTAAACAGATGTTTAAAGTGAGCTCTACAAATATATTAAAATATTGATGAAAAAAGTGGAATAAAAGAATGCCTGAAAATATTAAAATTAAGTCTGAAATGGAACAAATTAAACAGACCAAAAAAACATACTGTTTTTTAAGCCCTTGCTCTATTACAAAAATATTTTGAGCACCAATTGCTAGGATTAAACTAAGCCCGGTAATAAAACCTAATACCAGGTATTCCATCTAAACTTAAATTATTCTGGATTAGCTGTTAAAGTTTTGATCTCTAGAATATTTTCGTTAGGGTCTTTTACAAAAAATGTTTCTTGCTCGTATTTTGTTCCTTTAAATCTTAGATAAGGTTCATCATAATACTTTGCACCTTTTTCTTTCAATCTATTTTTTAAAGTATCAAAATCTTTTCTTGATAAATGAACTCCAAAGTGTGGAACAGAAACGTTACCCATATCTACATCGTGTCTTTCGTTATCTAGTTTATGCTCACTTGCATGGAGAGTTAATTCATTTCCCCAAAAGTCAACATCAGCCCACTCTTGTGCTGAATTATCAAGTCGGCAGCCTAAAGTTTCACTATAAAACTTTTTTGCTGTTTCTAGATCTCCACATGGGATTGCTAAATGAAAACAATTAGTATTTTTGTACATTATTTCTCCTTTAAATACTGTTTAAAAGCACTATATAGACATTAATTATTTTTATCAAGCTGACAAAATTAGATGAATGATTTTTTACAATCTATAATAGACAGAGATCCTGCGGCAAAATCTAAGTTAAGTCTTATCTTAACTTACCCAGGGGTTAAGGCTATTTTTTTTCATAAAATTGCAAATTTTTTTGCGATTGCAAAATTTGATTTAGTTGCAAGAATCATTTCTCAATTTTCAAGATTTTTAACAGGAATAGAAATTCATCCAAAAGCAAAGATTGGAAAAAATTTATTTATTGATCACGGTATGGGAGTTGTTATCGGCGAGACGTCTGAGATTGGAAACAATGTTACTATTTATCATAATGTTACATTAGGTGGAATTGCTCCAAGTATAAACACTAATGATCAAAGAAATACTAAAAGACATCCAACTTTAGAAGATAATGTTGTTGTTGGATCTGGTGCTCAAATTTTAGGACCAATAACAGTTGGTAAAAATTCCTTAATCGGTGCAAACGCGGTGGTTACTAAAAATGTTCCAGAGAAATCAATAATGGTAGGAATTCCAGCTACAAGAGTTGGTGATGCTACAAAAGGATTTCAACCTTATGCTGTTACTGATAAAGACAAAGATTAATGTCACAAATAAAAAATAATTTTATCGAGTCGGTTGGCAATACGCCTTTAATAAAATTAAAAGCAGCCTCAGAGATCACTGGATGTAATATTTATGGAAAAGCGGAGTACCTAAATCCAGGTGGATCAGTTAAAGATAGAGCTGCTCTTGCACTAATAAAAGATGCACAAGAAAAAAAACTAATTTCAGAAGGTGGAATTGTTGTTGAAGGTACCGCGGGTAATACTGGGATTGGTTTATGTCTTTTAGGAAATTCCTTAGGTTATAAGACAATTATTGTAATGAATGACAACCAAACCCAAGAAAAAAAAGATACTTTAAAAAATATTGGTGCAGATCTTAGACTAGTTCCACCTAAGCCATACAAAGATGATGGTAACTATGTAAAAGTTGCGGGTCGTCTTGCTGAAGAATTAAAAAGTACAAATAACAAGGGTGTGGTTTGGGCAAACCAATTTGATAACACTGCCAATGCAAAAGGTCATTACGAAACGACTGGACCAGAAATTTGGGAACAAACTGATGGTAAAGTAGATGGTTTTGTCTGTGCGTCAGGAACCGGAGGCACCATCGGTGGTGTAAGTAAATTTTTAAAAGAAAAAAATAAGAATATAAAAATTTATTTGTCAGATCCAACAGGCTCTGCACTCTATAATCATATTATGAATGGTGAACTTAAAGCTGAGGGTGGATCAATAACTGAAGGTATTGGTTCAAGCAGAATAACTAAAAACTTTGCTGAAGCTAAAATTGATGGTGCTTTTTCAATCAGTGATCAAGAGTCATTACCCGTGCTTTATGATTTAATACAGCATGAGGGGTTAAGTTTAGGAACTAGTTGTGGAGTAAATATTGCAGGTGCAATTAGATTAGGAAAAGAGCTAGGTCCAGGAAAAACAATTGTGACAATTCTCTGTGATAGATCAGATAAATACAACTCAAAGATGTTTAATAAATCTTTTTTAAAGGAAAAAAACCTCCCTATTCCTAGCTGGTTATAATAACGCATACCAGGCATGTAACAAAACAGTTACATTTTTATATTAATATTATTTAACGTCGGGAGATTATGAAAAAAATTATTATAGTTTTATCTTTTTTCATCTTTACATCTGCTAATGCAGAAATGAGTGATAACGATAAATCAAAAGCATGGGATTGTGTTGGTATTTATATGGCAAACTACTTTCTTCCATCTGGTGAAAAATTTGAATACGGTATGAAAGAAAAGTCTATTTCAACCGTAAAAGTTCTTAAAACATATGCTCTTGAAGAAGGTATTCCAGAAAAAGATTGGGATGCTGGGGTAAATAAAGCAGTAGATAAACATTACGGTTCAAAATACGATAAAGCTAAAACTGACAAATGTCATACATTTGTTGAGGCTTTAGTACCAAATGGAGCTGAAAGAGTAAAAAAAGTCGTTCAAACTTTATATTAAACTAGGAGATAAAATGAAAAAAATTATATTCGTAATATTGTTTTCAATGCTTTCAACCACAGCATTTGCAAATTCAGGTAAAATTAATTTGGAGGGTTTTGGATCATGGGACATTACCGCAATAAATGCTGGTAAAGGAGATTTGGCGATTACTTATGACGGAATAGCAAGTATGAAGGATAAAAACGGTGACCAAGTATTTAATAATGTTTCAGTTCATTGTGTAGGAGGATTGACTACCCAAGGTGGAAACTTTGTAGATGAAACTGGTATGTGTAGATTTGATCTTTTTGATGGGGAAAGCGTGTTTATAAAATATACTGGTAAAGGAACTACAGGTGTAGATGGATCTGGTGCTTTTGTATTTGTAAGAGGAACTGGAAAATATGAAAATATCAAAGGTAGTGGAACCAGTAGTAGAACTAATCTAAAAACGAAGAAAAAGGGTTTTGCGTCAACTTTGAATATATTTAAGGGTGAGTACACATATTAATAATCAATAAAGGAGTATTATGTTAATAATCAATAAAGGAGTATTATGTTAATAATCAATAAAGGAGTATTATGTCAGAAATTAAATGTATAAATTTAGGATATGTTGTTCCAAAAGATAAGGCTGATGAGGTTCTAGAATTATTCAAAACACATGCCGCATGGATGCAAGAATTTTACTCAGACTCAAATGATGGTTCTAAGTATTTAATAAGCTCATTTTTCACAAAAGCAGATGAATTTGTAAATCCTGCAGATCCAAGCCAAGGATTGACTGGAAATGTTGTTTTTACAATTAATGAGAGATTTACCTCAATGGATAGTGTTAAACGTCACGTGGAAAATGCAATGAAAAACGATTACTTTCCAAAATTTGGTGAAATAATGGAAAAATATGGTGTTGCTCGAAGCTTGGGTGGAGAAATATATCATTCAATAAGATAAAATTAAAAAAGGAGAAAAATGGAAAAAGAAATGTTAGTACATCTTAAACTTAAAGAAGGTAAATTAGAAACTTTCATGGGTTGGATGCAATCAGATGAAGGTATGAGTGTCAGAAAAAGTGTTGCTTATCCTGAAAAAACTATTGGGGCTATGATACCAGATAAGAGTGGGATGTTATTTAAAGTTAATGTTCATAATGAAGCTGGAATGAAAGAATTTGTAACCGGTAATAACCCTACTGCAAAAGCGATCTATGCCGAGTGTGTAGAGAGTGCTCAGTTATTTGAACTATCTAAAATAAATCTATAAAGGAGAAAATATGAAAAACTACATGGTAACTCACACTTTCAAATCAAAAGAGATGAAAGATAAATTTTCAGAGACAGTTGCATCAATGAAGATGGAAGATATTGTAAAATCGATGACTAGTGAAGATGCAGCATGTCAAATGACTTGGAATACTCCAGGAGATACAATGCAAATGTTTTGTTGGTGGAAAGGTAAAAATCCAGAAGCTATTAATAAACAATTAGCATCTATGAATGACTTTTTTGAACCTCATAAATTTACTGAGTGCACAGATGAAGTAATGGATTACAACACCTAGAATAGGCCAAAACTTTATTTAATTAAATTTAAGAGGAAAAAAATGAAAGTAATTTACACAAGAACAATGAGAGTAAAAGACGATGGCCTAGGAAAAGCAATGGAGATTGGGAAAGGTTTAGCTGCAGTCAGAAAAAAACATTACCCCAATCATGATGTTTATTTCTCTTTTCAAATGGGTGGAGACCCAAGAACAATAAGAGAAACTTTAATTGGAACTATGTTTGAAGGTGATAGAGAAACTGACGCTAACATGTCTGCAGATCCTGAATATATGAAACTTTTAGAGCAATTAAAAGAAGTCGCCATAGAAGGAACTATTAAGGACGAGATAAGACCGATATTTAGTGAAGGAGAATAAATAATGTTAGAAAAATTTAATGGGATATTTTATTTAATAATTTACTTAGTGCATTTTATTGGAGTTGGTGTTTATGCATTTCAAACTATTTTTGGCACTAAAAGCTTTATGGAAAGATTTGGCATAGATCCAAGTGGAGCAATAATGATTAGAATGGCAGGAGCATTTATGCTTGCTGTATTTTTAATGTCAATCTATGTAGGTTTTATTAGACCTGGAGGTTTAGAAAATACATGGGGATTCTTAAATTTAGTTTTTATAAATAATCTATGTATTTTTTTATGTAATTTTTATTCTATTAAAATAGATAAAACAGGTGTGAATGAAAAAACTACGAACGAGGGTGTTATTGCACCGTTTGTATTTACCATTTTGAGTGCAATTTTATGCTACGGTTTAGCTGATAAAATTTACACTTAATGTCTGGGTTTGCAATATTCAACATAGAGGTAAAAAAACCTGAGGAATATAAAGAGTACGTAGAAAAAGTGAAACCGATTGCTGAAAAATTTGGTGGAGAATATATTGTTAGAGGTGGTGAAACAAAAGTATTAGAAGGAACTTGGACATATCCTAGAACAGTTGTTATTAAATTTCCAAGTTATGAAAAAGCTTTAGAGTGGTATAACTCTGATGAATACAAACCAATTAAACAAATCCGTTTAGAAAACTCAATTGGTAACGGAATAATAATTAAAGGAGTATAAAATGTCGATATTAAAAAGATATACTGATGCAATAGATAAAAAAGATGAGACAACTATGAATGAACTTTTGCATGATGATTTTAAATTCACAATGCATAAATCTGGAAATTCTTTAGGAAAAGCTGATGTTATAAAGTGGGCAATGAGTGGAGATATAAATCAAGATAAAACTAGAGTTGTATATGAAAATGATGAGGTGGGTGTACACCATTCTTTTGTTACATTTAATGACGGAAATGTTGAAGCTGTAATGGCGGTTTATAGATATAAAGACGGAAAAATTGTTAGTTTAGAAACTGGCGCCACTCCAATGTCTAAGTAAGTGAAAAAAATTTCGTTCATTTTTATTTTTTTCTTATTTTCATCGTCTTTATTGGCTGATGATAATAAAAAAGAAATTGATAAATTATTTGTTCAGTTAAAAAGTGCTTTAAGTTTTGAAAATTCAAAAAAAATAGAGGATAAAATTTGGGATCTTTGGACTACTCACCCAACTAAAAATAACTTAACAAAGTTATTAGCTGATGGGTCATCTGCAATGATGGATAATAAACTTGATGCTGCGTATGATAAATTTACTGAAGTCATTGAGCTTGATCCTAATTGGGCAGAAGCTTGGAATAAAAGAGCAACAGTATTATATTTAATGGGTAAATACGAGCTATCACAAGCTGATATTGACAAGGTACTTAAGATAGAAAAAAGACATTTCGGTGCACTAACAGGCCAAGGTTTAGTTCAAACAGCTTTAAAAAACTACCAAAAAGCTATTGATAGTTACATTGAAGCTCATAAAGTTCATCCATTTATGAAGTCTCCTATGATTATGATGGAAAAGCTTCAAATTGAATTGCAGAAACAAAGTATTTAAAAATGTTTCCAAAAAAATATTCTAATCTTTTATTTATATTAGTTATGGGATTTGGGATGAGTCTTTTAATGACACTAATAATTACTTATATAAATACTGGAATGGATAATGAGTATGTCGACCGTTTTTTTAAAGCATGGTCAATAAGTCTTCCAATTGCAATAATTGCTGCCCTTCTTGTAGGCCCCCCCGATTAAAAAATTTGTAGATAAAATTACCAAATAAGAATATCTTTTATTTGTGAGTAACGTTATAGCTTTTCTAATTCTTATACTAGCTGTCATATTAGGAACTGCAGCAAATAGTTTTGCAAAAAGTGCAAATGGTTTCACATTGTTAGTTCCTAGTTTAATTACTGCAATCACAATAATTGGTTGCATGTTTACTCTTTCATTAGTTATGAAAACTATACCTGTTGGTATTACCTACGCATCTTTTGCTGGTTTATGCATAGTAGCGACTTCAATTGTTGGAATATATAAATTCAATCAAATGCCTGATCTATTCACAATCATTGGTTTGACATTAATTATATCAGGAGTCTTAATTGTTAATCTGCTGGGTAAAACAGGATAATTTATGGCAAATTTATCTGGTTATATCTTTTTAGCTTTAGCGATACTTCTTGGAATAACTTCAAATGGTTTTTTAAAATCAACTAATGGATTTACAATAATTGGGCCAACTATTTTTTGTATAATATCTATAGTGGCTTGTATTTTTTGTTTATCTAAAGCTATGAATATTATCCCAGTTGGTTTTACATACGCAACATATGGAGGTTTAACGATTACTGCAGTAACACTGTTTGGTGTTTTTAAATATCAGCAAATTCCAAACCTTTATGGGATTATTGGAATAAGTTTAATAATTATTGGTGTAATTCTTTTAAATACTTTGGGTAAAACTAGCTAGAAACTGGTTTTAAAATTTTAAGCATTTTTTTATGTAAATTATTATTAGCTGAGCAAATAATATTTCCAGCTTTCTTGGCATCATCATTTTTCCAAGTCGAGACAATCCCTTTTGCAGCCTCAATAATTGGTATTAAGGCATGAATATCCCAAATTTTATTTCCACATTGAATTACAACATCAAGTTTACCCTCGGCAAAATGAGAATAACTTAAAGCATCCGAGCAGGGAAATTGCATTCTTCTTAAAATTTGAGGAATTTTTTTTTGTTTATTTAATGACAGACTGCCGTGAAAAGCTGCCGACAATTTCATTTTAGAATAATTTGCTTTTTGGTTCACAAGTATTTTCTTTTTCTTTCCATTTTCTGAAACATAAGCAGAATTAAATGAGGTATTAAAATAAAACTTTTTAAGAATTGGAAAATTTGCAAGGCCTACGACTGGGTTACCTTTATAATTTAAAGATATCAAATTACTCCAAGTTGGATTTCCTATCACAAATGATCGAGTTCCATCTATGGGATCTATAACCCATGAATAATCACTTTTAGTTTTTTTATAGCCGAATTCTTCACCTATAATTTGGTGATTTGGAAACCTTTTTTTAATCTCATTCCTGATGAATCGTTCAAAAGCCTTGTCGGCAGTTGTTACAGGGTCATAACCGCTTCTAAGTTTATTCGATACTTTAAAGGGTTTGTTTAATTTAGAGTAATAAAATCTAGTTAATTTCTTAGCTAAACTTTCAATGAACTTAGAATAAAGTTTATAATCTGATGATTTTAAAATTTGCACAAAGCTCTAATACTATTTTATTACTATTGATTAAAGCAAAATTTTAAATAATGATTTAAAAATACATGAAATTAGAGTTAAAAGATAACAAAGTATTTTTTGAAAATAAGGGTCATAAAAAAGAGATCCACCCATTTTGGCTTAGAGAAAGAGTTAACGGAGAAAACTTTGTTGATAAGTCTACTCAACAAAGATTATTTGACCCAACTCAATTACCAGAAAATATTCAAATCAAAGATTTAAGCTTAAATAGTAATTTTTTAGAAATTAAATTCAATGACGGGGCTTCAACAAAAATTGCTATAGTTGATATTTTTAAAGAATTTTCAAATATTAATGATGTGAAACAAATTGAAAAAATAAAATGGGACTCTTCATTTAGAGATCAAAATACTTTCAAATTCAAAGAAAATTTATTTGAAACAGATGAAATGTACAAAGCCTTGATTAATTTTTATCAATATGGCTTTGTAATTTTTAAAAATGTGCCGATAAAAAATAATTTTATTATAAACTTTGCAAATTCTATAGGAAGTGTGAGACGTACAAACTTTGGTGAATTCTTTAATGTAAAATCAAAACCAAATCCAAATGACTTAGCTTACACCTCTTTGCCTTTAACTCCTCATACTGATAATCCATATAGAAATCCTGTGCCATGTATTCAAATGCTTCATTGTATAGAAAATGAAGTTACGGGAGGGTTATCAACTCTAGTTGATGGATATACTGTTTCTGAGAAACTTAAAAAAGATTTTCCAGAATATTATAAAATTTTAACTGAAGTAAAAATACGTTTTAAATTTATTGATGAAAGTGTGATTTTAGAGGATTGGGCTGAAATGATTCAGTTAGATGAAAACAGCAATTTCAAACAAGTACGTTTTAGTCCAAGGTTAGATTTTGTGCCATTAATTGAAAAAGAAAAATTAGATTTATTTTATTCTGCAAGAAAAAAAATATCTGAACTCTATAATTCAGAAAATTTTAGAATAGAATTTAAACTTCTACCAGGGGATATGTTAATGATGGATAACTATAGGTTATTGCATGGCAGAACTACTTATGATGCTAATGAGGGAAATCGTTTTCTTCAGGGATGTTATATTGATTATGATAGTACTGAGGGAAGGCTAAAACATTTAAAAAGAAAATTTAATTATTAAGATAAATTTTCTATCTGTTTCTCAGCCTCTTTTATTGATTTTTCATAATCTAGGGACATTTGATCAGCACTTACTACCTCTACCTTTTCTATGCCGAAAAAATTTAAAATAAACTTCAACCAAGGAGTTAGAAAATCCTCATTGCTATTAAGTTTTGTCCCTCCTGAAGTAATTACTAAATAAGCTTTCTTATTTTTTAATAACCCTTCCCTTCTTCCATTGGGTTTAAATCTAAAAGTTTCCCCTACTCTTGCTGCAAGATCTGACCAGGCTTTTAAAGTTGCTGGAGGTCCATAATTATAAATTGGAGCAGAAATGATTATAATATCACTCTCTTTCAATTCTTTTACAAGTGTATCCGAAAGTTTAAACATTTTTTTATGTGTCTCTGTTTGATCTTTTGGATCTATTTTCATCCCTGACTCTGTTAAATTAGACACGAAAACCATTTCATCATTTAGATCTCTATAAATAACTTCATCATCAGGTTTTTTTATTTTATCTAAAAGTTTTTTTGCTAAAGCTCTTGAAGTTGAACCTTCTTTTCTAGCACTAGAGTCTATTTGATAAATTTTCATAATTTAATTTACCCAAAATTTTGTAAGAATGGAAAAATATTTAATAAATAATATCCCAAGGCTTGCAATTGATTGGTTAATATTAAGATACCAGTAATTAATAGAATTATTCCACCAATTTTTGACACTAAATTAATATTCTTTCTAAAGTTTTTTGAAAAGATCAGGAACCTTTGTATTAAATAACCCGATAAAATGAATGGAATAGCTAATCCAATAGAATAAAAAGATAACAGTAATATTCCTTGGCTTAAACTTTCCTCAGTTGCAGCTAAAACTAAAATAGATCCTAAAATAGGTCCAATGCATGGTGTCCAACCAAATGCAAACGCCATTCCTATTAATATTGGGCTAAATACACTTTTGTTAATATTTGTTTGAATTCTTTTTTCATAATTCAAAAATTTTAAATTTATTATTCCAATTATATGAAGCGATAAGATTATTATAACTAGTCCTGCGGCTATTCTTAATTCATAAGAATTCTCCAGAAAAATTTGTCCTAAAAAAGTTGAGGCTGCTCCAAAAGTTATAAAGACTAAAGAAAAGCCAACTGTAAATAGAATAATTGGAAATAAATTGGTGTTCTTTTTATCAACAAGTTCATCTATAGAACTTCCAGAAATATAAGAAATATAACCAGGTATAAGTGGTAAAACGCATGGTGATAAAAAACTTATTAATCCAGCTCCGAATGCAATAATTAATTCAATCATTACTTTTCTTTAACAACTTTCAATTTTTGTTCCCCAAGATTGTCTACTTTTAAAATCATTTCATCACCATCTTTTAAATAATCTGGTGGATTCATTCCCATCCCCACTCCTGCAGGTGTGCCTGTTGTGATAATATCACCTGGCATTAAAGTTATAAATTGACTGATATGTGAAATTAAAAAATTAAAATTAAATATCATTAAACTGGTATTTCCAGTTTGTCTTCTTTTTCCATTAAGATCTAAAGATAAATTTAAATTAAATAAATTGTCAATTTCATCCTTTGTTACTAAATACGGACCCAATGGACCAAAAGTGTCTCCAGATTTTCCTTTTACCCATTGACCACCTCTATCTTTTTGCCATTCTCTCTCACTTATATCATTACAAATACAATAACCCAATACATGTTTCTGAGCATCATCCTCTTTAATATATTTAGCTTTACTTCCAATAACCATTGCAATTTCTACTTCGTGATCTAAAGACTTTGAATTTTTCGGTATTACAATATTATCATTTGGTCCGACAATACAATTTGGAGACTTATTAAAAACAATTGGCTCTTTTGGAGCATCAGAATTGGTTTCCTCAGCATGAGCATTATAATTTAAACCTATTGCAATAAAATTTGCTGGTTCTATCACACAAGGTCCAATTCTCTTGGTGCTTTCAATCAATGGAAGAGAATTTAAATCTAGCTTTTTTATTTTATCTAAATTTTCAAAATTCAAATTTTCTGGTGTAAAATCTTTTAAAATATTTGATAAATTTCGAAAATTATTTTGATTGTCAATAATCGCAGGTATTTCCTTGCCATGCTCACCAACCCTTAAAAGTTTCATCAATTAACCTTTAATACCAAGATGAGTATATTTAATGTTTAGATAATCTTTTATTGCCATTGACCCACCTTCACGCCCATAACCACTTTGTTTAATTCCCCCAAAAGGTGCTTCAGCAATTGCAACCATAGGTGTGTTAACAGCAACTGAACCTGTTTCTAATTGTTCTGATGCAAGATGTGCTGTCTCCATTGAGTTGGTACATACATAACTACACAAACCAAGCTCATGATTATTAGCTCTTTTAATTACATCATCGAAAGATTTAAATGATAACATTGGAACCAATGGCCCGAAAGGCTCTTGTTTCATTATGGTAAAATCATCTTTTACGTCATCAAATATTGTAGGTTCATAATAAAAACCTTTATTAAACCCTGAGGGTCTTTTTCCACCAAGTAAAACTTTTGCACCTTCATCTTTAGTTTTTTCAACTAATTCCTCTATTTCGTTTAGCCTCTTTTTTGTGGTTAATGGACCTAATTGAGTTGAAGGATCCATACCGTCACCTATTTTCAATTTTTTTGTTTTCTCAATAAATAAATTTACAAATTCGTCCTTTTTTCTCTCGTGAATATAAAATCTGTTAGGTGATATACAAACTTGACCATTATTTCTAAATTTAGCAGCAATTGCCATATCAGCTGCTTTTTTAATATCAGCATCATCAAACACAATAAAAGGTGAATGACCTGACAACTCCATTGTTACTCTTTGAACTTTATCTGCAGCTTGTTTTAATATTAGCTTTCCAACTCTCGATGATCCAGTTATAGAAATTTTTTTGACTATATCTGAGGCTATCAATTGTTGAGCGATACTTGGTGGATCACCTGATAAAAGATTCACTACGCCTGGTGGGACACCACATTCTCTACATATATCAACCATCTCCATTACAATTCCTGGAGTTATTACATCGGGTTTAACTATAACAGAACACCCAGCCGCTAATGCAGTTGAAATTTTTCTAGCAGATAATACTGCAGGAAAATTCCAAGGTGTTAATGCTGCAACAACACCAACTGGTTGATAGTAAACATGTACTCTTGTATCCTCAAATCTACTTTCAACAGTTTGTCCATAAATTCTTTTTGTTTCTTCGGCATTCCATTCAAAAATATCTGCAGCACCTCCTACTTCACCTTTAGCTTCTGCGAAGGGTTTTCCAACTTCTAATGTCATCCATTTAGCAAGCACATCTTGTTTCTCTCTCATTTTGTCTGCTATTCTTCTGATGATGTAAGATCTTTGCCAAGGAGCAGTTTTTTTCCAGACTTCTAATCCTTTTGCAGCAGACTTTAATGCTCTATCAACATCCTCAGGCGTAGCTTTAGAGGCTTTTCCCAAAACTTCTTCATTTGCTGGATTAATTACTTCGTAAGTTCCTCCATCTGATGATTTTTGCCATTTACCATCGATAAATTGTCCAAATTTTTCGTACATAAATTCAATTTAGCATTACTATAAGTTGTGTCTACTATGTAATTTTTACACATTAATTATCTCTGATTAGATGATACTCTTATTAAAAAAAGGAGTTCAAGATGAAAGCATATATAATGGGTAATTACACTGAAAAAGCTTTTCAGGGTTTTTTAAAAGATCCAACAAGTGATAGAAAAGCTGTTGTAGAACAATTAACAAAAGCTATGGGTGGAACGATGCATAGCATGGATATCGTTAGAGGTTCTTATGATTTTGTAGTTGTTACTGACGTTCCAAGTTTTGATGATTTTGCAGCAATTAAATTGGTTGTTGAAGCATCTGGAGCTGTAAGAAATTTGACAATGCTTGAGGCTATTGATTTTACAAAAGCTACAACAAAAGCTAGTAAAATTGGTTACAAAGCCCCAGGTCAATAATCTTTTGGTATAACTTCCGGTTGCGGACTGGAAGTTATATTAATTTTTTTTTAATTTTGAAGAAAATTTAAGTTTTTCGTTATTAAATTTTGAAGAATGTTTTTGGATGTAATCATCCATAATTTTTACTTTTTCATCTTCAAATTCAGAAACTTTTCTACTATTTAGGTCAACATATAAAGCGAGAACTTCTATAGTTGATGCAAGAAACTTTTTTTCTTTATGAACCATTTCCATTTTATATTGCAGTCTTTTTTTGTCGTGATCAAAATAAACTAAATTAACATCAACCTCATCATCAACTTTGAGTTCTTGATTGTAGGTTATATTTGACTCTACTATCATAGTGCTTTTGCCAGTTGTTTTTGCTGAGTGCTCTCCCATTTTGAATATATTGTTTAAAGTATCTGCTCCATATTTATCAAAGATCAAAAGATAATATGATACGTTCATATGATCATTATAATCTATCCAATCTTTAATGATTTTTTGAGAACTTAAGTAAACAGACATAAAAAATTAATGAATAATTAATTTTTCTTTGGGTCGTTATCCACAACCAGACAAATCTCAGATTTTGTCAAAAATCTTTTTCCAGTACCATTATCTAATGAAAACATTCCACCAATTCCATTTACAGCATCTATTGTTAAATCAGTATGTTTCCATTTTTCATATTGGTCATCGTTCATGTAAAAAGGCACTCCACCAATTTCTCCAAGCTTCACATCGCTAGAACCAACCATATACTCATTTCTAGGATAACACATTGGTGCACTTCCGTCACAACATCCACCAGACTGGTGAAATAATAGCTCTTCACCATGTTGAGCTTTAAGCTCTTCAATCAATTTTAGTGCTGAACTTGTTGCTTTTACTTTCATAAAAATATGGCCCGTGATTCCTCACGGGCCATTATATATTAGATTGTTTTTAAAAGAAGCCTAATTTCTTTTCACTGTAAGACACGTGAAGATTCTTCACTTGTCTGTAGTGGTTAAGCATCATTTTATGTGTTTCTCTTCCAATACCAGATTGTTTATATCCACCGAATGCAGCATGTGCAGGATAAGCGTGGTAACAATTAGTCCAAACTCTACCAGCTTGTATTTCTCTACCCATTCTGTAAGCGATATTTCCATTTCTAGTCCAAACACCAGCACCTAAACCATAAAGAGTGTCATTAGCAATTTGTAATGCTTCTGCCTCATCTTTAAACTTAGTTACTGATACAACTGGTCCAAAAATTTCTTCTTGGAAGATACGCATTGAGTTATTACCCTCAAAAATAGTTGGTTCAATGTAGTTTCCTTTTTCTAAACCACTATTAATTTTTGCAACATTTCCACCACATAGAACTTTGGCACCTTCTTTCTTACCTAAATCTAGATAAGATTTGATTTTTTCCATTTGTTCTAATGATGCTTGTGCTCCAATCATTGTTTCCATTTTCAAAGGATTGTCTTGTTTAACAGCTTTTGTTCTAGCAATAGCTTTCTCCATGAACTTATCATAGATAGACTCTTGAACTAGCACTCTGCTTGGACAAGTACAAACTTCACCTTGGTTTAATGTGAACATTGCAAAACCTTCTAAGCATTTATCTAAGAAGTCATCATCTTTTGCCATGACGTCTTCAAAGAAAATATTAGGAGATTTTCCACCCAACTCTAACGTAATTGGTATTAAGTTTTGAGATGCATATTGCATAATCAATCTACCAGTTGTTGTTTCACCAGTGAAAGCAATCTTTTTGATTCTTTTTGATGATGCTAGTGGTTTTCCAGCTTCTAAACCAAAGCCACTTACTACGTTAACTACTCCTGGAGGTAATAAATCTCCAATTAGTTCCATAAGTAACATGATTGATGCCGGTGTTTGCTCAGCTGGTTTTAGCACTACACAGTTTCCTGCTGCTAAAGCTGGAGCAAGTTTCCAAGTTGCCATTAGTAATGGAAAGTTCCATGGTATAATTTGTCCAACTACACCTAGTGGTTCTGGAATATGATAAGAATATTCACTGTTACTGATTTCAGCAACTGAACCTTCCTCTGCTCTGATTACTCCAGCAAAATATCTCCAATGATCTATTACTAGTGGTAAATCAGCAGCCATACATTCTCTAATTGGCTTACCATTATCTAAACATTCAGCTGTTGCTAATACATTAAGATTTTTCTCAATGACATCTGCAATTTTAAGAAGAATGTTTGATCTTTCCGTAATTGAAGTTTTACCCCAAGTTGGGAAAGCTGCGTGAGCTGCATCTAATGCTGCATCAACGTCTTTTTCATTTGATCGTGCAACTGAACAGATTACTTCATTTGAAATCGGAGATGTATTATCAAAATACTTTCCAGATTTTGGTTCTACAAACTTACCGTTAATGTAGTTCC
>CACCPC010000012.1:0-36490 GCA_902547785.1 uncultured Pelagibacteraceae bacterium
AACTTCATTCAAAAAAAAATAACCTTCAAATAGAGTATCTCTGCTCATCGCCTGAAAAATTTAATCCTAAAGACAAGTTTGATGTTGTCTTAAACATGGAAATTGTAGAACATGTTAAGGATGTAAATTTTTTTTTAGAGTCTTGTAGTAAACTATTAAAAAAAAATGGAATTATGTTTGTAGCAACCTTAAATAAAACATTAAAATCATATATTTTTGCAATCGTAGGAGCCGAGTATATATTACGCTGGCTCCCAATAGGAACACATGAATGGGAAAAGTTTATAAAACCTGAAGAATTAATTTCAATACTTGAAAAAAATAATCTTAGATTAGATAAGGTAGATGGAATGAATTTTAATTTAATAAAAAATAAATGGAGTGTGGGTAATGATAAATCAGTAAATTACATTGCCAAATTTATTAAAAATTAATTATTTTCATTCTCAAACCATGGGACCAGTTGAGCATCTATACCCTCTTCTTTGAGTTCTTTTAAATCCTGCTTTGAGGCAGTTCCGTATATACCTTTATTTTTTTTCTTATTGTTGTAATGTATTGATCTAGCCTTATAAGCAAAGTTTTCACCAACATAATCAAAATTATTTTTAATAAATTTTTGATATTCTCTTATTGTTTTTTTTATTTTTTGATATTTATATAGATCTTTTTTTTCATTTTTATTGCTGAAATTTTTGCTTATAAATTTTGGAGCCATCAAACTTTTTTCTACTTTTAAAGATCCACAATTATGACAATTGATCAATTTTTTCTTTTTAAGCTTGTCATATTCTTTTGAGGATGCAAACCAGCTGTCAAATGTTAGTTCACATTTTTTGCAAAATAAATTATATTTGATCATTATATTTATCTAAGCACTGTTGTAAGAAATTTCAATATATCTAAGTTCTGTAATCTGAATTAATTTTAATGTATTCATTGGTTAAATCCATAGTATAAACTGTGAAATTTTTTTTTCCATTTCCAATATCGACACTAAGATTAATATCTAAACCTTTCATATATTTTGCAGCTTCTATCTCATTATACTGATTATGAACTTTTCCCTTATTTACAATTACTAAATCACCAAATTTTATTGATAGTTTATTTAAATTTATATCTACGTTAGATTTTCCAATCGCCATAATTATTCTACCCCAATTTGGATCCTCTCCTGCAATTGCAGTTTTTACTAGTGGAGAGTTGGCTATAGAAAAACCAATTTTTTTTGCATCCTGCTCAGTTTTGGAATTTAAAACATTTATCGTTACAAATTTTGAAGCTCCCTCTCCATCAGCCACAACTCTTTTTGCTAAATTTAACAATAAACTGTTTAGGGCTTCATCAAATGATTTGATCTTTTTATCATTGATCGTCTTTATTAAAGTATTTTTTGCTTTACCAGTGGAGAAGATTGAAATCATATCATTAGTACTAGTGTCGCTATCACATGAAATTGCATTAAAAGTATTCTCAATATTTTTCTTTAGTAATTTTTTTAATACATCATTAGAAATATCAGCATCAGTGAAAACATAGGCTAATGTAGTTGCCATATTTGGTTGTATCATGCCAGAGCCTTTTGCTATTCCATAAATCTTTACAGTTGTATTTCCAATTTTGCATTCTTCCATTGCTATTTTGGGCTGTGTATCAGTTGTCATTATTGATAGAGCAACTTTCATCCAAATATATTTGTTTTGAGTATATTTTATATTTTTTATTAGTTCCGGAATTTTTAACTTAATTTTTTCTTCAGGGAATTTTTCCCCTATTGTTCCAGTACATCCAAAAATAAGATTTTTTGGTTTAATTATTTTAGGATCATCTTCATCTTCTTTCTGCTTTTCTGTAAGTTGTTTTGAAATTAAATCTGCAAGATGTTGCATGCTTTTATAACCATGCTCACCTGTAAATGAATTTGCATTTCTAGTATTGACTACAAGTGAAAAAATTTTTTGAGTTTTTTGACTTAAATTCCATTTAATATTTTCTGACAAAATTTTAGACTGGGTATAAAGTGATGCGAAATTTGCACCATCACGAAAATAGAACATTGCAAGATCATCCCTTTTAGAATTGTATAAATTAGCACTAACTGAAGACACTGCTAAACCGTCTAGGTGATCAAGGTCTTGATATTGCCCCATTTTTCGATCGTGTGATTTTGAGGCTAAAAAATTTGATAAATTGATTCCCATGATATTTAAAATTTAAATTAAATCACTATATTAAAAGTTGTAATTAAAATGTATATCAAAAACTAATGTTAAATCCTCTAAACTTTATTTCTAAATTTATTAAATCTGGCAATAAAAAAGAGCTGGATAGAATTAGCAAAATAGTAGACCAAATCAATCTATTAGAAGAAAATATAAAAAAACTTAATGATAAAGAGTTTCCTGAAAAAACGATTAAATTAAAAGAGCTTATTCAAAAAGGAACTTCTTTTGACAAAATTTTGGCTGAAGCTTTCGCTCTGGTAAGAGAAGCCTCTTTAAGGTCAAGAGGTGAGAGGCATTTCGATGTTCAATTAATAGGTGGAGTTGTTTTGCATGAAAATAAAATAGCAGAAATGAGAACTGGAGAAGGTAAAACTCTTACTATTGCTTTAGCAGCATATTTAAACGCTTTGGAGGAAAAAGGAGTTCATATTGTGACAGTAAATGATTATTTGGCCAAAAGAGACTCGTTAGAGATGGGTAAAATTTTCAGTTTTTTAGGCTTAACGTCAGGCTATATAAATAATGATCAAAACGATGAAGAAAGAAAGAAAAATTATGATTGCGATATTACTTACGCAACAAACAGTGAATTAGGATTTGATTATCTTCGAGATAACATGAAATATTCAAAAGAAGAAATGGTTCAAAGAGGACACCATTTTGCAATAGTTGATGAAATAGACTCATGTTTAATTGATGAGGCAAGAACCCCTTTGGTAATTTCAGGGGCTGCAGAAGATAAAACTAATCAATATGTTGCAGTAGACAAAGTAGTAAAGCTTCTGAGTAAAAATGATTTTGAGGTCGATGAAAAAGATAGGAATATTTTATTAACCAATGAGGGCATTAATCATATTGAAAGTTTATTCTCTAATGCAGGAGTTTTAAAAAATAATAATTTTTATGATCCAGAAAATCTTGATTTAGTTCATTTTGTTAATCAAGCTTTAAAAGCAAATCATCTATTTAAAAAAGATAAAGATTATCTTGTTAAAGATAAAAGTATCAAAATCGTAGATGAGTTAACTGGCCGAATATTAGAAGGCAGGAGATTCGGTGATGGCCTCCACCAAGCTATTGAGGCTAAAGAAAATATTGAGATACAGGCTGAAAATCAAACTTTAGCATCTATCACTTACCAGAATTATTTTAAACTTTATAACAAAATATCAGGATGCACAGGTACAGCTGCTACTGAATCTGAGGAGTTTTTTGAAATCTATAATCTGAACGTAATTGTAATTCCAACTAATAAAGAGATGATCAGAAAGGATTTTAATGATCAAATTTTTCGAACTGAAAAAGAAAAAAATAATGCAATCATTAAAAAAATTAGAGAATGTCATGAAAAAGGTCAGCCTCTTTTAGTCTTCACATCTAGTGTGAGTAAATCTGAAATATATTCCAAATTACTAAAACAGGAAAAAATTGAACATATAGTATTAAATGCTAAGAATCATGAAAATGAAGCAGAGATTATTGCTAATGCTGGTAAGGCTAAATCAGTAATAATTACCACAAGTATTTCTGGTAGAGGTGTAGATATTCAATTAGGGGGAAAAAAGGGATCAATTCAGGACGATCAACTCACAAAAAATAAAGATTATATTAAATCTATAGGTGGTTTATTTGTTATCGGAACTGAAAGAATGGAGTCCAGAAGGGTAGACAATCAAGCAAGAGGAAGATCGGGCAGACAAGGAGATGAGGGAAGTTCTATTTTTTATGTAAGTTTAGAGGATGACCTCATGAGAATTTTTGGATCCACTTCTATGAATAATATGCTTCAAAAACTTGGTCTCAAGGATGGTGAAAGTATAGATCATCCTTGGATAAATAAGGCTTTAGAGAGAGCGCAACAAAAAGTTGAGGCACGAAATTTTGATATTAGAAAAACTCTCATAAAATTTGACAATGTTTTAAATGATCAAAGGCAAGTGGTATTTTCTCAAAGAAAAGATGCTATGGATAGTGAAAAAATTTTTGATTATTCAGATAATTTTTTATCAGAAATAGTTGAAAACTTAATAAGTCTTAAAATTCAAAAGTTATCAAATCCTAAAAATAATGACTTTAACAATAGATTAAAGACTATTTTTGGAAAAAGTCTATACGATGACGAATATAATGAATTAATGTCTTTAAGTGACACAAAACTAAGAGAAAAGATTTTTGAAAAATTTAAGTTTGCTAGAGAAGAAAGATCTAAAATTCTTGGAGAAAATCAATCAAAAGAAATAGAAAAAAGAATTCTTTTACAATCCATTGATTTTAATTGGAAATCACATATCCAATACTTGGAGCAATTAAGACAGGTTGTGGGTCTCAGATCATATGGACAAAGGGATCCCCTTATAGAATATAAAAAAGAAGCATTTGATTTATTCTCGAATTTACTGGATAAATTAAAACTAGATTATGTAAAAATATTAATGAATCTTAAAGTTTATAATGAACCAACTGAAAAAATAAACCAGAGGCAATTAAAGGAAAAATTTAAAAATCTTGGAAAAAAAACAAGTAGAAATGATCCTTGTCCATGTGGATCTGGTAAAAAATTCAAGAAATGTTGTGGAGCTCTATAGAATAAATAAAGTCAGTGCAGCTATAATAACTAAAGTTGCCACAGTAATTGCAATATTTTTTTTAGATTTAATTATCTCTTTAAAATCCAATCTAGAGATTTGAGTCGCGCTTAGACTTTCAGGACTAGATACAAATCCTTTGCTTCTTCCAATTTTTAAGAACTTATCTTTTCTATGATTGAGAATTTCTTCAGAAGATAAGGTTTTAAAAAAATCTAAATTTTGAGAAATAGAATTCCTTATATTTTCAATAATCATATCTCTGTCTCTATGAGCGCCACCTAAAGGTTCTGGAATTATTTCATCAATAATATTTAGCTCTAATAAGTCTTTAGCAGACAGTTTCATTGCTTTTGCAGCATCGAGCATTTTTTTTGGATCTCTCCACAATATTGTTGCACATCCCTCAGGTGATATTACTGAATAAATCGCATTCTCAAGCATTAAAACTTTGTTTGAAGATGCAAGAGCTATGGCTCCACCTGAACCACCTTCACCTATTACTATAGCTAAAGTTGGGACCTTAAGTTTCATACAACACTCAATTGACTTTGCGATTGCCTCTGCTTGTCCTCTCTCCTCTGCACCCACTCCTGGATATGCACCTGGGGTATCTATAAAAGATATAATAGGAATATTAAACTTGTCTGCTAGTTCCATTAACCTAATAGTTTTTCTATAACCCTCTGGTCTCATCATGCCAAAGTTTCTCTCAATTCGAGTTTCTAAATTTTCCCCCTTCTCTTGACCAATTACCAATACTGATCGACCATTAAATTTTGCAAAACCAGTTATAACCGATTTGTCTTCTCCATAATATCTATCACCTTCTAATGAGATAAAGTCCTCAAACAAGTTATCAATAAAAAACTTTGATTTAGGTCTATCCTCATGCCTTGCAACCAATGTGATTTGCCAAGGATCTAAATTATTATAAATATCTTTAAGTTTCTCATCGATTTCCTCCTGAGTTTTAGAAATTTTTTTTGTATCAACTTCTGATAAACCCTCTTGATTAAAAGGATCTTTTAATTTCTCTAACTCATTTTCAAGATTTTTAATATCTGTTTCAAAATTTAAATAATTTTTCATTTTTATATGATTATACTTATATAAGAAAAATGACAATAAAATGTCTGTGATACTATTATGTAATTGACTTAAATAAGCTAGAGTTTAAATATTCATCCATGACATCAAAATATCATTCTGTGAATAATCTTAAAGTATCAGAGGAATTATTACTTTTTGTTAATAATGAGTTATTTAATGGTACTGACATTTCTCCTGTAAAATTTTGGAAAGATTTTGATAAAGTGGTTCATGAATTAGCTCCTAAAAATAAAGAATTAATTGATTTTAGAAAAACACTGCAAAAAAAAATTGATAAATGGCATATTGATAACAAAGGAAATAATATTCAAATTAAAGAATACAAAAATTTTTTAAAAGAAATTGGTTACTTAAAAGATGAAGGTCCAGATTTTAAAATTGAAACAAGTGATATTGATGAAGAAATCGCTAAAATAGCTGGGCCTCAATTAGTTGTTCCAATTATGAATGCACGTTACGCTTTAAATGCTGCTAACGCAAGATGGATGAGTTTGTACGATAGTTTATATGGAACTGATGTAATCGAAGCATCTGAAGATAGCACTTCAGAAAGATATGATCCAGAACGAGGAGAGATTGTAATTAAGTATGGTAGAGAATTTTTAGATAAATATTTTACTTTAAAAGATTTTAGCTGGAGAAAAATAACAGGAATAGCAATTCAAAATAAAGAATTAAAAATTTTAAAAGGTGTTGATTTAACAACTCTAAAAGATGAAAATAAATTTGTTGGTCATCGAGGTGAAGCAGATAACCCGTCAGCGATAATATTAAAAAATAATAATCTTCATATTGAAATATTAAAAAATCCAAGAGCATTTAGTGCTCAACAGGATCATGCAGGCATAAGTGACATAATATTGGAATCTGCGGTATCTACAATATGTGATAATGAAGACAGTGTTGCAGCAGTAGATGCTCAAGATAAAGTAATTTGTTATAGAAATTGGCTTGGATTAATGAAAGGAGATCTCGTAACAAGATTTGAGAAAGAGGGAAAAACATTGGAGAGAAAACTTAATCCAAACAGAAGTTATATTTCAAAAGAGGGAAAAGGATTAAAATTACACGGTAGAAGCCTTTTATTAATTAGAAATGTTGGTCATTTGATGACTAATCCCTCAATAATATTGAAAGATGGAAGTGAAATTCCAGAAGGATTAATGGACGCTTTTATAACAACTGCAGCAGCTCTTCATGATAAGAAAAAAAAAGGAAATTCAAGAGCTGGATCAATATATATTGTAAAACCAAAGATGCATGGTCCAGACGAAACAGCGTTTACCAATGAAATTTTTTCTAAAGTTGAAGAGGTATTAAAATTAAAAAAATACACATGCAAAATTGGAATTATGGATGAAGAGAGAAGAACTTCATCTAATCTTAAAGAGTGTATTAGAACCCTAAAACACAGAGTTTTCTTCATAAACACAGGTTTCCTTGATCGTACAGGTGATGAAATGCATACATCAATGGAGGCAGGACCAATGATTAAAAAGGGTGATATGAAATCTTCAAAATGGATTGGGGCTTATGAAAATAACAATGTTGATATAGGTTTGGCTTGTGGCTTTTCAGGAAAAGCTCAAATAGGTAAAGGAATGTGGGCTATGCCTGATAAAATGAAAGACATGTTAGATCAAAAAACTGGTCATCTTAAAGCTGGGGCTAATTGTGCTTGGGTACCATCTCCAACTGCAGCAGCTTTACACGCTTTACATTATCATGAGATAAATATTTTTGATGTTCAAAAAAAATTGTCTAAAAGAGATAAGGCTAAAATTGATGATTTACTTACTATTCCTATCGCAGATAGACCAAATTGGTCAGTTGATGAAATCAATAAAGAAATTTCAAATTCTGCCCAGACATTACTTGGTTATGTTGTAAGATGGATTGATCAAGGTGTGGGTTGCTCCAAAGTGCCAGATATAAATAATGTCGGGTTAATGGAAGACAGGGCAACTTTGAGAATTTCTTCGCAACATATTGCAAACTGGGTACATCACGGTGTTACAACTAAAATGCAAGTTATTGAAATAATGAAAGAAATGGCAAAGATTGTGGATAAACAAAATGAAAATGATCAAAATTATGTTAAAATGAGCTCTGATTATGATAGGTCCATAGCATTTCAAACTGCATGTGAGCTTATTTTTAAGGGAAAAGAACAACCTTCCGGATATACAGAGCCTTTATTACATTTAAATCGATTAAAAAAAAAATCAGCTTGAATTAGAATTTATTTTAGATCTATTTTTAAAAGCAGAAAGAAGTGTGCCATCATCAAGATTTTCAATTTCTCCACCAACAGGCAACCCTTGAGCTAATTTTGTGATCTTTACATTTATATTTGATAAACTGTCCTGAATATAAAAAGCTGTCGTTTGGCCCTCAACTGTTGCACTAGTAGCTAAAATTATTTCCTCAATTTTATCCTTTTTTACCCTTTCAATTAAAGAATTAATTAATAAATCCTCCCTTTTGTGACCGACAGAGGAGATAGTGCCTCCTAATATATGAAAATATCCTTTGAAAATATTTGAATTTTCAATCGACCACTGATCAGCTATGTTTTCAACAACACAAATTTGATTATACTTTCTCTGTATAACCTTACAATTATCATAAGAACACTCAACATCTGATGATTTTAAAACACCACAAATTTTACATCTAGAAATATTTTTATAAACTTCTGCTAAAGTTTTTGCTAAAGGCTTTACAAGTTCATCCCTATTATTAATTAGTTTTAAAACTATTCTTTTAGCTGATTTAGGACCCAAACCAGGCAACTTTGATATTAATTTAACAAGTTCTTCAATCTCAGAAGTATTTTGCATTTACTATAATGGCCATTTAAATCCAGGTATTCCAAGTCCACCTGTTGCTTTTGAAATTTCTTCTGCTGTTTTTGTTTTGAGTTGTGACTTAGCGCTATTATGAGCAGCAACAATTAGATCTTCAATTATAGTTTTATCTTCCCTCATAATTTCCTCTGATAATTTGATTGATTGCATCTCCCCCTCCCCATCAAGTACTACTTTAACTGAATTCGAACCTGAAACTCCCTCAACTTTAATTTCCTTTATTTTTTTCTGACTTTCTTTCATTTTTGACTCAAGTTCTTTTGCTTTATCTAAAATTTTTGTAAAATCAGTCATTGGGTTCCTCCTCTATCTTTGAATTAATATCAATTAATTCAGCATCAGGAAAATTTTTTATTACATCTTTATAAATTTTTGAATTTTTTGCTTCATCCATTAAAGATTTCTTTATTTTTTGTTTTTTTTCCTTCATTGAAATATCACCCTTTAATTGGCTAAATGAAATAATCCATCTTTCACTTGTCCAATCAAAAAGTTTTGAGGAAAGGTCTTTAACGAAATTTTTATCTAAATTTTCATTAAAAGATATCTCAATCATATTTTTCTCAAATTTTACTAGATTTACATTTTTTTCTAACTCATACTTTAGTTTAAATTCTTTTTTGTCAAAACATATCTGTATTAATTTTTCTAAACTATTAATAAATATTTTTTTTTCCGATTTAACTTCTTTATGAATTTCTGGTTTACTTTTTTCTTCCTGATAAATATTCTTGATTTGATTTATTGGTTTAGATTGCTGATTAATTTTTTCACTTCTAACTTGATTCTCATTTTCTGAATTAATATCAATGTTTTTTTTTGGTTTTATTGAACTTAAATGCATTAACCTTAGCAAAAACATTTCCATCGACAAATGTTGATTTGATACTATTGCGAGTTCATCAAGGGTCGAGATCGTGAATTGCCAGAATAAAATCAATACGCTTGGATCAAGTTTTTTATTTAAATCTTTAATCTTTTGAAATTCTTGATCATTTAATGAAAAATTTGTACTTTCTAAAGCTAATGAATCAATATTTTTAAAATAATAAAGTAATTCCAAAAAATCATTAATAAAAATTTTTGGTTCAACACCCTGGTCATAAATTTTTCTATAAATCTCTATAACTTTAATCTCATCTCCATTAAGAATAAATTCAAATAAATCGATTAATTGTGATTTATCGAAAAAACCAAAAATTTTTTGCGCTGATTTTAAATCTAATTCAGTTTTTGAGTTAAGAGTTAGCAAAGCTCTATCTAATAAGGATAGTGCATCTCTAACAGAGCCCTCTGAAATTTTTACTATGAGCTTTAATGCGTCATCTGTAACTCTTCCATTTTCTTTATCCTTAATTTTTTTAATAAATTCTAATAACTCTGAAGATTTTATTCTGGATAAATCAAACCTTTGGCATCTAGATACTATAGTTACAGGAATTTTTTTAATATCTGTTGTGGCAAATATAAATTTACAATATTCAGGGGGTTCTTCTAATGTCTTCAAGAGTCCAGCAAACGCTTGTTTACTTAACATATGCACTTCATCAATTATAAATATTTTATATTTAGCTGATGTTGGTGCATATCTAGAAAATTCTATCAGTTCGCGTATATTATCAATTCCAGTGTGACTTGCTGCATCTATTTCCATTACATCAATATGGCTTGAATTAATTATAGCCTCACAATTCTCGCAAAAATTATCTTTACATAAATTATCAATACCATTTAAACAATTAAGTGCTTTTGCAACAATTCTTGCGGTTGTTGTTTTTCCAATTCCACGAATCCCACAAAAAAGATATGCGTTTGGTATTTTATCAGCTTTAATAGAATTGGTAATAGTTTCACCAACAACCTCCTGTCCTATTAGCTCATCAAAGGTTTGAGGTCTGTATTTTAATGCTAATACTTTTGAGTTACTATTCATATATTCATCAAGGAGACTAGAACCTGAAAAACTGTCTTTACGACTGCTTCCGTTAAGATCTGGTCGGGTTCAAGCAGCATCCACCTCTAGCCTCCGAAACTATTATAACAGTAAAAATTTCTTATCTACAAGAAAAGTTATTTATTTATTTCTCTTTGTTTGTCAGCTTCAAAAACACCTAGGACGTGAAAATCTTGACAATGCAATCCTAAATCCTCTAGTGATTTTTGTACTCTTGGTTCTTCAATATGACCATCTAAATCACATAAAAAGAAAAAAGAGTCGAAAGAATTTTTTTCAGGATAACTTTGCAACTTTGTTAGATTTACTCCGTTAATAGCGAACCCTCCTAAAGATTGATATAAAGCTGCCGGTTTACTTTTTAATTTAAATAAGAAAGAAGTAATATATTTTTTTCCACTAAATTCTGGTTGTGATATATTTTTACCCATAACAAGAAATCTTGTTAAGTTTCCTTTTTCATTTTCTATGTTATTTTTTACAATTTCTAAATTATATGTTTTAGCGCTTAATGATGAAGCTATTGCAGCTTTAGTTTTGTCTTTACTTTTTGAAACCATTTCTGCGGATCCAGCTGTGTCAGCTCTTACATGTTCAGTAAGTCTATTTGATTTTATAAATTTTGAACATTGTGATAGTGCTTGGGCATGAGAATAAACATCCTTGATTTCTGAAACTTTTGTTCCAGGTAAACCCAGTAAATTATGTTCTATTTTTTGAAAATACTCAGCATAAATATTTAACCTATATTCGAAAATTAAATATTCAATTCCTATGTTGCCAGTAATTCTATTTGACTCTGGAATAATAATTTTTGAATTTGTATCTTTTGAAGCTTGAACAAAACAATCATCAAAAGTTTTACAGGGTACTACTTCAGCATTAGAGTCTATAGATAAAGCTGCTAAGTGAGAATACGCTCCGAATGTTCCTTGAAAATAAATTTTACTCATTATGACTTATATTCCATTATTTTTTTTATAGCCATAAAATCTTCCTTGGTATCTACTCCAATCGGTGATGATTTTGCTAGAGCTACATTTACATTAATGTTGTTATCTAATGCTCTTAACTGTTCCAATCTATTTTCAATTTCATTTTGAGACTGTTTGAAAGAAATAAATCTTTTTAATATTTCTACATTATAACAATAAATTCCTAAATGATGATAAGCCTGATTATTTTCTTTATGCAATTTTCTTATAAAATTTATTGCTCGAGGAAATTTTGTGTCATCTAAACTTTCTTCTGTAATTACCTTAACAATATCGTGATTTTCAAAAACCTTTTTATTGTTAATCTTTGCTGCTAAAGTTCCTAAATCACGTTTAGTCTGAATCATATGCTTATTTAATTTTTGAATATCCTCAATATTCATCAGTGGTTCATCTCCCTGTAAGTTCATGATTAAATCTATATCTTTTCTATCTAGCTTTACAAAAGCTTCGTAAATTCTATCTGTTCCTGTTTTGTGATTATTATTTGTCAAAATTGCTTCTCCACCATTTTTTTTCACATCTTCAATAATTTCTTGATCTTCTGCTGCAACAAATACCTCTCCAATATTAGCTTCTTGAGCTTTCTTATAAACATGAGAAATGATTGATAATCCATTAATTTTAAGCAAGGGTTTACCTGGTAATCTTGATGCTGATAATCTGGAGGGAATTATAACTAATGTCTTCATTTTTCTTTTAATTTTTCATTACAATATAAATAGAGGCAAAAATGTACATTAAAAATATAAGCAATTTTATATTTATAGTGCTATATGTTCGAAATAATTTTAATAAATGGATTCTTTCGAGCTAAATAAAATAATAGCTGCAATATTAATGGTAGCACTTCTAATAATAGGTATTGGAAAGCTTTCAGATGTTATTTTTCATGTTGAAAAGCCTAAAACACCTGGATACTCAGTTGAGATAGAGCAGGCTAATGTGGTAAGTTCACAAACAAGCTCGCAACCGACTGAAGACAAAGTTGATATTGCTGCATTAATCACCATGGGAGATATTGCTACAGGAGAAAAGGTTTTTAAAAAATGTGCTGCATGTCATTCTATTGTAAAAGGTGGGAAAAATAATATTGGTCCAGCATTGTATAATGTTGTTGGTAGAGATGTGGGTGCTGTAGATGATTATAAATATTCTAAAGCTCTCGCCGCCTACGGAAAAGCCTGGACATTCGAAGAACTTAACGGCTATCTACTTAAACCAGCTAAATGGATTAAAGGAACTAAAATGGCCTTTGCTGGATTAAGAAAAGAAAAGGATAGAGCCTCTGTTATTTTGTATTTGAATCAAAATTCAGATAATCCGTTGCCATTACCTTAATTTTCCAAAACAATAAAGTAATATAGATTTTTGAACATGGACTCTGTTAATAGCCTGTTGCCAAACTTTAGATTTCTTACTTAAAAAAACATCTTCCTCTACCTCTTTACCTCTTGGCAAGCAGTGAAGAAAAATACAATTTTTTTTTGCAAAACTCATTAACTTTTTATTTATTTTAAATTTTTTAAATTGATTCAATTTTTTTGATTTATTTACCTTATCGTTCATAGAAATTACTTTGTCTGAAAAAATAACATCAGCTCCTTTAACTGCTTTTTTTGGATCGTGTAATATACGTATTTTATTATTATTATTTTTAATATATTTCATTATCATTTTACTTGGTTGATACTTAGTTGGACATCCGATACTGAGTTTAAAAGAAAATTTGATTGAGGCAGCAATTAATGAATTTAAAACATTATTTGAGTCCCCAATCCAACTAATATTTAATTTAGAAATTGGTTTTTTTTTAATTTCCTCAACTGTAAATACATCTGATAAGATTTGTGTTGGATGAGAGGATGGGCTTAATCCATTAATTATTGGAATAGTTAAATGCTTTTTAAATTCTTCCAACTTTTCATCATTATCAGTTCTTAACATAAAAGCATCACCAAAACTTGATAATATTTTAGCGGTATCTTCAATACTTTCACCTCCTTTGGATAAATGCAGTTCATCTGGTCTAAGTGTTAAAGTTCGACCAGAGAGTTGGGAGATAGCTAAAAAAAAGGATAATCTAGTTCTTAAACTCGATTTTTCAAACATTTGTATCAATAATTTTCCTTTTAAAGGTGTACCTTTATCAGGGTCAAGATTATTAAGTTTCTTTCTTGCTTTTTTTCTTTTTTTTGCATCAATTAAAATTCTTCGAAGATCTTTTGCTGGAATATCTTTAAGATTAATAAAATGTTTCATTCTATTTAAGTTCTGCACAAACTTTATTGATAATCTTAAGTGCTTGATCTATTTCTTTTTTTTTAACATTGAGTGGAGGCAAAACACGTACAACATGGTCAGCTGCTCTTATAGTTAGTAATTTATTATCCATCAATTTTTTGATAAAATTTGATTGATCTTTATAAAGTTGAATTCCAATTAATAAACCTCTTCCTCTTATTTCTTTAATAATTTTAGGGTATTTTTGTTTAAGCTTATTCAAATTTGATAAAAAATATTTTGAGGATTTTTTTACATTATTTAAAAATTGCTTAGTAGAAACTATATCCATTACAGTGTTTCCAATTGCCATTGCCAAAGGGTTTCCTCCAAAAGTGGAACCATGTGTGCCCGGTGTCATGCCTGAGGCAACTTTTTTGTTCATAAGAACTGCTCCAATCGGAAATCCACCACCAATACCTTTGGCAATTGGAACTATGTCTGGTTTTACTTTTGATTGCTCAAATGCGAAAAAATCACCTGATCGAGAAATTCCACATTGCACTTCATCTAAAATCAATAATATTTTTTTCTTATTACATAATTTTCTTAATTCTCTTAAGCAAAAGTCAGGAATCACGTTAATGCCACCTTCCCCCATAATTGGCTCAACCATTATTGCTGCTGTTTTTTTTGTAATCTTTTTTTTAAGAGATTTGTGATTTCCAAATCGAAAATGGTCAAATCCTCCAACTTTTGGGCCAAATCCTTCAGTCATTTTCTTTGACCCACTAGCATAAATTGCAGCTAATGTTCTGCCATGAAATGAATTTTTTACACATAAAATTCTGTTTTTATTTGGTTTTCCAATAGAGTAAAAATATCTTCTAGCTACTTTTATTGCTGCCTCTGTAGCCTCCGCTCCACTATTTTGAAACATAACATAATCTGCAAATGTTTTCTGGCAGATTATTTTTGCCAATTTTTCTCCTTCCGGAATTTGAAAGGCATTTGAAACATGCCAAAGCTTTTTCGATTGTTCGTTTATTGTTTTTACCAATTTTGGATGTGCATGACCTAGAGAGTTAACTGCTATTCCCTGAACAAAATCTAAATATTTTTTATTATCTTTTGAAAATAAATAACTCCCTTTTCCATGCTTAAAGGCTATTTTTTTTCTGTTATAATTTTTTGCTAAATACGTCATAAATTTATTTATACAATTCTATAATTGATATATTTGAAGATTACATTGATACAAGCCTGGATTGAAATTTTTTTAATTTTTTTTGTGAATAACTATAAATATGAACTTGTTATTTGTTAATTAAAACCCCTATATGGTATATAAAATTATTATTAATACATTATGTAGTTATCAAATGAGTTGGACAGAGGAAAAAGTCGCAAAATTGAAAGAACTTTGGGGAAAAGGAAATACCGCTAGTCAAATCGCCGAGATTATTGGTGGAATTAGCCGAAATGCAGTTATCGGTAAAGCTCATAGGCTAAATCTATCTGCAAAAATTAAAACAAGATCCGCAAATAAAAATCAAAGTCAAAAAACATATCTAGAAACCAACAAAATTAAATCAGGTAAAGATAGGAGAAGTAAGTTCAAGTCGTTAATAATTGAAAAGGACTTTGAACCAGAAAATCCAAAACAATTGGAGGAACTAGATGATAATTCTTGTAAATGGCCTATTGGTCATCCCGATGAAAAATCTTTTTACTTTTGTGGCAGAACTTCTTTGAAAGATTTTTCTTATTGTAAGCTTCATTTATTATATGCTTACCAGCCGAAGGGTAAGAAAGAAGATACAAATGATAAAGATGATATTCAAGAATACATTGAGAAAAAGATTCAAACTGGCTAGTTAATTTTAACTTTTTTTTTGGTTGTCTCCAAAATTATATTTTTCTGTAGAAAATTCTCCACCGTCCCGCCACATATAAGAATATTTTTTTACCTCATCTTTAAAATATAGTTTACTTGGTAAACCAATATCTGAGTTGGTTTTATATTTTCCTGATGGAATATTATCATATTTTAATAACCTAAGTTGATCTTCAGTAAGTAATGGTTTTGGGAGTAATTGAAAAAATTTTGCAGACAATTTAGCGACGGGAAGCGGAAAAGGAATTAATAATCTTTTTTTGTTTATCAAATTTAACAGGATTTCCAAAATTTCTTTAAATGTTAATATTTTTGGACCAACACATTCTATAATTTGAGTGTCAGATCCCTCTAAAATTAAATGATAAATAATATTTGTTAAATCTGAACAATGTATTGGCATAAATTTAGTTTTACCTGAGTAATAAAGTGGAAAAATTGGAAGCCTATTTAATAATGTCATAAACTGAGTGCTAAAATTATCTGAATTAGAAAAAACTACTGATGGTCTTAAAATTATACTTCTGGGGAAATTATCTAAAATATTATTTTCACCTTCAAGTTTTGAAATTGCATATTTTGAGTCTTTAGCTTCATTTACTCCAAGTGCAGAAACGTGAACAAAATGTTCTAAATTATATTTTTTGCAAAGTTTAGCCAATAAAGTTGGAAAAATTGTGTGAATATTTTTAAAAGTATTTCCTTTTCCTTTTTCATATAAAATTCCTATTAAATTTATACAATAGTCTGCTTTAGAAAATAACTTTTCAATTTTTTTTTCTTCAAAAATATTTGCCTCTACAATATCAATAAAACCAGCGTTAGCTTGAGTTTTTATTTTTAGACCTCTTTGATGAATATTTCTTGTTACAACAGTAACCTTTAGGTTATTTTTAGTAAGTTTTCTAATTAGAAAACTTCCGATTTGACCGCTTCCACCAAAGATTAGACAATTTTTTGCTTTCATATATATATGATATTAAAAAATATGGATATTAAACTTCACAAAAATGACTTACCAGATGATTTAGATTTAGGCAATTTAATAGCTGTAGATGGTGAATTTATGGGGCTGAATATAAGACGCGATCCATTGTGTCTTATTCAAATCTCAAGCGGTAACTCAGATGCGCATATTGTTCAACTGGATAGATTGCATTATAAAGCACCAAATTTAATCAAAATCCTCCGAAATGATAAAATTACAAAAATTTTTCATTATGGAAGAGCAGATTTAGCCTTTATTAAATATTATCTAAAAACTGAGACTAATAATATACTAGATACGAAAATTGCCTCAAAGTTATCAAGATCTTATTCAGATAACCATTCTTTAAAATCTCTAATAAAAGAATTTATTAATCTAGATATAAGCAAACAATTTCAAAGTTCAGATTTTGGTGGAGAACTTACTCCTGCACAATTGAAATATTGCGCAAACGATGTAATTTACCTTCATAGGATCCATGACGAATTAAACAAAATTCTTATACGTGAAAATAGATTTGAATTATATAAAGATTGTCTTAAATTTCTAAAAACAAGAGTCGACTTAGACCTTGCTCTGTTCAAAGATGATATATGGGCTCATTAAATAAAAAAATTAATTTTAAAAAAATCGCAAAAGAAGTAATTGATTTGGAGATAAAGGCTTTGCAAAAGTTAAAAAAATCTCTCAATAAAAATTTTGATAAGGCTGTAAATGCAATTGTAAATTGTCAATCGAAAGTAATTTTATGTGGAGTTGGAAAAAGTGGGATTATTGCTAGTAAGATTTCTGCAACCCTTTCTTCAATTGGAACACCTTCATTCTCTCTTTCAGCAAATGATTGTTCTCATGGCAACATGGGTAGTATCTCAAGGAGAGATATTTTAATTTTAATAAGTTACTCTGGAAACTCTATTGAATTAAAAAATATAATTAATTACGCGAACAGGAATAAAATTTTATTAATTGGTATTACATCAAAAAAAAATTCTGATTTGTATAAAAATAGTGACATTGGTTTAATTACTCCAGAAGTTAAGGAAGCAGGTTTAGATATTATACCAACATCAAGCACAATAAATCAATTAAGTATAGGGGACGCTTTAGCTATTTCAACTTTGAAAAAGAAAAAAATTAATAATTTAGATTTCAAAAAATTTCATCCTGCTGGAAACTTAGGGGAAAAATTAAGGACTGCTGAAGATTTAATGTTAACAAGAGACAAAATACCTTTTATCGACGAAAATAAACTAATGACTAAAGCATTAAAGATAATGACTGAGAAGAAATTAGGAACACTCATTGTTAGAAATACAAAAAAATTTACAACAGGGATAATTACTGATGGTCAAATTAGAAGATTTAATTTAAAAAATGTTAATCTTAACTATCTTAAAGTTAAAGATGTAATGACAAAAAATCCTATCAAGATAGACAAGAACATATTAGCCACAAAAGCACTTGCAATTATGAATGAAAAAAAAATTACAAGTCTTTGTGTTTATGAGCATAAAAAAAAATTCATTACTATAGGAATTTTACACATTCATCATATTTTAAATAACAAAATTTATTAATATAAATGGATATAAAAAAAGTTTCTCAATATAGTCTTTTAATTTTACTTATTATATCAAGTTTATTATTTTATTATAAATATTTCTATGAGGATGTAAAAACAATTAAAAATAGTGAAACAAAAAATGTATTAGAAAAAAAAAACATTGAAACTAAAATAAATGATGTAAATAAAAATATAATAGAAAATTTAAAATACGTATCTGAAGATTTATTAGGTAACAAATATACAGTTACTGCCCAATCAGCTACCTTAAAAGAAGATAAATTAAATGAAGTTCAACTTTTTGAAGTGAATGCTGAAATATTAAGAGAAAATCAAGACATTATTTATATTTACTCAAAAACTGCCAATTATAACAAAATAAACAATAATACTGTTTTCAAAAAAAAAGTTAATGTTAAATATGGAAATCAAACAATAAATTCTGAAATTTTAAATCTTAATTTTAAAGATAATTTAATAGAAATTTTACAAAATGTTGATTATGTCAATGAAAACACAAAGATTAAGGCAGATAAAGTGGAAATAGATTTATTATATAAAAAATTAAAAATATCTATGATTGATAAAAATGATAAAGTAAATATTACTAGTGAATACTAATTATGGCAATTATTAAAAAATTTCGTATTAAAAACTTTAAGCAAGAGAAAGAGCTATTAAGATTAGAAAAAATCTCTCTATACTTTGGTAAACGTAAAATCTTAGAAGATTTGAATTTGAGTTTAAGCCAAGGAGAAATTCTTGGGTTGTTAGGGCCTAATGGAGTAGGTAAATCAACAATTTTTAATATAATTATAGGACTATTAAAACCAAATTATGGATCAGTTTTTATAGAAAAAAAAAATGTAACTCAAGATCCAATATTTTATAGAACAAAAAATTATAAGATTGGATATGTGCCACAGCATGGCGGGCGGCCTCCCCCCTGGCCGTTTTGGCTAGGGGGGTGGTCGTTCTTGGATACTTTCATGATTTAACTTTAAGAGAAAACTTAAAAGCAATAAGTGAAATTGTAATTGATGATAAAAAATTAAGGGATGAAAAAATTAATGTGTTGATCTCTAAATTTGAACTTGGTTCTCTCCAGAATATTAAAGCTGAACATTTATCTGGAGGTGAAAAAAAACGCTTAGTTATTTCTTTGGCTTTATTAAGTAATCCAAAAATTTTACTACTTGATGAACCATTTGCAGCTTTGGACATAATGACAATTAAAAACCTTCAGCAAATAATCGTTGATTTACAAACACTTGATAATATTTCTATTATACTATGCGATCATCTTGCGCGCGATCTTCTTGCGACAGTCGACTCTGCCATTGTATTGGCAAATGGAAAAGTAGTTGCACAAGACACACCTAATAATCTTATTAAAAATATTGATGCTCAGAATGCATACTTCGGTGACTCCTTTAAGATCAATTAATCTGATTAAATGTCTAATTTTGTAAAAATAAAAAATAAGATAAATAGATTTAATAAAAATTTATCTATAGATGGAGATAAAAGCTTATCAATAAGATGGGCTTTACTAGCCTCTCAATCGTTTAAAAAAAGCAAAGCATCAAATTTATTACTTTCGGATGATGTTATTAGCACCTTAAATTGTCTTAAAAAACTTGGAATAAAAATAAAGATTTCAAAAAATTTTTGTGAAATTATTGGTTTAGGATTAAATGGATTTAAATATAGAGATAACTTAATTTTGGATGCTGGAAATTCAGGCACTTTGGGAAGGCTTATATTAGGTTTATTAGTTCATTCAAAAAAAAAGGTGAAGCTTAAGGGCGATAAAAGTTTATCAAAAAGAGATTTTCTAAGAGTTATAAAACCATTGGAAAAGTTTGAGGCAAGATTTAATAGTAATAATGGAAAACTTCCGATTAAGATTCAAGGTACAGAATACCCAAAACCAATAAAATACTTTGAAAAAAAAGGATCAGCCCAATGTAAAAGTGCTGTTATGTTTGCTGCCTTAAATACATATGGTGAGACAGTTATCAAGGCTAAAAAATCAAGAGATCATAGTGAATTACTATTTAAATACCTAAGGTTACCAATAAAAATTATGAAAAAAGATAACTTTGATATAATTAAAATTATTGGAAAGCATAATATACCTGCCTTAAACTACAATATACCTTCTGACATAAGCTCAGCAGCATTTTTTATTGTTTTAACAACACTCACCAAAAATTCTAGCCTTAAAATAAAGAACGTAAATATAAATCCATCTAGAGTTGGAGTGCTTAATATTCTAAAACTTATGGGTATCAAAATTTCAAAATTAAATATAAAAAATTATAAAGGTGAAAAAATTGCTGACTTAGTTGTTAAAAGTACAAATAAAATCAAACCAATCAATTGTCCAATAAAATTTAATAGTTCTGCAATCGATGAATTTTTGTTGATATTTTTAGTAGCGGCTAGAGCAAATGGAGTATCATATTTTAAGAAGATTTCTGAGTTAAACCAAAAAGAAAGTCCAAGACTTAGATGGGGCTCAAAAATCCTTAATAAAATTGGTATTAAGAATGAAGTTACTAGTAATAGTATTAAAATTTATGGAAACCCAAGATTAAGAATTAATAAAAAAATTGTCATAAAAAATTATCTTAAAGATCATAGAGTTTTTATGACAAGCGTCGTCGCCGCTCTATCATTTGGAGGTGAATGGCAAATATTTGACAAAGATTCCATAAATACCTCATTTCCATCATTTTTAAAAAAGATTGATTATTTAGGAGCAAAAATAGAATAATTTTGATTAAAAGTTAAAATATGATGAAAATTTTAATATTTCTGTAAAAAAATAATATTTTTAATGGTTTTTGCCTGAATTTCATTCTTGATTAAAACCATTATTTTATCTAAATAAGCAGAGTTTTTTTTTAAAATTAACTAAGACATAATAGGCAAAACACTAATGGAAATTTATAAAGACCTCTCAAATCCAGCTTCAAAAGAGTTTGAAAAATTATTAAATAATCAGTTCACAAAAAACACTATTGAAGAAGGAAAAGTCATTGAAGGTAAAATAAACAAGATTACAGAAAAATTTGTTTTTTTATTCATAGAAGGATTAAAAAGTGAACCAGTCCTGGATATTAATGAACTTAAAAGCATGGGTCTTTCTAAAAACATCGCAATAGGTGAAACAATTTCAGTTCTTTTGGAAAAGATAGAGGATAAGAATGGTGATGTTGTTGTATCTGCAAGTAAAGCTCAAAAGATTAAAGGTTGGGATAAACTTGTTGAAGCTTATGAAAAGAAAGAACCTATTATGGGTAAGATTACCTCAAAGTGCAAAGGAGGATGTATTGTAGAACATTTAGACACTGGATCACTTATGTTTTTACCAGGATCACAAATAAGTGACAAGCCTCTAAAGAATATAGATCATCTAATGAATGAGCCTCAAAAATTTGCATTAATAAAATTGGATAAAGTGCGTGGGGCGGGGCCCCCCAGCTTTTAACAGCTGGGGGGTACTCGCCAATTTGGAAATGCATGTGTATCAAGAAGAGAAATAATTTCGACATTTAAAAAAGAAGATAAAGCAAAAATTATAGAAAAATTTAAAGTTGGTGACATTATAAAAGATGCCGAGGTAAAAGGTTATAGTTCTTTTGGGTGCTTTTTTAATGTAAACAATGAATTGGATGTTTTAGTCCATTTGCAGGAAATTTCATATAGTCGTGTTAATCATCCAGATGAAATATTCAACATCGGTGAAAAACATGATTTAAAGGTTATTAGTGTTGATAAGGAAAAGTTACAGGTTGGTTGCTCTATAAAACAGTTATCCCCTGATCCATTTGAACATATTGAAAATTATGAGTTAAAAAAGATCTACAAAGCTAAAGTTGTTAAGATTATGGACTTTGGAGCATTTTGTGAATTAGAGCCAGGGTTAACAACATTATTACACTCTAGTGAACTTAGTTGGACTAAAAAAAATACTTCTGTAAAAAAAATGTTTAAAGTTGGTGATGAAATAGACTGTGTCATAACTGAGATTGATAAAACAAAAAGACGTGTCGCAATTTCACACAAACTTACTATGGAAAACCCTTTTGAAACCTTTGAGAAAAAATACCCTGTAGGAACCGAAGTGAGTGGAGAAGTGGTAAATAAAAATGAATACTCTTTATTTGTAAATGTTGAAAATTTAGATATTGATGCCTTTTTACATTGTAATGATTTAACTTATCTGAACAACGGTGAAGAAGAATTAACAAAATTTAATAAGGGTGACAAAATTAAGGTAAAAGTTTTGGAAATTAAACCTAATGATCAAAAAATAAGAGTTGGTTTAAAACAAACTCAGCCAGACCCTTTTGACTGGTTTAAGGACACAAAAATTAATGATATAATAACTGTAAAAATTGTTTCTAGTGACAACAAGGGACTTGTTGTAAGACCAGAAAGTTGTGATATGGATTTTGTAATTAAAAAAAATCAAATAGCAATAAATCCAGCAGATGCCAGGACTTCCAGATTTACTGGCGGGGAAAGAATTGACTGTGCTGTTTCTGAGATAGATTTTAATAAAAGAAAAGTCACCTTAAGTATAAAACTATTAGAGGAATTGCAGAAAAAAGAAGCTCTAGAAAAATATGGATCAGAGGGCTCTGGAAAAAATCTTCCTTTTTCTAGTCTGTCTGAAGATTTAAACAAGAAAAAGAAAAAATAAAATTGGCAATTGTAAAATCAGAGCTCTTAAAACAACTATCAAAAAACTATCCAAACTTTTTAAAAAAAGATTTAGAAAAATTCACGAATATCATTTTAAAGGAAATAAAAATTTCTCTAAAACGTGGTGAGAGAGTTGAATTAAGAGGATTTGGTATTTTTTCTACTAAAATTCAGAAAGCTAGAATATCGAGAAACCCTAAGACAAATAAAAAAATTGATACACCAGAAAAAAAAACAATTCACTTCAAAATGTCAAAAGATATGTTTAAAATTTTAAACAATGAAAAAAAATAAAATATTTATTGCTTGTGACAGCACTAATACTTCAAAAATTAAAAAAATAATTAAATATACTAGTAACACACAATTAAAAATTGGATATAAATTTGGTTTAGAATTTCTTAATTCCAAAAATGGGAGAAATTTTGTTTCTAAATTAAAAAATAAAATAGTTTTTGCTGACCTTAAAATTCATGATATTCCTAATACTTGTGTGTCTACCATTAAAGCAATAAAAGATTTGAAAATAAATTATTTAACAATTCATATCAGCTCGGGTCTAGATGCTTTAAAAGCTTGTAAAAAAATATCTGGAAAAACAAAATTAATAGGTATCACAACATTAACTTCTTTGAACAATAAATCTTTGAAAGAAATTGGTTATAGCAAAAAAAATTGATCAACTGGTATCACACCAAGTGAAATTAGCAAAAAAGGCTAATCTGGATGCCATTGTATGTAGTGCACATGAAGTCAAGATTGTTAAAAAATTTTTTAAAAAAGAAATCATTACCCCAGGAATAAGATTTAATACTAAAACAGATGACCAAAAAAGAGTGGTTACTCCAAAGCAAGCTTATAGAAATGGTAGTGATTGGATTGTGATAGGAAGGCCTATAACTAAAGGTAATGTAAGGAAAAACGTCCAAACATTAATTGATCATTTAAGTTAATGATCAAAAATTTAAAAATTTGTGGGATCTCAGATACAAAAACTTTAAATTATATTTTAAATCATCCTTTTCCACCAAAGTTTATTGGTTTTATTACAAATTATAAAAAAAGTAAAAGATATGTTGAATATGAAAATTTAAAAAATCTAATTAACATTAATAAAAAACAAACTTATTTTGTTTCAGTACTTGTGGATCCATCGGATGAATTATTAGAGAAAATCAAAGATCTTAATTTTGATTATTACCAGCTTTATGATGTTGATCCTGTCAGAACTTTAGAAATTAAAAAAAAATACAAAATTAAGATAATTTCAGCAATTACAATTTCAAATAAAAGAGATGTAGATAGATATAAAGATTATTTAAAAATTTCAGATATAATTCTATTTGATTCAAAAGGTTACCACAGGTCTGAAAGTTTTGATCATAATCTATTAGAACAGGTGCCTAATGAAATAAATAAAATGATTGCAGGAAATATTCAAATAGATGATATTCCTAATTTTAAGAATAAAGACTTCATAATTGATTTATCTGGATCGATTGAAAATAATGAGGGAAAAAAAGATATTAATAAAATTGATAAATTATTAAAATTATTTGCAAAAACATGAAACTTAAAAAAGGAATACCAGTTATAGATCAAGGCGATAAACTTGGATTTTGGGGTGGCAAATTTGGAGGAAATTTTGTACCCGAAACATTGAAGAAACCAATAGAAGATTTAGAAATTCTTTTTAATAAACTAAAAAAGGACAAAAATTTTATTAATCAGAGAGATAAATATTTTAAGAATTGGGTTGGTAGCCCTACTCGTTTTATCAAACTAGAAAATTTAACAAAGCATGTGGGTGGGGCTCAAATTTGGTCTAAAGTTGTATCTGATGCAAATGGAGGTGCACATAAAATTTATAATGCAACTGTTCACTGTTTGCTTGCAAAGCGTTCTGGAAAAAAAGTTATTTGTGGAGACACTGGTGCTGGGTATGCAGGTAAAATGTTAAGTATGGCAGCCAAAAAATTTGGTTTAAAATGCAAAATTTTCATGGGCGCGAAAGATATTCAAAGGCAACAACCCAATGTAAAAGCAATGAAAAAAAATGGAGCAGAAGTTATTCCGGTATACTCTGGCAGTCAAACTCTTGTAGATGCAGTATCTGAGTGTATGCGTTACTGGGTTGCAAATTGTGATAAAGTTGCAATGTGTGTTGGCAGTACTGTTGGCCCAGCTGTCTTCGTTCGTATCTGTGGATGGAGCACAAGTCAAATATCAAGAGAGTTAAAAACTCAATTAGTTGATGAGTTTGGGTCAGTTCCAAAGAAACTAAAACTTTATAATTGTGTTGGGGGAGGAAGTTCTAGTTTTGGTTTTTGGAATGAGTTTATGGATTACGATAAAAAACAGTGTGAATTTATTGGTGTAGAAGCTGGTGGACCAGCAAAAAGTAAAAAACACGCAGCACCACTAACATATGGATCTAAAATAGGAATTCTTCATGGTGCAGCCCAATATGTAAATCAAAATACTGATGGTCAAATAGAGGAAACAGAGTCAATTTCTGCTGGACTAGATTATCCAGGTATTTCTCCACTTCATTGTTTTCTTAAAGATACAAAAAGAGCAAGATACACTGCAGCAAGTGATGAGGAAGCTTTAAACGCTTACAAACTCGTAACAAAGTTTGAAAAATTAAGACCTTCTCTGGAGCCAAGTCATGCTTTCTCAGTTGCAATAACGGAATCAAAAAAATTTAGTAAAGATACAATTGTTGTAGTAAATAGTTGTGGGGATGCTTACAAAGATCGAGCAATTATAGAGAGAAGATTGGGAAAAAAATATGTCTAATCCAATCAGTTATGCATTTAAAAAAGCTAAAAGTGAAAAAAGGCCAGCTCTGTTAACTTATACCGTAGCTGGAGATAGTTCAAAAAAACAATCCTTAGAGATATTAAAATCAATCTCAAAAAAGGTTGATATAGTAGAGATTGGTGTACCTCACAACACTCCAGTCGCTGATGGAAGTCAAATTCAAACAAGCTCATATAGAGCAATCAAAAATGGAATTAAGGTCAATGATATTTTTAAACTTGTAAAAGATTTTAAAAAATTTGATAAGAATAAACCAGTTATATTGATGGGTTACTATAATATGATCTTTCAATACGGTGAAAATCAATTTTTAAAAAATTGCAAAATTTCAGGAGTTAATGGATTAATAGTTGTAGATTTGCCTTGGCCTGAAAATAAGAAATTTGCAAATAAATGTAAAAAAAAATCAGTGTTTTTTATTCAGCTTTTATCGCCAACTACAACAAAAAATAGGTTAAAAAAAATAATTAAAGACTCACATGAAATGATTTATTTCATATCTATGCTTTCTACTACTGGTGGAAACCTTAAAGTTTCCTCTAAAGAAATATTGTCTAACTATGATAAAATAAAAAAAATCAACTCGAAAAAAAATGTTGTGATTGGTTTCGGTATCACTGAAAAAACTATAAAATCACTTAAAAAAGCTGATGGTTTAGTTGTTGGAAGTGCTATTTGTAGGGAAATAACAAATTCTATAAAAAAAAGACAAAATCCGGTCACAAATGTTTATAATGTCGTAAATAGACTGAAAAATAAAATTAAATGAATTGGATAACAAAAATAATTAAAGCTGGTGAAAAAATTAAAACAGCTATACATAAAAGAGCAACTAAAGAAGAAATTGCAAAAAGCGATTGGACTAGTTGCTGTAAAGGACCAATTTTAAAAAAAGACTTAGAAGAAAATCTTTGGGTGTGTCCTGATTGCAATAAACACCACAGAATAAATCCAAAACAACGATTTGACATTTTTTTTGGAAAAAATAATTATGAAATTTTTAAAACACCAATACCAAAAGATGATCCACTAGATTGGACAGACTCTAAATCTTACAAAGATAGATTAAAAAGTGCGAGAAAAAAGACAGGACTGGATTGTGGTATGATGGTTGTGTCTGGTTCAATTAATAATATTAAAGTTACTGCAGTTGCATCAGACTTTGAATTTTTAGGTGCTTCAATGGCAGCTGCAGAAGGTGAGGCGTTTCTATATGGTATTCAACATGCTATCGAAAACAAAACTCCTTTTATTTGTTTTAGTTCTGGGGGAGGAATGAGAATGATGGAAAGTTTGATTTCATTATCTCAAATGACAAGAACAACGATGGCTATTAATGAATTAAAAAAAAATAATCTTCCTTATCTTGTTTGTTTAACGGATCCGACTGCTGGTGGAATTACAGCCTCTTACGCGATGTTGGGAGACTTGCATATAGCAGAATCTGATCATGCCTTAATAGCTTTTGCAGGTCGCTCTGTTATAGAAGGTACAATAAAGGAAAGTTTACCAGAAAATTTTCAAAGAAGCTCTATGGTTCAGAAAACTGGGTTTGTAGACTTAATTCTCGAGAGAAAAGATCTTCAAGAAAAATTTGGTATTTTAATTTCAATTCTATTAAATAAAAAACCTGTTATAAGCTCTGAAGAAAATGAAACTTCAGAAGATAGTCAGTCACTTACAAAAGCTGCATCCTAAAGAGATAGATTTAAGTTTAGACCGTATAAAAATTCTTTGTGAAAAATTAGGTAATCCTCAAGATAAAATAAAAGCAATATCAGTAGTAGGAACAAATGGTAAACAATCTACCATTAATGCAATTTTTTCGATTCTTAAAGAAGCAAAAATAAAATGCAATGTTTATACGAGTCCTCATATTCAAAAAATTAATGAGAGATTTGTTTTTAATAATAATATGCTTAATGATGATGAATTAATTGATCTTTTTGAAGAAGTTGAAAAAATAAATGATCAAAATCCCTTAACTTTTTTTGAGGCTTTGTCTGCTTGTTATTTCTATAAGGCTGCTCAATATCCCAATAATATTAATTTAATAGAGGCAGGCTTGTTTCATAGGTTTGACGCAACAAATATTCTAAAAAATAATTTATCAAGTATTGTATGCTCTATTAGTAAAGATCATCTTGATTGGTTACCAAAGGATCAACAAACTATTGAAAAAATTGTATTTGAAAAAACATCCTCTCTTTTAAATTCTAATATAATTGTATCTAAACAAAACTCAGTTGAAACAACTGAAAGTATCAAAAAATCAATTTCACAAAACTTATCTAATAAATTGTTTTTTAATGAAGATTATAGTTATTCTAATGGAGAAAATGGTTTTTTTTATTATGAAGATAAATTTGGTGGCTTAAAACTACCGTTGCCAAATATTCTTGGACAATTTCAGTTAGAAAATATTTCAACAGCAATAGCAACAATAAGACAATTAAATTTAGAGGTTAAAGATGATGATATAAAAAATGCAATTACTAAAATTGAGAGTATTGGCAGATTACAAGAAATAAAGTCTGGAAAAATTAAAGATCTAATCAAAAATAACCGATTTTTATTAGATGGAAGTCATAATGAAGATGGCGCAAGAGTTTTAAATGAATATCTCCAAACCTTAGATTGTAAGAAGCATTTTATTATAGGAATGATGTCTAATAAAAATCATGAAAAATATATTAGCTACTTTAAAGATATTTCGTCTCTAACTACTGTTGATATCCCAAATCAACCAAACGCTATCAGTGGTAAAAAATTAAAAGAAAAATTTGGTAATGTTTCAAATGTTAAATATGAAGAAAATATTGAGAAAGCAATTAAGTCCTTAACACTAAAAGAAAATGATATGTTAATAATTACAGGATCTTTATATTTAGCAGGCGAAATATTAAACTTAAATTAGATATTTTTTTCTAAAAATTCTTTCATATGGCTTTCTGGTACGCCACCAACTTTTCTATCAACCTCAACACCTTTTTTATAGATTATCACTGTTGGAACACCTCTTATTCCCGCAGCACTTCCAGTATTAATTCCACCGTCCTCTATATCAGCGTAATAAAAACCAGCCTTGTCTTTATACTCAACTGCAAGCTTATCCATAATTGGTTTTAAAGACTTACAAGGCCCACACCAAGCTGCACTAAACTGGATTACCGAAACGTCTTCACTTTTAATTTTGTTTTCAAAATCTTCATCTTTAAAATCTATAAGCATAAAACCTTTCTATAAACTTGTATCTTAAAGTCAACTAGGCAATTTCATATTTCTTTTCAATAGACATAATAAAATCGTTAATTTCATCTAGTTTATTTAATTCAATTTTATCATCTCTTTTATCTGCTTGATCTCTCAAATAGTCGATTTCATTATATGCCATATTTACCGTTTGCCACTTCTCCTTATTCTTACTTAGTATACGTCTAGCAATTTCACTTTTAATATTTTTATAAAGATCAGGTGGTAAAATTTGTGGTGCCTCTTGATAAATAATTTTTTGGCCAAACCAGCTACATCTTTTATCTTGAAATTTATCTAGTAATCTCAACTTATCTTCCCAAGATGAACTATGCCAAGTTTTGAATAATGCAGTATCTTTATTTGGAACAAATTTTTCATAAAGAGTTTCCTCCGGTAATAAATCTTCTTGAGTTTTTGTTTGTTCCTTTTCCTCTGCAGCTTCTCTATTTATAATTTGAATATTTTTACAAAAATTTTCATTATCCCTAACAAGTTTAGCCCTTTTTTGAATTGTTGCTAAATCTAAATCTGAATAAGGTTTTTGTTTAAGAGCGAATTGTTTATCTAAAATTACTGGAGCTTTATTGGTTTTTAAAACTCTTGTAGCCTTAGGACTATATTTTTTTAATATATCTCTTAATTGATTTACTGATAAATTTAATAATGGTTCTGGATCTCTTCTTAAATCCCAAACATATCCCCAAGATGCATAAGATGGATGAAAACAATGATTTGGATGTAGTGTACTAGTGAGATACATCATATTTCTACCCTTCACATTTTCAAAAATAGAATATATGCCTTCATTTTTTAAAAACGTTTCTACGCTAGTTTTAGTTGATGTTTTTAAAAATGTTTTCCAATTTTCTTTATGTTTATCTTTAATAATTCGAAGGACCTTTAATGAATTTTGAGCATCAACGTAGGCAGTATGGCTTGCTGAAGTGTCAAAACCTTGCATTCTTGATAAAGATTCTAATGCTAAGCTTGGGTTTCCCGCCTCAGTTAATTCTGTTTTTAAAGTTTCAGAATTTAAGGTTTGTGCTGCCCTAGCTATATGTAAACCATCATGTTCACTGTTAGGTGATGAGTGAGTAGCGTAAGGATAACGATTACCCTTAAAAAAATTGAAATGAAACATCCTTCGATCAAAATTTAAATTTGACCACCCCATAAACATTGCCGGGGCACATTTAGAGAAAAAATTTTCAACAGCACCCAAGAAATCATAATGTGAATAATTGCCTTTAGTTAATAAATCAATACTAGTTGAATTTACAAGTAAAGCCTTCGCACTTGGCACCTCACCTTCCGGCATTCGCCCTCTTATATTCAATTTTCCAATTTCTCTTAAATTTTTATCAACTACAACAGCTCCAACTTCTATTATAGATCCCCATATTGTTGAGTTTGTTGTCTCTGTATCGTAAATTACAATCTTATCCATTTTTTATTAGACTAAATTATTCATCTCATTAAATTTTTTTAATCTACCTAAAAACAAATTTTGATATGTTATTAGTTCTGGCCCTTGAATCTTAAACTCTTGAAATAAGTTATCTACTGTGCAAACAAGAATAATACAAGATGTAATATTAGAATTATACACAACATTATGTGCTAAAGAATACGCTGCACATTGTAATAGCCAACTATCTATATACTCGAATTTTTTTGGTCTCCGGCTATTTTTGAAATCTATTATGCAAGATTGACCCTCATAAATTCCTACACAGTCAGCAGTACCTGCGTACCTGTCAGGATAATAAAGTGTACATTCAACTCCCCATATTTCCTCAAGTCTATTTTTTAAACCTTTTTCAATAATTTCTTTAGCCATTGTTTTATATTGTTCTTTATCCTCGAAGAAACTCAAGTTTTCTCTTCCTAAAAGAAAAGATTCTAAATAACTGTGCATTTGAGACCCGCGAGAAGCAGCGTCTTTAACAATCTTATTTGCTACAGCTTCTCCTGTCCGCTCTCGCCAGTTGGCTAAAGCAGCCTTATCCTCTTCAGATTTTGTTGCATCTAGAATTGAAGTTACGCTTGGCAATTTTGTTTCACCTAACAAATATCTTCTTATTCCATCTTCAGTTGCTCTTGATGATGTAGGATAGTTATATTTCTTATTCCATCGCATGTGATTTCTTATAGAGGGTATTATCTAAAAAAAGAAATTATTTTTTGACTTGTTTATTTCTCTCTACAAAACTCTCAACGTTCTCTGTTTGAACAGCTTTCTCAACCTGTTCGGGATCTTTAATATTTTCTAAAGTTCTACTAATTGATCTTGCATCAGTTCCAAACTTATCAACTACACTCATAGCTTCTTCTAATTTTTTTCTAAGCACAATAATATTGTCAAAATGCTTACCAAATCTAGTGGTGATTGTTTTTAAATGATTATAAATCTCAGTAGCTCCTTTCTGAACTTTCAATGATTGAAAGCCCATATGTAAAGATTGCAAGTAAGCTGATAGGGTATTAGGGCCACAAATTACAATTTTATACTTTTTCATTAATTCTTGGGTTAGTAATTCCTTAGTACTAGGATCCTGATACTCAGTTAACTCTTTATAAAGACTTTCAGTTGGTGCATAAACGATTGCAAAATCAGTGGTCTTTGGTGGAACAATATATTTTTCATTTACACTTTTTGCTTTTGCTTTAAAAGCGCTTGCTAATTTAGTTCTGGCATCCGCTGCTGCTTTTTTATCATCTGCCTCATGAGCATCTGTTATTGCTCTAAACTTTTCAGCAGGAAAATGTGAGTCCACTGGTACCAGAACATCTCCTTGAAGTTTTATTGCAAATTCAACATTTTCACTTGTATCTTCTTTCATCTTCACATTCATCATAAATTGAGAAGCAGGCAGTAAATCTTTCATCAGAGCCCCTAAAGAATATTCTGCCAAAGTTCCATATTTTTTAACTCCAGCTAAAATTTTAGTAATCCCCTCTTGGCTTTGATTTAATAATTGAACTTGTTGATTAAAGTTTCCAACTTTTTCATCCACTTTTGTCAAAGCAGCAGTCATATCTTTAGCAACTTCTTTGCTCATACTATTGAAAGACTCACCTAATGAATTTTTAAGACTATTAATATCATCCTTAATTTTAAGGACTTCTTGATCTTTATTATCCTCTTCATTAGGTTTACTTTTGAAGTTTAAAAATAAAGCTATATTTATCAACAAAACAACTACTATCAATCCTACTATTATTATATCCATGATTCTCTACGTTATACTCCTAGTTATATATTTCAATTTAATTTTTTCTTATAATGGTAGATTACACCCGTACCATCACAACAAATACAAATCATCTCTATATCTGCTTCATTAATAAAACCTTCCCCACTGCACTCACAACATTCTCCGACTAATTCATTTATATATATTTTTCCCTCTTCAATTATTCTTTTTTTTATAAAATGTTCAGAAAAAATGATAATGTTATTTTTTTTCATAATTGTTTTCTTCTTTTTTTAGTTGGCTATATATGTAACTTATCTCTATGTTGTTCTTTTCTAAATCTCTTGAAATTCTTAAAAGCTGCAAAAATTTAAGCACGTTTATTGGTAGAAAATAAATTCTTAAAAAAAATTTTAATATAGGTCTTTTTTCGTAATATTTTTTATTTACAGTATCCGTAAGATTTTTATATTTTAGATATAGTTCTGTATCTTTTTTCCAATTTAAACAATACATTAATCTATCTTTTAATTTTTCTTTAAAAAAATTGTTCATAAAATCTCATTTTTTGCAGGAAGGGGATCTATCCCTTCCCACAAGATATAGTCATCTATGGTGCCCAAAACCAGATTTGCACTGGTACCCACCTCGGTGGAACAAGTTTTACTTGTCGCGTCTAACTGTTTCGCCATTTGAGCATATTTAATTTTCATGACTAAAATCCTAAAAATATTTTTGTTAAATAAAGCAATCCAAAAACCAATATAACAAATAAAATTATTCCACTTAAAAATTGCCATATAAAACTAAACATTTATTATATTCATTAATTTAAATATCTTTTTGAGACTTTTCCCTTCATTAATAACTTAAAGTCCTCGGAAATATGTATTTCTGCATCCTGAATTGTTCGTATTATATATTTTTCTACACTTTTTTTGGTAAAACCTATCGAAATTAATATTTTTCTAGCTTTTTCAACTTTATCCATATTTATGTAATGTGTTGAGATTTCTATGTATCTATTTAATGCTTGAGAAGATAATTCGCTTTGATCAATATTGTCATTAAGCTCTAAGATGTCGGTTTCTAAAATTTTCATCTCATATATTTCCATATTCTTTTTCTTTTTCTTTCTTAAGCCTTGGTGGGAAAGGAATACCACCAAGGCGTGTATTAGATAACTGAGATAGAAAGAAAGACAAAGGAGCCCAGTTATCATTTTATTAATTGCTCAAACCATAAAACTTACAATTAATAAATTTAATTCCTAATAACACAATATTATCAAGTGTGTCAAATGAATTCTCACATCAATTCTCATTTTAAATATCATTCAAATTATCACTTGACTTCTCAAAGAAAATGCTTAGGTTAGCCCTATGGCATTAACAGATAAACAAAAAAGAGATAACTTTTTAAAACATGGAAACAGAAGATTATCTAATGCTGTAAAATCAATAAAACTATTAAATAATATAGCAAATCAAAGATACTACGGATACGAGGAAAAAGAAAAAAACTTAATATTTAAGAAATTAGAAGAGGCTATAAGAGAAGTTAAGAACAGCTTCAACAGAGCAAAAAGTAAAAAAAACAAAAATAACGATATTTTTTTTAAATAAAATGAAAAATAACAAGTATTCCAATCAAGAGATAGTTACAATAGCAATCTATATACTCGGATCTGGAATTGGGACATTTGATATAGAGACTATTGCTAAACAAGCGGATGAAATAGCCCCTGGACGTTTTAGATGGAAAACGGACCCTAATATGATTAGCGATAGTAACACTTGGGATGCGCTATCAAATGCAAGAAAAAAAGGTTACATCCGTCAGGAAGCTAAAAAAAAAAATACTGACAGTTATTTGCTCACTGAAGAAGGTATTCAATTTGCAAAAAAAAATATAAGTAAAGTTAAAAATTTTGATCAAAGTAAAATAAGAATTCCGGTTTCAAAAGAAATTTTTGATAACACAAAAATAAGACTACAATCTTCGAAGGCTTACAAAAAAGCTTTAGAGAATAAGATATCAGAAATTTCATCAAGGGAATATAACGACTTTTTTAGACTTAATGATTATATGAAAAATAATCAAAAAATTGAAAAAATTCAAAAAATAAAGAATTTATTTGTTTCTGATAAAAAATTTAAAAAAATTATAGATCAAGTTGCAGAAAGTCAAACTACAGGAGGTGATAATGACAACTAAACTTAAGTCTGGAATGACAGTGCACGCAGGCAGAATGTTATTAGAAGAAACAAAAAGATTTTCTAATGAAGGAAAAGCAGTTGGAGAATATGTTAAAAATAGTTGGCAATACACTGATCATGACCCAACAGTTGAGATATTTGTGGATCAAGAAAATAAATCAATAAGAATTAAAGACAATTCAAGAGGTATGAATGTAAAAGAAATAAATGAAAGATTTCTAGTTTTAGGACAGGAGAATCAAGAAAGAGCTAAGGGAGATTTTGGAAGAGGAGAGTATGGAACTGGAAAAGTTGCAGCTCTTGGTATTGGAAAAACTTTGAGAGTCAGGACTGTAAGAGATAATAAATTAACTGAGTTTGAGATAAGGAGATCAGATTGTGACGCTAAGATATCTGAAAAAGTTGTAAAAGCTCGATGGTTAAAGGAAAATGTAGATACAGCTGAAAAAAATGGAACTATAGTAGACATTCTAGATTTTAGATTAAAAAGACCAATTAAAATAAATAGTATTAAAGAATTTTTACAATCAAAAACTCTTACAGAAACAGTATACAAACATAAAATAAAACTTTTTTTACAAGAAGAAGAAATTGAAAAGAAAGAAATTCCTTTTAGTGAAGAGATAATAGTCAAAACTGAAGGGGATTTAAAAAATATTATAGGTGATGCAAAATTATCAATAAAGATTGCAAGTAAAAAGTTAAATGCTGATGAACGAGGTATAAAAGTTTTTGCTAAGGGAATTTATAAAGCCTTCATAAATAATCCTTCAGCAAGATATAATGAATTCATTTTTGGAGAATGTTCATGTGATAAACTCATAGATGAGGATCAAGACCCACCTATTTTCGATAGCAGCAGAAGAGAGGAATTAAATCTTGATAACGAGCTTGCAAAAAAATTTCAAGAATTTGTTCTTATAGAAGTTGATAAAGTTAGAAAGAGACTTGAAAAGGAAGCTAATGCAAAAAGAGATAAAGAAAAAGAGGAGGCTCTCCAAAAGGAAGCTGAAAAAATGAAGGATTTTTTTAATAGTGATTTTAAAGAACAAGAGCTAGATTTTCAAAAAAGAGCAGCAAAAGCGAGGGGAACTATAGATGAAAAAGATCAGGATCTTCCAGCGTTAGGAGAGGCAAAAATTGTGGTTGGAAAAGATTTCAACACAAATCTTGTTGAAGGAGACGGAAATGCAGGAATTCATGAAGGTAGAGGAGATGGTGAAGGAGGTGAAGGAGATGGGAGAGGAAAGGAAGGTGGTGTGTTAGAAAAAACCGATGAAGAAACAAAGACTAAAGGATCTGAAAAAAAATCTAAAAAGAGAAAATCTGGAGGAGGTTTTAATATATCTTTTGATCATCTAGGAAGTTCAGATTACAGAGCAAAATATGAAGACGATACAAGAACAATTATTGTAAATTTAGATCATCCTTTCCTGAAAAAAATAGAAGAGATGGCAGGAGATAGAACATCAACTAAATATATGCGTCCTGCATGGGAAGCTGCCTTGTTTGAATATGCTGCTGCTATAACAACACAAAAAGGATCATCAAATATGCTAGATGACTCCCTTTCTGATGGGGTTATTGAAATGCAAGAACGAGTTGATACACTGTTGAGAAAAATGACTGCACTCAACATTTTTAATGACTAAGTTAAATCATATAGATAATTTTTATTTTGGAAATTATTTAAATAGAAAAGGCTTTTGGTACTCCTTTAAAAGATCAGTTAATGATATAGGTAATCTCTATTTATTATTTAGATACTTACAAGTTTATCAAAATAGAAATTGGTTAAAAAATCAAAAAGAATATTCGGATATTCTAATTAAAGAAAAAATTTTGGTTCCTACTCGC
>CACCPC010000013.1:0-13402 GCA_902547785.1 uncultured Pelagibacteraceae bacterium
TTTTCAATTAAAGGTCTTGCATCACAAGAAATAGCAAAACCAAAGTTGATCTTTAATAAAATTTTTGCAATAAAATGTTTGAAAGGACCACCCAGATTTAAAAGAAAATATTTTCCATAAATTCTGGAATGTAAAAAATTATTTAAATCTTTATATCTATATCTATGTTTAAAAGCAAAAAAAACTAACTTCATAGTTTTGACTACCTGAAATAATTATTAATTTTATTGAGAATTTTTCTAAAACCTTTATTTTTTTTATTTTTTTCAACTCTAATATCTTTTGCATTATCATCAATTCCATTATTTGTTATCGGTGCTGATTTAGTTTGTTTTAGTTTACTTTTAACAAATATTGCAACTATCGACTCGTAAACTTTTATTGACCAAATATTTTCTTTAGAATTTTTATTTTTTAATTTGTGGGATTTATGATTAATTCTATCAATATTATTTTTAATATAATTAATAAGAGAATATCTTTTATCCCCAAAACCATCCATATATGATGTGTGAGTGTCTTCTACTACAATTAAACCATCGTGCTTAATATTATCTAAAATGCACTCTATTGATGTAATCTGATCAATATATCTATGACCTCCATCATCTAAAATTATATCTATTTTGCCAACTTTTTTTTTGAATTTTTTCCAAAAATTAATATCTGATTGGTCACCAATAAAAATTTCAAACCCATATTTAGTCCATTTTTTTGCATTAGGGTTTAAATCAATTCCAATGATTCTTGCTTTTGGACCAAAAAAATTTCTCCACATGAATAATGATCCACCACCCAGAATACCTATTTCAACAAAAGTTATTTTTTTATTTCTATATTTTGAAAATAATTCATCGTAAACTTCAAAGTATGTAGTGTGCTTTATACTTTTAAATTTACTTTTATAAAAAGCTTTATAACTTAAATTTTTTTTGAAGCTCATTAAGTCTTTTATATACTAAAAAATAAGACTTTATATTTAATAAAAACTTATCAAATATTTACCAACAAACAGGATTACATATGAAAACAATCAGAAACAAAATAAAAACATTCAAGCTTGATTAACTTATTAAATGTTATAAAACCTAAATTTATCAAAGGGCCCGTAGCTCAGTTGGTTAGAGCACACCACTCATAATGGCGGGGTCCCTGGTTCGAGTCCAGGCGGGCCCACCATTTCATTATTACTAATTCTGAGAAAACTCCTTTAAAACTTTAAATAAAACTTCAATGTCATCATTATTTGAATTTAAAACAGAGGCAAATTCTTCTTTTTGAGTTCTTGCCAAACTTAAGCCTTCTATTATTAAATCTCTGATTAAAGGGTTGTCAGGATTTTTAGTATAGATTCTCCAATCAATTTTTATCTCAGGTCTTTCATTGGTAGCTTTTAGAATACTATTTACGATAGTGTAATTTTCGTTAAGCTTTTCTTTACTTTGGACATCAATTTCTGGATTAGTGTATTCTGCTAGTCTACTAGAAAAACTTTTTAAAAAATATTCCTCAAATAATTCAGCATACCTTTTTTTTTGCTGTTCGTTTAAAGATTTTCTTTTCTTTCCAAGTGTATAAAATCCAATTCCTCTGATATCCACAGTTTCTTTTGCGATTAACTTTAGTTTTTCAATCTTTTCATCTTTTGTAATATCTTCTCCGAGTAATTTAGATGCTCTATTGACAGTTGATTGTACAAAAATGTCAGGCTCTATAGAAAATGAATTTAATGTTATTGAAAAAAAAATAATTGAAAATATTAACAATTTTTTTTTTATCATTTGGTAATGAAATTATTGTGTTTCTATTTCTTCCCAATCACTATCATCTTGAGTTTCAATAACTTTTTGGCTGTTCAAGATTTTTTGCTGTCTATCTTGTAAATAAAGACTTTTTACAGATGCGTAAAAATCAAGTGAGTTTTTTTCTAGATTTTCGAGAGAGTCAAAGTTTTTAGCCCTAAAATCAACCCCGCTCGTAACCTTGGATGAATAATAATCTACATCTCTAAAGTAGTGAGTGTCATTTTTTACAGTTACATTATACCAAGCATCACCTCCAAAAAAGTTAGCCAGTGAAGCAACAGTGTCTCTGGCAGTAGTAGGACCTAATACTGGTAGCACTAAATAGCATCCAGGCCCAACACCATGAACAGCAAGGCTTTGTCCATAATCCTCTTTTGTGTACTCTTCAAATCCTAAATATGATGCAACATCTAATAAACCTAAAATTCCAACTGTTGTATTAATTACAAATCTTCCAGCATTTATTCCAGCTAAAGCAAATTCTCCTTGAAGAAGATTATTTGGGACTGTAACTAAATTTGATAAATTGTTTAATGAATTGCTCACACCAGTTTTAACAGGAGAGGGCATTAATCTGTAAACGCTTGCGACAGGTTTAAAAATAACTTTGTCCAAGCCTTGATTGAGTGCAAATGCAGCTTTGTTAAAAGTTTCAGAACAATCGTTTATTTCAGATGGTTCATTTTTTTTTAAAAGTAATTCGCCATCTGAACTAGCATGCAAATTTGAAATTAACGTAAAAGTTGTAATTATTATAACTATAATTTTCTTAATCATTATTGATCTTGTATATTACAATGAGAAACAAAATAAAATAAGAATTAATCAGAATTATAGCTTAAATGTGGCTTAAAATAACACAAAATTATTCTCCAAATTTTAATACGCCTAAAAGACAAAAAAAAAACATTAAATATATAATTATCCATTACACTGGAATGAAAAACGAGCTGTCAGCTTTAAATAGATTAACCGATTATAGGTCAAAAGTTAGCGCTCATTACTTCATTAAAAAAAATGGAAAAATAATTAATTTAGTTCCAGATCTTTATGAAGCGTGGCATGCTGGAAAATCAAATTGGAAAAATATTCAATCTTTAAATCGTTATTCAATTGGTGTTGAAATACAAAATTCCGGTCATGAAAACTTATATGAGAAATACTCTAATAAGCAAATGAATTCAGTTAAAAAACTCTTAAGGTTTTTAATGAAAAGATACAGAGTAAATTGTAAGAATATTTTAGGACATTCAGATATTGCTCCTAATCGTAAAAAAGATCCAGGTGAAAAATTCCCTTGGAAAGAACTAGCAAAAGTTAAACTTGCACATTGGCATCAATTAAATGAAAAAGAACTTGTCAAATATAGGCTCAAAAAAATTAATTTTTTAGAGGAGAAAAATTTTTTTATCAATTTACACAAGATTGGGTATATAAAAGTTCAATCAAAAAGCTCTATTTCTAAAAAAAGACTTTTAATTAAAGCTTTCCAGCGAAGATTTCGGCAGGGATTAATTAACGGGATTTCTGACCAGGAATGCCTAATTCTAAGTAAAAATTTGATAAAGTCCTAACTAATTATTGTTGATAAAATTTAATTTAGTAATAAATTGTACTAGCCAGATAAACGACTTATCGCTTTAAGCAATTAAAGAGGAAAGTCCGGGCTCCGCAAGGATACAGTGCCAGGTAATACCTGGCGGGGGCAACCCTAGGGATAGTGCCACAGAAAATAAACCGCCATAACATGGCAAGGGTGAAAAGGTGTGGTAAGAGCACACCGGTTCTATTGGTAACAATGAACGCTGGAAAACCCCACTGGGAGCAAGACTAAGTAGAGGTGACATTGTTGAAAAACTAAAAGCCATCCTTGGCTAGTCACCTGGGTTAGTCGCTTGAGTTTGGAAGTGATTTCAAACCTAGAGAAATGATAGGTTTAAATGACAGAACCCGGCTTATAGTTTATCTGGCAAAATTTTTCATAATTTTAACCATCAACAATTTTTGAGATAAATTATTCAAATTTGCTTATTTAAACCACAAATTGTATGTATTGACACCTAGCTTAAAAACCCATAATATCCCATATATTCCCATATAATGGGAATATAGGAATTTATGGTTTATGTTTTTATCAACCTACGAAAACAAATTAGACAAAAAAGGACGGGTGTCGGTGCCGGCAAGTTTTAGATCTTACTTATCTAATTTAGGATACAATGGGGTTGTTTGTTATCCATCATTTAACAATCAGTCAATAGAGGCATGGCCCCAAGATAGAATCGAAAAAATTTCAAATTCAATAGATACATTAAATCCATTTGAGGAAAAAAGAGACTTTTTTGCTACATCAATATTATCAGAAAGTATAAATTTACAATTTGATAGCGAAGGAAGAATTTCACTTACACCAAAATTATTAAAACATGCAAAGATTAAAAATAGTATGTTGTTTGTTGGTCAAGGTAAGACTTTTCAGATATGGGAACCAACAATTTTTGAAAAATTTAAGGTCACTGCAAGAAAAAAAGCAAATTTAAATCGTGCCGGTCTTAAATGGGAGCATTAAATAATAAACAACGGGGGATAACAAAATGACGATTAATTTTAAAACACCAGAGATAAGAGAGTTACAACCTAGACTTTTAGTAATGGGTGTTGGTGGTGCAGGTGGAAATGCTATTAATGAAATGATTGAAAATGGAATGCAAGGAGTGGAATTTATTGCTGTTAATACTGATGCGCAAGATCTTAAACATAGTAAAGCAAAATCAAAAATTCAAATTGGTTTAAATTTAACCAAAGGTTTAGGAGCAGGTGCAAAAATTGACATAGGTCAAGCCGCGGCCGATGAGTCTTTAAATGATATCGTCAATGTTTTACAAGGTGCAAATATGGTTTTTATAGCTGCTGGAATGGGTGGTGGAACCGGAACTGGTGCTGCACACGTAATTGCAAGAGCTGCGAAAGAATTAAATATTCTAACTGTTGGCGTAGTGACACTACCATTTTTATATGAGGGTCCCTCAAGAATGAGGAGAGCTCAAATTGGTCTTGAGGAATTAAGAAAACACGTAGACACTATAATAGTAATTCCTAATCAAAATTTATTTAAGATAGCAAATGAACAAACTACATTTGAAGAGTCTTTCAACCTATCAAATAATGTTTTAATGCACGGGGTTCAAAGTGTTACGGATCTAATGGTAAGACCTGGAATTATCAATTTAGATTTTGCTGATGTTGAAACAGTTATGGCATCAATGGGTAAAGCTATGATGGGAACAGGAGAAGCTGAAGGTGAAGGTAGATCTATGAAAGCTACTGAGATGGCAATTAGCAATCCTTTAATTGATGACTATACTCTAAAAGGTGCAAAAGGATTACTCGTAAATATTACAGGCGGAAAAGATCTTAAGTTATTTGAAGTTGACGAAGTGGTTAACAAAATAAGATCTGAAGTTGAGGCTGATGCAGAGGTAATTATAGGGGCAATAACTGACCCATCTCTTGAAGGAAAAATTAGAGTATCAATTGTTGCAACGGCTTTAGATGGACAACAACCTGAGACAAAATCAGTAATTAATATGGTACATAGGATCCAAAATAGAAATCCTGGATACTCTGATTTTTCAAATTTAGGATCTAATACCTCTTTTAATTTTTCAACTAGCACCCCAATCTCAAGTGGCGCTAATGCTTTAAAATTAGAGAATGAAGTATCAACTGAAAATGTTAGTGAGACTGTTGCGAATGAAAATATTAATCAAATTAATGATCAATATCACGAGGAATTATTAAAAAATCAACAAGCTGAAAGTTTAGTTGAAAACACTAGTAAAGATGAGGAAAGTTCTTTTACTCAAGAAGTTCTTAGCGATTCAACTAATGAAGATGAGATAAAAAATGATTTAAAAGAGTTTGGAGTAGATAGTGATGCACCAGACTTATTTAGTTCTGAAAACGAGACCTCTTCAACAGAAAGTCTTTTGTCCCAAGAAAATGAAGATGAAGAGGACGACTTAGAGATACCAGCATTTTTAAGAAGACAAAAAAATTAATGGTCTTCGTAAAAATAAATGGAAGCCACCATAGTACAGGATAAAACAAAACATTATCCAGTACTGCTAAAAGAAATTATTAGCATTATTACCCCTCAATATGGTGGCACATTTATTGACTGTACATTCGGTCAAGGTGGTTACACTCGAGAAATTCTTAAGAATAAAGATAACAAAGTAATTGGTTTTGATAGAGATTCTGAAAGTTTAAAAATTGCAAAAGAAATTGAAAAGGAATTTCCGAACCGATTTATCTTTAAGAATTTAAGTTTTAGTAAATTAGGAAATTTAAAACTCAAAAATGAAAACATCAGAGGTGTATTATTTGATTTAGGTTATTCATATACTCAAATTAAAGATCCGAAAAAAGGATTATCATTTAATTCTAGCGGTTCATTAGATATGAGGATGGGTCTAAATAAATTTTCAGCTAAAGAAGCGATAAATAAATTAGATGGAAAAAGCCTTGTTAAAATTTTCAAATCTTTTGGTGATGAAAGAGATGCAAAATTAATCGTTAAAAATATTCTTAAAGATAGATTGGTAAAAGAAATAGATACCCCTCATTTAGTAAAAATTATCGAAAAATCAAAAAAAGGAAATAATAAAAAAATTCATTCCGCAACAAAAGTTTTTCAGGCATTAAGAATTTTTGTTAATAAAGAAATAAGTGAGTTAATTTATGGAATGATCCATGCAGCTAAAGTTTTAAAAAAAGATGGTATTTTGGTTATTGTAACTTTTCATTCTTTAGAGGATAAAATTGTAAAATATTTCTTTAGAAGTCTCTCAGAACATAAAAGTGTATCTAGATACCAACCTGAGGAAATACATGAAGAAATCTTATTTAACTTACTTCAAAAAAAGCCAATAGTGCCATCAAGTCTAGAACTAAAAGAAAACCCTCCTTCTAGGTCTGCAAAATTAAGGTGCTTAATCAAAAAGGAAAATTTTTATGATTTTAAAACTGATATTTTAGACAAATTTAAAGATTTAATCGAAATTGAAAATCTTGGACTTAACTTATGAAAAAAATTCTAACTATTAGTTTAATTTTTTCACTTATTGTAATCACCTCTTTTATCAAAAATTCTACAAAGAAAATTGATGAGGAATTATTTAGTTTAAAAGAGAATATATCAGATTTAAATTTAGAACTAAGTAATGTGAAACTTGAATTTGATTATTTAAGCTCTCCAGAAAAGCTGATTAGTTATCAAAATCTTTATTTTGAAAATAAATTAACGCAAAAGAGTATAAATGAAATTGAAATTATTGACTTAACAAAGGAAAAAATTCTTACAAACAATGTCAAAATCATAGATAGCGAAAAATAATGATATGAAGTTTATTCTCCAAGAAAACAAAGAGGAATTTGAATTTAAAAGTGACAAAAAAAATTTTGATATTAGATTTAATAGAATTGCATTTATTTTTTTTATTTTTTTCCTTATTTCTATAATTTATTGTATTCATCTTACTCATCTGGGATCTAGAGATTTAAATTCCAATATTTCAAAGAATTATGGCTCTTTTAATAAAATTCAGAGAGCAAATATTTTAGACCGAAACAATCATTTTTTAGCAAAAACTGTTAATTCTATTGATATTGGAATAAATCCAGTTGAAGCGATAGATAAAAAAAAATTGCTACTTAATCTAAAATATATTTTTCCTGATAAAGATTTTGAATTAATTAATTCAAAACTTTCAAAAGATAAATTTTTTTGGTTTGAAAAAAAAATTTCAGATGAGAATTATGAGAAAATTATGATGTTGGGTGATAAATCAATAAAACCACATGAAAATCTTATAAGAGTTTATCCACAAAAAAATTTATTTAGTCATATAATAGGACAAATAGATGATAATAACTTGGGGATTTCTGGGTTAGAGAAATCATTAGATGTAGATTTAAAAAAAAACGATAAATCTATTCAACTTACTGTCGATAAAGATATTCAGTTCCTGATAAGAGAAGAGTTAATAAGGTTTAATAAAATATTTAAAACTAAAGGTAGTGCCTCAATTTTAATGGATATTGATAATGGTGAGATATTATCGATTATTTCGTTGCCTGATTTTGACCCCAATCAAAGAGAAAATATTATAGATGTGAATTATATTAATAGAGCAACTAAAGGTGTTTATGAATTAGGTTCTGTTTTTAAAACTTTTACCTTGGCAGCAGCCTTAAATGAAAAGATAATAGAGCCAAATACTGAATTTAAAAATTTAGAAAAAAATATTACTTGTGGAAAAAATAAAATAAGCGAATATGACAAAAAAATTCCCTCGAACTTAACTGCTGAAGAAATATTAATCCGCTCAGGCAACATAGGTTCGGTAAGAATCGGCCAAGCAATTGGGATTGAAAAATATAAAAAATTTTTAAATGATCTTGACTTAATTAACTCAATACAATTTGACATAGAGGAAATGGGTAAACCAATACCCTTTAATTGGGGAAAGTGTAAGCTTGCAACAACTTCATATGGACATGGAATAACTACTACAATTTTACAATTGACTAGCGCTTACTCTACTATTGCTAACGGTGGTTTTAGGATCAATCCAACTCTTATAAAAAAAGAAAAATATGTTAAAGGAGAAAGAATTTTAGAGGAAAATGTTTCATCAAATCTTGTTTCAATATTAAGAAAAATTGTAACTACAAAAGAAGGTACAGCAACTCTAGCTAATGTAGAAGGTTATGAGGTTGCAGGAAAAACTGGTACCGCAGAAAAAATTTTAGAGAGTGGATACTCTCGGAAAAAGATTAATACTTTTGCTTCAGTATTTCCAGCCTCAAATCCTAAGTATAGCCTAGTTGTGATGTTGGATGAGCCTAAAACAAATAGTGAGTACGTTTATAATTATAGAGATGGATCAGGAATAAAATACAAAGGAACTCCTTTTAATACTGCAGGTTGGACTTCAGTTGAAGTTGTTGGTCAAATTATAGAAAAGATTGGGCCTATTTTAGCCACAAAATACGCGCAAATTAATTAACAATGTTATTAGGCAATTATTTTAACAATATAGATAATAGTAAAAAAAAAATTTTTTTCTCAGGGATTTCATTCAATTCAAAAGATATTAAAAAAGATAATATTTTTTTTGCCATAAAAGGTAACTATTTCGATGGAAATAAATTCATTTCTATAGCAATAAAAAAAGGCTCTAAAATTATTATAAGCGAGAAAAGAATTACAAATCCTCAAAAGGATATTTTATTCATTCATACTAAAAATATAAGAAAACTTTTAGCAGAAATCGCTTTTAAAATTTATAAGAATAAACCAAATAATTTAATTGCTGTAACTGGAACAAATGGAAAATCATCTGTTTCAGATTTTTATTTTCAATTGTTAAAACTTAATAAAATAAAAGTCGCCTCAATCGGAACATTAGGTGTAAAATCGAAAAATATAAGACGAAATTTACAAAATACTACGATAGACCCAATTCGAATGGGACAAATATTATCTAAATTAAAATCTCAAAAAATTAATAATGTAATTATGGAAGCATCCAGCCATGGTCTAACTCAACATAGGTTGGATGGTCTAAAGTTTTCATCTGGTATTTTCACAAATTTATCTCAGGATCACCTAGATTATCATAAAAATTTTAAAGATTACTTTAAAGCAAAACAGTACTTATTTGAAAATTTGATAAGAAAAAAAGGAAATGTAATAACAGATGAAACATTACCAGAATTTAAAAGAATAAAAAAAATTGCAATTTCTAGAAAATTGAAATTGCAGGTTTTAAATAATAGCAAAAATCAATTTCAAATTTTATCTCATAGTTATAGTGGCGAGAAACAAATATTAAAAATTAAATACTATAATCTAACAAGAGAAATAAATTTAAATCTTATTGGAAAAATACAATTAAAAAATATTTTAATGGCGATTATTGCAGCAAAAAATAGCAATATAAGTTTAATCAAGATTTTAAATGTTTTATCACAACTTAAGCCAATAAATGGAAGACTTGAAAAAATAGGTAAAATCAAAAATAGGTCTAAAGTAATACTTGATTATGCACATACACCAGATGCACTTAGAATATGTCTTTCAAACCTTAAAGAGCAATTTCCAAATAAAAAAATAATTTTACTCTTTGGTTGTGGTGGAAATAGAGATCAAAATAAAAGATTTAAAATGGGAAAGATTGCATGTGATTATTCTAACGAAATTTATTTAACAGATGATAATCCTAGATATGAAGATCCAAGAAAAATAAGAGATGATATTAAAAAGGGTATTCAAGACACTCCGATAAAAGAAATTCCTGATAGAAAAAAAGCTATTTCTGAGGCCATCAAAAATTTAAATACAGGTGATATTTTGTTGGTTGCTGGAAAAGGTCATGAGAAAACTCAAGATTTTGGTAAAAAGAAAATTTATTTTTCAGACAAAAAAATTATTTTAGATTGTATTAAACTTAAGAATACAAGCTTATCAAAAAACTTTAAAATAAATATTATTAAAGAATTATTAAAAATCAAAAATAAAATTCCTTTAGTAAAAGCAGATAAAGTAAGAATTAACTCCAAAGAGGTAAATAAGAATGATATCTTTTTTGCTATTAAAGGAAAAAAAAATGATGGAAATAAATATATTGGAGAGGCATTTAAAAATAAAGCATCATTAGTTGTAGTAAATAAAGTTCAAAATAAATTTAATAGCAAACGTCAGGTAAAAGTAAGAAATACATTAAAATTTATGACTGAAATTTCAAAAATATTTAGACAAAATATCGATACAAATATTATAGCTATTACAGGAAGTTGTGGAAAAACTACTCTCAAAGAATTATTGGGCAATGTGTTAGGAAAGATTTCTAGTGTTAGTATTTCTCCAAAATCATATAACAATAAATTTGGAGTTCCATTAAGTTTACTTAATTTAAAACATAGTGATGAATTTGGAGTTTTAGAGGTTGGTATGGATAAAAAAGGGGAAATAGATAATTTAACAAATATTATAAAACCGAATGTTGGCTTGATAACTAACATAAATTATGCACATGCAAAAAATTTCAAAAATATCAAACAAATTGCTTTAGCTAAAGCAGAGATAATTAAAAATATATTACCCAATGGTTTTGTTGTCTTGAATGCTGATGATAGTTTTTTCAAATTACATAAAAAAATTGCTGAAAATAATAATATTAATGTGATTTCTTTTGGGATTAAAACTAAAAAAGCAAATGTTAAGTTGTTTAATATTAAAAAAGTTAAAAAGGCATTTAAAATTAAAGTTAAACTTAATGATAAGTTTAAATATTTTATAATTTCTAATAATTTTCAAAGTAATATTTATAATATTTTAAGCGCTTTAAGTGTAATAAGTATTTACAAAGATGTGCTCAAACTTAATGAAAAAATTTTCTTAGATTTTAGAAGTCCAGCAGGAAGAGGAGATCATTCTACAATAAAGATAGGTAACAAAAAAATAAACTTAATTGATGAAAGTTATAATTCTAATCCTCTATCTTTAAAATCAGCCTTAAAAAATTATGACAATATAGATACAAAAAAATATCGTAAATATCTTTTGCTTGGAGATATGATGGAACTTGGTTCACATTCAAAAAAACTTCACCAATCAATAGTTCCTATAATAAACGAGACAAATATTGATAAAGTATTTGTTATGGGAAAAATGGTAAGAGAAATATTCGATAATATTGTGAAAGTAAAAAGAGGAAGAATTTTAGAAAATAAATCAGGAATTTTTGAATTAATTAAGAAAGATTTCAATAATAATGATTATTTAATGATTAAAGCCTCAAATGCGACAGGTTTCAACAGTATAGTAAATAACTTGAAGGGTTTAAATTAAATGCTTTATCAATTTTTACTAAATTTTGTTGATAGTTTTAGTTTTTTAAATGTATTTAAATATCTAACATTTAGGACTGGTTTATCTTTTTTTACTTCATTAATTATTGTTTTAATTATTGGAGGAACTTTTATAAAACTTTTTTCAAAACAAAAAATTTTAAATCCTATCCGTAATGATGGTCCAGAAGATCATATAGTTAAGAAAATAGGAACTCCGACTATGGGTGGAGTAATTATTTTGATTGGTTTGTTAATATCAGTACTATTCTGGGCTGATTTATCGAATTTAAATGTTTTATTTTGTTTATATATCGCAATTTCTTTTGGTTTGCTTGGGGCATTCGATGATTATAAAAAAATAAAGTATAGTAATTCTTCAGGTATCTCATCAAAGTTAAAATTAACCTTTCAAATAATACTAGCAATAATTGGTGTTAGTTTTTATGTTTACTTTAATGACTATCAAGATTTAACAAATCTATACTTTCCTTTTTTTAAAAACCTAATCATTAATCTTGGATGGTTTTTTATACCTTTTTCAATATTTGTAATTATTGGTTCATCGAATGCTGTAAATCTCACTGATGGATTAGATGGGTTAGCAACAGTGCCTGTTATACTTGTTGCAGCTTGTTTTGCATTTATAAGTTATGTTACAGGAAACATTGTATTCTCAAATTATTTGCAAATTCCTTACATAGAGGGAACTGGGGAAGTTTCAATTTTTTGTGGAGCAATCATTGGCTCTTGCTTAGGCTTCTTATGGTTCAACGCACCTCCAGCAAAAATTTTTATGGGAGACACTGGATCTTTGTCTTTGGGTGGCTCTTTAGGAGCAGTTGGTATAATAACAAAACATGAAATAGTTTTAGCAATTACTGGAGGTTTATTTGTTCTTGAAGCAGTTTCAGTGATTGTGCAAGTAATATCATTTAAACTTACTGGTAAAAGAGTTTTTAAAATGGCACCAATCCATCATCATTTTGAGAAGAAAGGTTGGCCTGAATCAACAGTTGTAATTAGATTTTGGATAATTTCTATTATTCTAGCAATGATAGGACTTGCTACATTAAAACTAAGATAATGAGTGATAATTCACAAATTTTCTTTAATAAAAAAATTTTAATTTATGGATTAGGAAAAAGTGGACTTTCGTCATTCAATTTTTTAAGAAATAAAAATGATGTTTATTTATTTGATGATAACCCAAATCTTAAAATAAATAAGTCGATTAAAAAAAAAACTCTCAATTTTAAAAAATTATTAAAAACCAAATTTGATATAATTATATTAAGCCCAGGAATTGATATAAAAAAATGTAAGTTAAAAAATTTACTTAGAAAAAAAAATAAGAATATCTATACAGATCTAGATGTTTTTTACTCATTTTATAAAAATGTCTCATTAACAATAACTGGCACAAACGGAAAGTCTACCACATGCAAACTTCTATATGATATCTTAAAAGATCAAAAAAAAGACGTAAGATTAGCAGGAAATATTGGTACACCAATACTATCTATAAATAAGATCTCAAAAAAAACAATTTTTGTTATTGAGGCTTCATCCTACCAATTAGAATATAGTAAAATTTTTTCATCAAAATTTGCTGCTATCCTTAATATTGCGCCAGATCATTTGGAGAGACATGGTAATTTAAAAAATTATATAGAGGC
>CACCPC010000014.1:0-10564 GCA_902547785.1 uncultured Pelagibacteraceae bacterium
AAAAATTATTAAAATATTTTTTTAAACTCGTATTAAGTCTTATTAAGACTCTAAAACCCAAAATCTTCGACAAAATTATTGAGGTCAAGTTAGATTGGAAAGAAACAATTACAGCTTTTGATAACCAAAAGTTTTTGATTAGTAAGTAAAAGCAAATTATATTTTTTAATGTTCTATTTCTTTTGCTCCAATATTCTGAATTGGGACAAACATAGTTTATATTTCTCGAATTATTCTTTTTCTTATTAGCAGTGATAATGTAAATTTTACCAATTTGTTTTGGTAAATATTTAGTCAATAAATATAAATTTTTTTCAACACCCCCTCCTTCAATTGAAGGAATATAAAAAATAATTTTTTTTTTCAAATCAGTAATCTCATTATTCAAATTTAATCTTATCCACTAGTAATTAGTTTTGTACCAGTTGATTGTATTTTTAAGACCATCATATAAGTTGATTTTAGATTTCCATCCAATTTTTTTTATAATTAAAATATCTAAAATTTTTCTTTTTGTTCCGTCAGGGAATTTTTTATTAAATTTTAATTTTTTGTTTGAGAAAGTTAATTTATTAATAATTTCTGCAAACTTTTTTATTTGAAATTCTTGACCAGATCCAACGTTAATTAATGAATTATTCTTTATAATTTTTAGAAATTCTTTATCATTATTAATTTTAAGTTTTAGTAGATATCCTATGGCATTTGCTAAATCATCTACGTGCATTACCTCTCTTCGAGGTAAACCAGAGCCCCAAATTTCAACAAAATTTTTATGTCGTCTTTTAGCTTCAATAAACTTTTTTATTAAGGCCGGTATAAAATGACTATTTTTTGAATGAAAATTATCATAAGGGCCATACAAATTGCACGGCATCAAAGTGAAAAAGTTTGTTTTATATTGTTGGTTATAAAATTCGCAAACTTTCAATCCAACAATTTTTGCAAGTGCATAAGCCTCATTAGTTTTTTCAAGCTGACTAGATAAAAGATATTTTTCTTTAATAGGCTGTTTTGAATTTTTTGGATATATACATGAACTTCCAAGATTAACAAAATGTTTAATTTTATATTTATAAGAAAGATTAATTAAATTTAATTGAATAAAAATGTTTTCATTCATAAATTCAACAGGATAAGTTGAATTTGCTAATATTCCTCCAACTCTTCCAGCGCAATTAATAATTATGTCAGGTTTTTTTGTCTTAATAAATTTTTCTAAATCTTTAGTATTTAATAAATTGAGTTTTTTTCTTTCCGCAAAAATAATATTTCTAACACCTTCTTTCGTTAAGTACCTAACAACTGCTCTACCAACCATGCCCTTGTGTCCTGCTACATATATCTTGAAATTTTTTAAAAGCTTATTTTTCATAATTATTTTAAATCACCATTAAATGTTATATATTTTTAATTTAAAAAATATATTTTTTTTTAATATAAATTATAAAATTTAATTAATTTTTCTTTATCTAAGCTATGGCAATTACTGAAAACAATAAATGTCCAAATCACTTATGTGACGGAAAAATTAGAATTAAATATTTCTCAAGAAATTTGAATTACAAAAAAATTAATTTTAGTTGTACAACAGACACTTACCAAAAGCCCTCTATTTATGAGTGTACTAAATGTAAAATTATATTCTCTGAATTAGTTTTTAAAATGAATAAAAATCAAATTGAGAAAACATATCAAGATATAAAAGATGACAAATATATATCTCAAATTAAATTTAAGAAATATTATTTTGAAAAACTCATAAATAAGATAAGTAATTTTATAAATAAAGATATGAATGTACTTGAAATAGGTTCGTATTACGGAGTTTTAGGTTCAGTGTTAAAAAATAAAGTTAAGAGTTATTCAGGATTAGAACTTTCTACACATGGTTCAAATTACGCCAAAGATAATTATGATTTAAATATTTACAATGAAACAATAGAAAATCATTTAAAAAAAAGAATAAAATATGATTTGATTATAATGGCAGATGTCATTGAACATTTTAATGATCCATTTAAAGTTTTATCTCAAATTAATGAATTATTAAATCAAAACGGAAAATTGATTCTTACAACATTTAACATTGACTCTTTATACGCAAAAATTACTGGTAAAAATTACCATTGGTTAATACCATTTCATATTGTTTTTTTTTCTAATAGAACTTTGGAAATTTTTGGAAAAAGTAACAATCTAAAATTAGTAAAAATATTAAATGATCCAAGATATGTCAGTTTTGGTTATCTTGTTGAAAAATTGATTTTAATTTTTCCAAAGCTAAGTTTTATATTTAAATTTCTATCTAAAATAAAATTTCTTCAAAATATCAACGTGAAAGTTGACTTGAAAGACTTAAAAATTTACTATTTTGAGAAAATGTAGCTTAAAAAAATTAAACTAATTTAAGTTTTATAATACCACTTAAACCACTCAATAGTATTTTTTAGTCCATCATCGATTGATGTAAAATTTTGATTTCCAATAAAATTCTTAATTTCTTTATTGGCACCATGAGTTTTAATCACATCAGCTAGTTGCAATTTTCTTTTTAATATTTTTGGTTTTTTAAGTGTTAAAAAATTAATCTTTTTAATTATATCAGTCAATCTTTTAGGTTTATTTGAACAAACATTAAAAATCTCATGTTTCAATTTTTTTTTACTAAAAACAAGTTTTGAAATTATCTTGGAAACGTCTAAAATATATGTGAAATCGCGAGTATGTTTCCCATAGTTATTTAAATAAAAATTTGATTTTTTATCATAACTTGAAGTTAAATATTTCATCAAAAACATGTCAGGCCTACCCCATTCTCCATAAACAGTAAAAAATCTCAATCCAATAAAAGAGATATTGTATTGTCTAGAAAATATCTCCGCCATTTCTTCATTTATTTTTTTTGATAAAGCATAAATATTTTTTGGTTTTACTTCTTGAGTTTCCCTTAAAGGAAATTTTTTAGAGTCACCATAAATAGAGCTAGAAGAGGCATAAATAATTTTTCTAATATTATATTTTTTTGCAATATCAATAAGATTGTAAAACCCTTGAATATTATTATCAACAAACTCTTTTGGATTTTCCAACGAGTAACGCACTCCTGCTTGAGCTGCTAAATTTATAATTAAATCTATTTTCTTACTTTTAAAAATTTTTTCTAAATTTTTTTTATCTAAAATACTTACTTTTAAAAATGAAAATTTTTTGAATTTAGATAGTTTTTTAATACGATCTTTTTTTAATTTTTTTGAATAATAATTGTTAAAATTATCAATACCAATTATTCTAATATTAGAAGTGCTTAATAAATATTTAGCTATACCAAATCCTATAAAACCTGCTGCTCCTGTAATTAATATTTGCATAAATTATATTGATATATCAATATTGTTTTATAAAGGATATAAATATTTCATTATAAAATATGTGTTATAATTCTATGTTATAGAAGTTTGTTATTAGTCTAGAATCAACAAAAATTTAGAACTATCAGTTATAATATTAGTCATATGGAATTAATTCCTCAAAAAAAATTAATTCTTTTATTTAATGACTAATCAGACAAAATCTTTTCTAAATTTTGAAAATGATTAAAAACTGAAAAATTTTTTGAGAATTTTTTAAGATTTATTTTTTTATTTATTACTTCTCTACCACTTAATTTTTTAAATTGTAAATATTGATTTACGAGGGAGATTTTATCATTATTTTTAAATAAAAAACCATTGCAAGAATTATTTAATATTTCAGATGGTCCAGTATTAGAATCCGCTGCTATAACTGACTTGTTTAAAAATCCTGACTCTATTAGAGTAAAACCTGGATCCTCGTATAAAGATGATGAAATGTAACATTCACAATTATGTAGATAATTAAATATATTTTTTTTATATCCCTCTAGAAAAACAACCTTTTCTAAATTTAGATTTTTAATTAATTTTTCTAGTTTTTTTCTTTCTTCACCTTCTCCCAAAATAATTAATTTTAAATTTGGGTATTCTTTAGTTATTTCTTTGAAGGCATTTATTAATAAAGAAAAATTTTTTTGTTTTGTTAATCTTCCAATACTAAGAATATAGTCTGTTTTAATAAATTTATAATCAATCTTTTCCTTTTTTTTTATATTTATATAATTTATTTTAAGAATTGGGTCATAAAGAAGTTTTAATTTTTTTTTTGGAAAAATTTTTAAGGCATTTAATTTTTCTAAAGTTGACTGAGTTGGACAAGTTACAAGATGAACATTTTTAGAGAATAAAGTCCAAAAAAATCTTCTAAATTTATTGAGTTTTGGTGTTCCTGAAATTCTTATAATTAGTTTAGTTTCAAATTTAAAAAAAAAAAATAGAATTAATGGCAAAGAAATTATCAAGTGGGCAATTAAAAAATTTGGTTTTTCTTTAATTAATAATTTTCTCAATAAATTAAAATTTAGTATAAAAATGATTATTTGTGATAATCGACTTTTTAGAAAATTACTTTTTGGTAAAAACTTATAATAATTTTTCTTATATAATCTTATGATATCAATTCCAGATATTTTATCTAATTTCTCTTGCCACTCTCCTGAAGAATCAATTATAAAAGTTTCATATTTTTTGTTTTTATCATATTTTCTCAAAGATTTTATTGAATTTGTAACCGCATCTATTGTTGCTATATTCGATAAAAAAGGTGACCAGTAAAATAATTTCATTTTATTATGTTTAAATTATTTCTTATTTCATATTTCAAGCATTGGACGCAAAAAAAAGGTATCCTATAGGATAAATTTTTTTAGGATCTGTTTTAATAAATAATTTGATAAGCTTATCAAAAGCTAAAGACAACAAAATTAATAATTGATAAAAAATTGGTAAATATTTAAGATAACTTCTCAATAGAGAAATACATGCTAGAAATGGGCCAGTTCCAAGTTCAATAATTTCTATATCTTTAAAGTTGTTTGATTTTAATAATTCAATTAAGTGATCTTTTGTATATCTTGAATAATCTCTCGGTGCTCCATGAACCCTAAAAAGAAAAGGAGTGGACCCAATGATTTTTCCATTTTTTTTACAAATCGTAGATAAATTTTTAAGAGCTAAATTAGGATCTAAAAGATGTTCTAAAACATTAAAAATAACAATATAATCAAATTTTGTATTTAAAGAGATTGTCTTTTGCAAATCAATATTTAGAAATTCCTTGTTTGAAGAGTCAATATTAGAAAAAGTAACTTTACAATTTTCTAAATTAGGTTCACAAAAATTTTTATTGATTTTCTCTGAGGCACCAAATTCTATAATATCACCCTCAATTTTGAATTTTTTGAAAATTTCTAATTGAAATATTCTTAAAATAGATTTGTTTGAAAATATTAAATTAAAATAATTCATTATCAATCATTTTGTGAATAATAGTTTTAAATCCTAATTTTGGTTTCCATTTAAGTATTTTTTGAGTATCAATAATATTGGCCTTATAGCCCCTCAAATCAATTTTTCTTTTGTATTCTGATACGTTAGTTTTTAGATTTTTTTTACTTATATTTAAATATTTAAAAACTTCATTTACAAAATCTTTTAACGAATAAGTTTTTCCTGACCCTATTATAAAATCTCTTGGCTTATTCCTTTGCATCATAAGCCAAATGGCTCTTACATAATCGGGTGCCCACCCCCAATCTCTAACTATTTCAACATTCCCCAATCTTAATATTATATTTTTATTTCTTTTTATTTTTAGAGCTGTATCAACAATTTTTTTCGTTACAAATTCTTTTGATCTTAAAGGAGACTCATGGTTAAATAAAATTCCTGTACAACAGTAAATATTATATTTTTCTCTATAAATTTTAATTAACCAATAAGCAGCAGCTTTGGATACTCCATAAGGACTTTGGGGCTCTATCTTTGAATGAATATTGTAAAAATTTTTTTTATTATCACCATAAAATTGACCCGAACCTGCATTAAATAATTTAGCTTTATATTTTCTATGTTTTAAAATTCTTAAAATATTTAAGATACCCTCAGTGTTACTTTTAAGAGAAATTTCTGGAGTTTCAAAAGACTTCAAAACTGAAGAATCGCCTGCTAGATAATAAATCTCACTAATTTTTGAATCTAAAGCTTTTTTGCAAAAATTTAAATCAGTAGCTACACCTTTTAAAAGGGTAATTTTTTTAATAATTTTCAATTTTTTTAAACGGTTTAAATTTCTAATTGATTTGTTTCTTGTTGTTCCAATCACTCTGTATCCTTTTTGTAATAAAAAATGTGATAAATACGCACCATCCTGACCTGAAATTCCAAAGATAATTGCTGTTTTTTTATATTTCATATAAATAATTAGAAATTATTTCTAATACTTTTGCTATAGTTATTAAACCAATTTTTTTATGAGTAAAACACTTATATTCACAGCAACATATAATGAAAAAGATAATATAAGGACACTTATTGAAAAATTAAATAATCTTAAATCTGAAATAGATATTTTAATAATAGATGACAAAAGTCCAGATGGCACTTGGAAAATTTTAGATGAATTAAAAAGAAATTTGACTAATCTAAAAATAATTGTGAGAAATGGTAAATCCGGTTTAGATACTGCTCATAAACTTGCATACCAATACGCAAAAGACAAAGGTTATCAAAATTTTATTACGATGGATGCTGATCTCTCCCATGATCCTGATGAGATACCAATATTTTTAAATAAACTAAAGAATAACTCTTTTGTGATTGGTTCAAGATACATAAAGGGAGGTAAATGTGAGATGAGTGGTTTCAGACTAATTCTAAGTGTTCTTGGTAATAAATTAATTAAAAACGTTCTAGGATTGAACTGTAATGAATTTACAACTTCATACAGAGGATTTAATCTTAGCAAACTAAAAAATTTTGATTTTAATATTATTAATTCAAAAGGTTATAGTTTTTTTATGGAGACAGTTTATAGACTCCACCTGCATAACGTCAAAATAAATGAGATTCCAATTAAGTTTAGAAATAGAAAACAAGGAAAATCAAAAATACCATCGATTGAAATCTTTAGAACTCTTAAAAATTTATTTTTTTTATATTTTCAAAATAAATTTTTAAAATAGAAAATATTTATATAATTCATTTTATTAAATATTCTTAATTTTTTCATAGAGATTAGAAATTGATAGACAAAAATTCAATATTGAAATAAAAAAGAATAGTCAACTTTAAAACCTTTATGTTAAATAAGATTTTATATAGTTTAATAAAAATATTTATTACTTTAGTAAAGTATTTCAAACTAGAACGTTTTTTTTTTGATAAAATAATCTTTAATATTGGATTAAAACAATTAATTGAAAATAAAAAATACTACAATGAGTTCACTTGTTTACAACAAGCTGACCTAAAGATTTTTTCTCAAAATGGCGAGGATGGAATTATTGATTATATTTTATATAAATTAGATATTGTCTCACCTAATTTTGTTGAAATTGGGGTTGGGAATTACAGAGAGTCTAATACTAGATTTTTATACAATAAAACCCATCCAAAGGGATTGATAATAGACTGTGAGGACAATTTGAGAGAAAAAGTTAAACCTCATGTTAATTTGTGGAAAGGTGAATTAAAAATTCACCAAGAAGTAATTACATCAAATAATATAAACGAGATATTAAATACCAATTGTGATTTTAACATTGATTTATTTAGTATTGATATTGATAGTGTAGATTATTGGATTATCTCAAAGTTAAAGGCTAATATATCCAAAATATTTGTTGCTGAATTTAATCCAATTTTTGGGTCTGATTTAGAGGTGACAGTTCCTAATTTAGATGGATTTAATAGAAACAAGTATCATTATTCTAATCTTTGTTATGGGATGTCTCTTAGGGCACTTATAAGATTAATGGATAAGAAAAATTATTATTTTCTTGGAACAAATCTTCAAAAAATGAACGCATTTTTTATTTCCAAAGATTTTGAAAAAGGAAATTTTTTTTCTAAAATAAAAATTAAAGATTATTCGGAATATATAAATTCAAATATAAGAGATAGCAGAGACAAAGAAAATAATTTAAATTATCTAAGCGGAGATGATAAAATTAAAGAAATAGAGAATTGCGAGGTTATAAATTTAAAAGATAATCTCCATAAAATTGAAAAATTAAAAAACTTACTGTGAAAATTTCTTATGATTATGAAATATTCTGGAAACAACCTTTCGGTAGCATCCCAGATAGATATTTTTATAATCTGATAAACAATTTCTCTCAAAATTCTGAACATCAAGTAAAGGTTTTTTCTGCCTTATATTTGAATGATAAACTCAATCAATTACCAAAAGATATTATTTCAGGCTCGAGACTGAATTTTAAAATTCCATTCACAGGAAAAATTTTAGAATTTTTTAATAAATTTGTCAGTAATCGAAAAATGATTGAGTTTAATCCAAATATTATACATAAAACTTATTATTCTAATATTTTTAAAAAAAAGAAAAATGCTAGAGTTATATTAACTGTTTTTGATTTATTTCATGAAAATTTTTCCTCTAAAAGAAATTTTAAACCTAAAAAAAAATCTATTGATTTGGCTGATCACATCTTATGTCCCTCAAATAATACTAAAGATGACTTAATTAAAATATATAATGTAGATAAGATGAAAATTAGTGTTACTTATTTTGGTGCTGAAAATCTTCAAAAATACATATCAAAAGAAAATCAAAGTCAAAAAAATCAGAAACCCTATATCCTTTACGTGGGGGCTAGGTCTAGATATAAAAATTTTATAAACTTAATTAAAGCGTATTCTAGATCAGAAGCACTTAAAAAAGATTTTAACTTACTGTGTTTTGGTGGTGGTCAATTTAATCATACAGAAAAAAGACTTTTCATAGATCTAAATATTTTTGATAAAGTAAAATTTTCTATCTCAAGCACTGATCCAGATTTAGCTAATTTATATTATAACGCAAAGTGTCTTGTTTACCCCTCTAAGCATGAAGGATTGGGACTACCTCCTTTAGAGGCAATGTCAATTGGATGTCCCGTAATATGTAGTAACCACAAAGCTATTTTAGAAGGTGTGGGATCGGCTGCTGCTATATTTGATCCATATGAAATAAATGAAATTACTGACACGCTGGAAAAAACTATCTATTCTGAAAATATTCTGAATGATCTTGTTAAAAAAGGTCGTGAACAATCAAAAAAGTTTACTTGGAAAAAATGTGCAGAAGAAACATTGAAACAATATGAAAATTTAACTTAAGAAATTAATTTTTTTTCTAAACGAAAAGTGTCAATTTCATAATTTTTTCCACCTCTCTTACCGTTTGCAAATGCGAGTAAATTTGATTTTGTTAGAGCTTTAAATGCATGAGCATAAAACGGTTTATGGGTAATAAGATTGTTCTCTTTAACAATCTCTTTTTTTATCTTACTTAACAGTTTCCCATTTTTACTAACTTTGGCAGTCATCATTATTAGTTTTCCAGATACAATAAAAGAATATTGGGTACTTTTTTTGTGAAAATGATTGCCTCTAACAGCATTTTTTTTAAAAGTAACTAGTGTACAATGGTCCTTGGGTTTATTTATAAAAATATCAATAATTTGACCTCTCTTATCATTATAATTACACTTTAATATTTTTTTCATTTAAATTTATAATTTTAAATTTGTTATCTTAGAAGATATTTTAGATATTGATGTATACAAAATATTTTTATTTTGCAAAAACTTTTTGTAAAGAAAAGAAGTTATATTCCAGGGTAATATTAGAATTGCATCATATTTTTTAAATTTTTTTTCATTTACTATTGGGATCCCTGATCCAGGCGTGTACTTTCCAATTTTGAATTTTGATACTTCAAGAATATATCTAATATCTGTATCTTTTAAACTACAATAATTTAATAGAGTGTTTCCTTTTGTTGCAGCTCCTAAGCCTACTAAGGTAAGATTATTTTTTTTACATTCTTGAATAAATTTCATTATTTCAATCTTTACCAATAAAATATTTTTTTTAAATTTTATAAATTTTTTAAAATGTTTTTTTTGATTTGTTTTAATTAATATTCTATTGGCTTTAGAATTTTGGATGAATAATCTTAATGAGCCTGACATATAATCAATTTTCTCAATTTTTTTTAATTTTAAGTTTGTTTTGTGTAAAATCTGAATTACAGAATCTTTTGAAAAATATTGTCTATGTTCGTGATAGATCGTGTCAAAACCAATCCTGTCAAATAATGAGTTTAAATCAGGCACTTCTAGAATTATTAATCCATTTTTTTTTACAATTTCTTTACAACCCCTCAAAAAATCTTTAGGATTTTCTACATGATTAAAGACATTAGCACCGTAAAGAACATCAAAACTCTTATATTTTTTTTTTAATTTTTTTGATAATTCGTGATTAAAAAAATCTGTTTCTGTTCTTACTCCTTTTTTTTTTGCTAAATTACACATATACGTTGAAGGATCAATTCCAAGAACGTTTGCATTTGAAAATTTTTTAATATTTTTAAGAAATGTACCGTCGTTACTTCCAATCTCTATTACCGAATTTTTTTC
>CACCPC010000015.1:0-8815 GCA_902547785.1 uncultured Pelagibacteraceae bacterium
TGATTCTAAATCAACAAGTTATTCTTCTTCAAAAGAATTATTAGAAATGCACAAGAATATTCATTGGTTAATTGGTGGTATTCCAAAAAAAGATGATAAAATATCGTTATCAAAAAAATATTTTAGAAATATTAAGATTTATGTCTTTGGTAAAAATTTTAAAAAATTTTCAAAAGATTTAAAGAAAAATGCGGAACTTAAAAGTTTTAAAAATTTAAATCTTGCAGTATCAGCAATTTTTAAGAATATTCATAAAAAGAAAAACTCAAATAATACAATCTTATTTAGTCCAGCCTCTGCATCATTTGATAGTTTTAAAAATTTTGAGGAAAGAGGTTCATATTTTAATAAGTTGATAAAAAGATATATTAATGAAAGAAAAATTATTTAGTTATATTTCTTTTTATCAATGGTGGAAAAGTATTGATAAACCTATTCTATCATTGATCTTAATTTTATTTTTGGCGGGTTTATTCTTCTCATTAGTATCAACTTCCCTAATTGCATCTGATAAATTAGATACGAATACTTATTTCTTTTTTTTTAAACATTCAGTTTTTGTTTTTTTTGGCTTTTTTTTAATTTTTATTTTATCTTTCATACCTGAAAAAGAAATTTATAGAATTTCACTAATATTTTTCTGTTTATCATTAGTTTTGTTATTCCTAGTTCCTATAATTGGAGTAGAGATTAAGGGTTCCAAGAGATGGATTGATTTGTTGGTCTTGCCAAGAATACAACCTATTGAGTTTGTAAAGCCTTTTTTAATAGTGATAATGAGTATGATAATTTGCTCTCAAAAATATACTAATTTTAATTTGAAATACTTCTTATCTTTTTTGTTAACTATATTGATATCGAGTCTTTTGATACTTCAACCAGATATTGGTCAAACTCTTTTAATTGGTTTTAGTTGGTTAGTTTTGATTTTTATTTCTGGTATTAGTATATTTTTTTTGAGCTTAGTTTTTTTTATCTCTCTAGCCACGATAGCATCTATCATTAGTTACCTTCCACAATTTAAATACATAAAAGATAGATTATTCTCTTTTTTTAATCCTGAAATGGGTACTCATAACTTTCAATCAGATAAAGCATTAGAAGCTATAATAAGTGGAGGTTTTTTTGGAAAAGGCATTGGAGAGGGAACATTAAAAAACAGAGTCCCTGAAGCTCATACAGATTACATTATTTCAGTAATTTCGGAAGAGTTTGGAGTAATTTTCATAATGTTAATTTTATTAACCTACCTAGTATTAATATTTTCAGTTCTGAAAAAAGTTTACAAAGAAAATGACAAAAAGATCAAACTAATCCTAACCGGATCTATTAGCTTAATACTTATGCAAGCAATGATTCATATAGGAGTAAATATTAGATTATTCCCAACTACAGGAATGACTTTACCATTTTTAAGTTATGGGGGTTCATCGATTATAAGTATTTCTGTAATGTCTGGTATAATTTTGAATTTAACAAAAAGAAAAATAACTGAATGAAAAATATATTAATTTCAACAGGAGGATCAGGGGGACATGTAGTGCCAGCAAAAATTCTAAGTGAACATTTGCATTCAAATTTTAACGTTTTTATTTCTACTGACTCAAGAGGGCTGAAATATCTAGATAGTGAAAAAAATGATATTATTTTGATAAATACTCCTAAATTAAATCTTAATATATTTTTTATATTTAAAATATTCCAAGTAATTTATTTGGTGATTAAAACAGTTTTATTATTAAAAAAAAATAAGATTAATATCGTTTTTTCAACAGGAGGATATATGTCATTACCTGTTTGTTTTGGTGCAAAATTATTAGGAATAAAGATATACCTACTTGAACCCAATATTGTTTTAGGTAGAGCAAACAGACTCTTTTTAGGTTTTTGTAAAAAAATTTTTACTTATACAGAAAGCTTAAAAAACTTTCCCGAAAAATTTAAACATAAAATTCAAATAATAACTCCACTAGTTAAAAAAAATTTTTATGAGAAAAGAGAAATTAAAACAGAAAATAAAGCATTCTGTCTTTTGGTTGTTGGTGGTAGTCAAGGAGCAAAGATTTTTGACAATGTGGTAAAAAATGTAATCGTTAATTTGTCGAAAAAAAATAAAATCAAAATTATTCAACAAACTCATAAAAGTAATACTGATCAATTAAGAAGTATTTATGATGAGGCTAAAATTGAAAATACCATTTTTGATTTTGAGGAAAATTTGGCAGAATTGATAAATCAATCAGACCTATGTATTACGCGTGCTGGTGCATCTACCTTAGCAGAATTATCAATCATGAATAAACCGTTCCTAACAATCCCTTTAGTTTCAGCAAAAGATAATCATCAATTTGAAAACGCAAATTTTTATCAAAATTTAGGTTGCTGCTGGATTATGAATCAAAAAGACTTTAATGACGTTAATTTAGAAAAATTTTTAAATCATATAATTATGAATAAGTCCGAATATAATATAAAAAAAAATAACTTAGAAAAACATAATTCTCAAAACTCATGGAATAATATAAATCAAAAAATATTGGAAATTATAAATGAAAATTGAATTAGCTAAAAAAGAAATTATCCATTTTGTAGGTATTGGTGGAATAGGTATGAGCGGTCTTGCATTGATTATGAAGGCAAAAGGTTTTCAAATTCAAGGAAGCGATATTAATAAGAATAAAAATATTGAAAAATTAAAAAAACAGGGTGTCAGAATTTTTATTGGTCACAAAAAGCAAAATATAAAAGATGTTACAATCGTAGTGACTTCCTCTGCTATAAAAAAAAGTAATCCAGAATTACTAGAAGCTAAAAGAAAAAAATTACCATTAATTAAAAGAGGGAAGATGTTAGCAAATCTTGTTTCTTTAATGAAAAATATTGTTGTAGTTGGCTCCCATGGCAAAACAACAACGACATCTTTAGTAAGTTCTATTTTTGAAAACACAAAGTTAGATCCTACAATAATCAATGGAGGCATAATAAATTCAATAAAGAGTACAGCAAAATTAGGTAAGAGTGACTGGTCTATATTAGAGGCAGATGAGTCAGATGGAAGCTTTACTCATATCTCTCCTACATATTCTATTATAACCAACATAGATAGAGAACACATGGATTTTTATAAATCTATGATGGATTTAAAAAATCATTTTCTACACTTTGTAAAAAAAGTTCCATCATTTGGAAAATCTTTTATTTGTATTGATGATAAAATTAACAATGAATTAATAAAAGATATCAAAAATAAAAATTTTTTTACTTATGGAATCAAGTCTAACGCTAATTTTCTTATCAAAAATATAATTCAAGGAAAACTTTTCTCAAAATTTGATTTATCTATAAATTTACCAAATAAAAAAAAAACTATTTTAAAAAACTTTCAGATCCCATTATTAGGTGTTCATAATATAAGAAATTCTACAGCTGCAATTGCAGTTGCTCTTACTGTCGGAATTTCAGTGTCTACTATTAAAAAAGGTCTTAAAAACTTTAAAGGTGTCCAACGAAGATTTAATAAGATATTTACATTCAATGGAGTTGATTTTTACGATGATTATGCTCATCATCCAACAGAAATAAAATCTGTGTTAGAGGGAGTAAAAAAAGTTTTTGATAAGTTTGAAAGAGTGTGTATTTTTCAACCACATAGAATATCAAGATTAAAAGATTTAAGAAATGAATTTACTCATTGCTTTAGAGATGCAGACACAATTATATTATGCCCCATTTTTACAGCTGGAGAAAAAATAAAATTGGGTTTTAATTATAATGATTTTGCAAAAGAAATAATAAAAAATTCTAAAGTAAAACTATTTATGATCAAAAATAATATTGAATTAGCTAAATTTCTTAAACAAAATATTTATGGAAAAAAAATCGTCATAGGTATGGGTGCTGGCTCAATCTCAAATTGGATGAAAAAATTACCTGAATTAATGTAATGCAAATACCTCAGCTTAAGAACTTACTAAAAGATTTTGATAAAAATATAATTTATGGTCAAGATTTAAAGAAAAAAAATTGGTTTAATATTGGAGGAAAGTCAAAAGTTTTTTATAAGGCTGAAAATTTAAAGGAATTAATAAAATTTTTAAAATTGCTCGATAATAAGGAAAAAATCTTTGTTATCGGTGCGGGATCTAATACTTTAATTTCAGATAATATTTTCGATGGAGTTGTAATAAAACTCAGTAAAAATTTTAATCGAATATCTTTATTGAAGGAAGATGTAATCATTTCTGGTAGTGCCGTTTTAGATAAAAGTTTATCTGAGTTTGCCACTGAGAATCATTTGAGTGGGTTTGAATTTTTATCCTGTATTCCTGGGTCAATTGGAGGTGGAATTAAGATGAATGCTGGATGTTTTGGTAAAGAATTCAAAGATATTCTCCTCTCAATTCAAGCAATTAATAAAAAAGGGAATTTATTAACTATTCCGTCAAATGAAATTAATTTTGATTATAGAAACAACGATTTGCCTGAGGACCTAATTTTTTTAAGTGCTTCTTTTAAGGGGGTAAAAAGTGATTATAGCAAAGTAAATAGTGAAGTTAAAAAAATGAAATCTCTGAAAGAGAAAAATCAGCCAATGAAAATTAAAACTGGTGGAAGCACTTTTAAAAACCCAATAAATCAAACCAATAAAAAAGTTTGGGAGTTGATAAGAGAGTCAGTTTCTATTGATACTAAATTTGGTGATGCACATATATCAGAAAAACACTCAAATTTTTTTGTAAATAAAGGCAATGCAACATTTAATGATATGAAAAATTTAATTGATTTTGTTTCCAAAAAAGTTTTTAAAAAAACTGGTATAAAATTAGATAAAGAAATTAAGATATTGGAATAATTTGAAAAAAAAAATTTTGATAATTTCTGGCGGTATTTCTAAGGAAAGAATTATTAGCTTAGAGACTGGAAGACAGGTTGCTAAAGAACTAAAAAAAAATAATTATCTGGTAAGATCATGTGAACCAGATAAAGATTTACTATCTGCAATAAGAGATTTTAAACCTAATTACATCTTTAACGCTCTACATGGTCAGTTTGGTGAAGATGGATACATACAAACAATCTTAGAAACAATAGGAATACCTTATACTCATTCGGGTGTTATTGCTTCTGCTAAGGCAATGGATAAAGAAATTTCAAAAAAAATATTTTTAAAAAATAAAATTTTGACACCTAAATATTTTATTTATAATTTTGATAAAACAAATAAAGATCTCATAAGTTTTGTAAAAAAAAAATTCAATTTTCCAGTTGTAATTAAACCAATCAATGAAGGTTCTAGTGTGAATGTGTATATCTGCACAAAAAATGATTTATCAAAAAACTTAAAATTCTTAAAAGATTACAAAAAAGTAATGATTGAGCAATTTATTCCTGGACGAGAAATTCAATCAGCCATAATTGGTAAGAAAAAACTTGGAGCGATCGAGCTAAAACCTAAGAGAAAATTTTATGACTATCAAGCAAAGTATAATTCTAATGCTAAGACAGAACATATTATTCCAGTAGATTTACCAAAAAAAAAATACAAAGCTCTTATGAACATAACTTTAAAAGCACATAATTTGATGGGATGTAGAGGAGTTACAAGATCAGATTTTAAATATTTTAAGGGGAAATTTTATCTTTTAGAAATTAATACACAGCCTGGAATGACAAAACTATCTTTAGTTCCAGAGATATCAGCGTATATTGGAATTAATTTCATAAATCTAATTAAACTAATTTTAAAAGATGCATCTATTAATAAGTAAAAAAATTATAATTTACTTATTACTGTTTTGTTTCCTTGTATCAATAAATAATATTTCATTGATGAATTTCAATTTTCCAAAAATCAATAAAATAGAGATTATTGGTCTCAATCTAAATGAAAGAAAAAAAATTGAAAGTATTATTAATGATGCAAATTTTAAAAATATTTTTCATATAGATAAACAATATTTAAAAAAAAAAATTGATTCAATTAATATTATAGAGCATTTTGAAATATTTAAGAATTATCCCTCAACTTTAAAAATATTTATAAAGGAAACAAAAATACTTGCACAAACAAAAAAAAATGGTTCCAATTATTTTATTGGATCAAATGGAAAATTAATTCTAAATGATTTTTCAGGCTCTAGTCTACCATTTCTGTTTGGTGATTTAAATGTTGAAGAATTTCTAAATTTCAAGAATGAAGTTGATAAATCAAACTTTGATTTTAAAAAAATAATAAAATTATATTATTTTAAATCAAAAAGATGGGATATTGAGACATCAGAGGGATATTTGATAAAATTATCGACAAATGATGTTAAAAAAGATCTCAACTTGTTTGTTCGTTTATATAATGATGATAAATTTAAGAATGAATTAGTAATTGATTTCCGTCAAAAAGATCAAATAATATTAAATGGTAAATAATTTAGAAAATAAGATTTTTCTTTTTTTAGGAATTAATAAATTTACGATTGTTGCAATAAATTCTACTAATGAGTTTGTTTATAAAGGAGAAGTATTAACAAATAATCAAAACAATCAAATCGAGTTAGCTCTTTTAGATAATTTCCTTAATGAAAATATTTTTAAGATAGAAAAAAAACTTGATGAATTTATCAAAAATATTTTTTTAATTATTGATCATCAGAATATTTTTCCAATTCGATTATCTATCAAAAATAAATTTGATAATATTATTATTAGTTCTAATTCTATAGATAAATTAATATTAGAAGCAAAAAGTTGCTGTAACAAAACTTTAGAAGACCTTGATATTCTTCATATGAAGATTGATAAGTTTTATATTGATGGAACTTACTTTGAAACTTTACCAAAAAAAAAAAGTTGTAATAATCTTTCTATTGATATCAGTTATATATGCATTCCTAAAAGGATCTCAAAAACCATTGAAGATATTCTTAAAAAATACCAAATATCTTTGGATAAAATATTGAGTCTAGATTATTTAAATAGTTTTTTGGATGATAAAAATGACAATTTGTATGTAATGGCACAAAAAATCTTAGATGGTTTTAATGAAAATGAGGTGTTTATTACAAATAAATACTCAAAAAAATTAGGATTTTTCGAGAGATTCTTTAACTTTTTTAACTAGTTCGTATTTTCTTGTAATATTTGTTGTTTTTAAATTTAAAGATTAGAGGATTAAAAGTTCTGAGTGTCTTTATTAAACCAAAAAACTATTAAAAATCCAGTATCTTTAAGTGGAATAGGTCTTCACTCTGGAAAACTAGCTAAGATTTGTGTTAAACCATCAAGTCCAGATACTGGCATTGTATTTAAGAGGATAGATTTAAAAGAAAACAATTTAATTTACCCAAATTTTATGAATGTAAGTAACACATCTCTAAATACTACTATCAGTAATAGTAATGGTGTGAAGGTTTCAACTATTGAGCATTTAATGGGTGCTTTATTTGGAATAGGTATCGATAATGCATTGATTGAAATTGATAATGAGGAAGTGCCAATTTTAGACGGGTCAGCGAAAGTTTTTATTGAAAAAATATTAACAGCAGGTTTAGAACTTAGTAACAAACCTATTAAAATAATCAAGATTAACAAAAAAATTGAATTTAGAAATGGTGATAAATTTATTTCAATCGAGCCTTCAAAATTAAGTTTGGATATCGATTTTGAATTAAAATATCAAAATCAAATTATAGGAAATCAAAGAAATAAAAAAAATGTTTATGATGATGATCTAACAGAAATTTTCGAATCTAGAACTTTCTGTCTTTATGAAGACATAGAGAAAATTAAAAAAAATGGTCTTGCCAAAGGTGGAAGTCTAGAAAATGCAGTTGTTGTAAAAGGTGAGGAAGTATTAAATTCTGAAGGTTTAAGAAATTCAAAAGAATTTGTTAATCACAAAATACTAGATTGTATTGGTGATCTTTATACATCTGGATACAGAATGATAGCTAGTATCAGCTGTTCTCAAGGTGGACACTATTTAACAAATAGTTTGTTAAGAGAAGTCTTTAGTAATAAAGATAATTTTTCAATCATTGAAATTCAAGAGAGAACACTACCTCATACATTAATTAATAGAAGTTTGCTGAGATCAATAGCGTAGATAAAATTCATCCTTATAATTTTATCTAAAATCTATATAGTTTGAGAGATGTACAAATTTAAAATAATTTTTATTATTTTTTCTCTAATGTTTTTTTATTCATGTAGCAAAAAAACTGAAAATATAAAATTAATTAAAGAGACAAACCAAAAAATAGAAATGATATCAGCCTATGAGAATGGCATGGATCTATTTGAAATTGGTGATTACTTTGCTGCTAGCAAAAAGTTTTTAGAGGCAGAAATTTTATTTCCACAATCTCAATGGGCACCTAAATCAGTTTTAATGGCTTCTTATTCATATTACATGCAGAGCTATTACAGTTTGGCTATCGAAAATATCAAAAGATATTTTAAAACTTATCCTAATGACAAAAATAAAGCTTACGCTCATTATCTTTTAGCCATAGTCTATTATGAAACTATTGAGGGTGAAAAAAAGGATTTAGCTCCTCTACTCTTATCTAAAAAAGAATTTAATTTTGTAATTAAAAATTTCCCTAATACTGATTATGCTTATGATGCAAAATTTAAAATTGATTTAATTAATGATGTATTAGCAGCAAAAGAGGTATATATCGGAAGACACTATATAAAAAAAAAAAAGTGGGTACCAGCTCTCAATAGATTTAAGAATGTTTTAAAAGAGTATGAAACTACAATTCATGTAGAGGAAGCTATACATAGATTAGTAGAGATTTATTACAAATTAGGCATG
>CACCPC010000016.1:0-7908 GCA_902547785.1 uncultured Pelagibacteraceae bacterium
CAATCAGTAAAAGATACAACCGAAAATATTGAAAAAAACTTAAATATTCCAATATGTCTCTGGGATGAGAGGCTCTCAACCATTGGTGCTTTTAATCTGTCTAGCCAATTAGATATTAATGTGAGTAAAAGAAAAAAAAAAATAGATGAAAACGCAGCTGCTTTTATATTACAAGGAGCTTTAGATTTTTTGAATAATTAATACTTGCTATTATAGAGGTTTATAGTTATAGAGTTGGTTTTAATGGCAATTAAAAAAAATCAAGCTATTAAAATTTCTCAAAAACACTTACTAGGAATTCAAGATTTATCAATCAATGATGTTAATTTAATACTTGATGAAGCAAATTCATTTATAAAAGTAAATCAAAGTAAAAATAAGAAAGTTGATGTTTTAAGAGGTAAAACTCAAATTAATTTATTTTTTGAACCTTCTACTAGAACTCAAAGCTCTTTTGAATTAGCTGGTAAAAGACTTGGGGCTGATGTTATGTCAATGAATATTAGCAATTCAGCAATTAAAAAAGGTGAAACATTGATAGATACAGCAATGACACTTAATGCGATGCATCCTGATATTATTGTAATTAGACATCAAGATTCTGGAGCATGTAATCTACTTTCACAAAAAGTAAATTGTGCGGTTCTTAATGCTGGTGATGGAAGAAGAGAACACCCTACTCAAGCTTTATTAGACGCATTAACAATTATTACTCGTAAAAAAAAAATTCAAGGATTAAAAATCGCAATCTGTGGAGATATACTTCATTCAAGAGTTGCTAGATCAAATATTTACTTACTAAGTATGTTAGGAGCAGAAGTGAATATAATTGCTCCAACAAATCTTATGCCAAAAGAAATCGAAAAATTTGGTGTCAATACTTTTACTGATATGAAAAAGGGATTGAAAGATTGTGATATTGTAATGATGTTGAGATTACAAAATGAACGAATGACGAGTTCATATCTTTCATCCAACAGAGAATATTACGAATATTATGGATTAACTCCTGATAAGTTAGAACATGCCAAATCTGATGCTTTAATTATGCATCCTGGTCCAATGAACAGAGGTATAGAAATAGATACAATGTTAGCGGATGATATCAACAAAAGTGTGATTAAAGAGCAAGTTGAATTAGGTGTCGCAGTAAGGATGGCTTGTCTTAAAATATTTTGTACATAATGAAAAAACAATATTTTATAAACGCAAATATAATTGATCCTTATAACTCCATAAATGAGAATGGGGGTCTGATTATAAGTGAAGATGGAAAAATTGAAGCTATAGGAAAAAAAGTAAATATTAATAATTTACCAAGTAGAGAGAAACCAATTGATTTAAAAGGTAAGTATATTTTCCCTGGATTAGTCGATATGCGAGTTTTTGTTGGTGAACCGGGCTATGAGTATAAAGAAAATTTTAGGACTCTGAGTAACGCGGCACTCTCAGGTGGCGTTACTTCCGTTGTAACAATGCCTAATACAGATCCTGTCATTGATAACGTGTCCATAGTTGATTTTCTAAAAAGAAGAGGAAGAGATAAATCAAATATAAATATTTTTCCATGTGCCTCCTTGACAAAAAATACTGAGGGCACAAATATGACTGAATTTGGTTTGTTACAAAATAAAGGAATAATTGCATTCACCGATGGTGTTAAAACAATTCAAAACCCAAGATTAATGTCTAGAATAATGAACTCTGCTAAAGATTTGGGTAGTTTAATAATGCAGCACGCTGAAGATTATGAGCTAGCAAAAAATGGTATGATTAACTCCGGAATTATTGCCTCAAAATTAGGTCTATCTGGTATACCTGAAATCGCTGAGCGTATTCTGATAGAAAGAGATTTAACATTACTGGAAAAGGTTAAATGTAGATATCATATCTCTCAATTGTCATCACAAAAGTCTGTCGAAGTAATTAAATCAAGAAAGGAAATAGTAAAATTCACATGTGGTGTTTCGATTAATAACTTATCTTTAAATGAAAACGACATAGGAGATTTCAAAACATTTTTGAAATTATCTCCACCATTAAGAAGAGAAGAAGATAGACTGGGTTTAGTACAAGGTTTAAAGGACAATTTAATTGATGTAATAGTTTCAGACCACAAACCTGAAGATGAAGAGTCAAAAAGATTAACATTTGCTCAAGCAGCAACTGGTGCGTCAGGGATAGAAACTCTGTTGTCTCTAAGTCTGGAATTATATCATAACGGATCACTTAAATTAGAGACAATAATAAAAGCATTAACATCAAACCCTGCTAAAATATTAAAAATAAATAAAGGGAATCTATCTATTGGTAACAATGCCGATCTTTGTATAGTAGATATAGATAAACCATGGATTGTAAAAAAAGATAAACTTATCTCAAAATCAAAAAATACATCCATCGAAGATAAGAAACTTCAAGGCAAAGTTACAAATACATTTGTAAACGGTAAAGAATTATTTAAGCTATAGCATGGATATTTTAATAATAGGTATAATTTCATATTTGATGGGTTCAATTCCATTTGGATTGTTACTAACAAAAATTTTTTTGAAAAAAGATATAAGAGATATTGGATCTGGAAATATCGGAGCCACAAATGTGCTAAGAGCTGGTAACAAAATAGTTGGTTACATCACGTTGTCTCTTGATATATTAAAAGCTATCGTCCCTGTAATATTTGTTAAAATTTATTACACAGATTACTTATATTTAGCATCATTATGTGCATTTATAGGTCATGTATTTCCTGTATGGCTCAAATTTAAAGGAGGGAAAGGTGTTGCAACATATGTTGGTATTCTATTTGCTATAAATATTTATTTCGGAATTATTTTTGCTTTATCTTGGTTTGTAATTTTTGCTGTATCAAAATTTTCATCTTTATCTTCATTAATTGCTTCTGTATCAATTCCTGTTTATTTGCTGGTCACGGGTCAATTTAAAGATATATTTTTTTTTATAATCATGTTTGTGTTAATATTTTTTACCCATCGAGAAAATATTAAAAGATTGAAAAATAAAGAAGAAACTAAGACAAAAATTTATTAATTTGACTATCTAACTCTTTTAGGTAGTTTGTCATTTATGAACTTGGTCATTGTAGAAAGTCCAGCTAAAGCCAAAACTATCAATAAATATTTAGGTGATAATTATAAAGTATTAGCTAGTTATGGGCATATTAGAGATTTACCTTCTAAGAATGGTTCTGTTGATCCAGATCAAGATTTTAAAATGGAATGGGAGATCGATAGCTTTTCAAAAAAATATCTTAAAGAAATTACTGACGCAGCCAAAGACTCCTCAAAAATTATATTAGCTACCGATCCTGATCGTGAAGGAGAAGCAATAGCTTGGCATGTAAAAGAGTATCTAAATGAAAAAAAACTTCTTAAAGATAAAGAAATAGAAAGAGTTGTTTTTAACGAAATTACAAAAAAAAGCAGTAATTCATGGAATTGAAAATCCAAGACAAATTGAACCACTTTTAGTTGATGCTTACATGGCTCGAAGAGCCTTAGATTACTTGGTTGGCTTTAATATTTCACCAATATTATGGACAAAACTTCCAGGCTCGAAATCGGCAGGAAGAGTTCAATCAGTAGCTTTAAAATTGATAACTGAAAGAGAACATGAAATTGAATCCTTTAAACCAGAAGAATTTTGGACTTTAAGTGTCAAATTTGAAGATGAAAAAAATCAAAATATCCTTGCGAGTATTAGTCAACTAGATAACAACAAAATTGAAAAATTCTCTTTTAAAAATAAAGATGAGATAAATAAAGCTATATCAAGTATCAATCAAAAAAAATTTAGTATTACTGATATATCAAGTAAAGTGGTAAATCGTAATCCATCAGGACCATTTACTACATCAACTCTTCAACAAACAGCTTCAAGTCGATTAGGGTTTGGTGCATCAAGAACTATGCAAATTGCCCAAAAGCTTTACCAAGGAGTCGAAATTGAAGGAGAAACAATAGGTTTGATAACATATATGAGAACAGATGGTACTAATTTGTCAAAAGATGCTGTTGTGGCTTTTAGAGATTATATCAAAAAAGAAATCGGTAATGAATATTTACCTGAAAGTGCCTTAAATTATTCTGGTAAAAAGGCAAAAAATGCACAAGAGGCACATGAAGCAATAAGACCCACAGATGTTATCAGAACTCCCCAAAGTCTAAAAAAGTATCTAAGCACAGATCAAAATAAACTTTATGATTTAATATGGAGTAGAGCTTTATCTTCTCAAATGCAATCTGCTAAATTTGATAGAAATACTATAACGATTACATCAAATAATAATGATACGGTATGCAAAGCAAGTGGATCAGTTCTCAAATTTGATGGATTTTTAAAGATATATAATAATCAAGGTAAGGATGATGATGAGAACATTCTACCATCTGTATCTAAAGGACTTGTAAATATTGAGTCCTTAATAGATGAACAACATTTTACACAACCTCCTCCAAGATATTCTGAGGCTAGCTTAGTAAAAAAACTAGAGGAATTAGGAATAGGAAGACCCTCTACTTACGCAAGTATAATTTCTACAATAGCTAATAGAGGTTACGCAGAGATATTGAATAAAAGATTTTTTCCTACAGATAGAGGAAAACTTATTTCAGCTTTTCTGGAAAAACTGTTTTCAAAATATGTGGATTATAACTTTACTGCTGGCTTAGAGGATCAATTAGACGAGATTACAACTGGTAAAGAAAGCTGGATAAAAGTTTTGGAACTGTTCTGGAAAGACTTCAATAACAATGTAGCTGAAGTAAAAGAAAAAAGAACAAGAGAGGTCTTAGATCTTTTAAATGATAGTTTAGGAGATTTGGTTTTCGATAAAGATGATAAAGGAAATATTGTAAGAAAGTGTCAATTATGTAATTCAGGGACACTAAGCTTAAAAAATAGCTTTAGAGGCGGTGCATTTATTGGTTGTTCAAATTACCCTGAATGTAAATTTACAAGACCTTTATCTAAAGCTAAAGCAGCAGCCCAAGCACAGTTAGCTGAACCAAAATTTATTGGAAAACATGAGAATGGTAATGATATATATCTTAAAAATGGAAGATTCGGTCCTTATCTTCAATATGAAAAAATTCCTGATGATATAGAAATTGAAAAAACACCTAAGAAAAAAAGTAAAATAAAAAAACTTAAATCAGATGTAAACGAACTTTTAAAAAATGTTTCTATCCCAAAAGGTTTGGCTTTAGAAAGTATCGATTTAGAAAAAGCACAATTTTTATGCTCACTGCCAAAATCTCTAGGAATAAATCCTGATAATCAAAAAGAAATTACTTTAAATACTGGAAGATTTGGTCCTTACCTAAAATGTGAAAATAAATCAGCTCGAATAGAAAATATTGAAGAAATTTTTTCTATAGGTTTAAATAGAGCAATAACTTTAATTGCTGAGGCCAAACCAGGAAGAATGTCTTCTTCGATGATCAAAGATTTAGGTGAACACCCTGAGGATAAAAAACCAGTTAGAATTATGAAGGGACAATACGGACCATACATAAAGTATAAATCTCTGAATGCGACAATACCTGAGGAAAAAGATCCAACAGAACTTACCATGGAAGAAGCATTAATATTGATTGAGAAAAGAAAAGAATACGATAAAACAAAAAAGAAAAAAAAGAAAAAATGAATTATCAAAAAAATTTAGAAAAACTTGAGTTAAAACTTCCTGATGCAAAAGCACCAGTTGGAAACTATGTTGCAACTAAAATAATAGGAAAGTTGTTATTCGTGTCAGGACAAATTTCAATTGATGAAAAAGGTGAACTAATAAAAGGAAAAGTTGGAAAAGATTTAGATGTTGATTCTGGATATAATGCAGCGAAAAGATGTGCTTTAAGTATTATTTCTCAAATAATGAAGGCATCTGATAATGATCTAACAAAGATCAAATCTTGTATTAAACTAACAGGTTTTGTTAATTCTACTGATAATTTTCAGGATCAACCTAAAGTAATAAATGGTGCATCTGATTTAATTGCATCCGTTTTTGGAGATGCAGGAATGCATACAAGAGCAGCTGTAAGTGTTAATAGTCTTCCCCTGGGTGTTGCTGTTGAAGTTGATGCTATATTTGAGCTAAATTAAAAATTTATCTCCCAATACTATAATACTTGAAACCTTGATTCTTAATTTTTATAGGAGAATATATATTTCTCATATCGTAAATGATAAATTTTTTACCTCTTACTAAATTCTTAAAATTAATCGATTTAAAATCATTCCATTCTGTATGAATAATTACAAGATCTGAGCCCTGTACAGATTCTTTAATATTATCGATATAAAAAACATTTTTTAAGTTTGAGAACTCTTTTTTAAGACCTGTCGGATCGAAATAATTTACTTTAGCACCTTTTTTTAAGAGTGCAGGTATCATTTTTAAACTAGAGGAATCTCTCATGTCGTCTGTATTAGCTTTAAATGTGACACCTAAGAAAGTTATTTTTTTATTCTTAATTTTGTTATTTAAAATTTTATAGACTTTATTAAGTAAAAAATTAGATCTATTTTCGTTAGATTTAATTACTGATTTTATTACAGAAAGATTTGTTTTAAACTTATCAGCAGTAGAAATTATAGCTTTAGTATCTTTTGGAAAACATGATCCACCATAAGCAGGACCTGCCCTTAAAAAACGACTCCCTATCCTTTTATCTAAACCCATCCCAATTGAAATATCTTCTACATTTATTCCTGTTTTTTCACACAAATTTGCGATTTCATTTATGAATGTAATTTTCGTAGCCAAAAAAGCATTGGATGCATATTTGATTAATTCTGCAGCTCTTCTAGATGTATGAATATATTGAGCTCCTTTAGAAATTAGAGGTGCATATAAATTATTAAGTAAACGGTTTGACTTTTTATCGTTAGATCCAACAACTATTCTATCAGGAAAAATAAAATCTCGGATAGCTTCACCTTCTCTTAAAAATTCTGGGTTTGATACAACAGAAAATTTATTCCTATTACTCTTTTTTTTTTGTAAAATTTTTTCAATTTCATCACCGGTTGTCACTGGTACCGTTGACTTAGTGACTATTATCTTAAATTTATTAATTGATAAACTTATCTCTTTTGCTACTTGAAAAATTTGACTGAGATCTGCACTACTACCTCCTTTTTTTGTTGGTGTTCCAACACAAATAAAAATTATATCAGAGTTTTTTATTGATTTTTTTAAATCTGATGAAAATTTTAATCTTTTATTTTTATAATTTTTATTTACTAGTTCTGTAAGTCCAGGTTCATAAATAGGAATTTTTCCTCTAGAAAGTAGGTCTATTTTTTTTAAGTCTTTATCTACACAAATTACATTATTGCCTAGATCAGCAAAGCATACACCGCTAACCAAACCTACGTAACCTGTTCCTATCATACAAAGTTTCATGATTTTGCTATTTCTAATGTTGATTTGATATAGCCATCCATACTTCCACAATCCAAATATTTCCCAGTAAAATTATGGGCTATAAATTTTTCATTGTTTTGTATCAATGATTGTATTGCGTCAGTGATATGAATTTCGCCACCTTTGCCTGGTTTTTGATTTAATAATTTAGAAAATATTTTTCTTGGAAGAATATATCGTCCTATTACAGCTTTATTAGATGGCGCCGTTGAAATTGAGGGTTTTTCGATTACATCATTTATAACATAATTATTTTTATTTATCTTTTTTCCTAATTTATAGATTCCCCATCTTGAGACTGTTTTTTTTGGAACGTTAATGCTTGCCATTACAGATGATTTGAAGTGATTATGTATATTAATCATCGACTTCGAACAATTTTTCTTAATTATTAGATCATCTGGTAATAACATCAGAAAAAAATCATCTGTGATAAATTTTTTTGTTTTTAATAC
>CACCPC010000017.1:0-7665 GCA_902547785.1 uncultured Pelagibacteraceae bacterium
TCATTAGCTCTAATCAAAAATTTCTCACCATCAAAAAATCTTCTATCCGATGGACCAATTATAATTCTTACTACTGCCTGAGTAACAAACATTACCCCTATGCTCACCATTGCTAATTGAACTGGAGGACTTTTGTTTAACCTGTAATATTTAAATACAAACTTATCAATTATTAGCATGTATAAACCCATAAAGAGAATTGCAAAAGGTATTGCTAAAAGTGCTGTTGGTAAAAAACCAAGGGATAAACCAAGTGACTGAAAGTACCATGTAAAAAGGATGGCAACCATTGTGCCGAATGACATCATGTCTCCAGTTGCAAAATTTGCAAAACGGAGTATTCCATAAATTAAAGTTACAAATATAGCTCCAATAGCTAATTGAGAACCGTACGCAAGAGCAGGAACAAAAATATAATTTAATAAAAGAATTAATGCGTTAAGAAAATCCATTTAACCGCCTAAAAAAGAGCTTCTTACTCTTGGATCATTTAATAATTCTTTACCTGTCCCTGAATAACGATTTTCACCAGTGACTAATACATATCCTCTATCAGAAATATTGAGAGCTTGCTTTGCATTCTGCTCAACCATTAAGATTGCAACATTTGTTTTTTTTACTTTTATAATATGATCAAAAAGTTCATCCATTACTATTGGAGAAACTCCAGCAGTTGGTTCATCTAACATAAGTACAGACGGCTTAATCATCAAGGCCCTTCCTAACGCAACTTGTTGTCTTTGACCTCCTGACAATTCTCCCACAAATTGTTTTCTTTTTTCATTTAAAATCGGAAAAAGATTATAAATTTCATCAATTACTTTTGTATAATCCTGGTTGACTAAAAAAGCTCCCATTTCTAAATTTTCCTCTACTGTCATTCCTGCAAATACATTTTTTGTTTGAGGCACAAATGAAATTCCTTCTTTCACTCTATCTTGTGGAGAAAGCTTTGAGATGTCCTTACCATCAATAATTACAGAGCCTGATTTTAGATTTAATAAACCTAGCATTGCTTTCATAGCAGTAGATTTTCCAGCTCCATTAGGTCCAAGAATTGAGACTATTTCCCCTCTTTCAACATTAACAGTACATGAATTAATTATATCTGGACCCTTACCATATCCACCTGTCATGTTGTTCCCTTCAAAAAATGCCATATTTAATTATTTTTTAGTTTTGAACCTCTGCCTAAATAGCTTTCAATGACTCTTTCATCTTTTTTTGCATCTTCCACTGAACCTTCAAATAAAACAGATCCCTCTGCCATGACAATTACTGGATCACATAATCTTCCTATAAAATCCATATCATGCTCAATCATACAAAAAGTATAACCTTTCTCTTTATTTAATTTCTCTATAGCTGTACCTAAATCCTTTAATAAAGTTCGATTAACTCCTGCACCGACCTCGTCTAACAATACTAACTTTGCATCTACCATCATTGTTCGTCCCAATTCTAATAGTTTTTTTTGTCCTCCAGATAAGTTTCCAGCCAATTCATTCTTTAAATGACTTAAATTAAGAAAATCAACTACTTTCATTGCTTTGTCTTTTATTTGACTTTCCTCTTTTGCAACCAATCTGGGCTTTAACAAAGCATTCATTAACTTTTCACCTGATTGATTACCTGGTACCATCATCAAATTTTCTAATACCGACAAATTTGTAAATTCATGAGCAATTTGAAAAGTTCTTAATAATCCTTTTGAAAATAATTCATATGACGGAGTATCGGTAACATCTTCGTTATTAAATTGGACACTTCCAGCTGATGATTTTAAATTACCAGCAATAAGATTAAATAAAGTTGTTTTTCCTGAACCATTAGGTCCTATTATTCCTGTTATAGTTCCTTTTTTTACTTTTAGAGAACAATTAGATACGGCAGCTAATCCACCAAAATATTTTGATAAGTTTTTTATTTCTAAAATATTATCTTGCATTACCGAATTAGATTATAATCTCTTATAAATATTATTAAGTGATTTTTCTAATAATTTATAATAACCTAATTTTCTTAATTCATTGACACCTTGCCAATTTAGTCCACCAGGTGTTTGTTCATTTACCAAATTTTTTAGTGGCTTAGATGAATTGAGTAGTGCTAATTCAGCTAATGCTGAATATAATAAAGTTATATATTTTTGTGCATCTAATTTATTTGTTTTTTTCCTAATCAACCATTTTGATAAAACATTCAATAATTCATAAAATGATGCCATTGTTCCTGAAATAGCCCAAAAATTTTTTGATAATTTTTCATTTTTAATTTCAATTGTTTGCCCTATCTTATCAAAAAAGCTTTTCACTTTTTTGTTTGGTGGAAATATTGCAACCGGACCTTTTCCTAATCTGATTGGTGGCATCGGGATGGCTCTTATGATAACAGATTTTGTTTTAATCAATTTTTTTAATTTTGAATAGTCTGTAGTAGACATAAAACTAATCACAATTTGTTTCTTACTAAACTTAAGCTTAGGTAATATCGTATCTCCAATTTTTGGCAAAACCCCTAAGAAGACCCAATTAGATTTGTTAATTACTTCTTGATTATTATTAGCAATTATTATTTTTTTTAAATTTTTTTTTAAATAAAGTGCTTTTTTTTTATTTCTTGGAGAAATAATTATTTTTTTATATTTGATTTTTGACTTACTTATCCCGAGTATTACATCTGAAACAATGTTTCCTGTACCAATAAAGCCTAAGTTCATTAGTGCAATATATACTTTTCAACATAAAAAAAAAGACCAGCTTATAAAAGCTGGTCTTTTTAAATTTTTTGTAAAACTTAAATTAAAAAGCTCTACCGATACTGATTCTTGCGTGAATTCCGTTTTCAATCTGAGCAGTTACTGTTGTATTACCAGAACTAGATTTACTTGTTACTTTTTCATATTCACTTATTCCAGCTTCACCTCTGATAAACATATCACCTAAGTCTCTTTCTAGACCAAGACTTAAATGTCCACCAAAAAATCTTTCACTTGGATAATTAGAATTTGTTTGAGTATCAGTTGTTGTCTTGTTCATGATAGTAGTCTCTGCTTCCATCTTGTGAGAACTAACCATAGCTTTTACATAAGCACCTGTGCCTCCAAGACCCATGATTACATATCCACCGACGTTTTCAGTTACTTCTATCTCAGCAGTATTACTTTGGCTGCTAAACTGACCACCAGCACTTCTTACGTTAGTTACTGATTGTCCACCACTAATATCTAATGGGTTTACATCTAGACCAAGAACCATTGATCCCATTGGAGTTTCGACATCTGTTTCTACAAAGAAGGATGCGAAAGCACCTTGAATATCTTCGCTTCTGACTTGACTAACACCTCTAGACAATTCTGTACCGTCTGCACGTGCATCTAGAGCTGTAATAGTTAACCCCATTCTATTTTCAGCATTTGAGAAGGTAGAGAAACTTGCAAAAAGCAAAGTTATTAAAATAGTTTTTATAGTTTTCATATTATCTTCCAATTAATTAATTAATTGTGATTTTTCTAACATAAACTTAAATTTTTTACCAGTTTAATGCCTTAATAATGTAGTAATTATAATGATTTTTCGTAAATGTTGTATTTATACAACAACAAAAACCCCAATTTTATTACTTTTTTATTATACTTGATCTAATTGTTTAATGATTTTTCTCCAAATAAATCATTATCATAATTAAATTTGAAAATTTTTAAATTAATGAGGATTTTCACTCTCGCTTAAATTGTATTAATTATTTTTAGATTTGCATAGTGCTAAAAAAATTAAAATAATAAATATTCCAATTAAAATTTAACAAATATTCAAAAGATCAAGGTTCAAATTGATGCGGAAATTGAAAAAAAATTCTAATGATTGATAAAATCACATGGCTTAGGAAATTTTTATCAAAAAATTGAGGTTATAAAAAAACTTTATTCAGGAAGGTAAAAATAAAGATAGTCCTTAAAAACCGGGAGCTAAAGATGGCTAAGAAGGACTATCATGCCTATATTAGCATATTCCAAAAAAAATGCATTATCATTTTTTTTCAAATATAAAGGATTTATGAAAAAAAAAGGTCACAGGCCTATCACCAGGGTCAAAAATCCAGAGCCAAATATCGAAGATCCAGATTGGGTCATATGGGCTGCTTGGGCTGACCGTATCACTTTTGAAGAAATTGAAAAAAAAACTGGGTACAAGGAATCTGATGTTATCAAAATAATGAGAAGGTCAATTAAACCCTCTTCATTTAGACTATGGAGAAAAAGAGTAAATCAAAAAAGTATCAAACATAGAAAAAAATTTGAATATTCTAGAAAACTAATTACTAGTAAATTAAAAAAAGGTGACTATCTTTAAAGTATGAAAAATGTTGTAATTTATACAGGGCCATTATGTAATTATTGTGATGCTGCGAAAAGATTACTTACCCGAAATAATGCTTCCTTTAAAGAAATTAATATTGCAACAGTTGATGGTGCAAAAGAAGAAATGATTAAAAAAGCAAACGGCAAAAGAACTATACCACAAATATTTTTTGATGATCAACACATTGGTGGTTATGATGAAGTTAGAGCTTTAGAAAAAGAAAATAAACTTCAAGATTTATTAAAAAGTTCCTGAAAATTCAATGTTTGCCCCATAGTCTGGAATTTTGCTAAACAAATTATAATTAGATTTTAATTTGAGTTTAAAATTACCAAAGTTTTTTAAATAACTAATCTCGGTTTTATTATTGTTTGTTGGATCATAAATTACATCAAAATTTGCATTTTGTTTCTTCGCTGTTCCAAGCTTAATAAGTAAACTATCTTTATGTCCGGATTCGTGAAGACTTTGAAATCTTTCGTAATTTATAGCTATAGTTGAACCTTTTGAATTCATATATTCAAAACCTACATTTCCTTTTACATTATGCAATGAATGTGTCTTGATTGTTTTTTTTACAGAAACATTATCGATATGGCTTCTAACATTATGATCAATGTCTGGTGTTAAATCATAAATATATTCAATAAAACCATTTCGACTTAAAGTTTTATCTTTTAAATATAAAATACTATCGAATTTTAAACCTGCTGAAGCATTACCTGTTCTAAATCTAAGTCTTTCGTGATTTTCGATATTATTGGAAACAACATCAAAATTAGTATAATCTGAAAGTTGAGTGATACCCATTTCAAACTTACCGAATGGAATTAAATCATATTTGGTAAATGCATTTTCATTTTCATAACTAATTGACGTGTAAATTTGTTTTCCATTTCTTTCACCGGTTTCACGATTTTTTTTGTCTAACTGGTCTATTCTTAAATAACTAACTCCTAATAATAAATTTAAATTGGATTGTCTTTTTAAAGGTACGCTGCTGTACATATTGAAAGAGAATGTGTGAGATTCTAATTCATTGCTTGATCCATCTTCTAAATCAACTTGATCTATACCATATCTAAATGCATAACCAAAAATCTTGTTATTTACTAATTTGTCTAAACCATACATTACACCCCAAGTATCAACTTCTTTAGGTTTAGAAGATCCTGTATCGCCTACTCTTCCAAATGAAACATCTACGTGAGACCAATGAGACCAATTTTTTTTATTTTTATCAGTATTTTCTTTTTTTAATGATGCTGGTGTAAATTGAATATTTTTTAATGAATTTTCAAAGTTAGTTTTTAATGCTGCTAAAATTGGATTATGAATATTCAATTTTACTTCATGATTAGTTAAATTAGCTCTTTCGTCATTTCTTCTTAACCAATCAAATCTTTTGAAAATTGTTGAAGAGTTTTGATGAATTACATTTTTAGCAATTTCTACTTGAGCCCCTATTGCTGTAACAGCATCTGTTTCACAAAGAACAATTCCATAAGGACAAGTTAAATCATATTCATAAATTATATCGTCTCCGTCAGCATTAGCATCCTCAGTTGCAATATAAGCCTTCATACCATTATTTCCAAAAGTCCATGAGTATGCAGAAATATTTCGACCATTAGCAGTAATTGGCCATTTGCCAGCAAAAGTCGCAGAACTTAATTCAAATGGATTAGATAATTTGTAAACATACATATAAGTAGTAGCACCAGTTGAATTATTAAGAGCTTCACTTATGTATAATCTTGTACCATCGTCATCAAAAGATGGTTCCATTGTATAAAATGCGACTCCCGCAGGTTCTGTATCAAGAGTATGTACTTTAGTTCCTGACGTGGGATCAAATGGAGTGGAAAGATTAATTTGTGCTATTTTAGTTGCATTTTGCGTTCCATCAACAAAATACATTTTTGTTCCATCATTATTAAATTCGACACCTTTAATGTTATTTACAGAATACTTAGTTTTATAATTAAGTCCGTCATCAGCTACAACTGTTGAAGATGAGATTGAAGCTACATCATATGGAGTTGTTAAATTATGAATTTGCAATGTACCATATTCACTAAAAAAAAAAACTTTTGTTCCATCATTATTAAATTCTATATCTTTATTGTCATTATTGCCTCCCATATTATCTCCATAACCATCTAAACTTACTATTGTTCTATTTGTGACATCCAAAGTGCTAATATCAAATGGTGTTGTTAAATCATAAATATAAACTTTTTTAGAACCTGCATTTTCAAGATGATCCAATAAAAACATTTTTTTTCCATCAGGAGTAATTTGTATTGAAACTGTTGATGGTACATTATCTACACCATCTTGATTTGGATCTTTAAATTGTTTAAAAACAGGCTCAACTATTCCTGCATGAACAGTTTGCATTACAAAACATAAACAAAATGAAATTAAAAATAACCTCTTTATCATCTTGGATTATTTTTTCTTTATTAATTCAGTATTATTTATATTTATAGCCATACAAGTAATATCGTCTCTTAATTTTTCTGCACCCCAATTTAATTCTTTTTCTATAGATTCGACAATAGTTTTTGGTGTCACTTCTGACATGCCATCTATAATTTTTTGAACTCCTTCGGCCCCTAATTCCTCACCATTTTTTAAATAACCTTCGGTTACACCGTCAGTATAAACCACAAATGTCTTATCCTTAAGATTCATGGTATTAGATTTGACCATCGACTCTGTAAAATATTTAACAATCCCAATGGGTGGCATTTCTGATTTGATATATTCATAATTTTTATTTTGATCAAAAGTTAAAATACTTTCATGCCCTGCGTTGATAAAAACAAGTTCCCCAGTTTTAATGTTTAATTTTCCAAAAACAGCGGTCACAAACATTCCTTTAAATTTCGCTTCAACAAGCTCATTATTTACTCCAAACACTACTTTTTCTAATGGAAACTTTAAATTTGTTAGGGTTCTAAATATTGAAGATGCTTTTGCCATATACATACCAGCTTTAACCCCTTTTCCTGATACATCGGCTAAGGTAAAAAAATATTCTTCAGGAGTAGATCTTACCACATCAAAATAATCTCCTGACACGTCTCTTGCTGGTACGTTTTTTGCAAAAATAAAGTTTTCAAACTTTGAAATATCTGGGAATAAGCTTTTTTGAACTCCTGCAGCTAGCTCTCTTTCTTTTAAAAGTTTTGCTTCTTTTTGTAAGTTATCTAAAGCTATTTTGTTTTCCTCAATAAATCTAAAATATAAACCTGTTAAAAAAGTAACTGTTACAATAAAAATTGGGTAACTCATG
>CACCPC010000018.1:0-7287 GCA_902547785.1 uncultured Pelagibacteraceae bacterium
AAAAGTAAAGTTTTAAATTCGATGCAAGAGCAAAACCTGGATGCTCTTTTGATGTTTAGACAAGAGTCGATGTATTGGTTAACTGGATACGATACTTTTGGTTATGTTTTTTTTCAGACACTGGTTTTAGATAAAAGTGGAAATATAATACTGCTCACAAGAGCACCTGATTTAAGACAAGCTCAAAATACATCCAACATAGAAGATATTAGGATATGGGTTGATAAAGATGGATCAAATCCAACTGATGATCTTAAAGTTATTTTAAATGAGTTAAATCTTAAAGGAAAAAAATTAGGAATTGAATATGAGGCTTATGGTTTAACTGGACGTAATGCTCTTAGATTAAACAAATCTTTAGAAAATTATTGTTCTCTTGAAGATAAATCAGACTTAATAACAAAATTACGAGTTGTAAAATCTAAGGAAGAAATTGTTTATGTCAAAAAAGCTGCAGAGCTTGCAGATAAAGCCTTAGACGAAGTATGGAGATATGCAAAAGCTGGTGTTAGTGAGTCTAAGATATTGGCGGAAATGAGCAGAGTTATATTTGAAGGTGGTGGAGATTATCCTGCAAATGAATTTATAATTGGTTCTGGTAAAAATGCACTACTTTGTCGTTATCAAGCAGAAAAACAAATTTTAGACAAACAAGATCAATTAACTGTTGAATGGGCTGGTACTTATAGACATTACCATTCTGCAATGTTTAGAACAATTCCTATTGGTAAAGCAAATCCTAAACATTATAAAATGCATGAAGCATGTATTGAGGCACTCAAAAATTGTGAAAATAAATTAAAACCTGGGAATAAAGTTGGAGAAGTTTTTGATATTCATGCAAAAACGTTTGATGACCTTGGTTTTAAAAAAGCTCGAATGAACGCTTGTGGTTACTCATTAGGAAATACTTTTTCTCCAAACTGGATGGATTGGCCAATGATATATACAAATAATCCTTATATAATTCAGCCTGGGAATATTTTTTTTATGCATATGATATTAATGGACTCTGAAAATCAATTAGCAATGAACCTTGGTGAAACTTATTTAGTTACAGAAAATGGCAATGAAAGACTCGGTAAACAAAAGTTAGATTTAGTAGTACTTTAATTAAAACTATATTTTTTCTCTAAAAATTTAATTAAGTTGTGAATAATAAAAGTCATAAATAGATAAATTCCCCCTGCAACTATGAATACTTCAATTGGTTTAAAAGTTGTTGAAATTATATATTTTGCAACACCTGTAAGGTCCATTATGGTGACTGTGCTTGCTAAAGAAGTTCCTTTCATCATTAGGATAATTTCATTTCCATAAGCTGGTAAAGATTGTCTGATAGCGATTGGTATCTGAATTTTATAAAAGATTACTTTATTTGGGATACCCAAACTTTTACCTGCCTCAATTATTCCAGGTTTAATTGTTTGAAATGCTGATCTTAAAATCTCTGAAGTGTAAGCACCCGTGTTTAGAGCAAAAGCAATAATTGCACACCAATATGGTTCTTTTAAAATTACCCATAAGACTGTCGATCTTAAATATTCAATTTGACCCAATCCAAAATAAATAATGAATATTTGTACTAAAAGAGGTGTGCCCCTAAAAATATATGAATATCCATAAGCAAATCTATTGATTAATATATTCTTATTTAATCTTAGAATTGCAAAAAATAATCCAATAAATAATCCTATAATTAGAGAAACTGAGAGAAGTTTTAAAGTTATCACTGCTGCACTTAATAATTTAGGGAAACTATTAATCATTAATTCAAGATCCATTAGTACCCCCTACTATATTTGACTTCTAATCTATTGATTAATTTCATGCTTACAAAAGTGAGTAGTAAATACAAAACTGCAGCAAATGAATAAAAGAATAATGGATCTCTTGTTGATCCAGCAGCAATATAAGATTGTCTCATGATTTCAACTAAACCTGTAACTGAAATTAGAGAAGTGTCTTTGAGTGTTATCTGCCAAACATTACTTAGATTTGGAATAGCTAATCTTAGTGTTTGAGGTAAAATAATTTTAAAAAATTTTCCAAATTTATTAAGACCTAATACATTGGCAGCTTCGAACTGGCCTTTATCAATTGATTGAATTGCTCCCCTAAAAACTTCTGTTGAATAAGCGCCAGAGATTATTCCAATTGCAAAAGCACCGGTAATAAATGCATTAATTTCAATATATTCATTATAACCAAATATTGATGCAACAAACATGACTGCGCCAGTTCCACCAAAAAAGAAGAGGTAAATTACCAATAACTCCGGAACACCTCTTATTATAGTTGTGTAAGAATTGGCAATAAAATTTAAAAACTTATTTTTAGATAATTTTAATGGAGTAAAAATTAATGCAAAAAGAAAACCTATAAACATCGCTGTTATTGAAACAGCTATTGTCATCAGGGTTGCATAAAATAATTCATCACCCCAACCAGTATCTCCGAATGCTAGAAGTTCCATACAGATCGGCGACTATACATGATAGTCGCCAAATCTAAAATTTAATTACATAGAAGCGTCGAAACCAAACCACTTAGTAGCAATTCTACTAATGTCTCCGTTTTTTCTCGCTTTATTGATAGCGGCGTTAAATTTTTTCAAAAGTTCAGTATCATCTTTTCTAATACCTACTCCAACACCGTTTCCAAATGCACCACCTGAGAAAGTTGGTCCAGTTAAAACAACTGGCTTACCAGATTTTTCTGCATAATCACTGAAAGCAACAGCAGCAGCTAATGCAGCATCACATCTTCCTGATGCTAAATCTAGGTTAACTTCGTCTTGTGTTTTATAAGTTCTAACATTTACTTTTCCTACATCACCAGAGTCTAAAAAGTTTTGATGAATTGTAGCAGTTTGTACACAAACAGTTTTACCTGCTAATGCAGCAGTAAGTGTTTTGAGATCTTTTTTAGCTGCAGCATTTGGTTTAGTAAGATTTATCCCAGCAGATGTATCTAAACCTTCTAGGCTAGATCCTTTCATGACTGCTAAAGATGCAACTTCATCTGCATATCCTTGAGAAAAGCTAATAGCTTTTTGTCTTTCTGCAGTAATTGACATACCTGCCATTATTGCATCAAACTTTCTCATGATTAGAGCTGGAATCATTCCATCCCAATCTTGCTCAACTATTACACATTGCTGTCCAATGTATCTACATAGCGTGTAAGCTAATTCAACCTCGAAACCTATTAACTTACCTGCCTCATTTTTTGAGTTCCATGGAGGATAGGCACCCTCTGTTCCAATTCTTATTTTATCAGCATTAACATTTCCCATTACAAATAGAGAAAGTAAAACTGAAAAAATAGTTTTCTTGAATATATTCATTGTTATCTCCTTTAATAAAAAAAATAGTATTTCACAGATTGTTGATATTAAAAAGAAAAAATTAGTGGTTTATCGAAGAAGAAAAATTCCAAGAACAATCAAAACTAGGTATGTAAACTCTAGATAAATTAGTATTTCCAAAATGGTGATTAAAAACGTTTAACCAATTTTCAACTTGAAGAGGTTTTTTATCTTGGCTACCAACTTGAGCAGTAATAACTCCTTTAGGCTTAAGTATTCTCACTAAAGAGTCCATATTTTTAGCAGCAAGGTCTATGCAAAACTGGTCATCATTTAGATCAACAAAAATATGATCATAAGTATCTTCGTTCACTGTCTTTATGCTTTCAAAAGCATCACCCCATACACATTTTACAGAATTTTTTTCTGTAGATTTTTTTCCTATATCACCAAGATGTTTATTGCAAACCTCTACAACTTTTGGATCTAATTCGTACCAATCTATAAAATTAAACTTTTTTGAAATACATTCTCTTGCAACACCACCATCGCCGCCACCAATTATTGCTGCTCTTTCATTTTTTTTATTTAACTTCAGACCTGCTCCAACAAAAGTTGAACTATATAAATGTTCATCCGAAGCAGCAACTTGTATTTCACCATCAATAAATAAAGATTTTCCAAATTGTTCTAATTCTAAAATTTCAATGTGTTGACCAACCTTTGATTTAAAGTCCTCTAAAACTTCATTTACAACATATGATTTTTGTAATCCAGGTGAACTATAAATATCATGGTAAAGAGATCTGGTATCTCTATTAAATTCTTTTTTAACAATTCTTTTATGTTCAAATTCTTTTTTAACAATATCAATTGCTACCGATGGACTTATTTTTCCACAGGTAAAAAAATCAAAACTTATTATTCCATTTTCTGGAAATGTATGAAAACTGATATGACTTTCAGCCAATAAAGCTAAAATAGTAAAACCCTGGGGTTCAAATTTATATTTAGAAATGTTTAAAATAGTTACATTGGCTGCTTTAGCTATTTTATGTATCACTTTTTCATAGATTGAAGGATCGTACTCTTTTGTAGTACCTATAATATCTAAAGTAATATGCTCCCCAACTTTAATCATTTTACCCTTTTTTATAGTTTTTAGCCTTATCTAAAACTTTTTTCATTTCTTCAAATGAAAGTATCTTAGGTTGTCCTAATTTTAAAGCAATAGTGTATTGATGACAAATATTTTCTATCTCTTGTGCAAGTTCAAATGCATCCTCTAAATTTTTTCCAAAAGCAACCTGACCGTGATTAGACATTAAACATGCACTTCTATTCTCTAAAGCTTTGATAACATTTTTAGATAACTCTTCAGTTCCAAAAGTAGCGTATTCTGCACATTTAATGTCTTCTCCGCCTGCAAGAGCAATCATATAATGAAACGGTGGAATAGGTTTTCCATGAGAAGATACAGCTGTAGCGTGTGGAGAGTGAGCATGAACAATGGCATGTGCCTCTTTTTTATTTGTATAAATATCTCGATGAAATCTCCATTCAGATGATGGTTTGTTAGTTGGGTCGTTATTTTCATCCTCATTTAAACCCATAAAAACAATGTCTTCAGGTTTTAATGTTTCATATTTTTTTCCTGATGGGGTAATTAAGTATCCGTCTATATCATTCTCCGTTCCTCTTAATGATATATTTCCAGATCTAAGAGGTGAAAGGTTTGTAGAATTTAATTTTAATGAATATTCAATAATTTGATTTCTTTGATCTAAATTCTTCATTCAAATAATTCTCTAAGTCCTTTTTCAGATGCTTCACACACACCTTTTTCTGTAATTAATCCCGTAACATATTTTGCAGGAGTTACATCAAAAGCTAAATTCATAGCTTTACTTTTTTTTGGATATATTTGAATCTTTTTAATATCCCCTTTTTCATCCAAACCTTCCATATGAGATAATTCATCTGAATTTCTCTCTTCAATTGGAATATCTTTATGATCTTTTATATTCCAATCAATTGTTGAACTTGGTAGTGCAACATAAAAAGGAATTTTATTATCATAAGCTGCTAGTGCTTTAAGATAGGTTCCAACTTTATTACAAACATCTCCATTAGCTAAAGTTCTATCCGTTCCAACAATACACATATCAACCTCACCTCTTTGCATTAAAATTCCTCCTGTGTTATCTGCAATGATTGTGTTTTTAACTCCTTCTTCATTTAATTCATATGAAGTTAAATTTGCTCCTTGATTTCTTGGCCTAGTTTCATCTGCCCAAACATGAACAGGAATTCCCTTTTTGTGCGCATGATAAATTGGAGAAGTTGCTGTCCCCCAATTTATTGTTGCTAGCCAACCTGCATTACAATGAGTTAAAATATTAACTGTATCCTTTTTTTTATTATATATTTTCTCAATAATTTTTAGTCCATTTAATCCTATATTTTCACAAAATTTTACATCTTCTTCACATATATTTTTTGCTTCGTTCAAAGCTATTTCTGAGATTTTATCACTATTAACACCTGATAATTTATTCATCATTCTATCGATAGCCCATTTTAAATTAATAGCTGTAGGTCTTGAATTAATTAAATCTTCTGCAGATTTCTTTAAAAATGATTGATCATTTTTTTCTATGATTGCTAAAACTAAGCCATAAGCAGCAGTTGCTCCTATTAGAGGTGCACCCCTTACTTCCATTGCTTTAATTGCATTTATTGCATCCCCAACTGTTTTAAGGTTTTTTATTATAAATTGGTGTGGAAGTTTTGTTTGATCAATAATTTTTACAACTTTATTTTCAAACCATATAGTCCGGTATTCTTTCCCCTCTATTCTCATTTATTTAAAACCCTACCTGCAATAGTGTTTAATTTTTCTATGGTTTTTTTTGATCTTTTTTCTGGAGCAGTAATTATTGCTACATCTAAACAATTATTGGTTGGATCATTAGGATCAATATGATTTTCAAAATTTTTTATTAAATTTTTAATCATATTTTTTGCTTTGGTAGCATTGCCCAATAAGACTTTTACTACTTGTTTAACATCTACATTTTCATGATCTGGATGCCAACAATCATAGTCTGTGACCATAGATACAGATGCATATCTTATCTCTGCTTCTCTAGCTAATTTTGCCTCTGGCATATTAGTCATCCCAATTACATCTGCTTTCCAAGATCTATATAAATTTGACTCTGCTAATGTTGAGAATTGAGGTCCTTCCATAACAATGTATGTTCCATTCCTTTGATATTCAATTTTCTCTTTTTTAATTGCCTCTTCACATGCGTTCATCAAACCATTCGATGTTGGATGAGCCATAGAAACGTGAGCAACAATTTCATCTTCAAAAAATGTTTTCTCTCTTGCAAAGGTCCGATCAATAAATTGGTCAACAATAACAAATTTTCCTGGAGGCAAATCTTCTTTTAAAGATCCAACTGCTGATACTGATACAATGTCTGTCACACCTAGTTGTTTAAGAGCATCAATATTTGCTCTAAAATTTATTTTAGAGGGAGGAATAAAATGACCTCTCCCATGTCTTGGTAAAAAATAAACTTCTTTATTGTTATAATTAGTTTTTAAAATCTGGTCGGATGGTTTGCCCCAAGGGGTTTTTAAATCAATTAGTTCTCTATTAGTAAATTCTTCAACATCGTAAAGACCACTACCACCAATTATTGCCAACTTATTTAACATGATACAATCAATTTAATTTAATATATTATAGTTGCAATATTAAATCATGAAAACAAATTCCTTTAAACATGAAACTTTATTTCTAACTTTAATCATTTTATTTGGATTGTTGATAAGAGGTTTCAACATAAATTTTAATGATTTTTGGTCAGATGAAATGGTAAGTTTTTATTTATCAAATCCAAATTTAGATTTTTTTGAAACCATAAACTTGATCTTTGAGTCAAATTTAACAGTTACTTATGAAA
>CACCPC010000019.1:0-7042 GCA_902547785.1 uncultured Pelagibacteraceae bacterium
TTTTTGATACTTTTTGTTTCTTTATCAGCATACAAAATTACCTTGCCGTCAACATTCCTTGCAGCTCTTCCGATAGTTTGAATCAAGGATGTTTCAGATCTTAGAAATCCTTCTTTGTCTGCATCTAAAATTCCAACTAAAGCACATTCAGGAATATCTAAACCCTCTCTTAATAGATTTATGCCTACAAGCACGTCAAAAACACCCATTCTTAAGTCTCTCATAATTTCTATTCTTTCAAGAGTGTCAATATCGGAATGAAGGTATCTAACTTTCACACCATTTTCATGAAGGTACTCAGTTAAATCCTCTGCCATTTTTTTAGTAAGAGTTGTAACTAAAACTCTATGATTTTTTTCTATTACCTTTTTACATTCATGCATTAAGTCATCTACTTGGTTTTTAGCAGGTCTTATTTCCACTGGTGGATCAATTAATCCGGTTGGCCTTATAACTTGGTCAATAAACTTCCCTTTTGTTTGTTCTAATTCCCAAGGTCCTGGTGTTGCTGAAACAAATACTGTTTGTGTTCGCATTAGATCCCATTCCTCAAATTTTAATGGTCTATTATCCATGCAAGATGGAAGCCTAAATCCGTATTCAGCTAACGTACTTTTCCTTGATCTATCACCTTTGTACATTCCATTAAGCTGAGGAACTGTTACATGACATTCATCAACAAAAATCAATGTATTATCTGGAAAGTATTCAAATAAAGTAGGAGGTGGTTCGCCTGGTTTTCTACCTGACAAAAATCTTGAGTAATTTTCAATCCCAGCACATGATCCAGTTGCCTCAATCATTTCAAGATCAAATTTAGTTCTTTCCTCAAGTCTTTGAGCTTCAAGCAATTTATTTTCTGCTTTATGTTTTTTAAGAGTAATTTCTAATTCTTTTCTTATATTTAAAATCGCTTGTTCAATAGTTGGTTTAGGAGTTATGTAATGACTATTTGCATAAACTTTAACTAAACTTAATTCTCTAACTTGATCACCTGTGAGAGGGTCAAACTCCTCAATTTTCTCCAGTTTATCACCAAACAAATTTAATCGCCAGGCTCTATCCTCTAAATGAGATGGAAAGATTTCTAAATATTCACCACGGGCTCTGAAAGTACCTCTATAAAAATTTTGATCATTTCTTTTGTATTGTAACGCGACTAGAGACTTTATTATTTGTTCTCTATTATAATCATAGTTTTTTTGTAGCGTTAGAGTCATTTTGCTATAAGCCTCAACAGAGCCTAAACCATAAATACATGATACACTGGCTACAATTAAAACATCATCTCTCTCTAAAAGTGATCTTGTTGCTGAATGTCTCATCCGATCTATTTGTTCATTAATTGATGCTTCTTTCTCAATGTATGTGTCAGATCTTGGGACATAAGCTTCTGGTGTATAGTAATCATAATAAGACACAAAATACTCAACAGCGTTATCAGGAAAAAATGTTTTCATCTCTCCATAAAGTTGAGCAGCGAGAGTTTTGTTAGGAGCAAGAATTAAGGCTGGTCTATTTGTTGCCTCTATCACCTTTGCCATTGTAAAAGTTTTTCCAGACCCAGTAACACCAAGCAAAACTTGATTAAATTCCTCTTTATTTGCACCGTTTACTAATTTTTTAATAGCCTCTGGTTGATCACCCGCTGGCTTGAAATCAGATTTGATTTTAAATTTTTTACCACCTTCAAGTTTTCCACTGATTTTTGGGTTTTTACTCTGAATATCAGTAATTAAATCTTGATATGTATTTTCCATATATTAAAGAACGTAGTAGAATTAATTTATATTTCAATGAGCATAATATCAGACAGTTTAAAAAGAATTAAGCCATCGCCAACTATTGCAGTTACTCAGAAAGCTAGAGAATTAAGAGCAGCTGGTAAAGATGTAATTGGTTTAGGAGCTGGAGAGCCAGATTTTGACACTCCAGAAAATATAAAAAATGCTGCGATCAAAGCTATAAAAAGAGGAGACACAAAATACACTGCTGTTGATGGCACACCTGAACTTAAAAAAGCTATAATGAAGAAATTTAAAAGAGAAAATAAACTCAACTACTCTTTGGATCAGATCACTGTTGGCACAGGAGGAAAACAAGTTCTTTACAATGCTTTTATGGCAACTCTTAATAAAGGGGACGAAGTAATTATACCAGCACCTTTTTGGGTATCATACCCAGATATGGTTTTGTTAGCTGGAGGAAAACCAAAAATTATCAAATGTACTGAACAGGAAGGGTTTAAACTTACTCCAAAAAAATTAAAAAAAGCAATATCTAAAAAAACCAAATGGATCATTCTTAATTCTCCTTCAAATCCAACGGGAGCTGGTTATTCAAAAAAAGAAATTAATGACTTAGCAAAAATTTTAATCAGAAATAAAAAAATTTTTATTCTAAGCGATGACATTTATGAACATGTTAGGTATGACAACTTTAATTTTTTTACAATTGCTCAAATTTCTAAGCTTAAAAATAGGACACTTACAATGAACGGAGTAAGTAAATCATATGCTATGACTGGTTGGAGAATAGGTTATGCTGCTGGCCCTAAGGAAATAATAAAAGCTATTGGAAAAATACAATCACAATCAACTTCAAATCCGTCTTCAATTAGTCAAGCTGCAGCTGTTGAGGCATTAAATGGAAAACAAGGATTTATAAAAACTAGAGCTAAAGCATTTAAAGACAGAAGAAACTATGTTGTAAAAAGCTTAAATAGTATAAAAGGTATAAGTTGTTTAACCCCAAATGGTGCATTTTACGTATTTCCAAGCTGTAAAGGATTGTTAAATAAAAAAACAAAATTAAAAACTGATACAAATTTTGTTCAAAGATTGCTTGAAAAAGAAAATGTTGCTGTTGTTCAAGGTTCTGCTTTTGGCTTAGACGGCTATTTTAGAATTTCTTATGCTACATCCATGAAAAATTTAAAAAAGGCAATGTCGAGAATTAAGTCTTTCTGCGAAGCTTTAAATAAATAATTATTTTTGATTTAAAATCTTTTTTGCTGGAATTGTTTTCTTAATCCAATTATTTGGAATAGAATTAATACCTTTTAAAGCCGCAAAGTATGCTCCAGTAAAATTTGCTCTTGAACAATTGCACCCACCTGCCTTTATTGTTTTTAGAATAGCATCTTTGTAATTTTTTGAATTAACAATTGTATATATTGAGCTGTTAAAAGTTCCTGGATAGCTACAAGCCATACCTAGTTTCTTTATCGTAGCCGGATCGAACTTTGATCTAAATTTTCTTATCTTTTTAATGTCATTAACAATTCCTTTAAAAAAAGAGTTTCTGTTAAATCTTTTATTGAATTCTTTGATAGGGTCTTTAGCTCCTTTTAATGCAAAATCAATCAAATAAAATTTTGCCATAGCATATTTAAAACTTATTTTTGAAACTGTTACAATTTTAAAAATTTTTTCTAAACTTTTAAAATCAAAGCCATATAGAAAATATGGAAGAGTAGCGCAAAAACCATCTGACTCATTAACTTTTACACCACCAGAAATTTTCTTTTTTAATTTAATATTTTTTACCGTCTCAATGATATTTTGATGTATCCATGGTCCCTTGATTATACCCCGCCAGTCTTTGACTTTTTTATATTTAGATCTCAGTTTTAAATTTTTCCAATATTTACTTCCAGGGCCAAAGTTTTTAAGGATTTTTTTTTTGAAACGGTTCTCTATATTTTCGTGTCCATCCAGTAGTGTGTGAAACATTACCTGGCTAATTTCATTGTAACCAGAAACTTTTCCAGTTTTGATACTATAGAAAGGACTTCTATTTTTTTTTAAGAAAGAAAAGTCCGCTTTTCCTTTAATATAAATACCTAATTTTTTTTGATTATATACCCAATGTAATGGTCTAGCTGCTGCATCTGCAACCGTAGCACCCAAGAAAACATGGAGATTATTCTTCACTTTAATGAGATAAAAACTTTTCAGCTTCTAGTGCTGCCATACACCCCATTCCAGCAGCTGTTACTGCTTGCCTAAATGTTTTATCCTTTACGTCTCCAGCTGCATAAACACCTGGTACATTAGTTTCTGTTGAATCTGGTTTTGTTATTAAATAACCCTCATTATCCATACTTAGTTGATTTTTAAACAATTGAGTTGCAGGGTCATGACCAATAGCAATGAAAACGCCATCTAATTTTATTTCATCAATTTTATTGGTTTTAACATTTTTAACTTTTATTCCTTTTACATTCTTTGGATCTTTATCTCCAATTACATCCTCAACAACTGTATCCCAAATGATTTCAATTTTTTTATTTTCCATAAGTTTTTTTTGAAGCATTTTTTCAGCTCTCAAACTATCTCTTCTGTGAATCAATTTCACTTTTGAAGCAAATTTTGTAAGAAACATTGCCTCTTCAACAGCCGCATTACCTCCACCTACAACAGCAACTTCTTTATCTTTAAAGAAAAAACCATCACATGTTGCACATGCTGATACACCAAATCCTCTAAACTCTTGTTCAGATTTAATATTTAACCATCTAGCTTGGGCACCTGTGGAAATTATTATGCTATCAGCTGTATATTTTTGACCAGTGTCACCTACAGCCTCAAAAGGTGTTGTTTTTAAATTTACTGAACTTATATGATCTTCAATCATTTCTGTTCCAACTGCTTTTGCCTGCTCTTTCATTTGATCCATAAGCCACGGACCTTGAATAACATCAGCAAAGCCTGGAAAGTTTTCAACATCTGTTGTTGTAGTTAACTGGCCTCCAGGCTCTGACCCATAAACCAAAATTGGATTTAACATTGCTCTTGCCGCATAAACTGCAGCAGTATATCCAGCAGGACCAGACCCAATTATTAACACTTTTGTGTGTTTAGTTGGATTTTGACTCATATGAAAGCTATATAGTGATAAATGACTAAATTAAAAGGTTTATTATTGACCGAGGGTATGCATGGCATGATTAGCCAAGTTGAGGGGCTTGCTAAAGCTCTTAATCTTGAATTTATACACGAAAAAATTGAACTAAATAACTTTTGGAAAATGATCCCTCCAAAAATTACACCTGTAAAAGATTTTGTTTTCAAAAACAATATATCAAAAAAATTTAATCTAGTAATTTCATGTGGGAGAAAAAGCGTAGTTCCATCCATCTTTTTAAAAAAAAAATTTGGAAGTAAAATTATGAACATTCATATTCAGGATCCAAAAGTATCACTAAATAATTTTGATTTTGTTATCGCGCCAGAGCATGATGGTCTTGAGGGAAAAAATGTTCTTAAAACCAAAGGAGCAATTCATTATCTTACTGAAAAAGAGTTAGAGGAAAATGTTAATTACTTAAAACCTCAAATAAAAAAAGAAAAAATAGTTGCATTAATATGTGGAGGTCCTACCAAGTATTATAATTATAATAATGAAATAATTGAGGAAATTTTTGTTAAAACTAAAAAAAATTTCATAAATCAAGGTTATCAGCTAATTTTTATACCTTCAATGAGAACACCACAAAAAATTATAGATAGAGCTCAAAATTTTTTTGATGATGACCAGATTATAATTCAAGATATTGATAAAAAAGCCTACTTGTCATCACTTAAGCTAGCTAATCATATTATTGTAACTTGCGACTCTACATCTATGATATCTGAGGCAGCTATGTCGGGAAGACCAATATATGTGGCTCAAATGCCTGCTATTAAAAAAAACATTCGTTTTAAAAAATTTTTTGAGCTTTTTAAATCCCTAGAAATAATTAAAAACTTAGGGGACACAGTGGAAGAATGGAATTATAAAAAACTTAATGAAACTGATAGAATATCGGGATATATAGAGAAACAATTTAAAGATTATGACTTTTCTTAATTCTATATTGAAAAACTCAAAAAAGTATGAATTTCCATTTAATCATTGGGAATATAATAATGCTTTAAGTAAAGAAGCTATTAAAGAAATAGAAGGTGCAGACATTCCCGATGTAAGCAAACATAATCTCAATTATGATGGCACAAGAGCAATTGATGGTGGTGCCGCCGAATTTAGAGAAGGCATAGTTTCAGGCGGTAAGGCAATAAAATTTAGATGTTTTGTTACAAAAGACAATGCCTCCCAATTTCCAAATTTAGTAAAATTTATTAATGAACTTCAATCTAAAGAAACATGCGAAACAATTTCCAAAATGATTAATAAAGATTTATCTGGTTCATATGTCAGACTTGAAGTTATATGTGATCGTGAAGGTTTTTGGTTAAAGCCACATTGTGACATTAAAGAAAAATTAATGTCAGGACTTATTTTTGTTAATAATGCAAATGAATCTGAGGAATTAGGGACTGATTTTTATAATGAAAAATTAGAAAAAGTTAAAACAGTTCCCTACAAACATAATTATGGTTATTTATTTACAAGCGGTCCAAATACATGGCACGGTATGGAAAAGAAAAAAATTGTTAAAGAAAGAAGATGTATTCAAGTCAATTATGTTACATTTAAAACTGATTGGAAAGTTGATTAAATATTTTGTAAAGACGTTACCTCTAATTTTTTTGTTTTTAGTGATTTAATACCCTCAATACATGCAAGCGCTGTTGACATGTTTGTGCAGTAGGGCACTTTATTTTTAAGTGTTGCTCTTCTTAATGAAATAGCATCGTTTAATCTATGCTCAGTGTTACCTCCGCCAGTATTAATTACTAAAGCTATTTTTTTGGAATCGAGAACATCAACAATATGAGGTGACCCACTACTTACCTTATTAATAATCTTACACTTCATGCCATGTTTTTTAATGTATTCAGCTGTCCCTTTTGTAGCACACAAATGAAATTTTAGTTTCAAGAGTTCTTTCGCAAGCTCTAAACCTTCATCTTTATGAGAATCTTTTAATGATAAAAAAGCCAGTCCATTTATAGGTAACGAATTAGACGATGCTATCTGACTTTTTGCGTATGCCATTCCAAAATTTTTGTCAAATCCCATCACTTCTCCAGTTGATTTCATTTCTGGACCTAACAATAAATCACTATTTGGAAATTTATTAAACGGGAAAACAGCC
>CACCPC010000020.1:0-4645 GCA_902547785.1 uncultured Pelagibacteraceae bacterium
ATAGGATCAATCGACTTCGGTGATGAAAAATTTATTGAGTGGTTAAGTAATTTTAATTAATTTTTAAAAAAATATGCAAAAGCAACTAAGGCTATAATTGCTATAAATTGTAGCAAGACTCTTAACTGCATTAATTTATTAGAGTATTTCTTACTTGTTTCTCCACCTTTAAATAAAGTTCCAATACCAAGAATTAAAACTAAACCAACAGCCACTAGTAAGATTATAGATAAAATTTTTACTAATATTCCAGAAATCATAAAATTATAGTAGGCTGTTTTATAGATAAAAAAACATAAATCAATTACTATGACATTTTGCCTTGATACAACCATTATAAAACCAGAAAAAGATGTAAAAATTGAAAACGCGGTCATTTTACTTCATGGGTACGGAGGCGATGGTAGAGATATAAGTATGCTTTCATTAAATTGGAAAAGACACCTTACAAATACAATTTTTCTCTGCCCGAATGGTCATGAACCTTGTCCAATAAATCCGTCTGGGTATCAATGGTTTGATCTTACAAAAGATGATCCAAAATACATTTTAAATGAGACAATTAAGGCTGAAAAAAAACTCAATCAATTCATAGATGAAATAAAAATTAGATATAAGTTAGAAAATGATAAAATTTGTTTGTCTGGTTTTAGTCAAGGATGTATGATGTCAATTAATTTAGGGCTTACATCTAAAAATAAATTTAGTTGTATTGTAGGTTTTTCTGGCAAGATTATTGATCAAGAGGATCTCAAGCAAAGAAAGAGAACATCAACAAATATTCTTTTAATTCATGGTGATTCTGATCAAGTTGTCTCACCCAATTATATGTTAGAGGCAAAAGATTTCTTTATCAGATCTAATATTGAAATAGAGACCCATTTAATTAAGAATTGCGACCATCACATTCCCATTGAAGCTTCCAGCATAGCATTAAATTATATTTTAAAAAAAATAAAATGAGTTCTTAATATTGAAATCATTTTTTATTTAAGTTAAAATTAATTTATGAACGATTTTATTGAACAAGATGTATCACTAGAAAAATGTCCTGCATTAGTTTTAAATGCTGATTATAGACCTTTAAGCTATTACCCTTTATCATTATGGTCTTGGCAAGATACAGTAAAGTCAGTATTTTTAGATAGAGTAATTATAGTAAGTAGTTATGATAGAATTGTAAGAAGTCCATCATTCAAAATGCAGCTTCCCAGCGTTATTGCTCTTAAAGATTACATAGTTCCACAATCTAAACCAAGTTTTACAAGATTTAATGTTTTTTTAAGAGATAAATTTTCTTGTCAATATTGTGGAAGTGGAGAGGAATTAACTTTTGATCATTTGTTACCAAGATCAAAAGGCGGAGAAACTCATTGGGATAATGTTGTAACAGCATGTTCAGCATGCAATGTTAAAAAAGGTGGAAAATTATTAAAATCTTCAGGAATGAAACTCAATCAATATCCTTATCAACCATCAACTGAAGATTTACATAGAAATGGAAAGAATTTCCCGCCTAATTATTTACATAAAAGTTGGATGGACTATTTATATTGGGATGTTGAGCTAGAAGCTTAAAATCAAATTTTCTCAGAAATATTTATTGCTAATTTAGATCCAGTTTTGATAATTTTATCCATTATAGCGTAAAAGCCTTTTTTTGTTGCACCCTCTTCGTAAGCAATATCCTTATGATCTAATTCATCTTGTCTAAATTTTGTAATTTTCTTTTTTAATTCTTCCTCTTCAGGACCAAGCTGATTAATTTGATCTAAATAATGTTTATCAATAACTTCTTCAACGGATGCCGTACATAACATTGCAGCTTTTTTGCCTAATAATGTAGAGCCAAAACCCAATCCAACGCCTAATAAATCCCATAAGGGTAGAAATTTTGTTGGTTCTATATTTCTTTTTTTTATTTCTTTTTCAAAAAATTGACAATGTTCTATTTCGTGTTCTTTCATATCTTCAATTGTTTTTTTTAAACTTTCATTTTTAACAATAGTGTTTAAAGCTAACAATTGACCCTCATAGATTTTGACAGCACCTCTCTCACCAGCATGATCAACTCTAATAAATTCCTGTACTCTTTTATTTGTTTTTTTCATATTCCTCAAAAATTTTTAAAAGTGTTATAATAAACATTAAACTAATTACAATATTAATACTTGTGAGCGATAATCCAAAAATCCTAAATGTCACATCTTTACAACTTATTGTTTTTTCACTTAATTGTTTAAGCAAGTCTTCTTTGATAATAATTTCTGTCGAACTCTTTACTCCACAAACAGATGACTCCTGAAAAAAACCTTGTTCAATTCCAAAATGATAAAATGAAATTGCAAAAGAGAAGATAAAAGTAAGAATTAATAACATAACTAAGAATTTCTGATTTTTTCTAATTAAAAAGATCGCCATTATTATCATAATGCTTAATCCATAAGGAATTCTCTCTATTAAACATAAATTACAAGGCTGATGTCCAAGAATATATTCTATAAAAAAAGCAGAAATTAAAGCAATAAAACTAAATAGAAAAATTATCTTTAGATATAATTCAACTTTTTGATTAAACATTATATTTAAAAATTAAATAAACTAGTATTCCAACAATAACAATTAATATTCCAATTATCGTAAACCATTTTGACCCATGTTTATCCATAAATTCATTAAACAAATCTCCAAACTTATAAGACAGATATGACACTAAAAAAAATCTTAACCCTCTAGAAATTAAACTTATTAAAATAAATATTAAAAAATTAAATCCTATGAGACCACTTGCAATCGTAAAAACTTTATAAGGAAGAGGGGTAAAACCTGCTAAAAAAAGAATCCCTAGCCAAGCATAAAAACCATCATTTTTTACCAAACTTTCTTTTAAATTATATAGTTTATCCTCATAACCATAAAAATTCATAATGTGTGCTCCAAACTCGAAAAAGAATGCTCCTACTACATAACCAAACATGCCACCTAAAACTGAAAATATTGTTGCTATAAGAAAAATTTTTTTAAAATCAGTTTTTTTAGATATTACCATTGGAATAACCATAACGTCAGGAGGAATAGGAAAAAATGAACTTTCAACAAATGACACAATTGCCAAGTAATATTTAGAACTTTTGTGACCCGCCAAATCTAAACATTTTTTGTAAAGATTTTTAAACATTTTTTGGTTTTAATATAATTTTAGTTCTTATACTATTTAATAAATTATTAAACAATCAGGGCGAATGGCGGAACTGGTAGACGCGCACGACTCAAAATCGTGTTTCGCAAGAAGTGAGAGTTCGATTCTCTCTTCGCCCACCAAATTATGCAATTAATTAGAATAAATAGTTTAGTAGAGCTTTTTTTTACGAAGTACAAAGAAATTAAGTCAGTTGCTGAAACACCTTTTTTAAAATGGTTAAAAGAAAATGAAAAAGATTTTTTGACTTGGGAACAAGTTGCTTTAAAAATTCAAATTTTATCAGAATACTTGAAAGCAAACCTAGTTGATGGAGACCGATGTGTGCTATTATCTGAAAATCGACCAGAGTGGCTTATCTCTGACATATCAATTATGAATGCAGGTGGAGTTACGGTTCCATTATTTACAACTTATTCAGAGAAAGATTATGGATACATCATTAATGATTGTAAGCCAAAAATTTGTATCGTCTCTAATGAAATTCAATTAAAAAAAATACAAAAATTTATTTCAGAAGAAATAAAAGTTTTATCTATTGAAAACATAAATGAAAGAGTTGAGAACATAGAAAATATATTTGACACATATTTAAAAAAAAAGAAACCAGATATTCATATAAGTTTTAATCAAAATCTTGAAAGGAAAGATCTTGCCTGTATAATTTATACATCTGGAACGACTGGTAATCCGAAAGGAGTAATGCTAAGTCATGGAGGAATTTTATCAAATTGTGAGGGAGCTCAAGAAATATTAAATCAATTAGCTCAGGATAGTGAACCTACTTTTTTAACATGGTTACCATTATCTCATTCATATGAGCATGCAGTTCAATTTGTTCAAATTTCACTTGGTGCAAAAATTTATTATGCCGAAAGTCTAGATAAGTTATTATCAAATATGTCCATTGCAAAACCTACGATTATGACAGCTGTCCCAAGATTTTATCAAAATTTGTACAGTAAAATTTCAATGAATTTTTCAAAACAAAAAGGGTTTAAGAAAAAACTGATATTATCCACTATCTCACTTGGTACCAAAAAACTAAATAATGAGAATTTAACGTTGAGAGAAAAATTAATTAATTTTTTTTGTGAAAAACTAGTAAGAAAAAAGATTAAAAATCAGTTTGGTGGAAAACTAAAGGCTTTTGTATCTGGGGGTGGTGCTTTAGACCAAAAAATTGGAGAATTTTTAAACGCAATAGGATTGCCAACCCTCCAAGGTTACGGTCTTACAGAGGCTTCACCTGTTGTAAGTTGTAATACTCCTGGAAAAATCAAAATCGACACAGTAGGGCCTCCTTTTAAAACAAACCAGGTAAAAATAGCTGCGGATGGTGAAATTTTAGTTAAAGGTGAAAATGTCATGCTTGGTTATTGGAACATGAAAAAGGAAACAACTGATGTAATAAAAAATGGCTGGTTGCATACTGGTGATATTGGA
>CACCPC010000021.1:0-4292 GCA_902547785.1 uncultured Pelagibacteraceae bacterium
CTTGGAATATTGCTTTATCAATCTTTAATCTTTGTTTGATTTCAGCTGTCATGACAATGGGTGCTAATATTCAATGGGGTTATGCTGGTTTAATTAACTTTGGAATAATGGGCTTTACCGCTTTAGGTGGTCTGGCAGCAGTTTTAATTTCTGTTAATCCAGTTCAAGAGGCCTGGAGTGCAGGGGGTATAAATATTTTATTAAGTTTATTTCTTATAATTGGAATTGTTTTAATTATTAGATTTGTGCTCAAAAGATATCAAAAATCTAAAATTAGAAATTACATTATTGCTGTAATAATTATTTCAGGAATAATTATTGTACGATTTGTTTCTGAACCTGGTATTGAGGCAATTGAGGAAGTAAATCCAGCAAAAACAGGATTTCTAGGTGGGCTAGGGCTTCCAATAATTTTCTCTTGGATTGTGGGCGCTTTCTTTGCAGGAGGATTAGCTTTTGTAATTGGAAAAGTAGCATTGGGTTTAAGAGCTGATTATTTGGCAATAGCTACATTGCTAATATCAGAAATAGTAATAGCAATTATTAAACATGAAGATTGGTTAACTAGGGGTGTTAAAAATGTTATTGGTTTAAAACGTCCAGCTCCTTATGAAGTTAATTTACAAGAAACAGAATGGTTTATAAATCTAGTTGAAAAATTTAATTCAGGAAAATTAGTTTTAATTTCTGATCTGCCAGAAAGGCAAGCAGCTCTTAATCAATTTGTAATTGAAGGATCATCAGTATTTGTGAAACTTTGTTATACAGGTTTGTTTTTATTTGTAGTGATTATACTTTTAATCCTAACTCAAAAAGCTCTTTACTCTCCTTGGGGAAGAATGATGAGAGCTATTAGAGATAATGAAGAAGCTGCCAACGCTATGGGTAAAAATGTAGTCAAACAGCATTTGTTAATTTTTGTTTTAGGTTCAGCTATTGTTGGTATTGCAGGAGCTATGCTTGTAACTCAAGATGGATTATTTACACCAGGAAGCTATCGACCTTTAAGATATACTTTTTTAATTTGGGTGATGGTTATCGTTGGTGGAAGCGGAAATAATTTTGGAGCAATTCTTGGAGGCTTTGTAGTTTGGTTCTTATGGATTGAGGCAGCACCTATTGGATTATATTTGGTCAATCTAACTACAGCAGGTTTAGAAGATACACATTTTTTGAAAGTGCATTTAATTGAAAGTGTTCCTTATTTCAGGTTTTTTATGATGGGAATAGGTTTATTATTGATAATGAGATATAGACCAAAGGGTATACTTCCTGAAAAAATAGAAATAAAATAAGCTTATGAAATATATTATTACAGGTGCTGCTATTGCTTGGGCTTTATATATGGCAGATAAATATTTATTTTTTTAAAAAAAACCCCCAACATCAAAGATGTCAGGGGTTTAATTCTTTTAAGATAAGAGATTATCTTTGTTTTTTAGTTTTGAACTTTCCGCCTTTAACTTCTTGTTCTAAGAAAGAACCTTCAGCTTCACCGACGCTAGTAAAAGTAACTCCAGTTGCACCTTCGTAGTCAACTTTTTTACCTTTAGCTAATAAATCTAAGGCTTTTTTAAGTTCACCTGGATATATTTTTTTTCCAGGGCCGTTAGCAACATCCATAATATTTTTTGCAATTGATGCTCTATCAGCTGAATTACCTGCTTGCATAGCTAAAACTATTAGAGCAGCAGCATCATAAGACTCTCCAGTGTACGGACCTGAACTATCTATACCAGCAGCACTTGCTACTTTAGCAAATACCCCAGCACCTTTTCCAGTTGAACCTGGCATTGAACCAAAAGATTTTTTAAGATCTTTTCCAAAAGCATCTACTAATGATTGACCAATCATACCATCTGATAAAACAAATTTATCAAATGCGCCAGAGTCCAAAGAAGCTTGTATAATTCCTTTACCACCTTGGTCTAGGTAACCAATTACAGCTACTGCATCACCACCTGCTGAAGCAAGAGTTGCTACTTCAGATGAGTAATCTGCTTTACCATCTTCATGAGCAACTACAGTTGTTACTTTAATACCATGAGCTTCAACAGCTGCTTTATAAACATTTGTTAAACCTTTTCCGTAGTCATTATTAGTATGTGTAATCGCAAGACTTTTAATTTTTCTATCTTTTGTTATATCAGCTAAAATTTGACCACCTCTAGCATCGGATGGAGCCGTTCTAAAGAAATACCCCTTGTCATCTAAATCAGTTAGTCCTGGTGACGTAGCTGAAGGTGAAATCATTACAACACCGTTTGGTACTGCAACATTAGATGCAATCGCACCTGTTACACCTGAACAGTCAGCTCCCATAATTGCTGCAACACCTTGTGCAATAACGCCTTCGGCTGCTGCTGTTGCTGCAGCTGAATCAACACAAGTTGAGTCTGCTCTTACAACTGAAATTTTTTCACCACCAAGTAATGATCCAGAATCTGATGCTTCTTTAAAAGCAAGCTCAGCAGATGCTGCCATTGCTGGTGTTAGGGATTCTATTGGACCAGTAAATCCTAATATAATTCCCATCTTTACATCTGCAAAAACATTTGTTGTAAAAGTAGAAACAAATATAAATGCAGCTACAAATAGTTTTTTCATTATTATCCTCTTTTATTGTTTACAATTTTTAAAAATCAAATTAAATCTGATTTATTAAAAGTTTCAATAAGCAAATTATTTAATTTTGTGTAAAAAAAACACTGAAGTAATTACTATTATGCCACCCAATATGAACAAAATAGTAGGTACTTCACCGAAAACTAGATATGTGAGAATAATTCCAAATATTGGAAAGAGAGAATAAAAAGGGAAAATCTTACCAACGGTATAAAATTTATAGAGATAAAACATCAACAGGTGTGCACATAAAGACACTATTACTGCTTGATAAGATATGAGCATCCATGACTCAAAATTTATTTGCTCTACATTTTCTTGAACATTACCTTCAATGAAAACTGAAATAATTATGAGTATTATAAAACCAAAAACACCAGTGCTAGCATTTATCATACTTATCGGCAGCTCTTTTAATTGTCTTGAATAAACTTGTGCTAGTCCAAAAAATAAAGCCATAAGACTTGCAAAAAATAGACCTAAATAGTTTTCTGTTAATTTAGGATCAAAAAAAATTATAACTATTCCAAGAAATGATGTGAAAATCAAAATCCATTTATTTTTACTAATATTTTCATTTAATAGAAAAGCACTTGCAAGTATTCCAAATGGTATTGCAAGTTGAGATCCTAAAATTATAGGAGCAATTATTGAAGAATGAAATAATGATAGATTCATAAATACATAAACTAAAACACCCATAGACACTGAAAATAAAATTAAAGGTTTTAAAAACTTTTTATTTGGTAATTTAAATTTCCAAAAAGGTATTAGTAACAGAAAGACCAATCCCATTCTTAGTGAGGCCATTAAGATGGGTGGAACAGAATTATTAAGTGCTAACTTAGCTACAGGAAACGCACTCCCATGAGCTATCATTATAAAAATTAAAATTAGTAAGTGTTTAAGTGGCAATTTTTTTGATTAGAAGTATTTTTTAAAGGTTTCATTAATTGATAAAACACCATAATCATTTAATCCACCAATAATCAACTGCAAAGCAACAAGCAAAATAAAACCTAAACCAATATAGGCAATCCAAAGATGTCTTTGAATATAATTAGCTAGATATGTAGCTAATGCACCAGTCAAAACAACTGACAAGATAAGTCCAAACATCATGTAACCAAAATTTCCTTTTGCGGCACCCACAACCCCAATGACGTTATCAAAACTAATAGTTATGTCTGCAAAAAGGACTTTATAAATACTTTTAATAAAAGAGGGCTCTTTTGATTTTTTAGTAGGTGATTTGATCTTTTTAATTTCAAATAAATCTTTTCTTAAATCATTAACAATCCAGATTAAAAGAAGACCACCAATTATTTTAACCCAATAAAATTGAAAAAGGTAAGTAGCAAAAACAGCAAATAAAACTTTAAAAACAAGTGCACCGACTACACCCCAAAAAATAATTAATTTTCTATTTTTAGGTACAAAATTTGCAGCGATTAAACCAATTATAATTGCATTATCAGCAGCCAAGATAATATCAATAAATATGATCTGTAAAAGTATGAGTGATTCTTCTAACAAGGTAATATCATTTTAAAAAAACAATTATAATTGTTAGTTTCCCGTTGTCTATTACTAGTAATTAATATTTTGATTTTTCACCAGCTATAACTGCTTTTAACTGGTCATATTCTTTACAATTACAATCTTTT
>CACCPC010000022.1:0-4232 GCA_902547785.1 uncultured Pelagibacteraceae bacterium
TGGCATTACAATTTATATTTAAAGTCAAACTCTCAAGATTATTTGTATCAAAATTAAAAATTTTAGAACTCCCATCGTTTAATGAAAATTTAATACTTCTTTCTAAATCCTTATAATATTTTTCAATATGAAATTTAATTTTATTTTTTTTTTCACAAGAAATACCCTTTATTTTTAAAAGTAAAGATGAAGTATAACCATAAGATACTAAACCCCGATCTTTATTTTGAATTTCCCATCCAATCGAAGGAATTAAAAAGTTATCTGATAGATCAATTGTAAAGTCATTTTTAACATTTAACTCAGTAATGCTATACGAACTAAAATCATACTGTGTATATCCTATTATTTTATTGTTTGTTATAATCCAGATATTATCTTGAAAATAAATATAAACTTTATCTTGAAATAATTTTTTAAGATAAAAGGCAATATTTTCATTTTTTGTCAAAAAAATTTTTTTGTTAAATATACTCAAATTTTTCTTATTAAAATCTTCAATAAGATTATATTTAGCAAAAGTTGTTTTTTCTCTATTTACTCTTGCTAAATTTACTAAATCAGTTTTTATAAAATTTTCTCCTATTAAATATCTAGAGATTTCATGGAAGATACTTGATTGATTTTTACTCTCAATTAATCGTATTTCATTGAATTGTTTTGATAGACCAGTCCAAAAAGGATTTTTTTTATCCTCTTGAATTGCTGAGTATTGAGAACCAAAACTATAATTTTTAATACCACTATAGATGTCACCGACTTGAAGAACAAGTAGTGTCAACAATACTAAAATTGATTTAGATTTAAAATTTTTAAATATGAAAATGATACCTATAATAAATATGATATAATATACTGGCCATATCATTCTTCCACTTGCTCGGAAAATACTGAAAAAGGCGTATACAAATTTATTTAAATCAATTGAAACTATATTTATATCTCCAAAATTAATGTTGTTTGATATAGATATCATTAAAAATGGCAGAGTAATAATCACCCAATTTAAATTTTGAAAAAAAATATTAAATTTTCCCTTAAAAATATTGAACAAAAATATTATAAAAAAAATAATTCCAGAAAATCCTAAATAAGAGAACCCCTCAATTTCTTTATTTTGATAGTTCTGTTTTGTTAAAAAATTTGACCATGAAAAAGATCCAATATTATTTTGACCACTTGGGTTTATAAAGCTATTCAAGTTAAAATTATAATAACCATAACCCCAACCTAAACCGTCGTCTAGATTTATTGAAAAATATCCAATCGTATACATTAAAAATACGGAAACAATAATTGTAAAAATTAACTTTTTTAAGATTTCTAAAAGAAATTTTCTTAAAAATAATGCTTTATAAAATTCTTGTAAAAAGATCAGTATTATTAACATTAAAAAAAAATAAAAATGAACAAGTAATGAAATTAATAAAGTTATTAATCTTAAAAAATCTTTTTTGTTATTTTCTGAAATCTCTATATAAATACCACAGAGTATCAACCACTGCCCGAGCAGACTAAGATGTATCCCTGATCTGTGAATAAAAATAGATGCAGTAAGAAAAAATAAACTTCCTAATAATGAAAATAATTTATTTCCAGTTCCTAAATAAACTATCTTATATGAAAATAATATTTGAAGATAAATACATAAAAGTATCCAAATAGAAAAATATTGAAATTTTTCTGGCAATAAAAAATTAAATAATTTAAACAAAATTGCAAAAATTGGTATGGAGTCTGAATAAACAATATTAGAGTCAGAATAAATCCCGTAATTTGGATTTAATCCAATCGGAAATCTCCATTTATCATTTCTGAAATACTCCCAACCTAATTGATAAGTAGACAGATCACCTGAATTTAACCAACTTACATTTGTTGGATTAATATAATCAAACCCTAATAAATATATCCAAGAAATAATTGAAATTGCTAGAAATAAAAGATGATAATTTGATAAATAAAATTTTTTCACTTAATAGTTTATTTTTAATTAATTTATTCTCATTGTGATACCAAATTTTTAGTTTATAAAAAATCATGTTTAAAAAGGAAAATTTTAAAAAACTAGACAAAAGGTATAAAAGCCATGCTTATGAAGGGCTCATGGGTTTTTTTATGAAAATTTGTCATAAAAATCTTGAAAAGTATAATTTCCCAAAAAATATGTCTAAAGTTTTAGAGATTGGTGCTGGTAACGCACCTCACATAGAATACATTAAACATAGTTTTGATGAATATCATATTATTGAAACTTCTGATTATGCGTTAAGTCAAGATTTTAATAATTCAAAAGTAAAAGTCTCAAAATATGACGGAAAAAATATTCCCTACCCAAATAAAACTTTTGATAGAATAATAATATCCCATTGTTTAGAGCACATTCCTTTCCCAGAAAAATTTTTATTTGAAATGATGAGTAAACTCAAACAAGGTGGTGTCTTATCTATTTCACTACCGACAGATCCAGGTCTACTTTTTAGATTAGGACGACTTTATTTAAAGATCTTTTCTATAAAAAAAAATTATAAAATAAGCAAAGAAGAGTTTGATTATATGAATGCAACTGAACATATAAATTCAATATTTGCATTAAAATCAATAATCAAATTTCATTATAAAAACAAAATTAAAGAGTTTTATTTACCTTTCAAAATTCATCTTATTGATTTTAATTTATTTTATAATGTTCACATTACAAAATAAATTTAAATTTTAAATTTTGATCTTTTGCTATCTTTAAGAAAACCGTTTACAGTTTCAGTGGAAAGTTGAGAAAATGATTTTCCAAATTTTTCAATTTTTTCAATTATCTTTGGTGGAATTGTAATTATATGACATCCTAGTTGTTTAGCTTGTAAATAATTGTATGGCTCTCTTACACTGGCCCATAAGATTTCAACATTTTTATATGCTTTAGAAATTGAAATACTCTTTTTAAACTCTGGGACTGGATCTTTTCCTGTGTCTGCTGCCCTGCCGGCAAAAATTGAAATTATTACCTTAGTTTCTCTATTTAAACATTTTACAATTTTTTGAGTTTGATGAGCATTATATACAGCTGTAATGTTTAATTTTATATTCTTTCTATTTAATTCTTTTATAATTTTTCCCATAAAAATACCTTTTGAATTTACCACTGGTATTTTTACGTAAACTTTTTTTCCCCAAGAATTTATGATCAAAGCTTGTCTTCTTATTGAATTATAGTCATCACCAAAAACTTCAAATGAAATAGGTTTTTTACAAACTTTTAATATTTCTTTTGAATATTTTTGATAATCTTTGGCCCCAGCTAATCTCATAAGACTAGGGTTAGTTGTAAAACCTTTAACAATTTTTTTTTTACTAAACTTCTTAATTTGATTTATATCTGCAATATCACAAAATATTTTTGTGCTCATTAAAAATTGATTAAAGGTTTTTAGTTATATCTTCTGTCATTTTTTTTGCATCAGCAAATAACATGAGAGTATTTTCTTTATAAAACAAGTCGTTATCTATTCCTGCATATCCTGGAGATAGACTTCTTTTTACAAATAAAACTGATTTACACTTCTCTACATCTAAAACAGGCATTCCGTAAATTGGACTTTGGGGATCTGTTTTAGCAACTGGGTTTGTAACATCATTTGCACCAATTACAAAAGCTACATCTGCGTTAGCAAAATCGTTATTGATTTCTTCTAATTCAAAAACTTCATCATATGGAACATTTGCTTCGGCTAATAAAACGTTCATATGTCCAGGCATTCGTCCTGCAACAGGATGGATTGCGTAAGAAACTTTTATGTCATTTTTTTTTAATGTATCAACCATCTCTCTTAAAGCATGTTGAGCTTGAGCTACTGCCATTCCATATCCTGGAACAATTATTACTGATGATGCATTTTTCATTAGGAATGCAGCGTCATCAGCATTACCACTTTTGACTGGTCTTTGCTCTTTATTTGCAGAGCCAGAACTGCTATCTGTTGCTCCAAATCCACCTAAAATAACATTAAAGAATGAACGATTCATTCCTTTGCACATTATGTAGGATAATATAGCTCCAGACGAACCTACAAGTGCTCCAGTGATTATCAATGCAGTATTCTCAAGAGTAAATCCAATTCCTGCAGCCGCCCACCCTGAATATGAATTTAGCATTGAGATTACCACTGGCATATCTGCTCCACCGATTGGAATAATTAAAAGAAATCCAATTAAAAAGGAAACGGCCAATAATATCC
>CACCPC010000023.1:0-3538 GCA_902547785.1 uncultured Pelagibacteraceae bacterium
ACACTTGCTCTTTTATCAATAAATGTTTTTGTGAGTTCTTCATGAAGTCTATCTGAAAGTTTATCCTCTAAGAATTTAGTTTTCTCAATCCAGTAATTTTGATTCTCAACCCAATTGTTTTTATTTGAAACATATGACCAAGTTCTCACATTTGCAATTCTATTCGCTAAAGAATCCACATTTCCTTCCAATTTATCTAACTTCATAAGCTGTAAATGCATAAAATTATCGGGTATTTCCCCCTTATCACTGTTTAAAAAATTGAATACTTTTTCAACGACATCGATGTGATTTCCATAGGTTTTCTTTACAAAGTCAGGAATTTGACAGCATTCCCATAGTAACGTCAGTGTTTCTTTTAAATTTGAAAAATTATATAAGTCCAACTTCTTCAAGAAATACTTTAGAACCTTCTCATCCTCACATTCGTGAATTTTTCTAAGCCAGTCTTTATTTGGCTTTTCTTCAAGTGATTTTAATAACGAGGCGGGATTATTAAAATTTAAATCTGAATTTCTCCAAAATAACGTTCTAATTTTTTCAAACTTATGATTTTCTAAAAGTTCAACTTCTTCAGCTGTAATTTCTTTACAATCACCTGTGATACCAAAATTACCATCATTGAGATATCTACCTGCTCTTCCAGCAATCTGGCCTATCTCGGATAGATTTAGTTTTCTTAATTTTTTTCCATCAAACTTTTTTAAATTTGAAAAATACACTTGATCTAAATCCATATTTATACCCATTCCTATTGCATCAGTTGCCACTAAAAAATCAACATCGCCTGATTGGTATAAGTCTACTTGTGCATTCCTTGTTTTTGGACTTAAAGATCCCATAACAATTGCAGCCCCACCTTTTTGTCTTCGGATTAATTCTGCTATTGCATAAACTTCTTCTGTTGAAAAAGCTATAATTGCCGTTTTTCTATTAATACGTGAAATTTTTTTGTGGCCTGAGTAAGTAAGTTTAGATAATCTTTTTCTATCTATGAATTCTATATCATCATTTAATTTTGAAACTATTTCTTTGATTGTATTGGATCCCATAAACATTGTAAGTTTACTTCCTCTCATATTAAGTAACCTATCTGTAAAAATATGACCTCGTTCATGATCTGCACACATTTGAATCTCATCAACACCTACAAATTCTAAGTCTTTATCTATTGGCATTGACTCTACTGTGCACAAAAAATATTTTGCATTTGAAGGTAAAATTTTTTCTTCACCGGTTATTAAAGCAACTTCATCATATCTAGTTTTTTTAATAACTTTGTCATAGACTTCTCTAGCTAAAAGTCTTAATGGAAAACCGATCATCCCGGTATCAAAAGAGAGCATTGTTTCTATTGCTAAATGGGTTTTGCCAGTATTTGTTGGACCAAGCACTGCCGTGATTTTATTTTTATTCATTTCTATCTTTGGTATGTTAAATATTTTGCCTACAAGATGTAGTTACTCGTAAAGAACAAAAATAGACTAAAACATGACCGAATCGTTCCATTAAAAGTTCTCATTTCAAATTCTTAAAAGATAGAGTTTAACATAATATGATTTATTGTCCAAACTACTATCAAATATAAAGTCTTAAGATTTTATCTTAAGAATTTTCCAAACTCCAGAAGCAGATGTGATTATTTTATCGTTACATTTTAATTCACAAAATAAAAATACTAAAGTTTTTGTTTTTTTTAAAATTTTTACATGCCCTATAATTTCATCACCAATTTTAGAAGCACCAATATATTTCAGATCTAATGAAATTGTTACACATGGTGCATTTTGAGCACTACGGTGTGCTGCTGTTCCCGCTCCAGCATCTATCAAAGCTGCTAAATATCCTCCATGAGTTATACCTGCTGCATTCAAATGGTTTTCATTAATTACTGATTTGAATTCATATTCGTTTTCAGAGATATTTCTAAACATAACACCACCATTATGTTTCATAAAACCGTGTTTTAAACTTATTTGTTCAAATGAATTAGACATAATTTGTTAAAGTATAAAAGTTAAAATAATTAAAACTATAAAAATAATTATGAAAAAATAAATAACAGACATTTGTAGAGAAGATTTTATCAGCCATTTCAACATAATTTATCTTATTAATGGTGCGCCTGCTAGGAGTCGAACCCAGAACCTCCTGGTCCGTAGCCAAGCGCTCTATCCAGTTGAGCTACAGGCGCATTTTTAAATTTTATTTATTATTGTATATCATTTTTTAGTGTATTTTAATGCTAAGACAAATTTAAATTATTATGAATAATTCAATGAATGAAGTTGTAATTGTAGAAGCTATCAGAACTCCAATTGGAGCTTATAAAGGATCTCTTAAAGAATTAAGTGCTGATAAGTTGGGATCAATAGTTATTAGGGAAATTTTAAGAAAAACTAAATTAGGTAAAAATGATATTGATGAGGTGATTATGGGCCAAGTACTCACAGCTGGTGGAGGCCAAAATCCTGCTAGACAGGCTGCGATAAATGCAGGCATAGATATTTCTAAATCAGCCCACATAGTAAATCAAGTTTGTGGCTCTGGACTTAGAGCTGTAATCTCAGGTTATCAATCAATTAAATTGGGAGAGGTAAAAAATGTAATTTCTGGTGGGCAAGAAAACATGTCATTAGCCCCACATTCAATTTTTTACCGGGATAGTAAAAAAATTTTAGAAGAACATTTGATAGATACAATGATGAATGACGGATTGATAGATGCATTTAATAATTATCATATGGGTGTAACTGCTGAAAATGTTGCAAAGAAATTTAATATTTCACGAGTTGAACAAGATGACTTTGCATTAAATTCTCAAAAAAAAACAGAAACTGCAATTAATACTAATAGATTTAAGGAAGAACTAATTAAAATAAATCAATCTGGTATCAATCTTGAGAAAGATGAACATCCAAGAAAAGATCTTAATAAATCAGATTTAGGCAAGCTAAAAGCAGTATTTTTAAAAGATGGGACCGTTACACCTGGAAACTCATCAGGTATTAATGATGGTGCTGCTGCTTTATTATTAACAACCTTTGAAGAGGCAAAAAAAAGATCAATTCAACCCTTAGTAAAAATAATCTCATGGGCCTCAGTTGGAGTTGACCCAACTCTTATGGGTCTTGGACCAATTGAGGCTGTGCGTGAAGCAGTTAAAAAAGCAAAATGGAATTTAAATGATATTGATCTTTTTGAAATTAATGAAGCTTTTGCCGCTCAAAGCATTGCGGTAATACGTGAGTTAAATATTGACGAGAATAAAGTTAATGTTAATGGAGGAGCTATAGCTTTAGGTCATCCTATAGGAGCATCAGGTGCAAGAATATTAGTCACTCTCATTCACGAAATGATAAAACAGAAAAAGAATAAAGGTTGCGCTACACTATGCATAGGCGGTGGAATGGGTATAGCTATATGTGTTGAGAGAATTTAAGAATTAATTTTTTTAAATTTCTCTTCAAGTAGAATTTTTTGTATCCAAATTTTAGCATCAATGTAAGTGCTTTCTTTTGGTTGCAAGAGTGTATTT
>CACCPC010000024.1:0-2703 GCA_902547785.1 uncultured Pelagibacteraceae bacterium
AAATTTTGAACCAATTATTCTTCCAAAAAAAACTATCTTCCAGCTTTGTTCTTTACTAGATAATTATGATGGTGACCTAAAAATATCTAATTTAAAGTCAAAAATTAAATTTGAATTAACTAATAGTATTTTGATCTCTAAATTGATTGATGGAAAATTTCCAAATTATGTACAGGTAATTCCTAAAAATAATCAAAAAAAATTAGAGACAAATCTTAAATCATTTTTAGGATCTATTGATAGAGTTGCATCAGTATCTCTAGATAAAAAAGATGGAGTTAAGTTTAAATTGTCAAAAGATACCTTAAATCTTTCTGTTAATAATACTACCAGTGGTGATGGAAATGAAACCCTAGGTGTTCAATTTGATCACGATTTAGAAATCAGTTTCAACTCAAGATATTTAATAGATGTTGCTTCACAGCTTGATGGGGAAAAAATAGAGTTATTTTTAAACGATACAGGATCTCCAGCTTTAATAAAAGATCCGAGTGATTTTGATAGTATCTATGTGGTGATGCCCATGAAAGGCTAATCTATAAGATTTAATTCTGAATAAATTTTATTTTCTAAAGTTTTAAGAAATACTTCTTTTTCCAAATCATTATTTATTCTTTGCATTATAGATATAGTAATAGTTCTATTGCTAATTTTTCTTCCTGATTTAGGCCAGACATACCCAGAATTAATTGCAACTGGTTGACAAGCAATTCTTAATTTTTCATAAATTCTAGAGGCTCCTTTTTTAAAAGGTGGTCTTTCATTAGGTAAAACTCTAGTTCCTTGAGGAAAAATTATCAAAGGTCTATCTGAATTAGTAACTACATTTGAAATCTCATCATAAAAACTGAGATTATCTTTTGTAATTTGACCTCTTTTAATTGATATAGATCCAATTTTTTTCAGATACCATCCAAATATGGGTATTAATAATAATTCTTTCTTAAGAATAAATACTGGTGAGTTAAATAAAGTTTGAAGAAAGAAAGTTTCGAACATTGATTGATGTGATGCAGCTATAAAAAATTTTTCATCTCTAATAATATTTTCAATCCCTTTAATTATTATTTTTGTTGAAAGAAAAAATTTTATGCAAAAACTCGTCCAGTGACCCATTAACTTACCACCAAATAACACTACTTGTTTAGGTAAGAAAAATGAGGGCAAAAAAATTATTGAAATAATAATAATTCCAGTAAAAAAAAATAATGAAAATATAAAGTTTCTTAACATTGTGTTAAAAGCTAGATTATTTCCGTATGCTTTTGTCTTTTTCTAATTACATTAATCTTTGACCCTTTAATTAATAATTCTATTGGTTTAGGTCTTAAATTATAATTTGAGCTTAAAGACATACCGTATGCACCAACATCACATATAGCTATTAAATCTTTTTCCTTTAATTTTTGGAATTTTTTTAAAGTTATAAATTTATCAGTACTTTCACAAATTGGACCAACGAATTCATAAGGTTTATTTGATATTTTATTCGATCTTGTTACTGGCAATGTCCTATGAAATGCTCCATATAATGCGGGTCTCATAAGATCATTCATAGCAGCATCTAAAATTATAAATTTTTTCCTACCACTGTCCTTAATATAAATGATTTTACTAATTAACACACCAGTATTGCCAATTATAGATCTACCAGGTTCAAAAATAATTTTTACTTTATGCCTTTTAAGAAAATTATTAACCGCAGTGTTATACTTTTTATAATTGAGTGTTTTGTTTTTATCAGAATAATTGATTCCCATACCTCCACCTAAATCAATAAATTCGAATTGATGATTAGTCTTGTCTAAGATATTGCTGACAGCTTTAAGCATTTTCCCATAGGGCTTGTGATCTAAAATTTGGCTACCTATATGAACACTCAAGCATTTTAAGTCTATATTTTTTGAACTTTTACAAAAATTAACAATTTTATGAAATGTATCTTTATTTACTCCAAATTTATTCTCTTTTTTCCCTGTAGAAATTTGATTTAGTGTTTTTGCATCTGTATTAGGATTAAGTCTAACCCCAATTCTAACTTTTTTGTTTCTTAATTTTGCAAGTCTATTTATTTCCATTATTTCACTCAATGACTCAGCATTAATGAGAAGTATCTGCTTGTTTATTGCAAAATTCAGTTCATTAGAAGTTTTTCCAACTCCTGAAAATACTATTTTATTTGGTTTTATTCCTGCTTTTAAGGCTATCATAAGTTCACCTAAAGAAACAACATCAGCTCCTAAACCAAATTTTTTAATTTCTCTAATTAAATTAACATTCGTATTAGATTTTACTGCAAAACAAATTAATGGTGAAAAAGATTTAAAATTTTTTTTAAATTTACTTACATTTTCTTTTAATTTTGAATACGAATAACAATAAAAAGGTGTTCCAAATCTTTTAGCTATTCTCTGGAAATTGACTTTTTCCACTGTTAGTCTTTTATTAATATATTTCATGAAATTTAGTTAATTATAATCGTTGGTATTTTAATTTCTTTATTTAAAGCTTTATATTCAGGATCACCTTTCTTTCCACAAGAAACTAAAACACAACAAACTAAAATAACAAATGTAATTTTTTTAATCATCTTAATTTTCTATATTTCCTTATCATCTTTTTGATATTATCAAAAGATGTTCCACCATAAGATTTTTTGGAATTGACAGAATTCTTTAAATCAAACACTTTTAGCACATCTTT